>NZ_DASQNP010000055.1:0-32162 GCF_035644915.1 Streptomyces sp.
CCGGACGGCGCGGGTCAGGGGCGGGCGTGCCGCCGTTCGACGGCGACCGCGCAGGCGGCCAGGGCGCCGAGCGCCGGTCCGGCCAGGGGCGGCAGCATCCAGGCGGCGACGGCCACGACCGCCAGCCCGCCGGCGAGCAGCAGCGAGCCGCCCGGATCGGTGCGGACGGCCCGGCGGACGGCGGTACGGCCGGTGCCGGACCAGCCGGCACCGGGCCGCCAGGCGGCTGCCGTCCGCAGCCCGGCGACCACCGCGGCCACCGCGACGGCGGCCGTGACGGTGCCGGCCGCGGCCGGCACTAGACCGCCGGGGAGCACCCCGGAGGAGACCACCCGCAGGTCGAAGGCGAGCAGCGCCAGGACCGCCCACCACAGCAGCGAGAACCGCCAGCCCTCGCGGACGGCCGTCCGCAGCCCGGCGCCGAACTCCCGCCACCCGGCCCGCTCGCCGTCCAGGTACCGCCGCAGGTGTCCGCAGGCCGCGGCGAACGCGGGCAGCGCGGTGACCAGCGGAAGCGAGGCGAGCAGCAGCCAGACGCCGGCGAGCAGGCACTCGGCGAAGAGGGCGAAGCGGCTCGTGAGGGGCCGCCGGCCCGCGGGGTCCGCAGTGTTCGCGGCGTTCATGGCGTTCATGGCGTCCGTCCCGCCCTCATCCCTTGAGTCCCGAGGTGGCCGCGCCCTCGACCAGGTGGCGCTGGAAGGCCAGGAAGAACAGCAGCACCGGCAGCAGGGCCGCCGTCGACATGGCGATCATGCCCCCGTAGTCGGCGAGGCTGTCCTGGTCCATGAACATCTTCAGGCCGAGCGAGACGGTGTACTTCTCGGGCTCGTTGAGGTAGATCAGCGGCCCCAGGAAGTCGTTCCAGGCCCAGATGAAGCTGAAGATGGCACTGGTGATCAGCGCGGGACGGCACAGCGGCAGCACGATGGCCCGGTAGGTGCGCCAGTGGCCGCAGCCGTCGATGCGGGCCGCCTCGTCCAGCTCCCTGGGGAGGGTGCGCATGAACTGCACCATCAGGAAGACGAAGAAGGCGTCCACCGCGAGGAACCTGCCCAGCAGCAGCGGCACGTAGGTGTTGACCAGCCCGAGCTTCTGGAACAGCACGTACTGGGGCACCAGCAGCACGTGGACGGGCAGCAGCAGGGTGCCGATCATCAGCGTGAACAGCAGGTCGCGGCCGGGGAAGCGGATGCGGGCGAAGGCGTACGCGGCCAGCGAGCAGGAGAGCAGCACCCCGGCCACCGACCCCGCCGCCACGAACAGGGAGTTGAGGAAGAAGGTCCCGATGCCGATGCCCGCGATGCCGTCGGCGAGCCGCGCGTAGTTGTCGGTGATCGGGTCGGTGGGAAGCAGGTCGAGGCTGCCCACGATCTCGTCGCCCGGCTTGAGGGAGGCGCCGATCACCCACACCACGGGGTAGAGCACGACGGCCAGGACGGCCAGGGCGCCCAGGTGCCACAGGGCCGGGCGCAGCCGGCGGCGCCACCCGGCGGCGGCACGGGCGGGACGGGCGGTTCCGGCGGACGTGCTCATCGGGCCCCCTCCTCGTAGTGCACCCAGCGGCGCTGGGACCGGAACAGCACGACGGTCACCACGGCGATCCCGGCCAGCAGCATCCACGCCATCGCCGAGGCGTAGCCCATGCGCAGGTTGGAGAAGCCCTGCTCGTACAGGTACCAGGTGTAGACCAGCAGCGAGTCGCCGGGACCGCCCGCGCGTCCGTTGCCGGTTCCGGCGATCACCAGCGCGGAGGTGAAGACCTGGAAGGAGTGGATGACCTCCAGCAGGAGGTTGAAGAAGACCACCGGGGAGATCATGGGCAGGGTGACGGAGCGGAACCGGCGCCAGGCGCCGGCGCCGTCCACCTCGGCCGCCTCGTACAGCTCCCGCGGCACCTGCTTGAGGCCGGCCAGGAAGATGACCATCGGGGCGCCGAACTGCCAGGCGGACAGGGCGATCAGGGTGGGCACCGACCAATCGGGGTCGCCGACCCAGCCGCCGCCGGACCAGCCGAACAGCCTCAGGGAGCGGTCCACGACCGCGTCGTCCTGGAACAGCGCCCGCCAGACGATGCCGATGCTCACGCTCGCCCCGATCAGCGAGGGGGCGTAGAACGCCGAGCGGTAGAAGCCCTGCCCCCTGCGGGGCCGCGCCAGCAGCAGCGCCACGCCGAGCGCGACCGCCAGCTTGAGCGGGGTGGCGATCAGCACGAACACCGAGGTGACCCGGACCGACTGCCACCAGCGGTCGTCGGAGAACATCTCGGAGAAGTTCGCCGGACCGACCCAGCGGGGCGAGTCGAAGAGGTTGTAGTCGGTGAACGCCAGGTAGAGCGAGACGAGCATCGGCCCCAGCGTCAGCAGCAGGATGCCGGCGCACCACGGGGAGAGGAACAGGTAGCCGGCCAGGGTCTCCCGCCGGGCCCGCCGCCGCGCGGCGGCGGGCCCGGCGGCGGGCGGGGCGGGGCGTCGGACGTTCCCGGCGGCCCGTCCTCCCTCCGCCGCGACCGGGGCGGGGGTGTCGGTACGCATCACGGAGGGTTCTCCTCGGGTCAGGAGCCGAGCGCGGTCTTCGCCTCGTCGAAGAACTGGGCGACTCCGTCGTCGACCGGGGTGGTGCCCTGGGCGATCGCGCCGTAGATGCTCAGGAAGGCGGCCTCGACGGTGTCGGCGCCGGCCGGGTGCGGCGTGATGGGCTCCAGGTGCTCGGCGACGCTCTTCTCGTACTCGGCGATCAGGGCGTCCGGGCCCTTGGGCCGGTACGCCTCGAACTGCGCCTCGGTCGGCAGCACGCCGCGGTTGTAGCCCATGATCCTGCCGACCTCGGGGTCGTTGACCATGAAGTCGATGAACCGGGCGACCTCCTCGGGGTGCTCGGTGCGGGCGGAGGCGCTGAGCATCAGCGAGGAGAGGTACTGCCCGGTCCTCTCGCCGTCCGTGGTCGGGACCGGTGCCAGGGCGAGCTCGGTGTCGGTCTCGGAGGTGTAGCGCACCAGGAAGTTGTCCCAGGTGAACTCGGCGGCCGACAGTCCCGCGCTGATCGGGGACTCCGGCTTGACCTGGTCGGACTTCTTGGCCGGGACGAGCAGTCCCGCCCTGTTGTCCCGGTAGTGGTCGCCCCACCACGTCCTCAGGTCGGCCTCGGTGAAGCCGAGGCCCTCCTCGGTGAAGAACGCCTTGCCCTGCTGGCGGAGGTACAGGTCGTACAGGTACATCACACCGGCGTTGTCGCTGGCGCCCCAGAAGTCCTTCCTCGTCCCGCTGATCCTCTCGACGGCCTCGTCGAAGTCCTCCCAGGTCCAGCCGGGCTCGGGGGTGACCCCGGCCTTCTCGAACGCCTCGACGTCGTAGACGAGCGCGAAGGTGTTGGCGCCCACCGGCACGCCCAGGAGCTTCCCGTCGACCTCGCCGGCCCTGCCCAGCCCCTGCCGGAAGCCGTCCAGGTCGAGGTTGCCGGCCCTCACCTGGGCGTCGAGGTCCAGGAGCAGGTTCTTCCGGCCGTACTTGCGCAGGAAGGCGTGGGAGTTCTGGAAGACGTCCGGCGGGTTCCCGCCCGCGGCCTGGGTGTTGAACTTCGTCCAGAAGTCGTTGTACTCCTGGAAGTCGGTCTTCACCTCGATGCCCGGGTGTTCCTTCTCGAACAGGTCGACGGTCCTGTTGATCAGGTCGGCCCGGTCCTGCGCTCCCCACCAGGAGTAGCGGATCGTCACCCGGCCGTTCCCGCCGTCACCTCCGCCACCGCAGCCGGAGGCGAGCAGCCCCAACGCGACCAGGCCCGCCCCCACCGCCCGGAGGCTTCCCGCCCCGCACCGTCGAGCACCCATGGCACGCCCCTCCCGGGCGGGTCCGTCTCGCCGCCCCGGTCGTTTGAAACGTTTTAGGCAAGCGCTTGCCCGGTCAACCTAGGGATGCCCGGCAGGGGCGTCAACGGTTCTGACGGAATTCGCCTCCGGGCATCGCGCGACGGGCGGCCGGACAGACGGAAAGCCGGGGTCCGGAAGAAGGCGCTGCGGCCTTCTTCCGGACCCCGGCTGTCGGTGGGCGATACTGGGATCGAACCAGTGACCTCTTCGGTGTGAACGAAGCGCTCTCCCGCTGAGCTAATCGCCCGGGTGCGCAGACAACATTACCGCATGTCAGCGACTGCTCGTGACCCCCCGGAGACTCCGGGCCCCGGGGAGTCACCGCCCCTCACCAGGCGACCTCCCACGGCATCACCAGCCCGTACCGCGCCAGGTAGAAGCCCACCAGGACCGCGGCGACGGCCACGCCGGAAGCCGTCAGCAGCATGTTGCGCCGCCGCACCTTCGGGTCGAGCGCACGCCTGGCCGCCTCGGACACCTTGCGCCGCGTCCAGCGCAGGACGATCTGCGCCCAGACGAACTCCGTCGCCCAGATCGCCAGCCCCGCGAAGACCACCAGCCAGCCCGGCCCGGGGAGGACGATCATCAGCGCCCCGGCGATCACGACGGCGAGCCCGACCAGGAAGACCCCCACCTGCCAGCTCAGATGGAGTGCCCGGGAGGACTTGACGAACTGCGGTGCCCGTGAACCGAGGGCCCGTTCCTTACTCTCGGTTTCCACCCGCACCACATTACCCGAGCACCCCTTTGCCCCCGCCCGGATGGCGGATACCCTCAAATCAGCATTCCTCCATCTGAATGATGTGAAGGACAACAAAAGGGGCAGAGGGGTTTACAACCGTCCCGTAGGTGGCATGTCGATTTCGCCGACGTGCGAATCCCCGAGCGCACACTGAGCGAAAGGCCCTGGCGCTTATGAACACCACGGTCAGCTGCGAGCTGCACCTGCGCCTCGTTGTATCGAGCGAGTCCTCCCTGCCTGTACCCGCGGGCCTGCGGTATGACACGGCCGACCCGTACGCCGTGCACGCCACCTTCCACACCGGCGCCGAGGAGACCGTCGAATGGGTCTTCGCCCGCGATCTCCTCGCAGAGGGCCTGCACCGTCCCACCGGGACGGGTGACGTCCGGGTGTGGCCGTCCCGCAGCCACGGTCAGGGCGTCGTCTGCATCGCTCTGAGCTCCCCGGAGGGCGAGGCGCTGCTGGAGGCCCCCGCGCGGGCCCTGGAGTCCTTCCTCAAGCGGACCGACGCCGCGGTGCCCCCGGGCACCGAGCACCGGCACTTCGACCTCGACACCGAGCTCTCCCACATCCTCGCGGAGAGCTGAGAACCGCCGGATGCCCCGCTGCCGTCCGACTCGGGGCGACGGCTCGGGGTCCGGCTCCGGCCGGCCAGCGACGGTGACGCCGCCGCCACACAGCAGCACCGTGGCGGCGGCGTCGGCGCGCCCGGAAACGGTTAGAGTCTCACCGCAGCGAGGCCCGTAGGGCCGCCGACGAGACCCCGGCCAGGGAGCGACGACCGTGCTGATCAACCACGACACCCGGTGCGCGCTCGACTGCGTTGTCGACCTGCTGAACACCGCCCCCGACGAGTACACGCCGGACACCCTCACGGACGTCGAGGCGCTGCGCGCCTTCGTCGACCGCAACGCCGTCAGCGGCGTGGGCACGCTGGACGAGACGGACCTGGCGGCCGTGCGGAGCGTGCGCGAACGGTTCGGCGAGGTGTTCGCCGCGCCCGACGCGCGCAGCGCGGCCCGGCTGGTGAACGCGCTGGTCGCCGCGGCCGGAACCACCCCGCAGCTCACCGACCACGACGGCTACGACTGGCACATCCACTACTTCGCGCCGGGCGCCTCCGTCGCCGACCACCTCGCGGCGGACGGGGGCATGGCCCTGGCCTTCCTGGTCGTCGCCGGGGAGCGCGAGCGGCTGCGCCGCTGTGCGGCCCCCGACTGCCGCCGCGCCTTCATCGACCTGTCCCGGAACCGCTCGCGCCGCTACTGCGACAGCCGCACCTGCGGCAACCGTCTGCACGTGGCCGCCTACCGGGCGCGGCAGCGCGAGTCCACCGGCGACTGACCGCGCCCGGCCGCTGCCGGGCCGCTGCCGGGCCGCGGGTAACGGGGCTCACAGCAGGAACAGGTCGTGCGCGGCGGCCAGGAAGACCAGTCCTCCGACGACGGCCAGGAAGAGCATCAGCGGGGGCTGGGAGAGGGCGAACAGGCAGCCGCGGGACTCTGGGAGTCCGGCGGGCAGTTCGGCGGGCGGCGGTTCGGACTGGGTGCTGGGGAGGCGCTCCCCGGTGGTGTGCTGCATCTCGCCGCGATGATGACGCAGGAGCGACCGCCGTACGGCCCCCAACACACTCACGGGGGAAGGCGGTTCACCGGATCCGGCGGTTCACCGGGGATTCGCCGGATTCAGATTCCGTGCTTCTTCAGGATCGCCTCGATGTCCGAGAAGTCGTCCGCGTCACCGGTGCCCGCGGCGGGCCGCCGCTCGCGGCCGCCGCCGTCCAGGGCGGGCTTCGACGCACCGGACTCCGCCGTGCGCCGTTCCCCGCCTCCGGGCCGGCCGCCCGCGCGGCGGCGCGACCGCGCCCCGGCCACCCGGCCCACCACGTAGAGCACCACCGCCGCGGCGAGGACGCCGAAGCCCGCCCACACCGTGGGGTCCAGTACCAGGCCCGAGGCCCAGGTCGCCACCGCTCCGCCCACCTCGCCGAACAGCTCCACCAGGCCGGACATCGCCAGCCCGACGGGCACCAGGGAGAGGGCCGCGATGCGGGTGGCGGCGGCGAAGCGGCGGCGCCAGGCCGTCAGGAAGGCGACGGCGAGGCCCGCCGCGGAGAGCGCGGCGCAGACGGTCGTGGTCAGCATCCATCCATCCTGCCTCGCTTCGCCCCGTATGTGCCACGCCTCACACCCCGGTTCGGGGAGAACTCCGGGGCGCCTCCTCCCCGGGGCCGATGCCCGGCTCCTCCCGCCCTCCCCCGAGGTGGCGGCGCCGGGACTGGGAGACTGTCCCCATGAACGACACCAGCCCCTCCCGTCCCGCCCGTCCCGTCCTGGACGTCTGGTGCGAGCTGCAGTGCCCCGACTGCCACCGGGCCATGGCCGACCTGCGCGCGCTGCGCGAGCGCTACGGCGACGCCCTGGAGATCCGGCTGCGCCACTTCCCCCTGGAGAAGCACCGCCACGCCTACGCCGCCGCGCAGGCGGCCGAGGAGGCGTACGCGCAGGGGCGCGGCGAGGAGTACGTCGAGGCGGTCCTGGCCCGCACGCGGGAGCTGGCCGAGCGCGGCGAGGAGCTGCTGCTGGAGGTCGCCCGGGAGCTGGGCCTGGACGCCGAGGAGCTGGACACCGCGCTGATCGACGGGCGGCACCTGCTGATCGTCGACGCCGACCAGGCCGAGGGCCGGGCGATCGGGGTCACCGGCACCCCGACCTATGTGATCGGCGGCCGGCGGCTGGACGGGGGGAAGAGCCAGGAGGGGCTGCGCGAGCGGATCGAGGAGATCGCCGACCGGCTGCTGGCCGGGGACGGGGACGGCGGGAGCCGCTAGAGCAGCGGCTTGCTCAGGTCGTGGGCGACCGGCCGGTAGCCGAGCGACTCGTACAGCCGCAGGGCCGGGGTGTTGGCGGTGAAGACGTTCAGGCCGAGCGTGCGCACCCCGGCCGCCAGGCACTCGCGCTCGGCGGCGAGCATCAGGGCGCGGCCGTGGCCCCGGCCGCGGTGCGCCGGGTCCACCTCGACCCGGACGACGTAGCCGCCGGGCAGCGGCGCGCCGGCCAGTACGAGCCAGAGCGTGCCGACGTCCGTCCCGTCGTGGACCAGGACGCGCAGGGCGGTGTCCGCCGTGTCCGGCCCGTGGGGCAGTCGTGCGGCGTGGCCGCGCTCGGAGTTCCTCTCGGCCCGCTCCGGCGGCATGCCCTCGTCGACCCACACCCGGACGTGCTCGGTGTGGCAGGCCGCCAGCCACGCCGGGTACTCAGCCGCGTCCATCGGACGCACCGCGCTGCCGGCGGGCAGCTCGGGGGGCGCGGAGAGCTCCTTGGTCAGGAACCGGTTGCGTTCGGTGTAGCCGAGCGCCGCGGCGAGCCGCAGGGCGGGACCGGCGGCCGCCGGAACGCTCACCTCCACCCGGCGGCAGCCCCAGCCGCGCAGCACCTCCTCGGCGGCGAGCGCGGCGACGGTGGCCCGGCCCCGGCGGCGGTCGGCCTCGTGGACGGTGAGCGCCTCGATGCGGCCGGCGGACGGGCCGAAGCGGTCGTCCGTGGCCAGCCGCACGCTGCCGGCGGGGCGGCCGTTGACGCAGATGTCGTAGGAGCGGGAGCGGGTGCCGTCCTCGGTCCGCCGCTCGGGTCCGGTGGGGCGCAGGGTCGTGGTCATCGCCTGGTTCCTACCCCCGCGGCCTCCCGGTGTCACCGGACCGGCCGGTCACCGGGCGGAGGGGCGTCGTCCGCTCACGGGTCGACGTCGGCCGCCGAGCGCTCCGCGAAGACCCGCATCGCCTCGGCGGTGACCGGTCCCGGGGCGGGCAGCTCGCGGTCGTCCACGCGGTGGACGGCCTGGACGTCGCGCAGGCTGGAGGTGAGGAAGACCTCCTCGGCCCGCGTCAGCACGTCCAGCGGCAGGTCGGTCTCCTTCGCCCCCACCCACTCCATCACCAGGGCGCGGGTGATCCCGGCCAGGCAGCCGGAGGCCAGCGGCGGGGTGTGCAGTTCGCCGTCGAGGACGACGAAGACGTTGGAGCCGGTGCCCTCGCACAGCAGCCCGACCGTGTTGCCGAACAGGGCCTCGGAGGCGCCGTGCCGGTGGGCGCGGGCGAGCGCGACGACGTTCTCGGCGTAGGAGGTGGTCTTCAGGCCGGTCAGCGCGCCGCGTTCGTTGCGGGTCCAGGGCACGGTGACCACGGCGGTGGTGTCGGGGCGCCGGCTCGCCCCGCCCAGGGCGACGACCAGGGTGGGCGGGGCGTCGCCGCGGTCGGAGCCGAGCGGCGACAGCCCGCCGGTGTAGGTGATCCGCAGCCGTCCCAGGGGCATGGGGTTGGCCTCGACGACGGCGGCACAGGCGCGGCGCACCTCCTCCAGGTCGGGCTCGGGCAGTCCCAGGCCCCGCGCGGAGAGGGCGAGCCGGTCCAGGTGGCGGGTGAGGGCGAAGGGCCGTCCGTCGACGGTCTTGACCGTCTCGAAGACCCCGTCGCCGACGGTCAGCCCGTGGTCGAGCACGGACACCCGTGCGCCGTCGGCGTCGCGCAGCTTCCCGTCCACCCAGATCAGCGTCATGCTGTTGCTCCTCCGGTCCTGCCTGTCGTACTCGTCGCACGGACCGCGCCGGCCGCGGAGACCGCCGTCCCGTACTCCCCCGACGCTACCGTGAGCAGCCGGGACGCCTTGAGCTCGGTCTCCTCCCACTCGCGCTCCGGGTCCGAACCCCAGGTGATCCCGGCGCCCGTGCCGAAGCGCAGCACCGGGCCGCCCGGCGCGTCGCGGTCGATCCAGAAGGTGCGGATGCCCACGGCCAGCTCGCCGGTGCCGCGGTCGGCGTCCACCCAGCCGATGCCCCCGCAGTACGGGCCGCGGGGGACGGTCTCCAGGGAGCGGATGATGCGCAGGGCGCTGGACTTGGGGGCTCCGGTGACCGAGCCGGGCGGGAAGGTGTGGGCCAGCAGGTCGGCCCAGCCCCTGCCCGGGGCCAGCTCGCCGCGGACGGTGGAGACGAGGTGGACGAGCCCGGGGTGGGGTTCCACGGCGCACAGCGCCGGGACGGTCACCGAGCCGGCGGCGCAGACCCGGCCGAGGTCGTTGCGGACCAGGTCGACGATCATCACGTTCTCGGCGTGGTCCTTCTCCAGCAGGTCCGCCGCGCTGCGGCCGGTGCCCTTGATCGGGCGGGACTCCACGGTGCGGCCGCGGCGGCGCAGGTACAGCTCGGGCGAGGCGGTGACGACCTCGACGCCGTGGGCGGGCAGGCGGACGGTGCCCGCGTGGGGGGCCGGGTTGCCGCGCGCCAGGAGCGCGGCCAACTGGTCGGGGTCGGCGGCGTCCGGGTCCGGCAGGGGCGCGGTGAGCACCCGGCAGAGGTTGGCCTGGTACACCTCGCCCGCCGCTATGTGCTCGCGTATGCGCCGCACACCCGCGGTGTAGGCGGCCCGGTCCAGGGAGGACGTCCAGGCGGTGGTCGCCGGTCCCCGCCAGCCGCCCGGCCGGGGCCGGGGCACGGCGGCGGGCCTGACGTCGCCGAACCGGGCGCAGACCAGGCGTCCTTCGAAGTCCGCGACCACCGCCCACCAGCCCGTGGAGTCCAGGGCGGTGGGATCGCCGGTGACGTCCCGCAGATCGGAGGCGACGAGGCTGCCGAAGCGTGCGATGGGGGCCGGATCGTGCACACGGCGAGTCTATGGCGGGCCCGCCGGGGAAACGGAATTTGAGCTGGACCGGGAATCCGCTAAAGTTCATGACGTCACCGGGCGCGTGAGCGACCGGGACGGCACCTCCCGGGCACCGGTCCGGGGGAGGCACTGCGGACGTAGCTCAGTTGGTAGAGCACCACCTTGCCAAGGTGGATGTCGCGAGTTCGAGTCTCGTCGTCCGCTCGATGGGGGTCTCCCGGCCCCCGCACTGGTGGAGTGGCCGAGAGGCGAGGCAACGGCCTGCAAAGCCGTCTACACGGGTTCAAATCCCGTCTCCACCTCGGACGATTAGCTCAGCGGGAGAGCGCTTCCCTGACACGGAAGAGGTCACTGGTTCAATCCCAGTATCGTCCACGGAAGGGCCCGTACCGGGTCCTTGTCCAGCGCGATTAGCTCAGCGGGAGAGCGCTTCCCTGACACGGAAGAGGTCACTGGTTCAATCCCAGTATCGCGCACGCGGCACAACCGCACAGCGGACGATTAGCTCAGCGGGAGAGCGCTTCCCTGACACGGAAGAGGTCACTGGTTCAATCCCAGTATCGTCCACACGAAAGGGCCGGAGCATCGCGCTCCGGCCCTTCGTCGTGCCGGCCCTTCGTCATGCCGGGGCCCGGGGCCGAGGGCTCAGGAGGAGAACAGCATCCGCGTGAAGCTCTTGTGGTGACCGCCGTGGTGGCCCCCGTGATGGCCGCCGTGGTGGCCGTGGTGGGCGGCGCCCCAGGCGGGTGCGGTCGGATAGGACTGGGCGGCCGGGCCCGGCGGCGGCGGGGCCGGCTGCGACCACTGCGTCTCCAGACGGGTGAGCGCCTCCAGCTCACCGTAGTCGAGGAAGACCCCCCGGCAGCCGCTGCACTGCTCGATCTGGACTCCGCTGCGGTTGTACGTGTGCATGGGCGCTCGGCACTTGGGACACTGCATCTGCGGCCTCGTCTCCGTGATCTCTGTGATCTGTGCGATCTCTTCGGTTCCCGCGGTCACCGCGGTCTGCGGGCCGGCTGTACGCCGCGCCGCGTCTTCCCCCTCCGGCCGGCCCGTCCGGCCACGACCAGCCTAGGGCTCACCGCCTCCCGGGGACCCCGCGATGCGGGAACAGGCGTCGACCAGTGCCTGCTCGACCTCGTCGGGAGGGCGTCCTTCCGCGGTGGCCCTGGTCAGGGCGCGGGCCGCGAGCTGGACGGTCAGTGCCCGCGCGGGCACGTCCAGCCACGGCCAGGGGTCCAGGGGGGCGCCGGCGGCGGCGCCGGGCAGGGCGGGGCCGCCCGCGCGCCGGTAGGCGTCCAGGAAGCGGCCGAAGGCGGCGGACGGGAGCAGCCCGGTGGCGAACCAGGCCGCGGGCCGGGCCAGGTCCCACGCCGGATCGCCCAGGCCCAGGTCGTCGACGTCGATGAGCCGCCAGGGTCCGCCGGGCGCCGGGTGCCGGACGAGCTGCCCCAGGTGGAAGTCGCCGTGGCAGAGGACGCCGGCGCGCGGCGGCGGAGCGGTGCCGCGGGCCCTGGCGGCCAGGGTGGACCAGGCCGCCTCCACGGCCCGGGCGGCGGCCGTGCGGCGGGCGCCGCGGCGCATCAGCTCCAGGGCGCGGGCCACGTTGGCGGGGCCGCGCATCGGCGGGAGCGGGCCGGGCAGCGCGGCGGTCGGCACGGCGTGCAGCCGGGCGACCAGCTCACCGGCCGCCTCCCAGGGCGCGGCTCCGGGGGCGTCGGGGTCGACGGGGGCGCCGTAGGGCCACAGGCTCACCGGGCGGCCGTCGGGCAGGGTGTCCAGCAGTGGCCGCTCCGGCGCCGGGCCGCGGCCGGGAGCGGCGGGGCCGGCGCCGGCCAGGGGGGCGAGCAGGACGTGGTGCAGCAGGGGGTGGGCGGCGACGCGCAGCCGGGCCGCGAGGAGATCCGGATCGCCGTCGGGGGCGTGCGCCTTGGCCACGACGCCTCCGCTGCGGACGACGGTGGTGCCGCTCCGCCGGGCGAGCACCACCGGCCCGGAGGCGGCGCCGGCAGCCCCGAACGCCGTGGCGCCGGCGGCGGCCGCCCGGTGCGCCAGGTGTGCGGTCAGCGATGGGCTCATGGCCTCCCCCGAGCCGTGGCCCGCCGGTGCGGGCCCTCCAGCGGATCGTACGGCCCGCGCCCGGTCCCCGGGCCGGGCGCGCGGGTGCCCCCGACGGCGCGATGCCCGGGCAGTTCCCCAACTGCCCGGGCCCCACGCCGTCCGCCGTACCCCCGTCCCCACGGGGTGAGTGTCCGGATGTCCCCGGCTCGGGCCGCTCTCCCGAGCCCGGGGCCCTGTGTCAGAGCCCCAGGAGTCCGGCCACGGACGACGCCTGTGTGACCACCGCCTCCACGCCGCCGAAGAGGACGGCGAGGAGGACGGCCAGCGGGATGACCATGGCGGCCGCCACCAGCGGGTGGCGGTGACCGCCCGGCCGGGCGCCGAGGGCGGAGAGTTCCGCCAGGCGTCCCTGCACCCGAGTCGCCGGACGCCCTGCTGTGTGCGCCATGGTTCCTCTCCTGTCATGATCTGGGGCGGCGGGCGTCTGACCTCGGGGGACGAGTGCTGCACCCGCCGCTTGACCTCAACACTAGGCGCGGCGCCGCTTTCTGGCGTCATGCCCGCGTACCGCCCCGGGGCCTCCCGCAGGATGACTCCGCGCGGCTCCGGGTACTCCCCAGGGTGGAGAACCGCCCCTGGCAGCCAGGGACTTCCCGGAGGGGACGCGCCCCGCGGCGGGCCGGCCCGGCGGGTCAGCGCGACGCCTCCGCGGTGCTGTCCTCACGCGGTATCGGGTGCTCCACCAGGGCCAGCACCCGGTTGGCCATGAAACGCGCGGTGCGCACGACCGAGCCGTTGCGGGTGACCTCGCTCACCTCCACCACTCCCCTGCGCACCTGCGTCTCCACCCTGCGGCCCGCACGCGTGGCCGCCATCTCGTAGGTACGGGTGGTGTCTCCGGCGTCCACCACGATCTCCACCCAGTCGCCCTTCATCGCGCACTCCCCCTTCCGCGGAGGCTTGTTGAGCGCCTCTGAACAGGACTTCTCCCGCGCCGGGCCCTCGCACACCCACCTTTCAAGTTTCCCACCCGGCACTGACAATCGCCCGGGCGCCGCGTGCGCGGCCTATCGGCGGTGAAGGGCCGCAGTCCGTAAGCTGTGGCACGTCAGAGGGACCGGGCAGTGTGAGGCCGGCCCGCCGGGGGCGGGGACGGGCCTCCCGGCCGGAGGCAGGGGAAGGACATGGCGATGATGCGGCTCCGACGCGAGGACCCGCGAGTCGTCGGCTCGTTCAGGCTCCACCGGCGGCTGGGCGCGGGCGGCATGGGCGTGGTGTACCTCGGGTCCGACCGGCGCGGGCAGCGGGTGGCCCTGAAGGTGATCCGACCGGATCTCGCGGAGGACCCGGAGTTCCGTTCGCGCTTCGCGCGCGAGGTGTCGGCCGCGCGGCGGATCCGCGGCGGCTGCACGGCCCGGCTGGTGGCGGCCGATCTGGAGGCCGACCGCCCGTGGTTCGCCACACAGTACGTGCCGGGTCCGTCACTGCACGACAAGGTGAACGAGGAGGGCCCGCTGCCCGTGGCGCAGGTCGCCTCGATCGGCGCGGCGCTGGCCGAGGGGCTGGTGGCGGTGCACGAGGCCGGTGTGGTGCACCGGGACCTCAAGCCGTCGAACATCCTGCTGTCGCCCAAGGGCCCGCGCATCATCGACTTCGGCATCGCCTGGGCGACGGGGGCCAGCACGCTCACCCACGTCGGCACGGCGGTGGGCTCGCCGGGCTTCCTCGCGCCCGAGCAGGTGCGGGGCGCCGCGGTGACCCCGGCGACGGACGTGTTCTCGCTGGGCGCGACGCTGGCGTACGCGGCGACCGCGGATTCGCCGTTCGGCCAGGGCAGTTCGGAAGTGATGCTGTACCGGGTGGTGCACGAGGAGCCGCAGCTGCACGGCGTGCACGCGGCGCTGGCGCCGCTGATCAGGGCCTGCCTGGCGAAGGACCCGGAGGACCGGCCGAGCACGCTGCAACTGTCGATGCGGCTCAGGGAGATCGCCGCCCGGGAGGCGCGCGGCCTGCCGGAGGGCGCCGCCACGGGAGTGGCCGTACGGCCGGCGGGGCGGCGCGCGGAGCAGTACGCGCGGCAGCGCACCGCGCGCGACGGCGACCGCGCTCCGGGGGGCCAGGGTTCTCCGGGGGCGTCGGGGCGTCAGGGGCCGGGCGCGGCGGGCGCGTCCCGGGGCTCCGTCCCGCGTACGCCCTCCCGCAACACCTCCCGGCCGGCCGCCGGCGCCGGGCGCGCGACGGGCGGCGGGCGGACTCCGGCGCGGCCGTCCGCTCCCCGGCGTCCCGCGCGTTCCGGCGGCGGCCCCCGGACGGGGTCGCGCCGGTCCGCGTCGAACCCGCACCTGCTGCGCCAGCGTCTGGTGGTGTTCGTGACGGTGACGCTGCTGGTCGCGCTGGGCATCGCGGCGGCCCAGGGCTGCCAGGGCCCGGCCCGCGGGCTGGGGGGCGCCGCGGACCCCGCCGGCACCGCCGTCCTCATGCCCCCGGCGGGCCCGCCGGACTCCGCGCGGTCGCCGTCCGGTTGACAGGCCGTCACGCAGTGCCGTTCACAGCGCGCCGAGCGCGGAGAGGACGGACAGGCACAGCGGGAGGGCCACGCCGAAGGCCCCGCCCGCGTGCAGGACGGCCTCGGGGAAGGATCTTCCCGTCGCGCCGGTGAGGATGCCCGCCACCAGGGCGACCAGGGCGGAGAACAGGACGGCCACCAGGACCCACAGGGCCCGGACCGTACGGGGGTGTGAGAGGTGCTGAGTGCTCATCGGTCGTCTTCCTTCCCTTCGGGAGGGCGGTCGGACCGGAACCTGAGCAACCTCGACCCGACCATCCTCTGGATGGGGCAAAGCTGAGGTCTGCACCCCCAGTACAGGCCTCGTGGTCATCGACATGAGCGGGCCGGGGCGGCTGCCTCCTCGCCGGCCGACCCGCCGACCGAGTGCTGGCCTGTCCACTTTATCACGGAGTGTCACCATATATGCGCTCTCCGGGAGGTGCCGGGCGCGGCGCGGCCCGCGGAGGGCGGCGCGCCGGCCCGGCCGGGACGCGCTATCCGTCCCCGGCTCTCCCTCCGGCCTCGGCCAGGGCGTAGAAGCCGACGGCGGCCGCGGCCGCGATGTTCAGGGAGTCGATCTCGTGCGCCATCGGAATCCTGACCCGCAGGTCCGCCGCGCCGAGGGCCCGGGAGGAGAGGCCGTGCCCCTCGGAGCCGAGCATGACCGCGCAGCGCCGGAGCACCTCCCGGGGGACCCGGCCCAGCGGCGTGGCGGCCGGATCGGGGGTCAGGGCCAGGAGGGGGTAACCGGCGTCCCGGACCGCCCGCAGACCGTGCGGCCAGTCCTCGACACGGGCGTAGGGGACGGAGAAGACGGCTCCCATGGAGACCTTCACGGAGCGCCGGTACAGGGGATCGGCGCAGTCCGGCGAGAGGAGGACGGCGTCGATCCCGAGGGCCGCGGCCGACCGGTACACGGCCCCGACGTTGGTGTGGTCCGTGATGCCCTCCAGGACGGCCACCTGCCGGGGCGCGCCCGCCAGCAGGTCCTCCGGCGCCGGCAGGGGCTTGCGGTGCATCGAGGCCAGGGCGCCGCGGTGGACGTGATAGCCCGTCACGCGCTCGGCCACCTCCGGGCTGACGGTGTAGACGGGCGCCCGGACCTCCTCGACGACGTCGCGCATCGCCTCGGCCCACCGGGGCGTCAGCAGCATCGACCGCATCGCGTAACCGGCCCGCAGGGCACGCCGGATGACCTTCTCGCCCTCGGCGATGAACAGCCCCTCCGCCGGTTCGCGCCGGCGCCTGAGCTGGACGTCGGTCAGGTCGGTGTAGTCGCTCAGGCGCGGGTCGCCGGGATCCTCGACGGTGATGCCGACGGCGCCGCCGTCCTTTGTCACGGGACGTCCCCGTTCACGCGCACATCCCTCCCGCGCCCTCGCCGCGTCCGCCGTCACCGGGGGCCGGGGCCGTCCGGGCCCACGCCGACCACCTCGCCGACGACGATCACCGCCGGCGGCCGTACGCCCTCCGCCCCGACCGCGTCCGCCACGGTCGCCAGGGTGGCGTCCACGCGGCGCTGGGCGGCCGTGGTGCCCTCCTGGACCACGGCGACGGGGGTGTCCGGGTCCCGTCCGTGCCCGATGAGCGTACGGGCGATGGCCCCGATGCGTTCCACGGCCATCAGCAGCACCAGGGTGCCGCGCAGCCGGGCCAGGGCCTCCCAGTCCACCAGCGAACGCGGGTCGTCGGGGGCCACATGGCCGCTGACGACGGTGAACTCGTGGGCCACCCCCCGGTGCGTGACCGGGATTCCGGCGGCGCCGGGCACGCTGACGGCGCTGGTGATGCCGGGCACCACGGTGACCGGTATCCCGGCCTCGGCCAGGGCCTGGGCCTCCTCCATGCCGCGCCCGAAGACGAAGGGGTCGCCGCCCTTGAGCCGTACGACGAACTTCCCCGCCTTGGCGTGTTCCATCAGGGCGTCGTTGATGGCCTCCTGGGCCATCGCGCGGCCGTAGGGGATCTTGGCCGCGTCGATCACCTCGACGTGCGGCGGCAGTTCGTCGAGCAGGTCGCGCGGGCCGAGCCGGTCGGCGATCACCACGTCCGCCTCGGCCAGCAGCCGGCGGCCGCGCACGGTGATCAGGTCCGGGTCGCCGGGGCCGCCGCCGACCAGGGCGACACCGGTGCGGCGGGCGCGGTGGCGCGGAGCGGTCAGGGTGCCGTCGCGCAGCCCCTCGACCACGGCGTCGCGCACGGCGGCCGAGCGGCGCGGGTCGCGGCCGGTCAGGACGGCGACGGTGACGCCCTCGCTGCGGCCGGTGGCCGGGGTCCAGGCGGTGGCGGCCTCGGCGTCGTCGCTGCGGACGCACCACACGCGGCGCTCCTCGGCCTCGGCGGAGGCGGCGGCGTTGGCGGCGGGGTCGTCGGTGGCGACGACCGCGTACCAGGCGCCGTCCAGGTCGCCGGGACGGTAGGCGCGGCGCTCCCAGCGCAGCTCGCCCGCCTCGGCCATGGCCTCCACCGAGGGGGTGGCCGAGGGGGCGATCAGCAGCACGTCGGCGCCCGCCGCCAGCAGCGCGGGCAGCCGCCGCTGGGCGACGGTGCCGCCGCCGAGGACGACCACGCGGCGCCCGGACAGGCGCAGTCCCACGGGGTAGGCGGGGTGCGCGGAGTGGTCGGACATGGCTGTGCGGCTCCTTGGGCGGTGACTCCCCCGGCCTGACGGCCGGGAGGTGCCCCCCGGCTGCTGCGGCGGTGGAGCGGCGGGGGTGGGACGACGGGGACGGAAGCGGGCCACGGGCAGCCTACGACGCGGTGCCCGTAGCCCGCTGTGCCGCGGGTCACCGGCGGGGCCCGGGCCCCGCCGGTGACCCGCGGACGGCGTGCGGTGGTGCGAGGACGGCGTACGGGCGCGTCAGCTCTTCTCGGTGACGCCCGCCGAGTCGAAGGTGGCGACCTCGTGCATGGCGCGGGCCGCGCTCTGCACCACGGGCAGGGCCAGCAGCGCGCCCGTGCCCTCACCGAGCCTCAGATCGAGGTCGATCAGCGGACGCAGGCCCAGCTTGGTCAGCGCGGCGACGTGGCCGGGCTCCGCGCTGCGGTGGCCCGCGATGCAGGCCGCCAGGGCCTCCGGGGCGATGGCCCGGGCGACCAGGGCCGCCGCGCCCGCGCTCACCCCGTCGAGGATGACGGGGGTGCGCAGCGAGGCGCCGCCGAGGATCAGCCCGGCGAGCGCGGCGTGCTCCAGCCCGCCGACGGCGGCCAGGACGCCGAGGGGGTCGGAGGCGTCGGGCTGGTGCAGCTCCAGGGCACGGCGCACGACATCGATCTTGTGGGCGTGCATCTCGTCGTTGACGCCGGTGCCGCGGCCGGTGACCTCGGCCGGGTCGGCACCGGTGAAGACGGAGATCAGCGCGGCGGAGACGGTGGTGTTGGCGATGCCCATCTCACCGGTGAGCAGCGCCTTGTTGCCCGCCGCCACCAGGTCGCGGGCGGTCTCGATGCCCACCTCGACCGCGCGCACCACCTCCTCGCGCGTGAGCGCGGGGCCGGTGGTGAAGTCCGCCGTGCCGGGCCGCACCTTGCGCGGGAGCAGACCTGGCATGTTGGGCAGGTCGCCCGCCACGCCCACGTCCACCACGCAGACCTCGGCGCCGACCTGGTTGGCGAAGGCGTTGCAGACCGCGCCGCCGGCGAGGAAGTTGGCGACCATCTGCGCCGTGACCTCCTGCGGCCAGGCGGTGACGCCCTGGGCGTGCACCCCGTGGTCGCCGGCGAAGACGGCGACGGCGGCGGGCTCGGGCACCGGCGGGGGACACTGCCGGGCCAGGCCGCTGAGCTGGGCGGAGATGATCTCCAGCATGCCGAGTGCGCCGGACGGCTTGGTCATCCGCTTCTGCCGCTCCCACGCCTCGCCGAGCGCCTTGGCGTCCAGCGGGCGGATGCCCCCCAGGGTCTCGGTGAGCAGGTCGTGCGGCTCCTCGGCGCCGGGCAGCACGCGGCGGCCGTAGGACTCCTCGTGGACGACCCACGACAGCGGGCGGCGCTTGGACCAGCCGGCCTGCACCAGCTCGGGCTCGTCCGGGAAGGCGTCCACGTACCCGATGCACAGGTACGCCACCACCTCCAGGTGCTCGGGGAGGCCGAGCACCCGGACCAGCTCGCGCTCGTCGAAGAAGCTGACCCAGCCCACGCCCAGGCCCTCGGCGCGGGCGGCGAGCCACAGGTTCTCCACGGCCAGCGCGGAGGAGTACGGCGCCATCTGCGGCTGGGTGTGCCGGCCGAGGGTGTGGCGGCCGCCGCGGGTGGGGTCGGCGGTGACGACGATGTTGACCGGGGTGTCGAGGATCGCCTCGACCTTCAGCTCCTTGAACTGCTTGGCGCGGGCCCGGGGCAGCGACCTGGCGTACGCCTCCCGCTGGCGCATGGCCAGCTCGTGCATCGTCCTGCGGGTCTCCTCGGACCGGATGATGACGAAGTCCCACGGCTGGGAGTGGCCGACGCTGGGGGCGGTGTGGGCCGCCTCCAGGACGCGCAGCAGCACCTCGTCCGGGATCGGGTCGGGGCGGAAGCCGTTGCGGATGTCGCGCCGCTCGCGCATGACGCGGTGCAGCGCCTCGCGCTCGGCCTCGCCGTAGGCGGGGGCCGGTCCGCGGTCGGGAGCCTCGGGGGCCTTCTCCGCGGGGGCTTCCTCCGCGGGGGCGGCCTGCTCGCCGTCGGTGGCCTGTTCGCCGTCGGCGGGCTGCTCGCCCTCCGCCTGCGGGGCGGATTCCGCCGGGGCCGGTGCCTCCGCCGTCGCCTGCGCGGGAGCGGCGCCGTCGGCCGGGGTGGCCGGCACCGCCTCCATCACCTGCGGTCCGGCGCCGGGCATCGCCGCCACGGCGAGCTGCCGGCCGGCGGTCGCGGCGGGCTGCTCACCGGCGTCGGCGGGCCCGGCCGTCCCCGGGGCGGGGGTGCCCTCGGCGTCGGCGGAGGTGTCGGCGGTGTCGGCAGGGGTGTCGGCAGTGTCGACGGGGGTTCCGTCGGCGGGGGTTCCGTCGGCGGGAGCGGCGGCCACCGGCTCCGCGGCGGGCTCGGCCGGGGCCTCGGCGGGCGCCTGCCGGGGGGCGGGCACGGGGACGGACTCCGCGGGCGCGCCCGCGTCCTCCTCCGGGACGGCCGCCGGGGCCGCGGACGCCTCGGGGGCCTCGGGCACGTCGCTCACCGGCGTGCCGCCCTCCGGGGCGCCGGAGGCGTCGGGACCGGGCGCCTGCCCGGCGGCCTGGGGCTCGGGGGCGACCGGGGCGGAAGGCTCGGCCACGGGCACCCCGGCCGCGGGCGTCTCCGCCACGGGGGCCGCAGGGGCCTCGGGGGCTGCGGGGGCCTCGGGGGCTGCGGGGGCCTCGGGAGCCTGGGGCTGCGGCTCGGTCTCCGGAACGGCGGGAGCCTGCTCCCCGACCGGCTCCTGCACCTGCTCCTGGGCCGGGGGCTGCTCCTGGGACACCTGCTCCTGGGCCGGCACAGGCTCCTGGTGCGGGGTCTCCGGGCCGGGCACCGCGGCGAGGTCGGGGCCGGACGGCGGCGGTCCGGCCGGCTGGCCGGCCACCTCGCCGGGAGCCTGCGCGGGCTCCTGGACCGGGGCCTGCGCCGGTTCCTGGACCGGGGCCTGCGGCCCCCAGGCGCCCGCTCCCACGGGCTCCTGCGGGAACGTGCCGAGCTGCGGCCCGGGCAGCACGGCCGGGTCCTGCTCCGGTGCCGGAGCCGCCGGCTCCTCGTGGGCCACGTCGAAGTACTCGGGGCCCCCGGTGGGCGGCCCCGGCTGCCGTACGGGCATCGGGTGCGCAGGCGTGGGCATCGGGCCCACCGGGATGGTCGGCCCGGCGGACGGGGCCGGGGCCGGACCGCGGTCGGCGAGCGTGCGCACCGTGCCGGACTGCTCGGGCACGGGCGGGCCCAGGTGCAGCGGACGGCGCGGGGCCTGGGTGGCCTGGGGCGCCTGGAGGTGGGCCGCCTGGGCGTCGGGAGTGCTTCCCGCCGGCGGCACGGACTGCGGTCCGGCCGGGGCGGCGGGCTGCGGTCCGTACTGCGCGGACGGCGCCGGGTGCGGCGCCGGACCCGCGTCGTAGCCGGCCGGAGCCGTCTCGTGCGGGCCCGGCGCGGGTGCGGGCTGCGCGGACGCCGCCGCCTCGCTCCACGCGCCCTGGGCACCGGGCAGCAGCAGGTCGTCCTCGTCGCCCGCCGTCACACCTCCGGCCGGACCCGCGAAGGTGTACGTGCCGGGAGCCGGTGCGACCGGCTGCTCCGGCTGTCCGCCTGCGTTCTCCGGCTGTCCCTCGACCGGGACCTGGCCGGTGTCAGTCATGCGTACCCCTCGCCCATCGGTAGTGCTCCTTCCAGCCCCAGCGGGTGCCGCGCCCTCCCGTTGCGGAACAACGAGCGTGGACACGGTGCGGTACGTACCCCCGCCTGAACCATCCGGACATTGACGGACGAAGCGTCAATCCCGGTGGCGGCACAACGATCCATCAGCCTACCCGGCACCGTGCGCCGGGGGAGCCGGGGGTGGACGACTGGCCCCGGTTGGTCACGGTTCTTCCCTGGACAGATCACATCCGGCGGCCGGCCAGCAGGAAGACGACCGATCGCTCCCGTTCCGTCCACGCCCCGGTGTCCAGTTCCACGGACTGCAGCAGCGCGCACTCCACGCGGTACCCGCCGTCCGCCAGCACCCGGCCGACGGCCTCGGCCTCGTCGCGGGTGAGGGCGTGCGTGACGATCCGTTCGGGCCTGCGGTCGGCGCACGCGGCGACCGTGCGCACTCCCCCGCCGCCGACGCGCACCAGGTCGGGCTCGGGCAGGTCCTCCAGGGCCAGGGGCGCGGTCCCCGGCACGATCTGGAGCTGGACCCCGAAGCGCCGTGCCGCGGCGGACATCCGGGCGCAGGCGGCGGCGTCGCGCTCGACGGCCAGGACGGCGGCGCCGAAGCGGGCGGCCTCCACGGCGAGGGCGCCGCTGCCCGCGCCGACGTCCCACAGCAGGTCGCCGGGCCGGGGTCCGAGCCGGGCGAGCTGGGCGGCGCGCAGGTGGGCCGGGTCCTGGTCCTCCGCGGGCGGCGCGGCGGGGTCGGCGGGGTCCTGCCCGGTGTACTCGGCGGTCGGCAGGGCCCAGCCGCGCACGGGGGGCGGGTAGTCGGGGTCGCGGCCGGCCAGCCAGCCGCCCCGGTCGGTGCCGGGTCCGGTGCCGGTGCCCGAACCGCCCACGACGATCACGATGTTGGGGTCGCGCCAGACGTGGTCGGCGACCTTGTCGGAGGTCAGGACGGTGACCTGCTCGCGGTCGGTGCCCAGGGCCTCGCAGATGACGAAGGTGCGGTGCACCCCCTCCAGCAGCAGGGCCAGTTCGGCGGGCCCGGCGCCGGGCGAGGTGAGGACGGCGACCTTGGGGTGCGCGCGGCAGACGTTGACGGCGCGGCGCAGCGTACGGGCGTGGGCGACGACGACCTGGGCGTCGTCCCAGGGCATCCCGGCCCGGGCGAAGGCGGCGGCCACGGAGGAGACCGCGGGGACGACCTCGACCTCCAGGCCGTACTCGGGCGCCCGCAGGGTGCGGACGACGCCGAAGAATCCGGGGTCCCCGTCGGCGAGGACCACCGCGGTGCCCCGGTGCCCGGCGATGCGGCGGGCGGCCAGCGAGACGCTGCCCAGGCGGATGCGTTCGGCGCCGGGCGGGACCTCGGGCAGGGCCAGGTGGTGGGCGGCGCCGGCGACGAGGGTGGCCGCGCCGAGGGCGGCCCGGGCGGCCTCGGTCAGCGGTGAGCCGTCCCACCCGATCACGGTGACACGGTCGGCCATCGGCGGGTCTCTCCTGGGCGCGTCGCGGGGCGGGGACGGGGCAGGGTCGGTCGGGACGTGCGGTGGCGGGGCGGGGGCGGCGGGATCGCCGCAGTGAGGTTACCGCGCCCGGTGCGTGCCGGTCCGTCAGGGGGCGGGCCGGACGGTCAGCGCCACTCCGGGTAGGAGGAGTAGCCGCCGGCGCCGGCCATCTCCCCGGGCGTCCCGTCCAGGTCCTCCGGCAGCAGGCTCCACACGATCAGGTCGGTGCGGACGTCGGTCCAGCCGCCGTCCTCGGTGCGGGTGCGGGCTATCCAGGCGTTGCGCAGCACGCCCTCGCTGACGCAGCCGATCTTCTGGGCGACCTGCTGGGAGGCGGTGTTGTCGGCGGGGGTGCGGATCTCCAGCCGCTCGAACTTCCGGTCGTGGAACAGCCATTGGGCCGCGGCCAGCACCGACTCGGCGGCGTACCCCTCGCCGCGCGCCCAGGGGGCGATCACGTACGCCGCCTCGGCGGACAGCACCCGCCAGTCGGTCTTCCGCAGGTGGACGGTGCCGACCAGGCGCTGGGTGAGGAACTCGGTGACGGCGAAGACGATGCCGCGTCCCTCCGTCCGTTCCGCGGGTGCCCCGCGGGTGATCCACTCCCGGGCGTCGTCCTCGGTGTAGGGGACGGGTACGGAGGTCCAGGCGGTGACCAGCTCGTCGTTCATCATCTCCGTGAACGCGGGGACGTCCGCCTCCTCGAGGGGACGCAGCACGAGCCGCTCCGTACTGATCGAGATCTCCGGGAAGATGGATGTCATGCGCCGCTCCAGCCTGAAGGGGTGGGGTGCCCAGCATGCAGCATCGTCGGGGCGGTGCGCAGCGCCGGGCCCCGGCCCCCCGAAGGGGCCGGGGCCCGGTGTGCCGGCCCGCGGGACGCGGGCGTCAGGAGGCGTCGGGGCCCGCGGCGGGGACGACCGAGCCGTGGTACTTCTTCTCGATGAACTCCGCGACCTCCTTGGATGTCAGCAGCTCCGCGAGCTTCTTCACCCGCGGGTCGTCCTCGTTCCCCTTCTTCACGGCGAGGAAGTTGGCGTACGGGTTGCCCTCCGCCTTCTCCAGGGCGAGGGCGTCCTTCGCGGGCTCCAGGTCGGCCTCGATGGCGTAGTTGCCGTTGATGACGGCGGCGTCCACGTCCTCCAGGGAGCGGGGCAGGGCGGCGGCCTCCAGCTCCTTGAACTTCAGGCCCTTGCGGTCGGCGATGTCGGAGAGGGTGGCGTCGTCCCCGGCGCCCTCCTTCAGCTCGATCAGGCCGTGGTCGTCCAGGAGCTTCAGGGCGCGGCCCTCGTTGGTGGTGTCGTTGGGCACCGCGACGGTGGAGCCGGCGGTGAGCTCCGACGCCTTCTTCAGGGTGGAGGAGTACAGGCCCAGCGGCTCCAGGTGCACGTCCACCACGGGCACGATGTGGGTGCCCTGCTTGGCGTTGAAGTCGTCCAGGTACGGCTTGTGCTGGAAGTAGTTGGCGTCGACCTCGCCGTTCTCGGTGGCGGTGTTGGGCAGGACGTAGTCGGTGAACTCCCTGACCTCCAGCTTCAGTCCCGCCTTCTTCGCCAGGTTGTCCCGGACGAAGCCGAGGATGTCGGCGTGCGGGGTCGGGGAGGCGGCGACGGTCAGCGGGGCGTCGGAGTCCGCCGGGCCGCCGGCGGCGGGGTCGGAGTCGGTGCCGCAGGCGGCCAGGCCGAGGGTGAGGGCGGCGGTGGCCGCGGCGGCGACGGTGGTCTTCAGGACGGTGCGCACGAAGAGTGCCTCTTTCCGTGTCTTTGGTGTCGCGGTGTTTTCCGTTGGCGCCGGACAAGGGGTCCGGCTTTTCGTGGGGGGTTCCCGTGGGGGTGTGGGGGGTTGCGTGGGGGGAGGCTCAGGAGGCGGTGCGCTCCCGGCGGGAGAGCAGCCGCACCACGCCGTCGCCCAGGAGCTGCACGGCGGTGACGATGGCCAGCAGCACGACGACGGTGGCGACCATGAAGCCGGTCTCGAACCGCTGATAGCCGTAGGTGATGGCCTTGCTGCCCAGTCCCTCGGCGCCCACCGCCCCGGCCATCGCGGAGTAGCTGACGAGGGTGATGACGGTGGTGGTCAGGCCGGCCACGAGCGAGGGCAGCGCCTGCGGCAGCAGCGCCTTGAAGACGACCGTGCCGGTGCCGCCGCCCATGGACAGGACGGCCTCGACCAGGCCGTGGTCCACCTCGCGCACGGCGGTCTCCACCAGCCGGGCGAAGAAGGGGATGGCGCCGATGGACAGCGGCACCACGGCGGCCGTCGGCCCGATGGAAGTGCCCACGACCATGCGCGTGAAGGGGATCAGGGCGACGACGAGGACGATGAAGGGCAGGGAGCGCCCGACGTTGACCACGACGCCGAGGGCCTTGTTGACCGTTCTGTTCGCCAGCAGCCCGCCGCGGTCGGTGAGCACCAGCAGGACGCCCAGCGGGAGTCCGCCGAGGACGGTGACGAGGGTGGACCAGCCGACCATGTAGAGCGTGTCGATGGTGCCCTGGAGCAGTATCGGCTGCATCTCCTGCCAGGTCATCGGGCCTCCTCCACCGTCTCCGCGGTCTTCGCGGTCTCTGCGGTCTCCGCGGCCTCCGCCGCTTCTTCCGCCGTCGCCGCCCCTCCGGTCTCCTCGGCCGCCTCGGCCGCCTTCGCGCCCGCCGCGCCGTCCGTCTCCTCCGCGACCTCCACGGTCAGGCCCCGCTCGCGCAGGAAGCCGATCGGTACGACGTTGTCCTCGTAGCGGCCCGGGAGTTCGATCCGCATCCGGCCGACCTGGCGGCCGCCGATGGTGTCCATGGCCGCGCCCAGGATCGACACGTCGATGTCGTAGGTGCGCGACAACTGGGAGATCAGCGGCCGGGCCGTGCTCTCGCCGTGGAAGGTGACGTCCACGACGGTGTGCTCCCCCGCTCCGGGCCGGCCGCCCAGGGGGAACAGCTCGCGGGCCAGTTCCGAGCCGGGGGTGGCCAGCAGCCCGGAGACGGTGCCGGACTCGACGATCCTGCCGTCGCGCATCAGCGCGGCCGAGTCGCAGACCGTCTTGACGACGTCCATCTCGTGCGTGATGAGCAGCACCGTCAGACCGAGCTGCCGGTTGAGGTCGCGCAGCAGGGACAGGACGGAGCGGGTGGTCTCGGGATCGAGGGCGGAGGTGGCCTCGTCCGACAGCAGCACCTTGGGGTCGCCGGCGAGCGCGCGGGCGATGCCGACGCGCTGCTTCTGCCCGCCCGAGAGCTGGGCGGGCCAGGCGCGGGCGTGGTCGGCGAGGCCGACCAGTCCGAGCAGTTCCCGCGCCTTGCGGGCGCGCTCCCGGCCGGGGACTCCCAGGATCTCCAGCGGCAATTCGACGTTGCCCTGGACGGTCCGGGAAGACAGCAGGTTGAAGTGCTGGAAGACCATGCCGATGCGGCTGCGCGCCCGGCGCAGCTCGGCGCCGGCCCGCCGTCCGCGTCCGGCCAGGGCGGTGAGGTCCTGGCCGTCGACGACGACCGTGCCGGAGGTGGGCCGCTCCAGCAGGTTGACGCAGCGGATGAGGGAGGACTTCCCGGCGCCGCTGCGTCCGACGACGCCGAAGACCTCGCCCTCGCGGACGTGCAGATCGACGCCGTCGAGCGCGGTCACGTCGCGGCCGCGGGATCGGTAGACCTTGGTGAGTCCCGTAGTGGTGATCACTGGGTGGGTGTCCGTCACTGTCGAGTGCGCGGCGCGCGGGTACGGCGCCGGGCACGGGGGTGTTCCTGGCGAAAGAGGTGGGAACCGGCAGCCCGGAGCGCCGTGGAGCGACGGGACTGCGGGTGAGCGCGGGCCGAGCGGGTCCGGTCCGTGCCGGTGGTCGGCGCGGAGCGGGGCTCAGGTCTCGCTTCGGGGCGCGAGGCGGCTCAGACGGGGGCCCTCAGCGGTGACACATTCGACACATGCAACGAGCACCGGGCGTCGTCGTCGCCTCGGTCGCGGGGATGCGGATGCTCGTCGCGGTCATGGCGACGAGTAAACCAGATGTCCGACTCCCGTACGCACATGGCGGACACGTTGTCCGGATAGTGGACAACCGGCAAGGGTGCGGCACCCGTTCAGTCCTCCGTGACGATCCCCGGTCCACCGGCCGTGACCTGCACGGACACGGCCGACAGATCCTTACCACGGGCATGGGCGGGCAGGTCGCCGCGCTCGCGCGTTGTGGCCAAGGCCACGGTTGTCATACCCGCCGCGCGGCCCGCCGCCGATCCGGCCGGGGCGTCCCCGGGGACCCACGCGGCGCGCCGGGTCCACGCCCGGCTTCGCGGCGACCGGCGGACAGGGCCCGGCGGGGCCGGGCCCGCCCCGGACGGGGTCCCCGGCGGCGACGCCGTACTCCCGCGCCCGGCGGGTCCGGCGGCGGGCGACGGACTCCGGAGACGGCAGCGGGGTTCCGCCGCTGCCGGACGGCGCGGCGTCGGCGCGGCTCCTCACCCCGGCCGGCGTACGAGGCGCCCGGGGGCCGCACGCGGTGGGCCGTTTCGTCCGTAATACAGTGCCGACATGCTCACCCCGCTGACGGTCGCGGTCGCCGTGGCCGCGCTCGCCCTGGCCGCCTGGTGCGGCTTCGCGGCCTACCGGGACCAGCCGACCAAGGACTGGCACTTCGCCGGCATGGCCGTGGTGACCGCGCTCGCCCTGGTCCAGTTGGTCGTCGGCATCGTGCAGCTCGCGCGCGGCGAGCGGCCGGACGGCGGCACGGTGGTCTTCGTCGGCTACCTGTTGGGCATCGTGGCCTGCGTCCCCGCGGTCGGCTTCATGTCGCTGGCCGAGCGGACCCGCTGGGGCTCGGCGACGGTGGCCGCGGGCGCGGTGGTGATGGCCGTGCTCCAGGTGCGGCTGTACGACGTGTGGGGAGGCGGCGGTCATGGCTGAGAAGCCGCGGACGCCCGCCGCGGGGAACGCCCCGGAGGGACTCGGCCACGGCCCGGGCCGGCTGCTGGTCACGGTGTACGGGGTCTTCGCCGTCGGCGCCACCTCCCGCTCGGCCTTCCAGCTCGCCACCCGCTTCCACGAGGCGCCGCTCGCCTACGTGCTCTCGGCGGTGGCCGCGGTGGTGTACGTGGTCATCACCCTCGCCCTGGTCCGCGGCGGCGGGGTCGCCCGTACGGTGGCGACGGCCGGCTGCGCGGCGGAACTGGCCGGGGTGCTGACGGTCGGCACCTGGACCGTGCTCGACCCGGACGCCTTCCCGGACGCGACGGTCTGGTCGGACTACGGCCTGGGCTACCTGCTGCTTCCGCTGGTCCTGCCGGTCCTCGGCCTGGCGTGGCTGCGGCGCTCGCGGCGGCGGGCGGCGTAGGGGCCCGGACGGACGGCCCGGGGCCCGGCGGCCCGGCCCGGACGGGTGCCACGGGTGCCGGGGAATCAGGCGCTGGCCGCGTAGTCCTGGGAGACGGCCTCCTCCTCCAGGGTCTCCCCCAGGGTCTTCTCCAGGGTGATCCGGGTCAGCCGGGCGGAGACCCGTTCGGTGCCCACGGGGGTGTAGCCGAGCCTGCTGTAGAGGCGCAGGTTGCCCGCGCTGCGGTGGCCGGTGAACAGCCGGTAGCGCTTGACGGACCGTTCCTCCGCCAGCCGCTCCTCGATCGCCGACAGCAGCCGCCTGCCGAGGCCGTGCCGCTGCATGCGGGGATGCACGATCAGCTTGTCGAGCGTCGCCGTGCCGTCGTCGTCGACGCCGCCGCGCACCGAGCCGACGACCTCCTCGCCGAGCCGGGCCACCAGCACGCAGCCGTGGGCCAGTTCGGCGCGCAGGTCGTCGAGGGTCTGGGTGAGCGGCTCGATGCCGTAGTCGCCGTACAGCGCGGCCTCGGACTGGTAGCAGAGGTACTGCAGTTTGAGGATCTGCTCGGCGTCGCTGTCCTTCGCCGCAGAGATGGTCACGCTCATTCCCATGTGCGCACGTCTCCCCATGATGTGTCTCGCCCGGGCGCACGTGTGGGAACGAGGGTCGCGCACCCGAACTGTCTGCCCTGATGACGCCGGTGGTTTACCGCACCCTTCCCCCGAGCCCGGGAGGCGCAACCTCCGTCGTGAGCATTCTGCGCAGGCAATCGATGCAACGGGAACGCATCGGCCCCAGACTGCCCTGTGAGATTCCCAACTCGCGGGCCACCTCTGGGTAGGTGGGGTCCCGGTCCGACAGCAGGGCGGCGAGCACCGCGGGGCACCGGCCGGGCAGCCTCCCGACCGCCGCGCGCAGGATCCGCCGCCGTTCGGCGCGCAGGACGCGGCTCTCGGCGCTGTCGGTGTCCCCGGCGCCGTCCCCGGCGCCGGGCGCCGGCCCGCCCCCGGGTGCGGACGTCACCGGGTCGTAGGGCACCTCGCGCCGCGCCCGGCGCCGCGCGGCCCGCACCTCGGCCCGTACGGCCGCGCGCAGCCAGTGCTCGGGACGGGACGGCGGACCGCCCGCCCGGCCGCGTTCCAGCCAGCGCAGCCACACCGCCTGTTCGAGGTCGGCGGGTTCGACGCCGTGGCCGGCCGCCTCCGCGGCGCACTCGGCCGCCAGCAGGGGGCGGAGGGACGGCGGGAGGGCGGCCGGGTGGGCGGCTGGAGGGGCGGGGAGGGTGTCGTCCGGCGTCACGGCTGCCGGGACGGCACGGTACGGCGCACCGGTTGCGCGGACGGCCGGTGATCACCCGCGCGGGTGAGGCGTCCACGAGCCGGTGCGGCCCCGGTGCCGGAGGCCCGGCGCCGGGGAGGCGTTCAGCCCCGGCGGAAGTCCTCGGCGGCCAGCAGCGCCGTGTCCGGGTGGTCGGAGAAGATGCCGTCGATGCCGGTGGCGAAGTACGTCCGCAGGGCCCCGAAGGCGTCCCCGTACGCGTCGGGGTCGGTGCCGCGGCGGAAGTCGGCGGGCAGGAACCGGTTCTCGTTGCGCAGGGTGTACGGGTGGAGCAGCAGGCCCCGGGCGTGTGCGTCGCGGACCAGGGTGGTGGGCTCGCCGAGCCGTCCGTCCGCCCGGCGGGGGATGACGAGGTCGAGCGTGGGGCCGATGCCCTGGGCGAAGCCGGAGATCCACTCCAGCCCTTCGGGCGTGACCAGGTCGGCCACGGTGCGCGGGTCGCCGGACTCCACGAAGTCCCACGGCCGGGAGCCGGCGGAGGACAGCAGCACCACGCGCGGGGTCTCCACCAACTCGCCCAGCCGCCGCACGCTGCCGGGCTCGAAGGACTGCAGGAAGGTCGGGGAGTCGGCGCGGTGCCGGCCGTACCTGCGCAGCAGCCGCGCCAGCGGCTCCTCCAGGCCGAGTCCCAGCCCGCGGAAGTAGCTCGGGTGCTTGGTCTCGACGTGGAGGTGGACCGGCCGTCCGCGCCTGCGGCCCTCGCGGTCGGCCCAGCGCAGCACCTCCTCGAAGGAGGGCACCGTCCAGCGGCCGTCGTAGAGGGTGTTGTGCGGGCGGGTGTCCGGGATGCGCTCGGTGGCGCGGAGCGTCTTGAGTTCGGCGAGGGTGAAGTCCTCGGTGAACCAGCCGGTGAGTTCCGTGCCGTCCACCGTCCTGGTGGTCCTCCGGTCGGCGAACTCCGGGTGGTCGGCCACGTCCGTGGTGCCGGTGATGTCGTTCTCGTGACGGCAGACCAGGTGGCCGTCCCTGGTGGGGACGAGGTCCTGCTCGATGACGTCCGCGCCCATGTCGAGGGCGAGTTGGTACGCCCCGAGGGTGTGCTCGGGGCGGTAGCCGCTGGCGCCGCGGTGGGCGATGACGGCGGGCACCGGCAGGGCCCCGCGCCCCCGGCCCGGACGGCCCCGCCCGGCGGCCGCGGCCGCCGGTCCCGCGCCCAGCGCCCCCGCACTCAGCACCGCCGCGCCCAGCACCGTTCGGCGGCCGGGCCGCCGCACCTGTTCCCCTGCCACGGGCACTCCTCTCCCCACGCCTGCTCGCTCCTGTCCCGCACCTGACAAGCGACGGGACCCGCGCATGGTAGGCGCGCCCCGCCGTCCGCCGGGAGACCGCGGGCGGAACGTGACGCAAACGGCTGACAAAGGACACCGACACCGGGTATCCGTCGTGTGAACCCGGCGCGCGCGCCGCGGAGATCCGCGAGTATCGTCCTCACCTGCGCGGGTGTGCGCGCTGACCGTCACGACCGGAGGGCATGTTGTCCCGTTTCCAGCTCATCAAGGCGTTGCTCGGACCGCTGCTGCGCGTGCTGTTCCGTCCCCGGGTCGAGGGGGCCGAGCGCATTCCGGGCAGCGGTCCGGTGATCCTGGCCGGAAACCACCTCACGTTCATCGACTCGATGATCCTCCCGCTCGTGGTCGACCGGCAGGTCTTCTTCATCGGCAAGGACGAGTACGTCACCGGCACCAGCCTCAAGGGCCGTCTGATGGCCTGGTTCTTCACCGGCGTCGGCATGATCCCCGTGGACCGCGACGGCGGGCACGGCGGCGTGGCGGCCCTGATGACCGGCCGCCGGGTGCTGGAGGAGGGCAAGGTCTTCGGCATCTACCCGGAGGGCACCCGTTCCCCCGACGGCCGCCTGTACCGCGGCCGCACCGGCATCGCGCGGCTGGCGCTGATGACCGGGGCGCCGGTGGTCCCGTTCGCGATGATCGGCACCGACCGCGTGCAGCCGGGCGGCCGGGGCCTGCCCCGCGTCGGCCCGGGCCGCCGGATCACGGTCCGCTTCGGCGAGCCGCTGGACTTCTCCCGCTACGACGGCATGGACCGCGACCGCTACGTGCTGCGGGCCGTGACGGACGAGGTGATGAGCCACGTGATGCGGCTGTCGGGCCAGGAGTACGTGGACATCTACGCCACCAAGGCCAAGGCCGCCTGATCCGGCCGCACCCCGCCGCCCTCCGGCCGGTGGACGCGCACGGTGCCGCCCGCGGGGTCCGCGGGCGGCACCGGCCGTCCGGCCGATCCTGCGGCCCGTCAGCCGCAGACGATCAGGGACATGACGGAGAGGGGGTCGCACAGCACGCTGTGGGTGCTGTCGCCGACCGTCCGACCGTCCGTCACCGACTCTTCTTCGGATTGCAGTTCCTGCAGGTCGTACAGACCGAGTTCCCTCATGTCCGCGTCTCCTTCGGTGGCCTCCCCGCCGGGGGAGGGAACCTCCCCGGAACCGGCCGGCTCCGGGAATCCGTGGAGCGGGCGGCCGACCGTCAGACGCAGAGGAGGATGGACAGCTCGGAGGAGTTGTCGCACGCCAGCAGGCTCGTGTGGCTGTCGCCCTGCCAGCCGTCCTCCCGGCCGGGCGCACCCGGGGGCCGTGCGCTCTCCAGTTCCTGCAGGTCGTACAGGCTCATCTCGTCCCTCATCGCCGCCCTCTCGTCGCCGTTGCGTTCCGGCGCCCCGGCCGGGGCGCCGCTTCCCGTGACCGGACGCCCTCCGGTCCGTCAGGAGCAGACGGATATGGACATGGCGGACACGGGAGGCAGGCAGAGCAGGAGGCTGTGGCTGCTGTCGCCGTCCACCCCGGCCCTCCCGCCGGCCGTGCCCGGCTCTCCCCCGCACTCCAGCTCCTGCAGGTCGTACAGGC
>NZ_DASQNP010000056.1:0-13083 GCF_035644915.1 Streptomyces sp.
TCGAACTGGCCATCGCGGTCGCCGTCGCCACCTTCGGCGTCACCTCCGGCCAGGCGCTGTCCGGCGTCGTCGGCCCGCTGATCGAGGTCCCCGTCCTGGTGGCGCTGAACTCCCTCTTCCAGGTGCTGGCCTTCGGCCTGCTGGGCTGGTTCTACCTGGACCTGCTGCCCGGTTGGCTGGGCCTGGGCGACGGCGGGCGGCTGGACGTCTCCGCGGGGGAGATCGCCCTCAACGTCATCATCTTCCTCGGCGTCCCGCTGGCGGCCGGGTTCCTCACCCGCCACCTCGGTGAGAAGAAGATGGGCCGGGAAAACTACGAGCAGCGCTTCCTGCCGCGCATCGGCCCCTGGGCGCTGTACGGGCTGCTGTTCACCATCGTGATCCTCTTCGCCCTCCAGGGGGAGACGATCACCTCCCGGCCCTGGGACGTGGCCCGGATCGCGGTACCGCTGCTGGTGTACTTCGCGCTGATGTGGTTCGGCGCCTTCGCCCTGGGCAGGGCCATCGGCCTGCCCTACGACCGCACCGCCACCCTGGCGTTCACCGCCGCGGGCAACAACTTCGAACTGGCCATCGCGGTCGCCGTCGCCACCTTCGGCGTCACCTCCGGCCAGGCGCTGTCCGGCGTCGTCGGCCCGCTGATCGAGGTCCCCGTCCTGGTGGCGCTGGTGTACGTCTCCCTCGCCTGGCGCGGGAAGTTCGGCACCCGGTCCGGGCCGGCCGCCCGCACCTGACGGCCGGCCCTCACGGGCGGAGGACCCGCGGCGTCACGGCGGTGTGTGTTCACGGTGGTCACGGACCCGGCCGTCACGGAGCCGGGGACGGCTCGGGCAGGAGCGCCGGGAGCCGGCGGAACCCGAAAGGGCGGGCCCGGTCCCGGTTCCCTGCGGATCGTCCGGACGGATCGTCCGGCGCGAGGGAGGCCGCGTACCGCCGCGCGGCACGGCGGCCCTACAGGGGCCTCCCGCCGACCGCCCCACCGGAACGGGCTCGGGGACGGGGGCTGTGCGGGGGCCAGGGCTCCCGGTGACTTTCTCGCCTCCCTCGCCTCACCGGACGGGGTGGCGCCGGCGGGAGCGCCGGGACAGGTGCACGGCGAGGAAGACGACGGCGATCACCAGGACCGCGATGCCGATGGCCAGCAGGTAGGCCAGGGTCTCCACCATCACACCGATGATTCCCAGGACGACGGCCACGAGGACGAGGAACAGAAAGATCGCCATGCTGTGGACACCTCTTTCGGTCCGGCCGGGCGCGGCCGGTCAGCGGCGCGCGAGCTGCCGCTCGCCGGCGGCGCCCGGGTGGTAGGTCATGCTGTAGTACTCGAAGACCTCTTTCTCCTGCTCGGCGGGGAGGACGTCGTCCATGCCGATGGACGGGGCCTTCTTCACCAGTGCCTTGGCGTACGGGACCTTGAGGTAGTCCGGTCCGGCGACCACCTTGTCGACGGGGACGAAGACCAGGTGCTGGCGGGTGGGCAGTCCGACCCGGACGGTGGCCATGGCGGGCTCGTCGGTCGTCGTGTCCACGTAGATCGCCTCAAGCGCGCCGATCTTGTGTCCTTGCAGGTCAATGACGTCGTGATTGCGCCATTCACGGATGTCGGCTGGCTGGATCATGCCTCTGCTCCCTGAGCGGATCGCTGGTGGATGCGCCGTCGGTCGCTGCCGGTCGCCGCGAGTCCTCCTGCGGAAATCCACGGCACGACTCCGGCGGGTGCCCTCCGTCCTTCCGGCTCACTCCTGTCCACGGCCCTCGGCACCTGTGACAACGGCCCCGGCGTATACACACCGGGGCCGCCCTTCCGGGCCATCGCACGTGAGAGTGCACCGGCCCACTCCCCATGCTACGCCCGCACGACTTTTCCGGCATTTCCCGTCCGGATGCCACCTCAGATCTCGTCCGTCCGGGTGCGGTCGTCCCCGGAGTACCGGCTGGCGGCGAGCCAGGACCGGGCGGGTCCCGCCACGCGGGTGGTGTCCACGGTGAGGTGGAGCCGGGTCCCGCCTTCGCCGTCGGCGGGGTAGCTGCGCTGTTCGGTGGAGGCGAAGCAGTTCCGGAGGACGTCCGCGACCCGGCGGGCGACCTCGGGCGACGCCGCGACGATGCGCACCTCGGCGCGCCCCTCCGGGGGCGTCGATTCCGCTGGTTCCATGGTGGTCCCGCTCCTCCGGAGTTCCTCCGGGGCGGGATGGTGTGCGAGGCCGTCCGCGGCCCCGCCGCGGTCTTCGCGGTGGACGGTGTCGTCAGGCGGCCCGGTGACCCCGTCCGCCGACCGCCGGCGCTCCGGCTCCGCGCGCCGCCGGCCGACCCCGGGCAGAGCGTCGCTGTAGCGAAATGCCGCGATCCGTTCATCGTGCTGGGCGTTGAGCCGGCGGATCAGGAGGGCTCCCAACAGGATCATTCCGATGATCGCTGCCACGACGGCGATGATCTCCACGTCCTCACGGCCTTCGCGCGGGCAGCGGGAACCCGGTCGGGAGCGGGAGCGGCGAGGAGGAGACCCCGTCACGGGCCTCCCGCTTCCGTTCCCCGCCCGGGGGATCGGCAACGGCGCGGGTTGCGTCCCCGTACGCCATGAGCCGGTCGGCGGTGAGGGGGCTTCCCGGAGCGGCCCCGGCGGACAGCAGCCAGGCGGCGGCCTCCGCACCCGTCGTCTCCGGCGGGATCACCAACAGGTCCCAGCGGCCGGCGGTGTGGGAGAGCAGGACCAGTTCGTGCGGATGCTGCTCGCCCATGAACCGCCCCACGGTCACGGTGCGCCCGGTGACGGGCACCGTACGCGGGATGACGGGCCAGCAGGCCGGATTCACGGTGACGCGCGTGACACGCCCCCACCTGTCGTCCAACACGTCCGTCAGGGCGGGGAGTTCGCGGAAGAGGTCGCGGGAGCGGGGCCACCAGACACCGTCCACACCCACGAGTCCGGGAGGCACACCCGCCGTCGCCATGAACACACGGGCCGGTGGCGGTGAAACGCGCTCACGGGCCGGCGTCCGGTCGGTGGTCATGATCATGACTCGAACCCGCCTCCGGGCCCGTCGTCGACTGCCCGGTGTAGTTCCTCACCGGAAACGACACCCGCATGGGAGCCGGTGTGCGAAGTGCTCCCGGTCCTTCCACCGTACTCCGCCCCGACCCGGCCGGCCACGGGCGACCGGCCCGTCCACGCCTGCCGTGGTACGGGACGGCCGTCCGTGAGGGGCCTCCGGCCGGGCCCCTCCCTTTGACAGCGTCCCGGAAACAGAGGACAAAGGGAGGTGAGGGCCTCCGGCCCATGCCATGAAGGATTGACATGCGCGATCTCCTCGATCGACTGCGCACCATCGAAGCCCGCCAGGAGGCGCTCCGCGAGGAGCACGCGGCGGTGACCCGCACGATCGTGGCGAGAGCCGGAGGGGCCGGTCAGGCCGCCGCCCTGCTGGGCCCGGATCCCAGGACCGTACGGGCCCACGAACGCGCCGCCGGTGTGGTCATGGCCGTCCACCGCGGCGGCCGCACGGCGAAGGCCGCCCCGGACGGGCGGCTCCACGGTGAGACCGGGCAGGGCGAGGACAGTCCGGCCCAGCGGGACGCCGACCGCACGCGGTCCGCCGTCGCCAGGGGCAAGCGCCCGCTCCTGCGCGCCGTCGTCCACGTCGTCGGTGGCCGGGTCGCCCGGGTCCGCGAGGCCCGGGGCGGCCAGTGGCAGGAGGGCACCGACGGCAGGGGCGTCCTGCCGCTCGGACCACCGCTCACCCCCGGGTACCTGGCCGACCGCTTCCCCACCCTTCCCCTCGCCATCGGCGATCCCAGGCCGACGGTGCGAGGCGGGATCCGCGAGTACATCGCGCTGTGAGACCGGGCCGCACGCCCACAGCCCGCGCATCCCGCGCAAGGAGGCCTCTGCCCCCCAGCCCCGCCCGCGCCGTGCACGCACCCTCCTGGCCCCGGTGCCCCACCCGGCGCACACCGTCCCGGCGGCCTGGGGAACAGCGCCCGCGGACCGGCTGACCGCCCGTGCCCCACACCACGGCCGGTACCGGCCCGCTCACGACACATCCCCGGGAACCGGGCCACGGCCCGGCCCACACAACCGCGCGTCCCGGAAAGGACCCATCACCATGACCATGCGCACCACTTCCCACCCTCCACCCCCGCACGCGTCCGGCAGTGACTTCGCCCGACTGGCGAAGAAGGTCGCCGACGCAGGTCTCATGGACCGCCGCCCCGGCTACTACGCGGTCCGGATCACGGTGGTGGCCGCGCTCTACGCCGGCGGCTGGACCGCCTTCGCACTCGTCGGCCACAGCTGGTGGACGCTGGCGGTCGGCGCCTTCCTCGCCCTGGTCTTCGGCCAGGTCGCCCTGGTCGCCCACGACGTGGCCCACCGTCAGGTGTTCCGGCTGCGCAAGCCCAGCGAGCTGGCCGGACGGATCGCCGGTGCCTGCATCGGGATGGGCTACGGGTGGTGGCAGGACAAGCACACCCGGCACCACGCCAACCCCAACCACGAGGAACTCGACCCCGACATCGCCCCCGACCTGCTGGTCTGGTCCCAGAACCAGGCCCGCGCCGCCAGGGGACTGCCCCGCCTGATCGGCCGTTCACAGGCCGTTCTGTTCTTCCCGCTGCTCACGCTGGAGGGCTTCAACCTGCACGTGGCGAGCGCGAGGGCACTGGCCAACCGCTCCCTGAAGAACCGCGTCCTGGAAGGCGTGCTGCTGTTCGCGCACTTCGCGGTCTACCTGACCGCGCTGTTCCTGGTGCTGCCGCTCGGCATGGCGATCGCCTTCCTGCTCGTCCACCAGTGCCTGTTCGGCGTCTACCTCGGCTCCATCTTCGCCCCCAACCACAAGGGCATGCCGATCCTGACCGGCAAGGACCGCCCGGACTTCCTGCGCCGCCAGGTGCTCACCTCGCGCAACGTGTGCGGCGGCCGGTTCACCGACATCCTGCTGGGCGGGCTGAACCACCAGATCGAGCACCACCTGTTCCCCAGCATGCCCAGCCCCAACCTGCGCAGGGCCCGGCCCATCGTCCGCCGCCACTGCGAGGAACTGGGAGTGGACTACCTGGAGACCGGGCTGATCGCCTCCTACCGGCAGGCACTCGCCGGCCTCCACCGGGCCGGAGCCCCGATCCGGCACGCCCGCGTCCCCGGCTAGCCCTCGGACGCCGGGCGGACGGGACGCCCGGCCGTGGTGAAGGCCCGGTCCCGAGGACCTGTCGCGAGGGCCGTCGCGAGGACCTGTCCCGAGGCGGTGGACGCTCCGGTCCCCGAGCGGGAAACCCGGCCCTCCGGCGCGGTCCGTCCGGCCGCACCGGAGAGTAGGCTGGAGATGTCGAGAGCATGTCGCATACCGGCTGCCAGGCCGGCGTCGTTCCCGACGAGTGATGATGCCGGGCCGCTGTCCACGGGCCCGGAGACAGGTTCGCGCCGTGTTCGCGACTACCGATCGTTCCCCGCTCCGGCACATGACCGCCGCGGCCCCGCCCGCCCGTGTCGCGCTGAAGACCGCGGACCTCTCCCACGGGCCCCTGGACGGCGCCTGGTGGCCCCGCTCCCGCGACCTGCTGGGGGAGCTTCCCGCCCTGGTCGACGCCCTGGACCCCCTGTGGGGGCGGATCACCCGCATCGCGGTCAACTCCCGGCACTGGCCGGTCGTTCCGCGCAAGGTCCCCGTCAACGGGCACGTGGTGAAGGCCGGCTGGTTCGGGGCGGAACTGGATCCGCACAAGCTCCTGCTGCTGTCCTACGCCCCCGGCCGCTGGGACCTGCTGGTGATCCCCCCGGAGACCGACTCCACCGTGGCCGCCCGGCTGATGGCCGCGTCCGCCGACCCGCGCTCCGCGCTCACCGCGAGCGAACTGATCGCCGCCGAGACGACGCGGGCCGGCGCAACAGGGAGCGCCGCTGCCACAGGGTCCCCCGCGACCAGGAGCACGGCATGACCAGGACCGGACACCCGGCGCCCCCGCCCCGGGCCCCGGACCTCCCCGCCTGGCTGACCCTGTTCCCGTCCGGCACCGGACCGCACCGGCTGGACGGCATCTGGCGGCCCCGCTCCCGCGACCTCACGCGTGAACTGCCCGCCCTCATCTCCGCGCTGGAAGAGCGCTGGCCCGGCATCACCAGGGTCACGGTGAGCCGGTCGCTGTGGGGGCCCCTGCCCGAGTACCTGTCCCTCGGCGACCGTGTGCTGCACATCAACCAGTCCGAAGCCGCCTCGCGCCCCCACACCATATGCCTGCTCTCCTACGGAGTCGGCCGCTGCGACCTCCTGATCCGGCCGCCCGGCCCCGAACCCGCCGGGGCGTCCCCGCAGGACGGGCGCGGTCTGCGGGAGACGGGACCCCGGACACGGCCGCCGACCGGCCGGCGGTGACGGAAGACCGCGGGCAGGGCGCCACGGGCGCCCGTACGGCCGAGGCGTCCGCGCTCCCGCACGGGGCCCCGGCCGGACACCACGACGGGGACGGCCCCGCCGCTCCGCCGCGTACTCGTCCGCGCGCTGCTCACGAACGAGGCCGGAAAGGCCGGAAACCGGAAAGAGGAGCGCCCCGACCGGTGAGGTCCGGTCGGGGCGCCAAGCGGCAGGTCGGAAGGGAACTCCCTTCCTGCGGGCGGTAGGCCGTGTGGGACTCGAACCCACAACCAATGGATTAAAAGTCCACTGCTCTGCCAATTGAGCTAACGGCCCGCCCCCGAAGCATAGCCCGGAGACGGGCCGCGCTTCGAAGGCATTGCGCACGGCGTGACGGGCGTGCGGCCGGTGGGATGACGTTCCGCCCGGGGTTCCCCCGAACGCGCCGGGGGCCCGGTCCGAAGCGGTTGCTTCAGACCGGGCCCCTGCCGGTTCCGGGTGCCGGGTGTCAGCCGTTGCGCTTCCAGCGCGGCTTGTCGGCCCGGCGGTCGTACGAGTGGCCGCCGCCGCGGTGGTCACCGCCGCGGTGGTCGTCGTGGCGGCCGTAGGGACGGCGCTCGTCGCGCCGGTCCCGGTTGAACGGACGGTCGCCGCCGAACGGGCGGTCGCCACCACGGTGGCCGAAGTCACGGCGGTCGCTGTCGCGGCGGAAGCCGCCCCGGTCGTCGCGGTCCCGGTTGAACGGGCGGCGGTCACCCCGGTGGTCGCCACCGCGGTGGCCGAAGTCACGGCGGTCACGGTCCCGGTCACGGTCCCGGTTGAAGGGGCGCCGGTCGTCGCGGCGGTCGTCCCGCCGGTCGTCGCGGTCCCGGCCGTACGGACGGCGCTCGTCGCGGGCGTCCCGGTCCCGGTTGTCGCGGCGGTCGTCGCGCCGGTCGCGGCGCTCGTACGACCGCTCCTCCCGCGCCCGCCGCGCCTCGGCCTCGGCCTCGGCGGCGGCCGCCGCGGCGATGGCCTCCGCCGCCGCTGCCGCGGTCGCCTCGGCGACCGCCGCCACCGCGGCCTCGGGGTCCTCGCCCCGCTCGCGGGCGGCACGGGCCGACAGGCGGTCGGCCTCCTCGCGGAGTTCGGCGGCGCGGCGCTGCGCCCGCTCGAGCTGCCGGGTGATCTCGGCCACCTCGCGCTCGGCCTGCTTGGCGGCGTTCAGCGCCGACTCGGCCTGCACCTCGGTCAGCGACCGGGCGCCGGTGATGTTCACCACGTCCTCGTCGAAGGCGTCCCCGCGGCCGATGATGTGGCGCGTGGCGTCCACGCCCGCGTCCTCCATCAGCCGGAAGACCTGTCGCCGCTGGTGCGGCAGCGCCAGCGAGACGACCGTGCCGGAGCGGCCCGCACGGGCGGTGCGGCCGGAGCGGTGCAGGTAGTCCTTGTGGTCGCCGGCCGGGTCCACGTTCAGCACCAGGTCGATGCCGTCGACGTGGATGCCGCGCGCGGCGACGTCGGTGGCGACCAGCACGTTGACGCGGCCGTCCTTGAAGTCGGCGAGCGTCCGGGTGCGGGCGCCCTGCGTCATGCCGCCGTGCAGCGCCTCCGCCCGCACGCCCGCCTCGCGGAGCTGCTCGGCCACGCGGTCGGCGCCCATCTGGGTGCGGACGAAGACGATCGTGCGGCCCTTGCGCGCGGCGATCGCGGCGGTGACCGGCGCCTTGTCGCGCGGCTTCACGATCAGCACGTGGTGGGTCATGGTGGTGACCGCGCCCTGGGCGGCGTCCACCTCGTGGCTGACGGGGTCGTTGAGGTAGCGCTTGACGAGGGTGTCGATCTCGTTCTCCAGCGTCGCGGAGAACAGCATCCGCTGGCCGCCCGCCGGGAGCATGTCGAGCAGCTCGGTGACCTCGGGCAGGAAGCCCAGGTCGGCCATCTGGTCGGCCTCGTCCAGGACGGCGATCTCCACCTCGTCCAGCGAGCAGGCGCCGCGGCCGATCAGGTCGCGCAGCCGGCCCGGGGTGGCGACGAGGATGTCCACGCCGCGCTCCAGGGCGGTGATCTGGTTGGCCATCGAGGTGCCGCCGCAGACGACCTTCAGCTTGAGTCCGAGGACGTCGCCGTACGGCTGGAGCGCGTCGCTGACCTGCATGGCCAGCTCGCGGGTGGGGGTGAGGATGACGCCGCGGGGGTGCCTGCGGTCGGTGTGCCCGCCCGCCAGCCGGGCCAGTAGGGGCAGGCCGAAGCTCAGCGTCTTGCCGGAGCCGGTGCGGCCGCGGCCGAGGACGTCCTTGCCGGCCAGGGCGTCCGGGATGGTCGCGGCCTGGATGGGGAAGGGGACGGTGACGCCGTTGTGGGCGAGCTTGCGGACGATCTCGCCGGGCAGACCGAGGTCGGCGAACGTGATCGTCTCTTCGTCCTCGGGCAGGATGACGTCAGGGGTGGTTACGGACATGCGAGATGAAACCTTCCGGAGTCATGGCACGCGCCCACAAACTCCGTGATTTCGCATACGACCGCCTCGATGCGGTCAGCCACGGCTCAGGAAGGAACGCGCCACACGGCGCGCTGAGGATGGGCGCCGGGCAAATGGGATCAAACGATCTACCACCATACGGCCCAACTTCCCCAAGCGCAAATCACTTCTCAGGAGTCTGATCGGAGACCTGCGGGGCGGCCGGGACGACGGTGACGACCGAGGGGTCGAGTCTACCCCCCAGCGGTACCGAACGGTTCGCCGGGCCCGGGCGGGCGGTCGGCGCCCATGCCGCGTCCGCCGCGCCGTCGCCACCGCCACCGTCTCCGCCGCCACCGTCACCGCCGCCGTCACCACCACCGTCACCACCGCTCCCCCCGCCGCTCCCGCCGTCACCACCGGACGGGGTCGGCTCGGCGGACGGGGTCGGGTCCGGGGGCGGCGGCGCGGTCGAGCCGCGCGTGGGGGAGGCGGGAGCGGACGGCCTGCCGCCGCCCTTCCCCGAACTCGCCGACGGCGACGGCCGCGCCGAGCGCGACGCGCCCGCGGAAGGGGCGGGGGCCGAGGCGGACGGCGGCTCGGTGGCACCCCGGTCCCCGTCCCGCCCCTTCTTCTTCTCGTCCCGGCCCTTTCCGTCCCGGTCCTTCGCCGGGCGTCCTCCGCCGCCCCGGTCCTCGCCGCCGCCGCGCGGCGCCACCATGCTCCCGGGCCGCGGGGCGTCGGCGCCCCGGGACGCCTGGTGCCCGGCCGGCTGCCGCTCGGTGCCCTCCCCGTCGGAGGAGGAGCCGACCGTCATGCAGCCGCCGAGGGCGGCGATCAGCAGGACACCGGTGGCCGCGCGGACCCCGGCGCGGGCGGGCGCACGGGTCGGCGTGCGGGGAACGGATCGGGTTCGGCGCACGGGCGGCACCTCCGGAACGCGGGATCGTGGGGCGGACTCCCTGCCCAACTCCCGTCAGCCCAGCAGGTCACGCGTCAGGACCAGACCCGCGTAAACCGCCCCCAGGGCCACCGCCGGCGTGACCGCCGCGTTCGCCAACGCCAGCCGCCCCCGGCCGCGTTCGGCCAGCCGCAGGGTCTCGTAGGAGAAGGTCGAGTACGTCGTCAGCGCGCCGCACAGTCCCGTGCCGAGGAGCGCCTGCGCCTCCGGCCCGGCGGCACCCGCCGTGACGGCGCCGGTCACCGCGCCGAGCAGCAGGCTGCCCACGGCGTTGACGGTGAGGGTGCCCCAGGGGAAGGGCGATTCGTGTCGCGCCTGCACCGCGCGGTCCACCACGTACCGCAGGCACGCCCCCACCGCCCCGCCGAGCGCCACCAGCACCCAGGCGGGCACCGCCGGCGTCATCGCGCCACCACCGCCCGGGTGGCGGCGGCGGCCGCCCGGACGGCGCCGAGCGCGGCGGCGAGCGTGCCGCCCAGATACGCCAGGGCGGTGCCCGCGGCGCCGCCCTCCACCAGCCGTACGGCGTCGAGCGCGTAGGTGGAGCAGGTGGTGAAGCCGCCCAGCACGCCCACGCCCAGGAAGGGCCGCACCAGCGGGTGGGGCGTCCGGTCGAGCTCGCCCACCACGACCATCAGCACGCCGATCAGCGCGCAGCCGACCGCGTTGACGGTGAACACCGCCCAGGGGAAGCCGCCGGGCGGAGCGGGCCAGGCGAGCGTAAGGCCGTACCGGGCGAGCGAGCCCAGCGCCCCGCCCGCCGCGACGGCGGCGAGGACGGCCGGGGCGCGGCCGCCGGCCGTCTCGGCGCGGTGGGCGGGCACGTGCAGGTCGACGTCCGGGTCGACCACCTCCGATGCCGCCTCCGGGACGGGGGGCTCCTCCGGGGCGCCGTCGCTCATCCGTATCCCAGGGCGTGCAGCCGCTCGTCGTCGATGCCGAAGTGGTGCGCGATCTCGTGCACCACCGTGATCTCCACCTCCTCGACGACCATCTCGCGGTCGCCGCCGTCGCGCTCGCACATCCGCAGGGTGGGGCCGCGGTAGATGGTGATCCGGTCCGGCAGGACCCCCGCGTACCACTCCCCGCGCTCGGTCAGCGGCGTGCCCTCGTACAGCCCGAGCAGCTCGGGGTCGTCGGCGGGCGGCTCGTCCTCCACGAACACCGCCACGTTGTCCATGAGCCGCGTCAGCTCCGGGGGAATCCGGTCGAGCGCCTCGGCGACCAGTTCCTCGAACTCCTCGCGCGTCATCTCCAGCACGCGCCCATTGTCCGCTACGGCGTCCGGGCCGCGCAGGGCTCCGACGCCGCATAGTCGATCTCCGTCCGGGCATAGAGCACGGCATGAGCCGAGAACCACTCCGGCCTTCCCGGGCCTTCGCCCGCAGGGCCGCAGCCGTTCCCCGCTCTCTCCCCCGGCGGCTCCTCCCGGGGCGCCGCCGGGCGCGCCGCCCGGCACCGGCGGTCCTCCCCGGCCGCCCTCCGCGCCCCTGGGTCCGGGCCCTCGCGCTGACCGCCGTCACGCTGCTGGGCGCCTGGCTCGGACTGCTCGCCGTGGGCGGCGTGAAGGCGCCCGTGGGGCCGGTGGACACCACGATGGCGCTGCGCCCCTCGGTGTCCGGGGGCACGGAGATCGACGTGCCGCCGCTCGGCGCGCTCGAACTGGACAGCCACATCGCCCCGGTCCGCCTCGACGTCGGCATCGACCAGCTCGACCCCGAGCGCGCCCAGGCGCTGGTGGACCACCCGGAGCGGATCAGCGGCCTGGAGGGGCAGATCACCCGGGACGTCCAGTCCGGCGCGCGGGACCTGGCCGTGCGGTCCTGCGTCGCGGTGGTCACCGGCGCCACGGCGCTCGGCCTGGCCGTCTACCGGCGCCCGCGGCGCGCGCTCGCGGCGGGTGGGCTCGCCCTCGCGCTGCTGGCCGCCTCCGGAGCGACGGCGTACGCCACGTGGAACCCCAAGTCGGTGCTGGAGCCGAAGTTCTCCGGGCTGCTGGCCGGCGCGCCGAGCGTGGTCGGCAACGCGCGCAGCATCGTCACCGAGTTCGACGTCTACCAGCAGGAGCTGGCCCGGCTGGTGACCAACGTCACCAAGCTGTACGACGCCACCTCCACACTCCCCACCTACCGGCCCGACCCGAACACCGTCCGGGTGCTGCACGTCTCCGACATCCACCTCAACCCCGCGGCGTGGCACATCATCACGTCCCTGGTCGAGCAGTACGAGATCGACGTGATCATCGACACGGGCGACACCATGGACCACGGCACCGCGGCCGAGAACGGCTTCCTCGACCCCGTGGAGGACCTCGGCGCCCCGTACGTGTGGGTGCGGGGGAACCACGACTCCGAAACCACCCAGAAGTACCTGGAGGAGCTGGAGAACACGCACGTCCTGGACGACGGCGAGACGGTGACCGTGGGCGGCCTGCGCATCGCGGGCATCGGCGACCCGCAGTTCACCCCGGACCGCTCGGTGGTCGCCCAGGGCGACCCGGCCGAGCGCGCCGCGGGCCGCGAACTGGCCGCGGCGATCCGGGAGAGCGCGGCGGGGGGCAGGCCGGTGCACATCGCGGCGGCGCACAACCCGGTGGCGGCCGAGCAGACGGACGGCGACGTGCCGCTGGCCCTGGCCGGTCACGTCCACCGGCGCGAGACGAAGGTGCTGGAGGACGGCACCCGGCTGATGATCGAGGGCTCCACGGGCGGCGGCGGCCTGCGGGCCGTCGAGGGCGACGAGCCGCAGAAGGTGATGGCCTCGGTGCTCTACCTGGACCAGGAGACCAAGCGGCTCCAGGCGTGGGACGAGATCACCCTCGGCGGCCTGGGCACGACGACGGCCGAGGTCAGCCGCCGGCTGCCGGACGACGTGGAACCGGGCAGCTCCCCCTCCCCCACCGCCCCGTCCCCCGCGGACTGACCCGGTCCGCACGGCCCCGCCCGACCGCCCCCGGCAACACCCCCGGCAAACTGTTTTGGCGAACCGTCCCGCCATCCCATATGCTTCTCACGTCCCCGACGCGCTGAGAAGCGCCCAGGTGGGCCATCAGCCCTCATCGTCTAGTGGCCCAGGACGCCGCCCTTTCAAGGCGGTAGCACGGGTTCGAATCCCGTTGGGGGCACGCACCACCCTGTGCGAGACTAGTGCTCGTACGCGTCTGGTCCTGTGGAGCAGTTTGGAGTGCTCGCCACCCTGTCAAGGTGGAGGCCGCGGGTTCAAATCCCGTCAGGACCGCTGCGGCTGGGTAGCTCAGTTGGTACGAGCGTCCGCCTGAAAAGCGGAAGGTCGCCGGTTCGACCCCGGCCCCAGCCACCGCAGCCCACCAGGGCAGA
>NZ_DASQNP010000057.1:0-5318 GCF_035644915.1 Streptomyces sp.
CGCCTTTACGACGTGCGCCGATTCCCCGAGGTACTGCTGGAGCAGTTCGCTGCTCGTGGTCGAGCCGTTCTCCAGGGCCTCGATCCTGCCGTCGCGCTGCGGGTAGTAGTTGCCGGTGTCGATGACCGTCTTGCCCGCGAGGGGTTCGCGCGGCAAGGTGTCGTACGCCTTGACCGGCACGGCCACGACCACCCAGTCGCCTGCCGCCGCGGCCTCTGCCGGGGTCGCCGCCCGAGCCCGGGGGCCGAGTTCCGCAACCAGGCCGGCCAGCGTCTCCGGGCCGCGCGAGTTGCTGAGCACGACGTCGAGTCCGCCCTTCACGGCCAGTCGCGCGAGCGTGCCGCCGATCCGTCCACTGCCGATGAGCCCCAAAGTCGCCATGCCGGGCCAACCGGTGGGGGTTCGCCCGTATTCCGTCCGTGTTCCGCGCCGACGCGCATGCTCGAAGCGCGGGGAGGCGAGGGCCCCGCGGCAGGAGGCGGGGCGGGGCGGCCCGGCGCCGTACGGCCCGTCGGCCCGCGCGACGCGCTGGGGATCGGACGAGGGGCCGTCCGGGCACGGACGCGCACGAGGGACGCAGGCTGAACGCCGGATTGAACGCCGTGTCCCCCGGCTGCGTATGCCCGGGTGGACCCGTCCGGCGGCACAGCAGACAGCAGGGAGTGCTCAGATGACCGACACATCGACTCCACCGACTTCCCGGCGCTCCGTCCTCGCGGCGGCGGGCGCGGTGTCGCTCGCCGCCGCGCTCACCGCCTGCGGGGACTCCGACGACGGTTCGGGCCACGGCGGTGACACCGGCTCGGGCGGGCAGTCGGCACCGGAACAGTCGGCGCCCGCCGGGAACGGGGACGGTGACGGCGGCGGCCGGGAGCTGGCCCGGGCGTCCGAGATCCCCGAGGGCGGCGGCGTGGTGTTCAAGGAGCAGAAGGTGGTGGTCACCCAGCCGAGCGCGGGCCGGTACGAGGCGTTCTCGGCGGTCTGCACGCACCAGGGGTGCCTGGTGAGTTCGGTGGCCGACGGGGCCATCGTCTGCGGCTGCCACAACAGCAGGTTCGACATCGCGGACGGTTCGGTGCGGGGAGGTCCCGCCACGCAGCCGCTGCCCCGGACGGACGTCACGGTCGAGGGCGGCTCCGTACGGCTCGCCTGAGTCCGTCCGGGCCGCGGGCGCGGTCGGGCGACTCAACCGGTGATGTCGCCCGCGGCCCGGCGCAGCGCCCCCACCGCCGCCCGGATGGAGGGCCTGCGGTCGGCGTCCTCGCGCCAGATCGCGTAGACGTGCCGCTTCATCGTGTGCCGCACGGGGGCGACCGCGACCCCTTCCGGGAGCGGCCCGCGGCCGAGCCGGGGCGCGACGGCCACTCCGAGTCCGGCACCGACCAGGGCGAGCTGGGTGTGGTGCTCCCCGGCGGTGTGGCACAGCTTGGGCTCGATGCCCTGGCCGCGCAGGGTGAACAGCAGCCAGTCGTGGCAGAACTCGCCGTCGGGCCAGGAGATCCACTCGTCGTCCGCGAAGTCCGCCAGCTCCACCGGGCCCGTCCCGGCGCGGGGGTGGTCGGCGGGCATCGCCACGTCGGCGGGGTCGTCCAGCAGCGGTTCCTTGGCCAGGCCGGCGGGCAGGGAGAGCGGGCGGTTGTACCAGTCCAGGACGACCGCGAGGTCGATGTCCCCGCGCATCAGCCGCGGCACGGCGGTGTCCGGTTCCATCTCCTGGAGCCGGACGCGCAGCTGGGGGTGGTCGGCGCGGAGCGCGGCCAGGGCGGCGGGGAACAGGCCGCGCGCGGCGGTGGGGAAGGCGGCCAGCAGCAGTTCGCCCACCGCCTGGCCGCGGTGGGCCTCCAGGTCCGCCTCGGCGAGTTCGAGCTGGGAGAGGATGCGCTGGGCGTGCGCGGCGAGCAGGCGTCCGGCGTCGGTGAGCCGGACGCCGCGGCCGTTCCTGGCCAGGAGCTGCTGGCCGGTCTCGCGCTCCAGTTTCGCCATCTGCTGGGAGACGGCCGAGGTGGTGACGTGGAGGCCCTCGGCCGCGCCGCTGACCGAGCCGTGCCGGGCGACGGCGTGGAGGATGCGCAGCCGGTCCAGGTTCAACATGTAAGTGATGCTACGCGGTTCTCTCTAGAAAATCTCGCTTGTCCTTAAGCGTTGAAGGGGCGATCGTTGACGCATGTCCGCTACCGCTCCCCCGCGCACCACGCCGCCCTCCGGCGCCCCCGACAGATCCGCCGGCCCCGCTGCGGGCGTCCGGCGGTCCGCCCGCCGCCTCCCCGCCGTCGACTGGCGCATCCGCTTCGCCGCCCTCTGCCTGATCTGGGGGTTCAGCTTCCTGCTGATCAAGGTCGGCACCCAGGCCTACGCCCCGCTCCAGGTCACCCTGGGCCGCGTGGCGTTCGGCACGGCCGTCCTCGGCGCCGTCCTGCTGGTGCGGCGCGAGCGGCTGCCGCGGGGGGCGCGGACCTGGGGGCACCTGGCGGTCGCCGCGTTCCTGCTGAACGCGCTGCCGTTCACGCTCTTCGCCTACGCCGAGCTGACCATCTCCTCCACCCTGGCGGGCATTTGCAACGCCACCACTCCCCTGTGGAGCATGCTGCTGGCCCTGACCGCCCTCTCCGACGACCGGCCGACCCGGCGCAGCGTCGCCGGGCTCGGCATCGGCTTCGCCGGGGTGCTGGTGGTGCTCGGCGCCTGGCAGGGCTTCACCGGCCAGGACCCGCGGGGCACGGCCATGGCCCTGGTCGCCTCGGCGAGCTACGCGGTCGGCTGGGCCTACGTCCGGCGCACGCTGGCGAACTCCGGCGGCTCGCACCTGGCGATGTCCGCCTCCCAGCTCCTGCTGGGCACGGCGCAACTGGCGGTGGTGACGCCGCTGTTCACCTCCTTCCCGGCCGCGTTCCCCGTCGGTCCGCTGCTGGCGGTCGCGGCGCTGGGCGCGCTGGGCACCGGGTTCGCCTTCCTCCTCCAGTACGGGCTGGTGGCCGAGGTGGGCGCGACCACGGGCACCCTCGTCACCTACTTCCTGCCGGTGGTCGCCACCGCGGCCGGGGTGCTGCTGCTGGACGAGCACCTGACCTGGAACGTCCCCGTCGGCGCGCTGGTCGTGCTCGCCGGCGCGGCCCTCGCCCAGAGCGGGCCGCGGCGGCGCACGGAGCCGTAGCGGCCGGCGGCGCTCAGCCGTACCGCCGCGCCCGTGCGGGCCGGACCGCCGCCGCCACCGCGTCGGCGACCGGCCCGATCTCGTGCGCGGCCAGGCCGGAGACGGTCAGCCGGACGCCGGGCGGCGAGGCGGTCCGGAAGCGGGCGCCCGGGGCGACGGCCCACCCGGCGTTCAGCAGGCGGGTGACCGCGCCGGTCTCGTCGGGCACCGGCACCCACACGTTCATCCCGCTGCGCCCGTGCGCCGCCACTCCGCGCTCGGCGAGGGCGCCGATCAGGGCGCCGCGGCGCAGGCCGTAGGAGCGGGCGACCTCCGCGGGGTCCACCGCGCGGCTCCTCCAGAGCTCGGCGACGGTGTGCTGGAGCAGGTGGCTGACCCAGCCGGGCCCGAGCCGCTGCCGTCCGCGCACCCGGTCGACGGTGACGGTGTCGCCGGTCAGCACGGCCAGCCGCAGGTCCGGGCCGTACGCCTTGGCGGTGGAGCGCACCAGCACCCAGTGGTCCACGGGGCCGGCGGCGCCCGCCAGGGGGTGCAGGGGGAGGTCGACGATGCCGTGCCCGTGGTCGTCCTCGACCAGCAGCACGCCGGGGTGCCCGGCCAGCACCCGGCGCAGGTCCCGGGCGCGTCCGGCGGAGACGGCGGCACCGGTCGGGTTCTGCGCCCGGTCGGTGACGACCAGGGCCCGCGCGCCCTGCCGCAGCGCCCGTCCGACCTCCTCCGGCAGCGGGCCCTCGTCGTCGAGGGCGACCGGCAGGGGCCTCAGGCCCAGCGCCGGGACGAGGTCCAGCAGGCTGCCCCAGCCGGGGTCCTCGACGGCGACCGCGTCCCCCGGCCTCAGGTGGGCCATGAGCGCCCGCTCGATGGCGTCCAGGGAGCCGGAGGTGACGGCGACGGGTCCCGGCGGCACGCCGTCCGCGTCGAACGCGGCGCGGGCCAGGCGCTCCAGGTCCGCGGTGAGGGCGGGGGCGCCGTAGAGCGTCGGGCCCCGCTCGTGGCGGTCCGCGGCGGCGGCGAGCGCGGCGCGCAGCGACGGCAGCAGGGCCGGGTCCGGATTCCCCTGGGACAGGTCGCGCACGCCCTCGGGCACCTCGACGCCGATCGCCTCGCGCGGGGTGCTCGCCGGACGCGGCCGCACCCGGCTGCCGCGCCGCCCGGCCGTCTCGATCACCCCGCGCTCACGCAGGACGCGGTAGGCGGCGGCGACCGTGTTGGGGTTCACGCCCAGCTCTGCCGCCAACTCCCGTACCGGCGGCAGAAGTTGGCCGGGTGCCAGCTCCCCCGAACCGACCCCGCGTTCCACGCTGGCGGCGATCTCGGCTGCGCGCCGCCCCTCGATCCGATACTCTCCTAGCACAAAATCCATTTTGCACTAGTACGAAATCGGAGACAAGTCGGTGCCGTGCCGACGGGGCCGACGGGGGTCGGCGGGGACGGGCCAGCGGGTCTCCGGGGAGACACAGGGAGTGAGTGCCATGTCCGACACCGCCCCGGGGAGCGCCTACGCCCCGACCCCGCGCACCGTTCCGACCCGCAGCCGCGAGCGCGCCTCGTACGACCGCGCGCTGGTGCACGCGATCCTCGACGAGGGGTACCTGTGCCACCTCGGCTTCGTCCGCGACGGCGCCCCGGTCGTGCTGCCGACGCTCTACGCCCGGGTCGGCGAGCGCCTGTACGTCCACGGCTCCACCGGCTCCCGGCCGCTGCGGGCGGCGGGCGCCTCCGACGCCGGGCTGCCGGTCTGCGTGACGGTGACCCACCTGGACGGCCTGGTCCTGGCCCGCTCCGCCTTCCACCACTCCGTCAACTACCGCTCGGTGGTGGTGCACGGCACCGCCCGGCAGGTGACCGACCCGGCCGAGCGGGCGATCGCGCTCGACGCCATCGTCGACCAGGCGGTCCCCGGGCGTTCGGCCGACGCGCGCCGGGCCAACGCCCGGGAACTGGCCGCCACCGCCGTCGTCGCCCTGGACCTGGAGGAGGTCTCGGCGAAGGTCCGCACCGGCGGCCCGAACGACGAGCCGGAGGACCTCTCCCTCCCCCACTGGAGCGGCGTCCTGCCGGTGCGGCGGACCTACGGCCCTCCCGTCCCGGCCGGTGACCTGGCCCCGGGCATCGCCGTGCCCGACTACCTCGCCGCACTCTGACCGCCGGGTCCGGCGGCCCGCAC
>NZ_DASQNP010000058.1:0-12169 GCF_035644915.1 Streptomyces sp.
CGCCCGCCAGATCAAGCTGTGGCGCACCGCGGCGGGCCTGACCCAACTGGAGCTGGGCAAAGCCATCGGCTACAGCCTGGGCATGGTCTCGGCGGTGGAGCGGACCAAGCGCCTGCCGCACCCGGAGTTCCTGGAGAAGGCGGACAAGGTGCTGGGCGCGGGCGGCAAGCTCGCGGCGATGAAGGAGGACGTGGCCGAGGCCCGGTATCCGAAGAAGGTCCGGGACCTGGCCAAGCTGGAGGCCGAGGCCGTTGAGCTGGGCGCGTACGGCAACCACAACATGCATGGCCTGTTGCAGACGGAGGAGTACACGCGGGCGCTGTTCGAGATGCGTCGTCCGGCATACAACACGGATGACATCGAACGAAACGTGGCCGCCCGCATGGCTCGACAGAAGATCTTCGAGCGGCAGCCTGCTCCGCTGCTGACCTTTGTCCAGGAAGAGGTGACGCTCAGGCGCCCTCTCGGGGGCAGAATGGTCCTACGCCGCCAGCTCGAACGTCTGCTGGAGGTCGGACAGTTGCGGCATGTCGAGATCCAGGTGATGCCGACAGACCGCGAAGACCACGCCGGGATGGGTGGTCAGCTCCAGTTGCTGAAACTCAAGGAGGGCTCGGCGGTTGGGCACTGGGAAGGTCAGTTGTCCAGCCGAGTGATCTCCGACCCCAAGGAAGTTCAGATCCTTGAGATGCGGTATGGGATCATCCGGGCCCAGGCTCTCACTCCGCGTGAGTCGTTGGCCTTCATCGAGAAACTGCTGGGAGAGACATGACCCTCAAGCCCTCAGCCGGAGACGGTTCCGAGCTGGAGTGGATCAAGAGCAGCTACAGCAGCAATGACGGCCCCGAGTGTGTCGAGGTCGCGGCCGCCCCTGGCACCGTCCACGTCCGCGACTCCAAGAACGTCCGGGGCCCGCAGCTCGCCTTCGCGCCGGAGGCGTGGGCCGACTTCGTGTCCCACACCGCAGGTCGCTGACCTCGACCGCCCGCGCTCCGCGCCCGATTGACCCGGACGCGGGGCGCGTTGCCATGTGGGGTTGTTGAACGCATGCGCGCAGCTCACGGCGGAAGGGGCGGCGCCTCCGCACAGGCGCCGCCCCTCCCTTTCGGGTCCCGGAGCCGTCCGCCGCCGGTGAGGGTGAGGAGATGTGGCGGCGGAGAGGGCTCCGGTGTCAGGTGGTCATCGGGTCACCGGCTGTCGCTGCCCCCGTCCCCCTCGACCACCGCCGCGCGGCCGGCCTCCAGGCGGGCGACCGGGATGCGGAAGGGGGAGCAGGAGACGTAGTCCAGGCCGGCCTCGTGGAAGAAGTGGACCGACTCCGGGTCGCCGCCGTGCTCGCCGCAGACGCCGAGCTTGAGGTCGGGGCGGGTGGCCCGGCCGGCCGCGACCGCGTTGCGGACCAGGGAGCCGACGCCGTCCTTGTCGATGGTCTCGAACGGCGAGACGCCGAAGATGCCCTTCTCCAGGTAGGCCGTGAAGAAGCTGGCCTCCACGTCGTCCCGGCTGAAGCCCCACACCGTCTGGGTGAGGTCGTTGGTGCCGAAGGAGAAGAAGTCGGCGGACTCGGCGATCTGGCCCGCCGTCAGCGCGGCGCGTGGCAGCTCGATCATCGTGCCGAGGGTGAGGGCCAGGTCCACGTTGTTGGCGGCCTCGACCTCGGCGATGACCTTCTCGGCCTCCTCGCGGACGATCTCCAGCTCCTGGACGGTGCCCACCAGCGGGATCATGATCTCCGCGCGCGGGTCGCCGCCCGCGGCCCGCCGTTCGGCCGCCGCCTCCGCGATGGCCCGCACCTGCATGGTGAACAGGCCCGGGACGACCAGGCCGAGGCGTACGCCGCGCAGGCCCAGCATCGGGTTCTGCTCGTGCAGGCGGTGGACGGCCTGGAGCAGGCGCAGCTCGTTCTCGTGGGGCTCCTTGCGGGCCTCGGCGAGCGCCACCCGCACCGACAACTCGGTGATGTCCGGCAGGAACTCGTGCAGCGGCGGGTCCAGCAGCCGTACCGTCACCGGCAGGCCGTCCATGGCCTCGAACAGCTCGATGAAGTCGCCCTTCTGGAGCGGCATCAGCGCGGCCAGCGCCTCCTCGCGCTCGGCCTCGGTGTCGGCCAGGATCAGGCGCTCGACCAGTTCGCGCCGCTCGCCGAGGAACATGTGCTCGGTGCGGCACAGGCCGATGCCCTGGGCGCCGAAGCGGCGGGCGCGCAGCGCGTCCTCGGCGTTGTCGGCGTTGGCCCGCACCCGCAGGCGGCGTACCCGGTCGGCGTAGGCCATGATCCGGTGCACGGCCTTGACCAGCTCGTCGGCGTCCTCGGCGCCGGCGTGCATCCGGCCCTCGAAGTACTCCACGACCGGGGACGGCACGACGGGGACCTCGCCGCGGTAGACCTTGCCGGTGGAGCCGTCGATGGAGATGACGTCGCCCTCCTCGATGACCACCCCGCCCGGCGCGGTCAGGCAGCGCCGCTTGGTGTCGACCTCCAGCTCCTCGGCGCCGCACACGCAGGTCTTGCCCATGCCCCGGGCGACGACGGCGGCGTGCGAGGTCTTGCCGCCGCGGCTGGTGAGGATGCCCTCGGCGGCGATCATGCCGTCGAGGTCGTCGGGGTTGGTCTCGCGGCGGATCAGGATGACCTTCTCACCCGAGCGCGACCACTTGATGGCGGTGTAGGAGTCGAAGACCGCCTTGCCGACGGCGGCTCCCGGCGAGGCCGCGATGCCCCAGCCGATCCGCTCGGCGCCGCCGTCTCCGATCCTGCTCTCGTCGAAGCGCGGGAACATGAGCTGGGCGAGCTGGGCGCCGTTGACCCGGCGCAGCGCCTCGGCCTCGTCGATCAGGCCCTGGTCCACGAGCTGGGTGGCGATCCGGAAGGCGGCGGCGGCCGTGCGCTTGCCGACCCGGGTCTGGAGCATCCACAGCTTGCCGCGCTCGATGGTGAACTCGATGTCGCACAGGTCCCGGTAGTGGTTCTCCAGGATCTCCATGATCCGCAGGAGCTCGTCGTACGACGCCTTGTCGATCCGCTCCAGCTCGGAGAGCGGCACGGTGTTGCGGATGCCGGCGACGACGTCCTCGCCCTGGGCGTTGGCGAGGTAGTCGCCGTAGACGCCCTGCTGGCCGCTGGCCGGGTCGCGGGTGAAGGCGACGCCGGTGCCGGAGTCGGGGCCGAGGTTGCCGAAGACCATCGAGCAGACGTTGACGGCCGTGCCCAGGTCGTGGGGGATGCGCTCCTGGCGGCGGTAGAGCTTGGCCCGGTCGCCGTTCCAGGAGTCGAAGACCGCGCGGATGGCGAGGTCCATCTGCTCACGCGGGTCCTGCGGGAACTCGCGGCCGGTCTCCTGGGCGACGATGGTCTTGAACCGCTCGACGAGCTGCTTGAGGTCGCCGGCGTCCAGGTCGACGTCGGTGGCCGCGCCCTTGGCCCGCTTGGCTTCCTCCAGGGCCTCCTCGAACAGCTCGCCGTCGACGCCGAGCACGGTCTTGCCGAACATCTGGATGAGACGGCGGTAGGAGTCCCAGGCGAAACGTTCATCCCCGGCCTGGGCGGCGAGTCCGGCGACCGAGGCGTCGGACAGGCCGATGTTGAGGACGGTGTCCATCATCCCGGGCATCGAGAACTTGGCACCGGAGCGGACGGACACGAGGAGGGGGTTGTCCGCCTGGCCGAGCTTCTTGCCCATCTTCTGCTCCAGGGCTTCGAGGTGTGCACTCACCTCGTCACGGAGAGTCGGGGGCTCGGAACCGGATTCGAGGTAGACCTTGCACGCCTCGGTGGTGATGGTGAACCCGGGAGGGACCGGGAGGCCGAGATTGGTCATCTCGGCAAGGTTGGCCCCCTTGCCGCCGAGAAGGTCCTTGAGGTCCTTGTTGCCCTCGGTGAAGTCGTAGACGAACTTCTGGGTCGGGAGAGGCTCTTCGTTTTCCGGCACGAGAATCGCGCTCCTCGCTGGATCCCCCGGACCGCGGCCGGGGAGGCTGCCCTGACGGCGGGGAGCGTACCCAGATCGAAGGCGTTCGAGTACGTCCATCGGCAAGCCATGAGGCCGTAACCACCCATCTGCCGAGGGATCGAAAGCAAAGGATGGTTCAAGCACCGAAGAGGCGCGTTTTCAGAGGTTGAACTCTTCTGTACGGAACGTGGCGCCGGATGGGCCGTTTCGGCACGCCAGGTCACCTGTTCCGTGACTTCTTGAAGAAACCAGGGCTGGCACTCAGTGCCACCTCTTGGAGAAGTACAGGGTACTTTCTGGCGCTCATATGAGCGCTGCCGCTATCAAAGTGGCGAGAATCACGCCCTCGGCGACCGTCGCATCTCAGCCATCGGACACATACGCGGACCATCTCGCTCGAATGAGCATCCGCGGGGATCACAGCCCCATGGCGGCCAGCCGGGCGTCGGCCCGCGCGGGCTCGTAGAGGTGCTCCACGACCATGGCCGCCGCGCCGACCAGGCCCGCGCGGTCCCCCAGCCGGGAGGTGACCACGGTCAGGTGGGCGGTGCTGCGGGGCATGGCGCGCTGGTAGAGCAGTTCGCGCACCCCGGTGACGAACGGGGCTCCGGCCAGGTCGCCCGCGATCATCAGCACCCCGGGGTTGACCACGGTGACGACCGTGACCAGCACCTCCCCCACCCTGCGGCCCGCCTCCCGGGCCAGCCGGACCGCGTCGGGCCGGCCGGCCGCGAGCAGGTCGCGCACCTCGGTGCCGGAGGCCGCCGGCACCCCGGCGGCGGTGAGCTGCCCGGCCAGCGCCCGGCCGCTGGCGACCGCGGCGAGGCAGCCGTACGAGCCGCACATGCACAACGCGTCCGGCCGGTCGTGCAGCCGGATGTGACCGATGTCCCCGGCGCCGCCGTCGATGCCGCGGTACATCCGGCCGTCCACCACCAGCCCGGCGCCGATGCCGGTGGAGACCTTCACCAGGAGGAAGGCGGCGCAGTCGGGGTAACCGGTGCGCTGCTCGGCGTACGCCATCAGGTTGGCGTCGTTCTCCACCAGCACGACGGGCCCCTCGCCGTCCCCGGCCCCCGTGCCCCGGGCGTCCGCGTCCCCCAGGACGTGCTCCCGGTACGCCTGCCGCATCCGCTCGGGGATCGGGTAGCCGTCCCAGCCCGGCAGGATCGGCGGCTGGACCACCCGTCCGGACTCCCAGTCCACCGGCCCGGGCACCGACAGGCCGATGCCGCAGACGTCCCCGGGCGCGACCCGGGCCCGCTCCAGCAGCGGCGGGAAGCGGCGCACCAGCCGGCCGATCACCTCCTCGGGGCCGTCCTCGACGGCCAGCGGACCGGTGTCCTCGGCCAGCACCGTGCCCGCCAGGTCCAGCACGGCGGCCCGGGCGTACCGGGTCTCCAGGTCGACGGCGAGGACCGCGGCGTGCGTGCCGTCGAACTCCAGCAGGCCGGCGGGGCGCCCGCCGGCCGGGCTGCCCGCGGGGACGGTGGCGCCCTCCCGGATCCAGCCCGCCCGGAAGAGCCGGTCGAGGCGGTGGCCGACGGTGGAGCGGGACAGTCCGGTGACGCGCTGGAGTTCGCCGCGGGTGGTCGCCTCCCCGCTGCGGATGAGCCGCAGCAGGTGTCCCGCGCTCGACTGGTTTCCGGTCATGCCGTCATCTTCGCCGCTCGCCCCGCCGGGCCGCCGCTCAGCCCTTGTCCGCCCCGCTGGTCAGGCCCTCGGTCAGCAGGCGCTCCGCGGCGAAGAACAGCAGCACCACCGGCACGGTGAGCACGACCGATCCGGCCATCAGCACCGTCTTGGAGACCTCGATGCCGCCCGCGAGCTGCTGGAGCCCCAGGGAGACCGTCCACTTGCCCGGCTTCGCGGCGAGGAAGAGCAGCGCGAACAGGAACTCGTTCCAGGCGATCATGAAGATGTACAGCCCGGTGGCCATCAGCGAGGGCACCGCGAGCGGCAGCACCACCCTGCGGACCGTCTGGAGCCGGGTGCAGCCGTCGATCGCCGCGGCCTCCTCGACGCTGCGCGGGACGGTGGCGAAGTAGTTCCTCATCATGTAGATCGACACGGGCACGGTCTGCGCGATGTAGACGACCGCCAGTCCGGCCAGGCTGCCCTGGAGCCCCATCTTGGCGAACATCACGAACAGCGGCACGGCCAGCAGGGTGGCGGGGAAGAGGTAGACGGCCAGGAAGACCGCGCTGACGTGCCGGCCGCCGAAGAACCTCAGCCGGGTGACGGCGTACGCGCCGGGGACCGCCGCGAGCAGGGTGAGCGCGACGGTGCCGAGGGAGACCGCGGCCGAGTTGGCGAGCATGCGGACGAAGCCCTGGCCGCCCTCGGAGGTGGGCCTGAGGACCTCCTGGTAGGTGGCGACGGTGAAGTCCCGCGCGGAGACCCACAGCCTCCCGGGGTCCAGCAGCAGCGCGTCGATCGGCTTCACCGACAGCAGCAGCATGTAGCAGAAGGGCAGCAGGGTGATCGCCGCGAGGAAGGCGATCACCACCCATCGCAGGACCGCGAAGGTCCGCTCCTCGAACCGCGCGCGGCTCATCACGCCTCCTCCCGCACCCGGCCCGCGAAGAACCGGAAGTACAGGCCCAGCAGGACCGTCAGGACCAGCGCCAGGACGAGCGCCTGGGCCGCGGCGGCGCCCACGTCGTAGCGGGCGGTGAGGAAGTCGTAGACCCGTACGGCCACGACGTCGGTGCCCGCTCCCCCGCCGGTCAGCAGGTAGACGTCGTCGAACTTGTTGAACGTCATGATGAAGCGGAGCACGCACAGCAGCGCGATGACCGGCATGAGCTGCGGCAGCAGGACGTACCGGAAGCGCTGGGCGACGGTGGCGCCGTCCACCGTGGCCGCCTCTTCCAGGGTGCGCGGTACGGCCTGGAGCCGGGCCAGCAGGAAGAGGAAGGCGAACGGGAAGTAGCGCCAGGTCTCGAAGGCGATGACGGTCAGCAGGGCCAGCGGGATCTCGAACTCCACGCCCAGCAGCGAGACTTCGTGGTCGCGCGTGGAGAGGAAGGCCAGTGGCTGGTCCCAGCCCAGGAACCGCCGGCCCCACTCGCCCACGATGCCGTACTGCGGGCTGAGCGCGACCTGCCAGACGAAGGCCACGGCGACCACCGGCGCGACGTACGGCAGGAGCATCGCCGCGCGCAGCGGGCCGCGCCCGCGGAAGGGCCTGCGCAGCGCCAGGGCCGCGACCAGGCCCAGCAGGATCGATCCGGCGGTGCCTCCGACGGCGTAGATCAGCGTGGTGACCAGGCTGGTCCAGAAGCCGGGGGAGCCGAAGACGTGGCGGAAGTTGTCCGCAGTCCAGTTGCCGAACAGGCCCATGCCCTGGATGTCGACCAGCCTGGCGTGCTGGAACGCCAGCAGCACCGTCCACGCGATGGGCAGGATCACCACCACCAGGACGACCAGGAAGGTGGGGGTGACGAAGGCCAGTCCCGCGCGGTTCTCCCGCTGGGCGGCGGTGAGGGGGAGGGGGCGGTCGCGGCGTCCGGCCGCGGCGCTGTCTGCTGCTGTCATGGGGGGCGTTCACCTCGGGCGCGTGGGGGGGAAGGGCTACCGCAGGGAGGTCCGCAGGGCGGAGACCTCCTCGTCGGCGTCGTGCGCGGCCTCCTGGGGGGAGACCTGTCCGCCGGTCATGGCGCCGATGGCCTTGGGCACGGGCAGTTCGCCGCCCATGGCGCCGACGAGGGCGCCCTGGCCCCGGGTGATGCCCCAGCGCCTCATCACGGTCACGCCGTCGGCGAGCCGGTCCAGGAGTCCGGGCGGGTACACCTCGTCCATGGGCCGGCGGGTGTCCACGCCGATGGGGCTGGAGCGCCAGGCGCGCAGGTACTCCCCCGGGTCCTCGGGGGTGCCGGTGCGGAGCGGGATCTTCCCCTCGGGGGCCATGCCGAACCAGTCCCGGTAGCCGTCGCTCATCATGTACTCGACGAAGGCGCGGGAGGCCCCGGTCTCGGCGGTCCTGGTGACGGCCCAGGAGGTGACCTCGCCGAACTGGGTGGGCTCGGTGCCGTCCGGTCCCTCCAGCGTGGTGACGATCCCGCTGTTCTCCGCCAGGAAGCCGCGGTCCCCCTCGCACTCGGGGCAGCTCGGCAGCGCGTCGCCGCGCAGCCCGGCCAGTTCGTCCAGGACGAAGGAGGACCACAGGAGCACCGAGGAGGTGCCGGAGAAGTAGGTGGCGCGGGTGGAGTCGATGGTCTGGGTGCCGGGGGCGCCGTACGCGCGGGCGAGGGTGTCGTACGCGGCGAAGGCCTCCTGACAGGGAGGTGTGTCGAGCGTCACATTCCCGTCGGCGCCGACCAGCTCGCAGCCGTTGGCCAGGGCCAGGCTCTCGAAGCTCTGCTGGGTGGCGACGTCCGCGGGGTCGGTGGCCAGGGAGGCGCCGACGCGTCCCGGGGTGTCCAGTTCCCCGGCGGCCCGCAGCAGTCTCCGGTAGGTGTCGGGGGCGGGCAGGCCCGCCGCGCGGAACCGGTCCGCCCGGTAGACCACCAGTTGCAGCCAGGCGTCGGAGGGGACCACCAGCCGCCGTCCGCCGTCGGCGGTCAGCTCCAGGGCGTTGGCGGTGAAGGTGCCGGTGCCCAGTGCGCGCACGGTGTCGGCGGCGACGGCGGTGTCGAGCAGGTCGTTGGTGTACATCTGCCAGGCCTGGCCGAGCGGGACCGCGCCGATGACGTCGGGCAGATCGCCCGCGGCGGCGGCCGACATGACGAGCTGCGGGAGCTGGTTCTCGGCGACGCCGACCAGGTCGACCTCGACCCCGGTCTCCCTCTCGAACCGGCCGACGACCTCCTCGGTCGCCGCCATCCGGGGCGGCAGGTTCTCCAGGGTCCACACCGTGATGCGGTTGCCAGGTGTGACCTCCGTCACACCCGAACAGCCGGACGACGCAACGGCGTACAGCACCACGGCGAACACGACGAACAGCAACCGGCGTACGCTTGTGCGTTTGTGAGCGCCCCCTTTCCGCCCCTTCGCTCCTTGTGTGTCAGGTCTCACAGCGTCACTTCTGCCTTTCCGCAAGACAAAACCCTAGGCTTGCAGAGGCGTAACCTAGGAGTCACATCCACAGTTCGGAGTTCCCGTGGAGCGCGTCGCCCAGTTCACCGACCCTCCCCAATCCGCCGCCGCACCGGGGGCCGGCCCCCGGCCCTCGACCGGATACCCGGGGTTCCGTCTCCCGTACCCGGACGCTCCCTCCAACGGCGGGTACGGACCGGGCGGCGCCCCGGCCGGCACCGACGAGACCGCGCCGGTCCTTCCGCCCTCCCTCGGCCGGGCGGCGTGATGCACCCGTTTCCACTCGTCCAGCCCTACATCCCTGCCCAGAGGTCCACGGTCGGCGTCACCGCCGGAGAGCTGCGCCACGCCGCGCGGCACGTGCTGCTGCGCAACTGGACGGGCTCCTCGACCGTGCCCTCGCGCGGCCTGTACCCGCACCAGTGGAGCTGGGACTCGGCGTTCGTCGCCATCGGCCTGCGCCACCTGTCGGCGGTGCGCGCCCAGCGCGAACTGGAGACGCTGCTGGCCGCCCAGTGGGGTGACGGACGCGTCCCGCACATCGTCTTCAACCCGTCCGTCCCCCTCGGCGCCTACTTCCCGAGCCCGGACTTCTGGCGGTCCTCGACCGCCGGGGCCGCGGCCGGGGCGCCGTCGGACGTGGAGACCTCCGGGATCGTCCAGCCGCCCGTCCACGCGCTCGCGGCCTGGCTGGTGCACCGCGCCGACCCGGTGACCTCGCGGCGGCGCGGCTTCCTCAAGCGGCTCTACCCCAAGCTGGCCGCCTGGCACCGCTACCTCACCACCCACCGCGACCTGGGCGGACGCGGCCTGGTGTCGGTCGTCCACCCGTGGGAGCCCGGCATGGACAACAGCCCGTGCTGGGACGGCCCCCTGGCCCGCGTCGAGCCGGTCCCGGCCGGCTCCTTCCGCCGCGCCGACCTCGACCACGGCTGCGCCGCCGACCGCCCGACCGACCTGGACTACTGCCGGTACGTGCGGCTGGCCTCCGACTACCGCGACCACGGCTACGACGACGAGGCCGCGCCCCACCCGTTCGCGGTCGAGGACCCCGGCGTCAACGCCCTGCTGATCGCCTCCGAGCACGCGCTCGCCCGCATCGCCGCCGAGATCGCGCCCGAGACCGCCCCCGGAACGGCCCCCGACCCGGAGGACCACCGCAGGCGGGCCGCGGAGCTGACCGACGCCCTGGTGGCGCGGCTGTGGGACGAGGAGGCCGGACTGTTCCTCTGCCGCGACGTGCGCTCCGGGGAGCTGATCCCCGAGCTCAGCGCCGCCGGGCTGGTGCCGCTGGTCGTGCCGGGGCTGCCGCCGCGCATCGTCCGCGCGCTGCTGCGCACGGTCGGCGGCGAGCACTTCGGACTGGGCTCAGCCGTGCGGCTGGTGCCCAGCTACGACCTGCGGGGGCACGCCTTCGACCCGTGCCGCTACTGGCGCGGGCCCGCCTGGTTCAACGTCAACTGGCTGGTGGAGCGCGGCCTGCGGCAGTACGGGCAGACGGCGCGGGCCGACGCCCTGCGGGCCTCCGTACTGGCGGCGGCGGCCTCCTCCGGCTTCGCCGAGTACGTCGATCCGTACACCGGGGCGGCGCGCGGCACCCGCGAGTTCAGTTGGACGGCGGCGCTCGCCCTGGACCTGCTGGCCCGGAACGCGGACCGCGCCGGGGTGCGGGCCGAGGTGCGCGCCGGACTGCGGGCCGGCATCCGGGTGCGGAGCGGCGAGGCCGCGGTCGGGTGAGCGCGGGGCGGACGGCCGGACCGTCCGCCCGCACCGGACCGGCGGACGCCGTACCGGCGGGCCGGATCAGCCGCCGGAGGTGTCCAGCTCGGCGTCCACCTCGACGCCCGTGCAGTCGTACGGGTCGTCCAGCCAGCCGTCGGGCAGGACGACCCGGTTGCGGCCGGAGGTGCGCCCGCGCGGGCCGTCGGCGCCCTGGGGCCAGGGCTGGTCCAGGTCCAGCTCGCCCAGCAGGTCCTCCAGCTCCGCCAGGGAGGAGGCCGTGGCCAGCCGCTGGCGCATCTGGGAGCCGACCGAGAAGCCCTTGGTGTACCAGGCGACGTGCTTGCGGAAGTCGATCACGCCGCGCTCCTCGTCCTCCAGCCACTCCCCCAGCAGCCGGGCGTGCCGGAGCATCACCGCCGCGACCTCCCGCAGCGTCGGCCGGACGCGCTCGTCGGAGCCCTCGCAGGCGTTGACCAGGTCGGCGAAGAGCCACGGCCGCCCCAGGCAGCCGCGCCCGACCACGACCCCGTCGCAGCCGGTCTCGCGCATCATCCGCACGGCGTCGTCGGCCGACCAGATGTCGCCGTTGCCCAGCACCGGGATCTCGGGGACGGCCTCCTTCAGCCGGGCGATGGCCTCCCAGTCGGCGGTGCCCCCGTAGTGCTGGGCCGCGGTGCGGCCGTGCAGGGCGATGGCGGTGACGCCCTCCTCCACGGCGATGCGCCCGGCGTCCAGGTAGGTGAGGTGGTCGTCGTCGATGCCCTTGCGCATCTTCATCGTCACCGGCAGGCCGCCCGCGCCGGTGACGGCCTCGCGCAGGATCGACCGCAGCAGGGGGCGCTTGTAGGGCAGCGCGGAGCCGCCGCCCTTGCGGGTCACCTTGGGCACCGGGCAGCCGAAGTTGAGGTCGATGTGGTCGGCCAGGTCCTCGTCGGCGATCATGCGGACGGCCTTGCCGACGGTCGCCGGGTCCACGCCGTAGAGCTGGATCGAGCGCGGCTTCTCGCTCGCGTCGAAGCGGATGAGCCGCATGGTCTTCGCATCCCGCTCCACCAGCGCCCGGGTGGTGATCATCTCGCTGACGAACAGCCCCTTGCCGCCGCTGAACTCCCGGCACAGCGTCCGGAACGGCGCGTTGGTGATCCCGGCCATCGGCGCGAGGACCACCGGCGGCCGGACCGTGTGCGGGCCGATGGAGAGCTGCTGTGTCATGGGCCTGGGCATCCTCGTGGTCGCTCGGACAGGGGACGGACCCCCCATTGTCCCCCATCCGCTCCGCACCCCGGCCGGCCCGTCCCGTCAGGCACCGGGCCGGCACGGGCCGGCCGGGGTGCGGGTCAGTGCCCCAGGGCGGCGGCGAAGACGGTGAGGAAACCGGCCGCCCCGATCAGTCCGAGGATCCAGGGCGCGGGGATCAGCCGCGGCCGCGCGGCGCCGGGCGCGGCGTGCTCGGCGAG
>NZ_DASQNP010000059.1:0-8071 GCF_035644915.1 Streptomyces sp.
CTACACGCTGTCGGTCGTCTACCAGGCGTCCCTGGTGCTGATCGAGGGCCGGGAGCAGCCCGTCGTACCCAGGCCGGTGGAGCGGCACACGGTGCGTGCGCTGCCCTTCGGCGCCCCGGGCGCGCCGGAGCGCCCGGGCCCGTCCGGTGACGGCGCGGAGGCGCTCGCCGCCGCCCCCGCGGGGCGCGCGTCCGGGACCGCCGCCCGGCGGGTGACCGCCCGGGCGAGCCGGACGAGCGGCATGGCCGCCAGGCCGGCCGCGCCCGCGTCCCCGGCGGAGGCCGGCGGCGGGGACGCACCGGAGAAGGCGGACGCCGCGCCGACCGCCAAGAAGACCTCCGCCGGCAGGCGGCGTGCCCCGTCCAAGAGCACCGCCGCACGGACCCGTACGCGCAAGGCGCCCGGCACCTCCGCACGCGGCGGCGAGGACACGCCGGGCGGCGGGAGCGACAAGAGCGGCAAGAGCGGCAAGGAGGGCTGAGGCGCGGTGGCGACAAGGGGGGCGGGCAAGCACACGGACGGCGCGTCCGAGGGGGCGGGCGCGGCCGACGGCCCGGCGCTGTCCGCCGCCATGCGCTCCGTCCTGGCCCGTCTCGACGCCCACGCCGCCCGCGCCCGCCGGGGCACCGGCGGGACGGACGGGCAGCCCACCGGCGCCCCGCGGGCCGCGGACACCCCCGAACCGGCCGCGCTCGGCGCGCTCGTCCGGTGCTTCGGACTGACCCCCTTCGAACGCGAGCTGGTGCTGCTGCTGGCCGCCGCCGAGCTGGAACCGACCACCGGCAGCCGGTGCGCCGCCGCCTGCGGCGACCCGGAGCGCGCGTACCCCACCTTCTCCCTCGCGCTCGCCGCGCTCGGCGAACCCCACTGGAGCGCGCTCACGCCCGTCGCCCCGCTGCGCCGCTGGCGACTGGTCGAACTCGACGACGAGACCCGGCTGACCACCACCCGCGTCCGCCTCGACGAGCGCATCCTGCACTTCCTCGCCGGTTCCGCGTACCTCGACGCGCGGCTGCACGGCATGCTCTCCCGCGTCACCGCGCCCGACGCGCTGCCGCCCTCGTACGACCGCGCCGCGGAACGCGTCGCCGAGGTCTGGGCCACGGCCGCACCCGGTACGCCGCCGCGGGCGGAACTCACCGGCGGCGACCGGCACAGCCGCCACGACATCGCCGCCGCCGCCGCCCACCGCACCGGGCTCGGCCTCTACGTCCTCCACGCCGAGGACCTGCCCACCGATCACACCGAACGCGACCGGCTGGCGCGCCTGTGGCAGCGCGAGGCGATCCTGCTGCCCGCCGCCCTCCTGCTGGAGACCGGCGAACCGGACCGCGAACAGGCCGCCGCGGCGGACGCGTTCATCGCCTCCGCCGCCGTACCGCTGGTGGTCTCCGGCCCCGACCCCCGGAACACCGACCGGGCCCGGGCCGAACGCGTCACCGTACCGGCGCTGGGGGACGAGGAGCAGCTCGGCCTGTGGGCCGACGCCCTCGCCGGCGCGCCGGGGATCGAGGAACACCAACTGCGCGGCCTGGTCGCGCAGTTCGCGCTGCCGCCGCACGTCATCCGCTCCGCCGCCGCGACCGCGCGCCGCGAGGCCGGGGCAGCCGGGGAGACGGCGGACGCCGCTGGGCCGGCCTGGCGGGCCGGGCTGGCCGAGGCCCGCCTGGGCCTGGACGAACTGGGCCGGCGGATCGAACCGGAGGCCGGCTGGGACGACCTGGTCCTCCCCGAACCCCAGACGCGCATCCTGCGCGAGATCGTCGCGCACGTACGCCGGCGGGGCACCGTGCACCAGGAGTGGGGCTTCGCCCGCACCCTGCGCCGGGGACTTGGGGTCACGGCCCTGTTCGCGGGCGGTTCCGGCACCGGCAAGACACTGGCCGCCGAGGTGCTCGCCCGCGAGCTGGGGCTCGACCTGTTCGTCATCGACCTCTCCCAGGTGGTCTCCAAGTACATCGGCGAGACCGAGAAGAACCTCCGCAAGGTCTTCGACGCGGCCGAACGCGGCGGCGCGCTGCTGCTGTTCGACGAGGCGGACGCCCTGTTCGGCAAGCGCAGCGAGGTCAAGGACAGCCACGACCGCTACGCCAACCTCGAAGTCTCCTACCTGCTGATGCGGATGGAGGCCTACCGAGGCCTGGCGGTCCTCACCACCAACATGAAGAAGGCCCTCGATTCGGCCTTCATGCGCCGCATCCGCTTCGTCGTCGACTTCCCCTTCCCGGGCGAGGGCGAACGCGCCGAGATCTGGCGCCGGGTGCTGCCCGAACGCGCCCCGACCAAGGGCATCGACCCGGAACTGCTGGCGCAACTGACGGTCGCGGGCGGCTCGATCCGCAACATCGCGCTCTCCGCCGCCTTCCTGGCGGCCGAGGAGGGCGACGCCCTGCAGATGCGGCACATGCTCGCGGCGGCACGCACCGAGTACCTGAAGCTGGAGCGCTCCCTGACACCCTCGGAGGTCCGCGGATGGGTCTGAACGAGGCGAACGGGGCGAACGGGGCATCGCGCGAGGCGACGACGGTGCGGGTGGACATCGGCGAGCTGGTGCTCGACGGCTTCGACGCGCGGATCGACCCCGAACAGGTCGCGGACGCCTTCCGCAACGAACTGACCAGGCTGGTGCGTGAGCGCGGCGTACCGCTGGCGGCGGACGGCGGGGGACGGGAACTCGAGGCGCTGTCGGGTCTGCCGCCGCTGCCCGCAACCCTGTCGCCGGCCCGACTCGGCGAGGCACTGGCCCGCGCGGTGCACGCCGGGCTGTCGGGCCGGGGCGATCCGGGGGCGGCGGCCGGAAGGAGGCGGCGATGAGTTCGCGCGCCGCGTCACAGGACTCCCGCTCCGCCCAGGACACCAGGCGCCGCAAGCGCAAGGAGCGGTCCGCCACGTCACCCGTGCCCGAGCCGAAGGACGTCGTCAGCGGCGCCGGCCAGCCGCTCGACGTGAGCGTCCGCCGCGAGTTGGAGGAGCAGCTCGGCCACGACCTCGGCCGCGTGCGCCTCCACACCGACCGGGACGCCGCCGCCCTCACCGACCTGCTCGGCGCGGACGCCGTGGCCGTCGGCCAGGACGTCCTCTTCCGCGAGGGCGCGTACCGCCCGGGCACCGCGGACGGCCTGCGCCTGCTCGCCCACGAACTGCTCCACACCATCCAGAACCCCGACGGTCTGGGCGCCCTCCGCGCCGGCCGCGACCTGGGCGCGGTGAGCCTGCCGCAGCAGGCGGTGGAGCGCGAGGCGGAGTCGGCGGCGCAGGAGTCGGTACGGGGCGGCGAACCGGGCACGGCGGCGGAGCTGGTGGGGGAGGGGCGGGCCACCCCGGGCTGGCTGCGCTACGCCACGGTGGACGCCGACCGGCGGAGACTGGAGCAGATCGACCCGGCGACGCTGGTCGACCGCCTGGCCAACGGCGTCCTGCGCTCCCTGCGCGGCGACCCGGAGGACCGCTCCAAACGCGTACGCACCCAACTCGCCCGCTTCTCACCGGAGATGCAGGACGCCGTCCTCGACCGGCTGGAACCGCGGCTGCTCTCCTCGGAGTTCGACCGGCTGATCGGACTGGTCGAGGAGACCGAGGACGGCGGACCGCCCGAACCGGAGGCGCTCGGCACCCCCGAGGCCGTACCGGACGTCACCGAACTGCTGGAGGACGAACGGGAGGACGCCGCTGCCGCCGACCGGCGGCAGCGGGCGGAGGACGAACGGTCCCGCGACGAACAGCACGGCGGACAGCGGACGGACGGGGAGCGGCAGGACGGGGAACAGCCGCCCCGGGAGGAGGAGAACGCCCCGGAACCGCAGGACCGTCGGCAGCGCGACCGCGGAAGCGGCGGCGCGGCCCGCCCCGGAGCCCGGCGCCCCGCAGGGGGCACGCGGCCGTCCGGGCCGGGCGGCGGCCGGAACACGGCGCCCGGAGGCGGAGCCGTCCGGCCCCAGCAGCCTCGGCAGTCTCAACAGCAGGGCCGGAGCGGTTCGGGCGACCGCGCCGAACGCCCCGCCGTCAGCGGCGCCCCGGCGGCGAGCAAGGAGGAGTCCGCGGCCAAGAACCGCCCCGGAGCGGTGGAACCCCTGGTCGCGGCGCAGCAGCCGGAACAGGCGGACAAGCGCGGTAGGGACGACCGCGAGCGGACCGGCGTGGAACCCGGCCCACTGCTGAAGACCGCCGACCCCGGCAGCCGCAGCACGCTGGAGGGGAAGCGCCCCCAGGACGAGGCGGCGCTCGCGGAGGACGAGCCGATCGGCTTGGAACCCGGCCCGGACGAACCCGGAACGCTCGACGGCCTGGAGGACGAACGGGCCGCCGGCCGGGACAGCGCCTGGAACATCGAGCTCGGGCCCGAGGACTTCCTCCCCGCCACCGACCTCGACGTCTCCGGCGTACCGACCGCCGACGAGATCGTGCCCGGCTCGGACGCGGACCAGCGGATGCCGAGCTTCCCCGAGCCGCCCCCCACCCGGGCCGAGCAGGTGCAGGCCCGGCGCGAGCAGGAGGACGAGGAGGAGGCCGAGTCGGAGGACGGCGACCTCACCGGGCCGCTGCCCGCCGACAGCGGTGCCTTGGACTCCCCGGCCGCCCGTACCGAGGCGGAGAACCGGGCGCCGCGCGACCTCCGCCCCGGACCGCCGGCCGAGCAGGAGACCGGCCCGCGGCCCTCGCCCTCCGACACCGCCGGCGACCGCACCGGCGCTCCCGAGCCCGAACCCGTGGCGCGCGACGGCGCGCGGCAGGAGGAGAGGCAGGCCGAACCGGAGGCGGTTCCGGAGGACACCACCGCCGACCGGACGGCCGGGGAGACGGACCAGGAACCGGAGACGGCCGGTACGGACGCCCCGAAGGAACAGGCACCGGCGTCCGGAACCGCCCCCGCCGACACCGCTTCCGCCGCCTCTGCTCCCGCTCCCGCGTCTCCGCCTCCGGCGCCGAGCGCGGACACCTCCGGGGCGTCCCGGCAGGGCGGTGACCCCGGTACGGCCGGGCAGGGACCGGCGACGGACACCCCGGCCGAGGCGTCCCCGGCCCGGGACACCCACATCTCGGGCGCGGGCGGTGGTGACGGCTCCACCGCCGGGGGCGCGCCGGACGGAGGGGCGGGTTCCCGGCAGCGGCAGGAGACCCCGGCCCCCACGCCCGCGCCCCGGCCCGCGTCCGCCCCCGCGCCGTCGTCCGGCTCCCGGCCCTCACGGTCGGTCAGGGGCGGCGGCAGCACCCGGAGTGCCTCGGGAGGCGGCGGAGGGGGCGGCGGCGCACGTCCCGTCGCCTCGTCCCCGCCGAAGAAGGACCCGCCCGCCCCCAACCTCTCGCAGGTGACCCCGGAAGCCGGGCTGTCCACCGCCGCGAAACTCAAACCCCACCGTGCCCTCGAAGCGCTCGGCGGGGTGAACGGCGCGGTCGACAAGACCGTCGGCGACGAGCAGCAGACCCTCCAGGACGCACCGCCGACGATGGAGCGGCCCGCGGGTGCCCCGCAGACCCTCCACGGCGCGCCGAAGACCTCGGCCCCGGGGCAGTACTCCGGCGACCCGGCCGCCCAGGTCGACGCCCCGGAGAAGGAGAAGGCCGAGGTCACGGGCGACAAGGCCCCGGAGGGCGAGATCCCGGGCACGGACATCGAGGAGCCCAGCACCCTCCAGGGGCTCCTGGCCGGTGGTGCCCAGCTCGTCGTGGGGGCGATCAACGGCATCGCCGGCGCCTTCGGCGCCGACGAGGACGTCATCGACTCCGACGCCGTGACCCGGTGGATCCTCGACCTGCCCACCGAGGACGAGATGCTCGCCCAGGCGAACGTCGGCACGGCGCCCGGAGTCGGACTCCAGGGCGAGACGAACGGGCGCGCCGACGAGCAGGGCGGCGAACTCGACGGCAAGGGCCGGGAACTCCACGCCTCCGGCCGCGACGACGCCGGGCGCCCCCTGGGCGAGGACCAGATCTACCCGGATGTGCCCCAGGAGACGCTGGAGGCGAAGGTCCCGGGCGCCAAGGGGCAGGGCGGTCCCGGCGGAGGCGGCGCCCCGGCCGTGGGCGGACGCATTCCGCCCGAGGCCGTGTCCGCGGTGGCGGAGCACGAGCGCGGCCCCCAGATCCAGGCCGCTTTCGCCGACGGACAGAAGCAGATGTCCGACAAGCGGCAGGCCAAGGACCGGGACTTCCGGGAGTCCCAGGAGCGCCACCGGCAGCAGGTCCGCAGCGAGGTCGAGAGCAACACCCGTACGCAGGCCGCCGAACGCCGGAAGACCAAGGCCGAGGTGGACGCCTCCCGCGAGCAGTGGCGCAGGGAACAGGACGACGAACTCGCCTCCCTCGGCACGAAGAAGACCGAGAAGACCGAGAAGATCCGCAAGGACGTCCAGGACAAGGAGGAGCAGACCGACAAGGACGCCGAGGAGCACCGGAAGAAGAAGCAGGAGGACATCGGCAAGGAGAAGGACAAGGCCGAGAACGACGCCAGGAACAAGCGCGACACGGCCAAGAACGACTCCGGCAACTGGCTCACCAAGGCGTTCAACTGGATCCGCGACAAGCTCATCGAGCTGAAGAACGCGATCGTCGGCTTCTTCCGCGCCGCCCGCGAGGCGGTCACCAGCCTGATCAGGGACTTCAAGGGCACCGTCACCCGCTGGATCGAGGCGGCCCGGCAGTTCATCATCGACAAGTTCAAGGAGTTCACCGAGGCCCTGGTCCAGTTGGGCAGGGAACTCCTCAACGCGATCGTCGAGATCGCGAGCCGGCTGCGGGCCCTCATCATCCGCATCCGGGACGCCGCGATCGCCCTGGTCAACCGGATCGCGAACGAGCTCAGGCGGATCGTCACCGAACTCCTCGACCGGATCGGCAAGATCCTCAGCGGCATCCTGGACGCCCTGCGCGAAGGACTCCGCAGGGCGGTCGAGGCCGTCAAGGGCCTGCTCAAGGGCATCCTGGACTTCGCCATGGGCCTGCTCAACGCCCTGGGCGAGTGGGCGATGATCGCGGCCGACATCCTCTCCGACCCGGGCGGCTGGCTCAGCGGCGCCAAGGCCTCGGCGGAGGACGGCGCCAGGAACCACCTGTTCCGGGAAGTCACCTCGGCGATCAAGAACTGGTTCAACGAGAAGATCCAGGAGATCCTGGGCCTCCCCAAGGCGATCTTCGACAAGCTGGTCAGCGGAGGCGTCAGCAAGGAGCAGATGGCCAAGGAGGCGTGGGACGCCGCGCTTCCCCAACTCCCGATCATCATCGGCGAGATCATCATTACCAAGATCATCGCCAGGCTGATCCCGGGCGCGGGCTGGGTCCTGGCGATCATCGACGCGCTCAAGGCCGCCTGGGGCGCGCTGAGCGAGATCCTGCGCGCGTTCGGCGCCTTCATGGACTACCTCAAGGCCGTCAAGAGCGGCAACGCCGGCGTCCTCTTCGCCAAGGCCGTCGCCTCGGGCGTCGTCGCCCTGCTGGAACTGGCCTACCAGGCACTGCTCAGCGGCATCGGCAAGTACGTGAGCAAGGTCGGCGACCGGCTCAAGGGCGTCGCGGCCAACCTCGGCAAGAAGCCGGACCGCAAGGACGAGAACAAGCCGCGGGACCCGGACAGAGCGCAGGCGACGGACAGGCCGAAGGACGACCCGAGGAACCGGCCGGACAAGCAGGAGGAGGCGAAGAAGGCGCAGGAGCGGACGCGCCGGGCGAACGCCGACATGTCGCGCAGGCCGCCGGCCAGGCCGAAGCGTCCCCGCCCGCAGCCCCGCCCGACCCGGCGGCCCGACTCGCCCCAGTCCCGCCGTGATACCGCGCGCCGCCCCGACACCCGCCGCGTCGACGACCGCACCCGCACGGGCCAGCCCGACCGCCGCACCCAGGACACCGACCGGGACCAGCCCCGAACCCCCGCACGCCGTGAGACGGAGGGCACCAGGCCCACCCCGCGCCCGCGCCGCACCTCACCGGAGACCCGCGCCGCGAACCGCGCGCAGCAGACGGTGAAGGCCGCCCAGAACCGCATCCGCAGAGCCAGGCAGGCCCTCGACCGCAAGGACCGCGACGGCCGCCTCGACCGCTCCCTCGACAACAACGCCCGCCGCATGCGCGACGCCTACCG
>NZ_DASQNP010000060.1:0-3169 GCF_035644915.1 Streptomyces sp.
ACATCCCCTGTGCCTCGGCCCCGGCGGGCGCCCCTGCGCTCGCCGGGCTTTCACGGGGGAACATAGCAGCGCCTGCCGAGACTGGGAAGAAGTTGTGCGCGAACAGGTGCCCACTTTTTCCCGGCACAGGACAAAGATGGGTCACGGATGCCCGGCGGCGGACCGGTTCCCCGGACGGCGGGGGCTCGCCGCTCCCCGCCGCCCGCGCCCAAGTGGCGCACGTCCTCACCCTCGTGCGGCGCCGCGCTGCCGCACGGCGGGCCCGTTCGCCTTCCCTCGCCGGGACCGGTGCCCGGGAGGAGTCCGGGGCGCCCTGGCCGCCCTCTTGTCGAGCTGACATGTCAGCGTCATTCTGGGTTCCGCAGCGGCTTCTACCCGCATAGACCCGTGCGGGCGAGGGGCCGTTCCGCTCGCACGTCCTCTGCACCGAGCCCGTCCCACCCGTTTCTCGTACAGGAGTCCTCGTGGCCAAGCACCGGTACAGAACCGCCGTCGTGTGCGCCGCCCTCTGCGCCCTCGGCCTCGTCACCACCGTCCAGGGAACCGCCACGGCGTCCGCGCCGCCGGACACCACCCGCACCCCCACCGCCACCACCGCCACCACCACTGCCACCGCCACCGCCACCGCCGCGATCGAGGCCCGCGCCGCCCGTTCGCTCGCCGTCTCCCTCTCCGGGTCCGCCGCCTGGCGCGCCCAGGTCCGGCAGGCGGTCCTCGCCTCGGACGGGGTCGGTCTCGGTGCCCTCGCCAGGAAAGCGGCCCCAAAGATCGCAAACGGTCTGGGGGCGGCGATCGCCGACGCCGACCGCGACCTCGCCGAGGCCAGGGGCCTCGGCGGGAAGGCGGACTCCCTGCTGCGGCTCCGCCTCGCCGACGACTCCATGCGCGAGGCCCTCAAGGCCGGGGCCGAGCCGCTGGTGGCCGCCGCTCCCCACGACGACGGCGCCACGGTGGTCACCGCCTACGACGGTGCCGGCCGCTCCCACGCGCTGGACGCCCGGCGGGTTCCCGAACGCCCCGTCTACGTGGTCGACACCGACACCGACGAGGCCGTCGCCGCGGGCCTGGCCGTCCTGCGCGAGGAGTTCGCCAAGCGCGGCCTGACGCCGCCCGCCGGGCCCGCCGCGTCGGCGAGCACCGCGGGCGACGGCTTCTGGACCAGCCGCATCACCTCGGTGAGGCTGTCCGACGACGAGGAGCCCTGGGTCAAGGGCGACGCCGAGGTCTACTCGCTGGTGACCGGCTTCGGTCTGGACGGCAAGGTGCGGGTCGACCCGGTCGACATGCCGTACCTCGACGAGGACGGGAAGACGTACTACCCCAACCAGGTCCTGGTCAACTGGTCCTCCTACAAGTACGACCTCGCCGACGTGGTGATGATGGAGGAGGACGGCAGCACCAACTACCGGTCGCTGGCCAAGGCCATCGCCGACGCCCTGCTCACCATCACCGACCTGGGCGCCTACGTTCCGCTGGTCAACGCCGTCCTGGACGCCATGCCCGACGACTGGTGGACCGACGACCCCGACTACGTGGACTCCTGGTACACCCTCGCCCGGGGCACGGCGGGCCCGGTCGGCGGCGCGCGGGGCAACGGCACCATGACGCTCGAACCGTACTGGGTGTCGGCCTTCTGAGGCCGTTTCCGGAGCGGGCCCGTCCACGGCGGGCCCGCTCCTCCCCTCCCCCGCCGCCCTCACGTCCAGGGCGCCAGCAGTTCGCGGGTCTTCAGGTGCAGCGCCACTTGGAAGGAGTGGTCGCGGGCCTGGCGGCCGGGCCGGGCGATGCGTCCGTCGTCGACGTAGCTGCCGGAGGGGATGTCCGGTGACAGCGCGGCGTGGAGGAGGTTCGCGGCGCCGTGCTGCACGGCGCCGTCGCGGACGGCGAACATCGCGCGCAGCAGCCGGGTGCTGATGACGCCCGGGCTGATGCTCACGATGTCGGGGGCACCGGCGTCCGGCACGCGCGCCTGCCACAGGGCGTGGGCGACCAGGGCGAGCTTGGACTGGGCGTAGGCCCGGACGGGGTCGTAGTCGTGTTCGAGGTTGATGTCGTCCAGACGCATCGTCACCGAGAGGTGGGTCGCGGAGGCGACGTGCACGACGCGCCCGGTCACGGGCATGAGCGGCCGGAGCCGTTCGGTCAGGAGCACCGCGGCGAGGTAGTTGGTCTGCAGGGTGGACTCGTAGCCGTTGGCGCTGGTGCGGCGCTCCGGGGCGCCGGAGCGGCCCGCGTTGTTGACCAGGACGTCGACGCCCTCGTCGAACCCGGCGATCCGGTCCGCCATGGCGACGACCTCGTCCAGGTCGCCGAAGTCCGCCCGGACGTAGTCGACCCGGGCCGGGCCCGCCGACCGGAGCCGCCGCAGGAGCGGCAGCACGGCGGATTCCGGCTGGGGTCCGTGGACGACGAGGTGCTCGGCCGCGGTGGCGAGGCGTACGGCCGCGGCCTCGCCGATGCCGCTGGTGGCTCCGGTGAGGACCACCGTGCCCGTGCTCTGCCGGGCGGGTTCGGGGGACGACATGCGCGGGCCTCCTGGGGAGCGCTGGGGGCGGGTGCGGGAGAGGGGCTTCGGCACGGGGCCGGTGGACGGATCGCTTCCCCTTTCGGGGCCGCCGTCGGCGCGGGCCGGGCCGTCGTCGGCGGGAAGGGGGACACCGCGGTGGCGGACGACGCGTCCGCCGCGGTCCTCGGCCATGTGCACAGCGCCCGCCTCCCCGGGCGGGGAGCGCGGCGGGCCGGGCGCGGCGGGTCCCGCCGGACCGGAGGCTGTCGGCGCTCGACGCCTCGGCGAGGACGGTGCGGGCGAAGACGGTGCGCACCATCGCGGCCCGGGCGGGAGCGGCCCGGGCGATGGCGGCACTCGGGGCTCCTCGCGCCCCTCCCGGACCCCGCGCGCACGGACGGAGCGGATGGGAACGGGTCCGGGGCGGATCCGGGGCGGATCCGGGGCGGTCAGATCCGCCAGGCGCGGATGCGGTCGGCCACCCGGTAGACACTGGCCTTGCGGTCCCGGATGTCGCGGACCAGGTCGACGAGTGCGCCGTAGGGCGGGTCGATGCCCTCCCCGCAGGCGTGCATGTAGGCGACCGTCACCTGGCAGGCGTAGAGGCTGTTGCGGTACGGCAGCGGCTCCAGGCGCACCAGGGTGTGCAGCAGGGCCGCGGCC
>NZ_DASQNP010000061.1:0-4124 GCF_035644915.1 Streptomyces sp.
CCACCCGGGCGACGTCACCGGAGTCGGCCGCCGCGTCGGCTACGACAACCCGTCGCAGTTCAGCCGGGAGTACCGCCGCCGGTTCGGTGCGCCCCCCAGCCAGGACGCCGCCCGCCTGCGCCACACCGTGCGCGCCCCCGCCGGTGTCCTTCCCTGATCCTGCCGGACCGCGGCGGGGAGTCGTGCAGGGGGCGGCGAGGGTCGTCCCACGACTTCCGTGGGCCGCACCTGAGCTTTTCGCACCGCACCTTCGCCCTTGCCGCCTTCGTGACCCTTGGGGAGGACAGCCGGAAACACCGTGTACGGCGACTCGGCCGAGGTGGACCAGTCGGCCGGAGCGGGTGTTGAGGTCCTGGTCGGCACGTCAGCCGAGCTTGCGGCAGTACAGCGCGTCCGGGGTTCGCCGCGAGCCGACGCGGCCGGTGCAGGCGATGCCGGCGGCGTACTCGTCGTCCGCGCACTGACCCTTGTAGTGGCCGTTCGCGAAGTCGCCGCCCTTGGGTGACGGGCCTCGGTTGTCGCTCCGGTCGAACCAGACCGTACGGCCATGCGTGCCGGTGATCCCGCCGGGTGAAGCCTTCGCGCACAGGGCGGCCGAGACGGCGGCACCGCGGACGCTGTAGCCGGTGAGGAAGTGGCCGTCGGGGCACTGGAGCTTGGTGTATCCGGGTGCCCAGTCGCCGCCCGGCGTGACGTGACGCTCGTCCTTGACCACCTCGTGTCCACCGGCCGGGTCCCCCAGGGGCCCGGCGGTCGCATCGGAGCACAGGCCCCGGTTGCCGGTGTGGCTGAGACCGAGGAGACGCTGTCCGTCGGGGCAGGCGGCCTTGCGTGCGCCGGGGTCCCAGTCGGGGAGCGCGCGCATGCGGCGCGAGGCGACGAAGTCGGCGTGGTCGGGGCTGAGCATCGACCAGTCGGCCACGGGGGCGATGTGACCGGTGCGGCCGGCGGCCTCGACGAGCCGGCTCCACGCCCCGGCCCGCCAGTCGTCGCCGTCGTGGATGCCCATGCGGCGGCCCGCGGCATCCCAGTGCAGCAGTGCCCAGCCGTTGCCCCGGCGGTTCTCGTGCCAGCCGACGAGCGGCCAGTATGCGAAGTCGGCGTCCGTACGGATCAGGTGGTCGACGAAGTTCTCGAACCACGCGCGCTGTTTGACGCCCGTCTCCTCACGGCCGCCGACGCCGAACTCACTGATCCAGACGGGAGCGGTGAAGTGCCGGTCCTGTTCGGCGGTGACGTAGAAGGCCTGGCGGTTCAGTACGTCGATCAGTTCGGTGGGGGAGAGGTCCTGGTAGCGGGGGTCGGTGGTCTCGCCGATTCCGGTGGCGCCGCTGTGGTTCGGGCCGGTGTAGCCGTAGAAGTGGGCGGAGTACACGAGTTTGCCCGAGTCGACGAGGGTGTGCGAGAGGTGGCGTACGGGTTCCAGGGTGGGGCGCCCGTGCGCGAATCCGTCGACGGGGATGCCGGTCCAGTTGATGCCCTCGACGATGATGAGGAGGTCGGGGTTGGCCTCCGTCAGGATGCGGTCGCCGACGCGCTGGGAGGCGGCGAACCAGTCGTGGTCGTCGCCGAGGCCCCAGTTGGGGTCGTCCCAGACGTCGCGGCGGACCTCGTTGTAGAGGTCGGCGCCCACGACGCGCTTGTCGTCCCGGTAGCGGCGGGCCATGAACAGCCAGTCGTTCTCCCAGGTCTCGGTGGACTGGCTCGCGTTCCAACGCTCGTTGCCGTCGACTCCGCAGCACCAACGGGTGGTGTTGGTGTGGTTGTTGAGGATGACCGCGAGGCCGGAGGCGGTGAGTTCGCGGACCACGGCGTCGTAGACCTGGAGCGGGGTCCTTCCGCGGAGGGCGGGGTTGGCGGCGACGGCATCGTCCGTGACGGGACGCGTGTCGTGGATCATCTCGTTGGAGAAGGGCAGCCGGATGCTGTTGATCCCGATCTCCCGGAAGCCGGCGATGATCTCGGCCATGGGGGCACGGTCGAGGCCGAGCGGTATCCGGCCGGAGTTCTCCCCCGCGTGGTGGTTGGCGTCCTCGTCCGCGTTGCCGCTGCCGTTCCAGGTGCCGCTGGCTCCGTGCCAGTTGCCGGACCGCAGTTTGAACCGGTTCCCGTCCGCGTCGACGATCCAGCGGCCCCGCGTGCTGAGCGGCGCCGTCCAGTCCGCGGCGGCGGGGGTGGCTTCCGCGCGGGGAGCGATCTCTTGGGGGGCCGCGGTTGCGGGAACGGGCGCCAGGAGCGTCGGCAGGAGAAGGGCGGTCAGGACTGCCTTGCCCAAGAAGCCGCGCATGGCCACCATCCCGGTCGTCATCGCAAGGAAGAAGTTGTCATAAAGGCGTCATGATGCGGCATGGAACCGGTCCGGTCCAGACCTACAGGCCGGCGACGGCGGCCCAACGGCCACCTCGGAGGTCGGGAAGCACGGTGGTTGCCCGGAGTCCGCGCTGGTGACGGCTGCTGCGGATGCCGAGGACGACGGCGACGAGCAGGGACACGGCGACGAGGTCGGCCTGGCGACTGCCGAAGTGCCGAGCAGTGACCGGACCGGAATCCGCGTCGCAGACGACACCGTCGAGGCGATTACCGGCGCCTGGAACACCAGGGTCACAGGAGGGCAGGGCTTGATCCCCTTCAGCGGAACAGGTGCCGTCGGCCTCGGATTCGACCCCATCGAGAGTGCCGTGTGCACGTACGGGCCCGGGACGACTCCGGGGCACTCGCAGGCCGTGCCCAGCAGGGCGCATTCCAAGACGTCGTCTCCAGGACCGCCTGCCGGAGGCCGGCCGCCGGGTACGACGGCAACAGAAGTGGGAACCACTCCCGCTGGTCCCTTGCCCTCTCCCAGGGGAACAGCAGGGTGCCCGGGACCATGGGGGCAGGCAACTGCTTCCCTCCCGGCCGCTGGGGTTGAACGTGTGGTGCTGTGCGGAATCGGCCAGGCCCGATGGCCGGGCCGGGCTCGGCGAGGCAGCCGTCGACGAGGCCGCTGCGGTCCTGGGCGGGGTGTTGGACGGCCGGCCACGCCGCAGCAGGGGCCGGACACCCCGGACCGGGGCGAGGTCGGGAGCGTGGGACGGCAGGCAGGAGAGGGTCGGCCGGTCCCGGGAGGTGGCGAACTCGCATGGCCCGGCAGCCTTGTGGGCGGTGAGGTCGTCCCCCATGAGGTGGAGACCCGCTGACGGGGCGGCACCTGACCCGCACCGCCGGGACGCGGCCGCGCCGGGACCGGGTTCCGGCGTGTGGCGGCGTTCAGGGGGGAGGGGCGACTTCCGCCTTCGGCGACCAGCCATGTGCCACGGGCCCCGCCGGCCTTCCGGGCACGGTCACACCGCTTTCCCCCAGCCCTCGCCCGGCGGGCCGGCACCTGGCAGGACCGGCCGTCGCGCACCACCATCCCGCGCACGCCCGGAGGGTGCCGGTAACCACCACCGATCGATGCCGCAGATCTTCGCCACAGGATAATTGCGGGGTTAAATCCGCAGATCAAAGATAGAGCCGATGGTGGGTTGAGCTCTGCTAGTGTCCGGGGCGGAGGTGACGCGCGTGCCGACCCAGGAGGAGCTGTTCGCGAACGTCGAGGCGCTGCTGGAGGAGGAGCCGCAGCTACCGCCCCCGGCGGAGCGGGCCCGGCTGCGCGAGGCCGCCGGGGTCACCCAGGCGCGACTGGCGAAGGCGTTGAAGACGACGCCGCAGACGGTGAAGAACTGGGAGAACGGCCGCAGCGAGCCCCGGTCGCCGCGGCTGGAGGCCTATCAGCGGCTGCTGGAGGGCTGGGCGGCGAAGTACCCCAGGCCCGGCACCACCCCGCCCGTGCCCGCGGCGGCGTCCGCGCCGGTTCCGCAGACGTCCACCGGCCCCGCCCGGGAGCAGGCCGCCCCGGCCGCCGGGGCTCCCGCCGCCGAGCCCGCCGCACCGCAGCCGCACCGGGCTGCCGCTCCGGCGCGCCTCTCCGGGCCGTCGGCGTCGCGCCGCCCGGCCGCGCAGAGGACCGCCGCGCCGGCCGTCGACCCGCGGTTCCCGCACGGGCCGCTCGCCGTCCTGGACGGCGACGGCTCCGCGTACGGGATCGACGGGATCGTGCTGGACTGCCCGGCGACCACCGTCCCGGAGCTGGTGGAGTGGACCCT
>NZ_DASQNP010000062.1:0-30340 GCF_035644915.1 Streptomyces sp.
GACGTCACGGCCTGGCAGTGCCGGCCCGGTGACGGGCCCGGACCGGTGCCGATCGGGCGTCCCATCGCCAACACCAGGATCCTGGTGCTGGACCGGCACCTGCAGCCGGTGCCGGTGGGCGTCCCCGGCGAGCTGCACATCGGCGGCGCGGGCCTGGCCCGCGGCTACCTGGACCGCCCGGAGCTGACCGCCGAACGGTTCGTGGAGGACCCCTTCGACCCCGGCGCCCGGCTGTACCGGACCGGTGACCTGGCCCGCCTCCGCGAGGACGGGGCGGTGGAGTTCCTCGGCCGCCTGGGCCGGCAGGTGCGCATACGCGGCCACCGGGTCGAACCGGCCGAGGTCGCGGCCGTCATGGCCGGGCACGAACGGGTCCGGGGAGCCGTCGTCGCCTCCGCCGCCGGACAGGAGACCGGTGATCCGCGGCTGGTCGCCTACGTGGGCCGCGACGGCACCACCGGGCCCGACCCCGACGATCTGGCGGCGTACGCCGGGGAGCGGCTGCCGGAGTACATGGTGCCCTCCGCCTTCGTCGTCCTGCCCGAGCTGCCGCTGACCCCCGAAGGCCGGACGGACACGGCCGCCCTGCCCGCCCCGGAACCCGCGACCGCCACGCCCGGGCCGGCCCGGGTGGAGCCCCGCGACGAACTGGAACAGCAGGTCGCCGCGGCCTGGCGGGAGATCCTGGGCGTGCGGGAGGTCGGCGTCCACGACGACTTCTTCGACCTCGGCGGCCACTCACTGCTGATGACCAGGCTGGCCGCGCGCCTGAGCTCGGCACACGGCCTCCACGTGCCCCTGCGGGAGCTGTTCGACAAGCCCACCGTGGCCCGGATGGCGGCCTGGATCGCCGAGCGGAAGGCGGCCGGGGAGACCGCACCCGATGCCATCCCCACCACCGACCGCGGCGCGGGCGTCCCGCTGTCCTTCGCCCAGGAGGAACTCTGCCTCCACCAGCCGGTCGACGCCGAGGACGCCTTCCACAACGCCACCACGGTGCTCCGCCTCACCGGCGACCTCGACGAGGACGCGCTGCGCCGGAGCCTGGACGCGATCGTGGCACGTCACGACGCGCTGCGCGCCCGTTTCGTCAGCCGCCCCGGGCAGCCGCCGGTCCAGCGGATCGCCGCGGACCCCGGCTGGCCGCTGGTCGGCGTCGACCTGCGCGACCGCGACGGGGCCACCCGCGACGAGGAGCTGCGCAGGATCGTCGCCGAGGAACAGAACCGCCCCTTCCGCATCGCGGAGGAACAGCCGGTGCGCGCCACGCTGATACGGCTGGCGGACGACGAGCACGTACTGGTCCAGGTGATGCACCACCTGGTCACCGACAACTGGTCCTACGGCGTGCTCTTCGGCGAACTGCGGGAGCTCTACACGGCCCACACGGCCGGGCGCGAGCCGGGACTGCCGGAACTCCCCCTGTCCTTCCCCGACTTCGCCGCCTGGCAGCAGCGGCAACTGGCCGAAGGGGCACTGGAGGAGCACATGGCGTACTGGCGCGACCAGTTGCGCGGCCTGCCCCTCACCCTGCGCTTCACCGCGCCCGCGCACCAGGCCGCCGAGGTGGCGACGGGCGCCACGCGGGGCTTCGTCCTGGGCGCCCCCGTCACCGAGTCCCTGAAGGGGGTGGGCCGGGAGGAGGGCGCCACCCTCTTCATGGTGCTGCTGGCGGCCTACGGAGTGCTGCTGTCCGCCTACTCGGGCAGCGACGACGTCCCGGTGGACTTCCCCGTGGCGGGCCGGGAACGGCCCGAGACCGAGCATCTGATCGGCTACTTCGTCAACCACCTCCTGGTGCGTGCGGACCTCTCGGGCTCCCCGACCTTCCGCGAACTCGTCGGCCGGGTCCGGGACCGCACGCTCGCCGCCTACGCGCACCAGAGCGCCCCGCTGTGGGCGCTGGACGGCGTCGTCGAGCCGGGCCACGACCCCACCGGGATCACCTTCAACCTGCTCAACGCCACGCTGCCCGCGCTGGACCTGCCGGGCCTGCGGGTGGCACCGATGGACCTCGGCCTCGGCAGCGACTACGTCTTCTCCGAGGTGGTGTCCGACTTCGAGCCCTCCGCGGTCGACCTGGCCCTCATCATGCGCGAGGACGACGCCGGTGAGCTGCGCGGCATGTGGCTGTACGCGCTGAAGCGCGTCGACGCCCGGGCGGTGGCGGCGATGATGCGCCGCTGGCCGTACCTCCTCGACCTGATCACCGCCGATCCGGACCGTGATGTCGGGGAGTTGCGGTGCCGTCTGCGGGAACCGTACGGCCCGGCCGCCGGCGCCGCGCCCGCCGAAACCGGTCAGGACCGTGACTGACATGGCGATGTTCCTCTACCTGCTGCGGTTCTCGCGGCGCCCTTTCCTGTTCGCCGTCCTCTCCGGCATTGCCAGCGGTGCCGCAGGTGCCGTTTTCATCGCCGTGGTCAACACGGCGCTCGGCCGGGCCGGCGCCGCCCCGGCGTCACTGGTGTGGACGTTCGCCGGCATCTGCCTCGTCACCGTCGCCACTCGTTTCCTCTCCCAGAGCATGCTGTTCCGGCTCTCCCAGAAGGTCATCCAGTCCCTGCGCCGCAGACTGGCGGACGCGATCGTGGACGCGCCGCTGCGCAGGGTGGAGAAGATCGGCACCCCTCGCCTGTACTCGGCCCTGGCGGACGACGTGGTGGTGATCGCGGACGCCCTTCCCGGTCTGCCCCTGGTGTGCTCCAGCGCGGCCTTCGTCGTCGTGAGTCTGGTCTACCTGGTGGCCGTCTCGCCCGCCGTGGCCCTGGTCACCCTGGTGACCACGGTGGCCGGCGTCGCCGTCTACCGGTTCCTCGCCGTCCGCGGCAGCCGGTACCTGCGGGCGGCCCGCGAGGACCAGGACCGCCTCTTCGAGCACTTCCGGGGACTCACCGAGGGCGTCAAGGAACTCAAGCTCGACCGGGCGCGCCGCGCCGCGCTCGTCGGCGACGCCCTGGACGAGACCGCCGACTCCTACCGGCGCCGCAGCGTCCTGGGGCTGTCGGTGTTCGAGGGTGCCGCGGGCAGCGGCCAGGCCGTCTTCTTCTGCCTCGTCGGGGTGCTGCTGTTCGCCTTCCCGGCCTACTCCGCGATCCCGGACAGGGCACTGGCGGACAGCGTCCTGGTGCTGCTGTTCCTGGTGTCCAGCCTGAGCGGTGTGCTCAACTGGGTGCCCGCGCTCGGCCGCGCGTCGGTCGCCCTGGGCACGATCGAGGAGAGACTGCGGTACCTGGAGTCCGCCGAGCCGGAGCGCCGGGCCGGCCCCGCCGACGAGCCGGCCGGCTGGAAGTGCGTCGAGTTCCGCGGTGTCACCCACGCCTACGCCGGGCCCGCCGGGGAGGAGTTCACCTTCGGGCCGGTGGACTTCACCTTCCGCCGGGGCGAGGTGCTGTTCGTCGTCGGCGGCAACGGAAGCGGCAAGACGACCCTCGCCAAGCTGCTGACCGGCCTGTACCCGCCTGAGACGGGGACGGTGGCGGTGGACGGCGTGCCCGTCACCGACGCCGGCCGCGACGCCTACCGGCAGCTCTTCTCCGCCGTCTTCTCCGACTTCCACCTCTTCGACACCCTGGCCGGCCTTCCCGACCGGGACCGCACGGAGAAGGCCCGTGAGTACCTGCGGCGCCTGCAACTGGACCACAAGGTCTCCATCGAGGGCGACCGGTTCTCCACGACCGCGCTGTCCCAGGGACAGCGCAAACGGCTCGCCCTCCTGACCGCCTACCTCGCGGACCGGTCCTTCTACGTCTTCGACGAATGGGCGGCCGACCAGGATCCGGTGTTCAAGGAGTTCTTCTACACGGAGATCCTCACCGAGCTCAGGGACTGCGGCAAGGCGGTCGTGGTGATCAGCCACGACGACCAGTTCTTCCACGTGGCGGACCGGCTGGTCCGCCTGGACTACGGCCGGATGCGGCAGGAGGAGGTTCCCGGTGCGCACTAGGTGGCTGGCCGGTCAGGACATGGACACACCGGCTTCGGTGCGGCTGTTCTGCCTGCCCTACGCGGGCGGCGGTGCCGCCGCCTACCGGGGGTGGACGGCCGCGTCGCCTCCCGGGCTGCACATCTGCCCGTTGGAGCTGCCCGGCCGCGGCAGGCGGATCAACGAGGCGCCCTTCACCAGGCTCAGACCGCTCGTCAGAGCCCTGACCGACGCCCTTGAGGACGTCCTGGACCGGCCCTTCGCACTCTTCGGGCACAGCATGGGCGCCCTGATCGCCTTCGAACTGGCCAGGGCCCTGCGCGCACGCGGGCTTCCACAGCCGGTCCACCTCTTCGTGTCCGGCGGCGCCTCCCCCGACGTACCGCGCACCCGCCCGGAGCTGCACGCCGCCACGGACGAGGAGGTGCGCAGCGAGCTGCGGCTCCTCAACGGCACTCCCGGGGAACTGCTGGACAACGCGGAACTCATGGAACTCATGCTCCCCACCCTGCGGGCGGACTTCTCCGTCCTGGAGACCTACGAGTACCGCGACGAACCGCCGCTCGCCGTGCCGATCACGGTTCTGGGCGGGACGGCGGACCCGACCGTCAGGCTCCCGTCCCTGCACGGGTGGCGCCGTCAGACCAGCGAGGGCTCCCGGCTGCTGCTGTACCCCGGGGACCACTTCTTCCTCCACACCTCGACGGACGCCCTCCTGACCGACATCGGGAACACCCTCTCCCGGCGTTTCTCCGCCACCCCGTAGGAGCCGACCATGCCAGGACAAGCCGCTGAACCCTTCACGCTCGTGAGCCGGAACAGCCGCGGGCGGCTGCCGGACGACGTCGTGGACGCGTTTCCGCTCACCCACGCCCAGACCGTCCTGCTGCAGCACGTCCCCGACCCGGGTGCGCCCCGGATCGCGGGATGCCGCGTCAGCAGGCTGCCCTACTCGGCGGACGCCCTGCGCACCGCGGCCGGTGCCGTCCTCCACCGGCACGAGGTGCTGCGCGTCACCGTCGATGTCACCGGCTGCCCCGAACCCCTGCAGCGGCTGCACGCCCGGGCCGCGGTGCCGGTGACCGAGCACGACCACCGGGGCCTGGAGGACGACGAACGGCGGCGGGCGTCCGCCGCGCTGCTCGATGCCTCGCGGACCGCCTCCTTCGACCTGCTCGCCGCCCCGCTGCTGCGCCTCGACGCCGTGCTGGAGGACCGGGAATGGGTCCTGCTCCTCGCCCTGCCGCGCATGCTCTCCCAGGTCGTCGGGGCGGACGCGGTGCTGGCGCGGATCATGGACGACTACCGTCGGGTGCTGGCCGGGCAGCGGCCGGCGAGCGGTCCGGTGACCCGGTACGCGCCCTGGGTGGCAGCGGAGCGCGAACGGCTGCTCGACCGCTCCGGCCGCGCCTACTGGCGTGGGGTGATCAGGGACAACGCGCCCTTCACCCTGCCCCGGGCCTGGGGCGGCGCGGCGGCGGCCGAAGGGCGTGCGGAGCGGACGGTGGACTTCTCCGACCTCACCGGCCGCCTGTCGGCGCTCGCGGCCGACGCCGGCGTCCCGCTGCGGACGGTGCTGCTGGCGGCCCACCTGAAGGTGCTGAGCATGCTCACCCCGGAACCCTCCTGCTACTCCCACGTGGTGTGCGGGCCGGGCGGCGGGCAGGGAGCGGGGGAGGAGGACGCCGAGGATCCGCTCCACCGCGTCACGCTGCCCCTGGCCATGGCGAGACCGGCCGGCACCTGGCGCGACCTGGTGGTGCGGGCCCACCGGGCGGAGGGAACGGTCCGGGAGCACCGGCACGTCCCCGTCGGGGCCGACGGGGCACTCGGCCTGCCGGTCCACGCCTCCTTCGAGTCCCGTCTGCCGCCCGCTCCCGGCGCGGCGGACGGCACCAGCCGCGCCGGGGGGATCACCGACCTGGTGCTCCGGCAGGGGTTCGACGAGCACCCCCTGGAGGTGGTGGTCCTGGACGGCCGGATCCGTCTCTCCCTGTGTCCGGAGACCATCGCACCGCCGTACCGGGACACCCTGGGCCGGATGTACCGGCTGGTGCTGGAGGGGATGGCAGCCGACCCCGGCGCGGACGCCGCCGCCGCGTGCCTGCCGCCCGAGGAGCGCCGGCTGGTGCTCCGGGACTGGGCGGTGGGCCCGGTGGCCGACCGCGGCACGGCCTCCGTGGTCGAACTGATCCGGGCCCAGGCGCAGGAGACCCCCGATGCGGTGGCCGTGCGGATGACCGGCGCCGCCCTCACCTACCGGGAGCTGGACCGGCGGTCCGACCAGCTCGCCCACCACCTGGCCGGCCTGGGCGCGGGACCGGACACCCTGGTGGGCGTTCACCTGGGACGGCCGGCCGACCTGCTGCCCGCGCTGCTCGGAGTCTGGAAGGCCGGGGCAGGCCACCTCCCGCTCGACCCCTCCCTCCCGGCGGAACGCAAACGCCAGATGCTCCACATGACCGGCCGCCCGCCGGTGGTCACCACCTCGGAGCACCGGTCCGCCCTGGCGGAGTCCGGCGCCGGGACACTGGTGCTGCTGGACGAGGAGGCCGAGAAGATCGCGGCCCAGCCCGCCTCGCCCGTGCCCGTGGAGATCGAGCCCTCCCACCTCGCCTACGTCATCTACACCTCCGGCTCCACCGGAGTCCCCAAGGGGGTGATGGTCCAGCACGGCGGACTGGCGAACTACCTGCGGTGGGCGGCGGAGGCCTACGCGGGACGGGGCACCGGGGGCGCGCCGGTCTTCTCCTCCATCTCCTTCGACCTGGGCATCCCCAACCTCTTCGCCCCGCTGATGACCGGGCAGAGCGTGCACCTGCTGCCCGACCCCTGCGAGACCGCGGACCTGGGCCGGCACCTGGCCGCTGGTGCCCCGTACAGCTTCATCAAGATGACTCCCGGGCACCTGGACCTGCTCACCCACCAGCTCACCGCCGAGGAGGCCCGCGGCCTCGCCGGCCTGGTGATCGCCGCCGGGGACTCCTTCCCCGTCTCGCTGGCCGCCCGGTGGACCGGCCTCGCGGGTCCCGACGGCACCGGGGTCGCCACCGAGTACGGGCCCACCGAGATCACCATCGGCAACTCCGGCCAGGTGATCGAAACGCTTCCCGGCACGGAGCTGGTCCCGCTCGGCCGGCCCATCCCGAACACCACCATGTACGTGCTGACCGACGACCTGGAACCGGTGCCGGTCGGTGTTCCGGGCGAGGTCTACATCGGCGGCTCCGGGGTGGCCAGGGGCTACCTGGGCCGGCCCGACCTGACCGACGAGCGCTTCCTGCCGGATCCCCACGGCCCCCGCGGCGCCCGCCTCTACCGCACCGGTGACCTGGCCCGCTGGCTGCCCGACGGCTCACTGGACTTCCTCGGCCGCACCGACAACCAGGTCAAGATCCGTGGCTACCGGGTCGAACTGGGCGAGATCGAGGCGAACCTCGGCCGGCACCCGGACGTCCGGGACGCGGTGGTGGTGCCACGCGAGCACGCGGTGGGCGACCTCCGTCTCATCGCCTACGTGGTACCGGCCGACGGCCGCACCCTGGACGGCCCGGGACTCCGCGCGTACCTGGCATCCGCCCTGCCCGACTACATGGTTCCCGTGGGTTTCGTCCGGATCGACCACATTCCCCTGACCGCCAACGGCAAGGTCAACGCCCGTGCGCTGCCCGACCCCGCCTGATACCGGGCCGCGGCGCACCCGCGCACCCAAGGAGGGACAACGATGACCATCGAGGACACGGCACCCGATGCACCCGAGGTGAGCACCTGCCGCCTGGATCTCACCCGGGCCGAGCAGACCGAACTCAGAGCCCTGGCCGAACAACTGGTGCGCACACCCCCCGGCCTGCTGGACGACCCGCGCTGGCTGACGCGGGCGCGGCATCTGACGTGCCACCTGCCGCGCCGGTTGTCCGAGGCGATCCGCAGCTTCCGGCACGACCCCGACGACGGGGGAGCGCTGCTCGTCAGCGGCCTTCCCATCGACCCGGAAGCCCTGCCGGAGACTCCCCGGCTCCCGGAGTCGGTGGACCGGACCGCCTCACCGCACAGCGCGGCCTCGGTCCTGATCGGACTGCACCTCGGTGAGCTCGTCTCCTACCGCCAGGAGAAGGGCGGGGCGCTGGTGCAGAACGTGGTCCCGGTACCCGGGCTGGAGAGATCGCAGAGCAACGCCGGCTCCGCCCCGCTGGAGTTCCACGTGGAGAACGTGTTCCACCCCTGTCGGCCGGACTACGTCGGCCTGACCTGCCTGCGCCCCGACCACGAGCAGAACGCCGGGACGCTTGTCTCCTCGATCCGGCACGTCCTGCCGCACATGAGCGAGACGGACCAGAAGGTGCTGCACCAGGCGCGCTTCGTGACCAGCCCGCCGCCGTCCTTCCGCACCGGCGCTCCGACGCCGGCCCACCCGGTGCTGGTCGGCAGCTGGGACGACCCCGACGTCCGCCTGGACTTCAACGCGACGAAGGCGCTGGACGACGAGGCCCGGCAGGTGCTGGAGCGAATGCGCGCCGTGGTGGCCGAGACGGCCCTGTCGGTGCGGCTCAACACGGGCGAGATGGTCATCGTCGACAACCGCCTCCTGATGCACGGCCGCGCCCCGTTCGTGCCCCGCTACGACGGCCGGGACCGCTGGCTGCAAAGAATCTTCGTCCACCTGGACAACCGCCGGACCAGAGAACACCGCGCGGGCAACGGCGCGGTCATCGACTGACGAGGAGCCAGCACCATGAGTCATTCGGCAACGGAGAACGGCACGGTCGCCACGCCACCGCTCGGGGACATCGGCCTGTTGCGCCTGGACCACGTCGGAATCGCGGTCCCCGACCTCGACGAGGCGATCGAAACCTACGAGCGGACGCTCGGCATGCGCTGCCTGCACCAGGAGGAGAACGTCGAACAGGGCGTGCGCGAGGCGATGATGGCGGTGGGCCCCGATCCCTCCGGCGGCTGCCTGCAACTGCTGGCCCCCCTGTCGCCGGACTCCCCGATCGCCGCGTTCCTCAACCGCTCGGGACCGGGCGTGCAGCAAGTGGCCTGTACCGTCCGCGACGTGGAGGCCGCCTGCGACACACTGCGTGCCCGGGGCGTCCGGCTGCTCTACGACAAGCCCCGTGACGGATCGGCCGGAACGAGGATCAACTTCGTACACCCCAAGGACGTCGGGGGCATCCTCATCGAGTTGGTCGAACCAGCATCCCCCGGATGATCCGGCGTCTCCGAACCGCCCCCACCGAAGGAGCCCCCATGACGGACCACCGCAACCGCACCGGACAGTCGCCGGTGCAGGCCCGGCCCGCAGCCGTCCGCAAGGCGGTCATCGCGATGTACGCCGCTGCGGCCCTCAGCGCGATCACCATCCTGGCCGTCATCCTCAACCAGGAGACCTCCGGCAACCTGGCCTCCCGGATGACGGACGCCTGGCCGGATTACAGCGCCAACCGCATCGAGGAGATCGAGTCGATCACCCTCACCTGGCTCTTCACCGTCGGCACGGTCCAGGCGGTCGGCTGGCTGCTGCTGGCCCGGACGAGCCGTGCGGGCAGGAAGTGGGTGCGCCCGGCGGCGCCGGCCCTCCTCGCCGCCGGGATCGCCATCACGGTCGTCCACTTCACCGAGCCCTTCCCGGCCCTGGTCACCGTCACCTGGGCGCTGCCCCACGTCGCCGGGCTGGCGGCGGTCGCGTTCCTGTGGCGGTCCGAGTCGTCGGCCTACCTCGCAGACCGTGGCGCCACCGCCTAGCACACACCGCTCCGCTTCTCCACAGCGCGTGGGAAGGCATCAGGGAGGGCTGAACACAATGCGCCAAAGTCGCCATCGGGCACGCCCGCTGCGCTCCGCGACCAGAGCCTTCCTGGGCACGCTGGTGGCCGGGACACTGCTGGCCGGGCCGGTGGACACGACTGCCGCGGCCGACGGCGCCCACGGCAGCAGGGCGACGCTCCGGTACACCGAACACGGCATCCCGCACATCCTCGCGGACAACTTCAGGGACCTGGGCTACGGATACGGCTACGCGGTGGCACGGGACAACATCTGCGAACTCGCCGACATCTTCCTGACCGTCGGCGCGGAGCGCTCCCGCCACTTCGGGCCGGGAGGAGCGGGGAACTCCACTCTCAGCTACGCGAGCAGCAACCTCGACAGCGACCTGTACTTCCAGCGGATCATCGACTCCGGGGTCGTGGAGCGGCTGGCCGCCCGGCCGGCGCCGCACGGTCCGCGGCCGGAGGTCAGGGAGATGGCCAGCGGCTACGCCGAGGGCTTCAACCGCTACCTCACCCGGATCGGCCGGGACAACCTCACCGACCCCAGGTGCCGCGGTGCCGCATGGGTCCGCCGGATCACCGAGACCGACGTGTACAGGGTCACCTACGCGCTGACCACCCTGTCGGGACAGGGGGCGCTGGCCGACGGCATCACCGCGGCGAAGCCGGCCGGCGCGAGCGGGCCGGCCGTGACCGACGCCGAGGCCGCCGGACGCCTCGCGGCCGGGTTCCGCGCCACCCGCGGCGACGGGGAGCTGGGCAGCAACGGCATCGCCCTCGGCGCGGACGCGGTGGCGGAGGGGAGCAGCGTGCTGATGGGCAACCCGCACTTCCCCTGGCGCGGCGCCGGCCGGTTCTGGCAGACCCACCTGACCGTTCCCGGCGAACTCGACGTGTCCGGTGCGGGGCTGCTCGGCACCCCTCTCCTCCAGAAGGGCCACAACGAGAACGTGGCCTGGACGCACAGCCTGTCCACCGCCCAGACCATCGGCCTGTACGAGGTGAAACTGGTCCCCGGCTCCCCGACCAGCTACCTGGTGGACGGTGAGCGCAAGGAGATGACCAGCCGGACGGTGCGGGTGCGGTTCAAGGGCGCCGACGGTGAACTGCACTGGGAGACCAGGACCTTCTACGAAACCGTGTACGGCCCCATGCTGACCTCCGTGACCGGAACGCCCCTGCCCTGGACCGGGGAGTCCGGCTACGCCCTGCGGGACGTCAACGCCACCAACATGCGCGCCCTCGACACCTGGTTCGGCATCGCCACGGCGGACGACACCGACGAGGTGCGGCAGGTGCTGGCGACCACCCTGGGCGCCCCCTGGGTCAACACCATGGCCACCGACCGGTACGGCGACGCCCTCTACGCCAACATCCAGGCCGTTCCGCACGTCACCGACGAACTGGCGGCGCGCTGCAACACCCCGCTGGGCCGGACGCTGTTCCAGGCCTCCGGGGTCTCCGTCCTGGACGGATCCGTCTCGTCCTGTCGCTGGGGGAGCGATCCGGACGCGCTGGAGCCCGGGATGCTCGGCCCCGGCCGCATGGCGGTGCTCAAGCGCCGCGACTACGTGCTGAACTCCAACGACAGCCCCTGGCTGGCCAACCCGAGGGCCCCGCTGACCGGCCACCCGCGCATCATCGGCGACACCGGCACCCCACGCAGCATGCGGACCCGCGAGGCGCTGGCCACCGTCGAGGAGGCCCTGTCGGGGGAGGACTTCGCCGGTTTCACCCGCGAGTCCGTGCAGGACATGCTCCTCGCCGGCCGCAGCAGGCTCGCCGTACTCGCCGCGGCCGACACCGCCCGGATGTGTGCCGCCTTCCCCGACGGCATGGCGCCCTCCTCCCAGGGGCCGGTCGACGTCGGCCGGGCGTGCGGGGCACTGGCCTCCTGGGACCACAGGTACACGCTGGACAGCCGGGGGTCGCTGCTGTTCCAGCGCTTCGGCATCCGGCTCGGGAAGATCACCGGCACCCTGTGGAACACCCCCTTCGACCCGCGGGACCCGATCGCCACTCCGCGCTCGCTGAACACCGCGAACCCGGCGGTCCAGCGGGCCTTCGGCGATGCCGCGGCCGAACTGCACGCCGCCGGCATACCGCTCGACGCGGAACTGGGCCGGTACCAGCGCGAGCCGCGCGGCGAAGAACGCATTCCGCTGCCCGGCGCGCCGGACGCGCTGGGCGTGCTCAACCTGACCAACCCGCAGTGGGATCCCCGGAGGGGAATGGTCGGCGTGCGTACCGGATCCAGCTACATACAGGTGGTCGGCTACGACGAGGAGGATCCCTGCCCCAGGGCGGCCACCCTGCTCACCTACTCACAGTCCTCCGACCCGGCCTCACCGCATTACGCCGACCAGACCCGGATGTACTCCGAAGGCAGATGGGTGACCGGGCGATTCTGCGAGAAGGACATCCTGTCCTCCCCGAACCTGGAGGTGGTCCACCTCTACTGATCCCCGCGCGGCCGGGTGCCGGGCGGCCCGTCCGGCACCCGGCCGCGCACGCTTCGCCCGCGAACGCCGGTGCCGGCCGGCGGCGTCGGAAGGGCACGCAGCCCTCAGCGGGCACGGCTACGCGGGTACTCCGGCACGAGCTGCCGGACCGGTGACACGCGGCGAGGATCCCGGCCCGGCGGCACCACCACGGCCGCCGGGGCGGGCCGGGCCGCAGGCGCCGCCGTCCTCCCCACCGTGGTGCTCCTCCCGACCCCGGCCCGGTGCCTGTGGTGCCGCCTTCACAGCGCGGACCCGGCGGGCCAGACGTGTGATTCGCGGTGGACGGCGTGGGTGCGGGCCGGCGGCGGGGCACCGATCCCGCATGCGCATCGTGGTCACCGGGGCGACCGGAAACATCGGCTCAGCCCTCGTACGACGCCTGCGTGCCGAGGGCACGCACCACCTCGTCGGCCTGGCCCGGCGGCTGCCCGACGGCCCCGACAGCCGCGGCGTCGACTGGCGCTCGGTCGACCTCAGCACCGAGGCCTGCCGCGAGACGCTCGTCGAGGCGTTCGACGGCGCGGACGCGGTCGTCCACCTGGCGTGGGGCTTCCAGCCGTCCCACGACCTCACCTACCTCGCCGAGCTCGGCATCGGCGGCACCCGCCGCGTGCTCCGGGCCGTCGCCGGGACCGGCGTCCCGCACCTGGTCCACATGTCCTCGGTCGGCGCCTACTCACCGAAGAAGGACGACCGCCCGGTCGACGAGTCCTGGCCCACCGGGGGCGTGCCCAGCTCGCGGTACAGCCGGCACAAGGCGGCGGCCGAGCGCCTCCTCGACCGGCACGAGGCCTCCGGCACCGGCACGCTCGTCACCCGCCTCCGGCCGGGGATCGTCGGGCAGCGCGCCGCAGGCAGCGCCCTGCTCCGGTACGGCGTGCCCGCCTTCGTGCCCGCCGGGGCGCTCGGCCTGCTGCCGGTCCTGCCGATGGACCGGAGGCTGACCATCCCGATGGTCCACACCGACGACGTCGCCGAGGCGATCGCCGCGGTGCTCCACCAACGCGCGGGCGGTCCGTTCAACCTCGCCGCCGACACGCCCGTGACCGCGGCGGTCATCGCGGACGCGCTCGGCGCCAGGCTGGTGCACGTGCCCTCCGCGGTGGTCCGCGCCGCCATGTCGGCCGCCTGGCACGCGCGCCTGCAGCAGGTCGACACCGGATGGCTCGACATGGGCTTCGCGCTCCCGATGCTGGACACGGCCCGCGCCCGCACGGAACTCGGCTGGGCCCCGGGCAAGGACGGCCCGGAGGTGTTCGCCGAGGTGGTCGAGGGCATGAAGGAGGCCGCGTCCGGCAGGACGCCCGTACTGCGCCCCCGCACCGTGCTCGGCGCGCTGGGCGCTGCGATCCGCCGCGGACCGGCCGCGGTGCGGCGGCGCCCGTGACCGCCGTCGCGGTCCCGGCGGCCCGCCCGGGCGTCGTACGGTCCGTGCCGTCCGTGGTGGCCGGCTGATGGCGTCGGCACCCGCCCACTGGGACCTGGTGGTGGTCGGCGCCGGGCCGGCCGGCGCCGCCACCGCCCTGGGCGCGCTGCGCGCCGACCCGGGCCTGCGCGTCGCCCTCCTGGACCGGGCGGACTTCCCGCGGGACAAGGCCTGCGGCGACGGGGTGGCCCCGCACGTCCTCGACCTCCTCGCCGAGGTCGGCGTCACCGGCGTCGTCGACGACCGGATTCCGGTCGGCCGTCTCCGCCTCGGCCGCGACGGCCTGGTCGCCGAGCGGCGGATGGCCCGCCCGGCGTGGGTGGTGCCGCGCCGGGTCCTCGACGCCCGGTTGGTCGACGCGGCGGTCGCCGCCGGTGCCCGGTTCCTCCGGCACCGGGTCCGGGACCTGCGGCAGTACACCGACGCGGTGGTCCTCGACGGGGAGATCTCCGCCGCGGTCGTCGTCGGCGCCGACGGCGCCCACTCGGCCGTCCGACGCGCGCTCGGCCGGCCCCGCGGTCCGATGGCCCTGGCGCTGCGCGGCTACGCCCCGGTCGCACCCGGGCGGCGCGGTACGCAGGTCATCGAATTCGGCACCCGGCACCAGCCGTCGTACGCCTGGTCCTTCGACCGTGGTGACGGCCTCGCGAACGTCGGATACGGCGAAGTCCTCCACCGGGGCCGTCCGGCGCCGACCCGCGGCCGGCTGCTGGAGCGCCTCGATGCGCTCCTGCCCGGCGCGACCGGGGCCGGGCGGCACTGGGTCGGGCACCACCTGCCGCTCTCGACGGCGCGCTGGCGCCCACCGGCCGACCGCGTGCTGCTCGTGGGCGACGCCGCCGGCCTGGTGAACCCGCTGACCGGCGAGGGCATCTACTACGCCGTGGCCACCGGCATCGCGGCCGGCCGTGCCGTGGCCGCGGCACGGCGTGAGGGACGACCCGAGCAGGCGGGGGAGCGGTACGCCCGCGCCACCCGCCGGATGCTGCTGCCCCACCTGCGTCACACCGCCCTGGCCGCCCGGCTCGCCCGCAGCCGCCCCGTCGTCGAGGCCGGGCTGCGCGCCTCGGCCGCCGACCAGCGCGTCTTCGACGGCCTCGTCGAACTCGGCCTCGCCCGGGGCCGGCTCACCCCCACCGTCGTGTTCGGCCTCGGCCGGGCGCTCGTCGCACCCGCCCGCCCGGCCGGGCGAATCCGGGAACCGGCATGATCCCGCACGTCCCCGGCGGCGGCACCCCGCCCGAGGGCACGGTGCACGGTCGACCACGGCGTCATCGAGGGGTTCCACCGCAACGCGTGCGCCGAGACCCGGCACACCGTGCTCCCGCCGGAGGAGCACGCCCGGCTTGGGACTCCGGCCAGCCGAACGGCATCTTCACCCCGGTCGGCGTCGAGCCCGGCGGCGTCGCGGCCACTGCCCTGGCCGAAGCGGCGCCACCCGGCCGGAAGAAGCAGCCGCATCCCCGTACGGACCCTGGACGGCGGGGCCGATGCCCGCCCCGCGCCGCATGTCCCCCGGCGCTCCCGGTCGCAGGAGGGACAGCGGCTGCGCTGACGCCTGCCGCGCCCTCCCGCGCCTTCGGGTGTGCCGGTGCCCGCCCGCTGCCGTACACCGGCTGCCGGGGGAGCAGGGCGCCCGCGGTGTCCGGCCGGGGCGCAGTCGGCCGGTGCCCTCCCTTCCGGCACCGGCCCGTCACCGCGTAGATCCCCGGCGGCCCAGGCGCACAACCGGCGGGCGCTCCCGGCGGCCCCGAACGCACCGGAGGCCGCCGCGCCCCGCACCGGGCCGGGAGACCGAACCCGTCTCCCGTCTTGGTAACGCCTGTTACCATCTGAGGCATGGCCAACAAGACACAGCTCGGCGCCCGGGTGGACGCCGAGATCGCGGAACTCGCCCGCAAGCGGGCGGCCGACCGGGGACTGTCCGTGGGGGACTACCTGGCTCAGCTCGTCCTGGAGGACGCCACGGGTCTGCGCGAACGCGCCCTGGGCGCCGCCGAACGCTTCCTCGCCGAGCACCAGCGACTCTTCGACGACGCCGAGAACGCCCAGCACGGGCCCACCGCCCAGGGCGGCCGGGGAGCGCACGCCGCCTGATGGACCTGCACATCGACGTCCCCTGGATCCTGCAGGTCGCCGAACTGGCCGGCGCCGGCGACCCCGCCCCCGACGACTACGGCGTCCCGGTGGCCGCCTGCGCCCGCCACCGCGCCGAACTCCTCGAGCACCCCGTCTACGACGGCCCCTACGCCCGCGCCGCCGCACTGGTTCACACCCTGGGCCGCTGCCGCTGGCTGGAGCGCTCCAACCTCGCCGTCGCCGCCGCCACCGGCGTGATGTACCTGGAGGCCTCCGGCATCTCGGTCAAACCAAGCCGTGAGGATGCCGCGGCCCTGCGCGACCTGCTGCTCGCCCCCACCTGCACCGCCGCCGACATCGCCGGACTGCTGCGTTCCTGGCCCACCGTCAGTTGAACGCCCGGCGCCGTCAGATGACCGCCTCGCCGAGCACCACCGACGTCCCGTCCAAGGCGCCTCCCGGCGGGCCAGGAGAGCAATGGTCCCGAGACGGCGTGTGCTCCACGGGACGCCGGGGCCGTGGCCGGAGGTCACGAGCCGAAATCGAGCGGTGGTGAGGGAAGCCCGAAATGGTCGGCGATGATCCGCATCGTGTGGGCGCCATCGGCGTTGAAACCGGGATCGGTGTCGTACCTCGGGGTGTCCCGGCCGACGATCCCGGCGTCCAGCAGCTCGCGTACGAGCAGGTCGGCCTTTGAGCTGGACTTTCTTGAGCGAGGACGTCGACGCCGACAGCCCTTGGGCAGGGGTGGAGTACGCCGTTCGAGGCTGTGGCGCCGGTCCGGGACTTCCGCTGGGCCAAGGGCGTCGAGAGTTTCGCGGGCTGGTACTACTGCGCGACGTCCCGGGACCGCGTTGGCTACGAGTCCTGGCTGGAGCGGGACCATCTGATCTTGATGGACCGCGATCCGCAGGTGGTGGGGCTCGCCTCGCGGCCGTTCTGGCTGCACTGGCACGACGGCACCCGAAGGCGGCGGCACGCACCGGACTACTTCGTCCGGCTCGCCGACGGCCGGGGCCGCGTCGTGGACGTGCGGGCCGACGACCAGGTCGATGACGCGGCCGCCGAGTCGTTCGAGGCGATGGAGCCGGCCTGCCGGGCGGTGGGCTGGGAGTTCGTCCGGGCCGGGACGCCCGCCGGTCTTCATCACCGACATCATCGACTCGGTCGTCGGGGTCTGCACCAAGGCCCGCACCGGGCTCGTCCTGGTCGACGAGCTGCAAACATCTCGCTGACCACCCGTCACGGCGCCGAAGTCGCCGACGCCCTCAAGTACTTCTCCGAACGCATCGCCGCCACGTTCATCTACGCCGGCATCGAGATCGAGCACAGCAGCCTGCTTTCCGGCACCCGCGGAGCCCAGATCGCCCGGCTTTCACCCTGACCCCCACCCACCCCTTCCCCTACGGCCAGGAGCGGAAAGGGCTGGTCAGCACCATGGAGAGGACGCTGCTGCTGCGCCACCGTGTTCCTGGAACGCTGGTCAAGCTCGATCGCCTCCTGCACGAACGGACCGGCGGCATGATCGGCGCGCTCTCCCACCAGATCCGCGGAGCCGCGATCGACGCGGTCCTCACTGGCACCGAGCAGATCACCCAGGACAGCCCGGAGGCCGTCCCCTGGTCATTCGACGCCGGCGAGAAGGTCCCGGCGCCCGTTCAGCGCTCTCTCAACGACTTCAAAAGTTTTATATAGGCACTATTGAACCGAGCGCCTTTGTCCATGTAGGCAGCCCCGACCATGGCGCCTTCCCGGAGGTACGCGACGAGCACTCCCTGGTCCAGTTGATCCAGATCTCCGCAGACGATCTCCATTGAATCCGACATCTTCGGGTTGCCGGCAATCTGGATACGCAGTCCGAGTACTTCCGTGGACATGCTGGGGAAGTATCCGATCCGGGAGGTCACCGAACCGTACCCCAAGGACGACGCCAGAGACCTGCCCGCAAGATCACCGGTGTCGATCGCATTCTTCCAGAATTCCATGCGCGTAAGGTTCCCGGCCGTCCACGGGTCAGGGTAACGAGCAATATCCCCGGCCGCGAACACATTCTCCCACGGTGACACACGCATGTATTCATCGACGCGCACCCCGTCGGACAGATCCAGGCCGTTTCCGTGCAGCCATTCCACATTGGGAACACTTCCGATCGCCTCGATGAAAAGAGGTCGATCGGACGGGGTCTCCGGGTTCGGCGGTTTCACATCACAGAGCAGTTCCCTTGCGGAATCGCCCGTCAGGAACGTAATGCCGTGCTGAACGAGCCAGTGGCCAAGCGCCATCGAAACACGCTCACCCAGGATGCTCTCGAATGGCCCGCGTCGCAGCGCTTCCAGCATGAGGACTTCACAACCGTACTCTTTGGCCAGCGAAGCAAGCTCACAAGCAACGAATCCAGCGCCTACTATCGTGACCTTTTCGCTTGCTTGGAGCCGATGGTGGATGTATCGCGCATCGCCCAAACCACGCAGGGTTCGATGCGTATGAAGCTCGCACTCCCCGTTGCCCCGGACCGAGGTACGCGGGCGTACACCCGCAGCGATCACCAGACCGTCGTACTCGAATGTTTCACCTGTACTCAGATGCAGAATCCCGTCACGCAGGTCCGCAGTCTCGACTCGGGTGCCGAGGCGCCAGGTCAGAGCGTCATTCTCGGCTCCATTCACCTTCACATCCTCGGCGATCGTCATTTCGAGGGCATCCGACAAGGGATACCGCTTCTTCGTCAGACCTGGCCGATTGTAGGTACGGTGAGTCTCGTCTCCGAAGACAACGATCCTGGCGTCGACCTTGCATTTGAGTATCGCGTTGGCCGCTCGCAGTCCGGCTATACCGGAGCCGACTATGCCGATAAGCGGCCGCCTATCAGCCACCGGCGGCATCACGATTTCAGGAAGATCGCTTGCAGGGGGCAAGAGTCGACAGCGTCCTCGATGTCGCTGATGTTCTCTTCATCGAACGCTTCCTGGTATTGAAGCTCCCCATTGGCGTCGAGCTCGAAGTTGGTGGGGGCCGAGATCGCGCACTGTCCGTGGTTCTGACACTTGACCCTGTCGACAAAAATCTTCATGGTCCCTGGTCTTCCATCGCTCGTCCCTTTCGCCGGTCCATTCTCCGGCGATCACGACCCTACGAGCCTCCGCGCGGCGAAGGAAGAAGTGACGGGTGGCCTGAAGCGGTCCTGGCCTGTTCAGGCCCGTAGTGGGCGGTCCATGGGCCGGGTCGGCGCAGCCGGCGCTCCGCGCTGGGTTTCTTCAGCCGGCGGCCGGGCACCCGGTGGTGACCTTGGAGGGTGTGCGGGATCCCCGAGTCGCGTGGAACCATCTGTGGGGGTTCTCGTATGCTTGTGCTGCAGAAGGTAACCGGCTAAGGTGGTTCCATGGCGGTGGTGTATTTTCCCGAGTTCCGTCTGGGCAAGGTGCTGGCGACCAGCTTCACGGGGACCCTGTCGGAGCGTTACGGCGAGGCGCTGGAGCGCATTCCTGTGCCATCCCGGCTCGTGGACTGGCTGGCAGTCAATGGACTCGCCGTCGACTCCTGCAGCCAATCCCAGCTCGACCACGCCCGGGAGCTACGGGAATCAATTCACGCAGCTGCCACCGCTGTCGCGAACCAGGAACCGCTTCCCTCTTCGGCTGTCCAAGTCATCAATGACTGCAGTACTCACGGTCTGGCCTCGGCGATCTTGACGCCCGAGGGCAGCCGGGAGTGGCAGCTGGGTTCTGCTTCTGTGGAAGACGCGCTCAGCGTGATCGCCGCCGATGCGATCAGCCTCCTCGCGGGAGAACGAGAAGGAAAGATCTCGTTGTGTGCATCGCCGACGTGCCGAGCCGCGTTCCTCGACACCAGCCGCGGCTACACCCGCAGATGGTGCGACATGAACACGTGTGGGAACCGTGAGAAAAAGGCACGCTTCCTCGCCAACAGGCGCAAGAAGTCGAGCCTTGCCGACTGACCGTGCTGTCCGGTCGCTGGTCGTCGTGACTTCGTAGTATCGAGACTCCCGCGCTCCGCAGTCTCGCCACCGCACGCTGCTTAAAAGGGGGAATCGCATGTTCGATGTTCTGGGAATGGACGCCACGGCCGAGGTGGTCTACCGCGAGATGCTGGCGCACCCGCAGGACGGTGTGGCCGATCTGATGCGCCGCCTCCAGCTGACTGAGCAGGCGGTACTGACAGCACTCGACACCCTCAGCGAACTGGCCCTGATACGGAGTTCCTCCGAAGATCCCCGGAATTTCCACGCAGTTGACCCGCACCTGGCCGCAGACATTCTGCTGGCAAGGCAACGAGCCGAGCTCGCCGCGCAACAGAAACGTGTGCAAGAGGCTCAGGCTGCCGCCGTACGCCTCAAATCGGAGTTCACCCAGGGCAGGGAAGAGTTACTTCGCCTGAACGGGGTCGACTGCGTCCGCGACTACCTGGCGACTCTGTACGACAGGGTCGAGGACGAGCTGTTGACGTTCGCTCCGGGCGGAGCCCAGACGGCGGCCAATGTGCGCAGTTCGCGGCCGCTCGCCGAGAACCTGCTCGAGCGCGGTGTGCGGATGCGCACCGTCTATCTGGACAGCGCCCGCAACGACCCTGCCACGGTGGCGCACGCGGAGTGGCTGGCCGCGCTCGGCGGGCGAATACGGACCGTCCCCTCCTTGCCGAACCGCATGATCATCTGCGACCGGAGGATCGCCGTCGTCGCCGCTGACTGTGATGACACCGCTGCCGGGGCAGTGGTTCTGCAGACGCCAGGAGTGGTCTCATCGCTGTACGCCCTGTTCGATTGTGTCTGGCAGTCCGCCCGGCCGATGGGCGCGACCGCCTTACCCGCGGATACGCAGAGGCTGAGTCCGCAGCAGACGGAAGTCCTGCGGCTGTTGTCCCAAGGGCACACCGATGAATCCGTCGCGGCGCGGTTGGGTGTGTCGGCTCGCACGGCACGCCGCATCGCCACGAAACTCATGGACCACCTCGGCGCGCGAAGCCGCTTCCAGGCTGGTGTTCACGCGGTCGCGAGGGGGCTCATCCGGCCATGACGGTCCGTGTAGTCGCTGGTCGACAAGCAGTGGAAGGGATTGACGATCCGAATAGGACAGTTGCCTCATGTACCTCGTCCATCTCGCTGTCTCCCCTCCAGGCGATGTCCCCCTGCCTGCTGAGATCAGGCAGATGCTGGAAGCCACCGCACCGGACGTCCTTGAACACGTCAGCGTGCATCTCCAGTCACGACCTCACCCTGTCATCGGTCTCTTCCTCCGCGTCGCGTCTCTGAACGAGGCCGAGTCGACCGCGGAGCAGATCTGGATGCGCGCAGCCGCTGCGTGCCCTCAGCTGGCTGAATGGTGCCTGCGACGCGCTGAAGCGCCGCTCATGCACTACGAGTTGGATTGAGACCGTCTCACCCTGATCTGATCCGTATCAGGGTGTCCCTGCCGGCGAGCAGGATGACCACGCCGCCCTGCTCAGCGATCTTCTTCAGGGCGCGTCCGGGCGTGCTGCGCGGACGGCCGAGGCGCAAGGCCCCGTGCGGCCGTGTCTTCCGTGAGGATGTCCTTGATGGCTTTTGCCCGCATGCCATCACGAACGCTCGACCGGTGCCGCTGCGCCCGTTGGCCACCGCGGGGAGCCGGTCCTTTTCATAAGTTTGATTCAGTGTGCACGGGGAATATCGCGGTCGCCGACAACCCATTGGGCGGATACCAAGTCCGTCCAGGGGCCTGAATAGGTCAGGACCGATTCAGGCCACCCGTCAGTTCTTCCTTTGCCTCGCGAGAGCTCGCAGAATCTTGATTGCTGGAGGACGAACCAGTGAGAGAGGCGAGCGATGAAAGAGCGGACATCCACCCCGGGCAGCTCACTCGCGAAGGAGCGGACCGTAAGCCGCCGGCTCGATGACGGCGGATGGCAGTGATTGTATGGCTACCTCGAATGACCACATTCAGGGCAATACGATGGCGGCACTCGCCGAGGAGTTCGGCACCCCGCTGTTCGTCTACGACGCGGACATCCTGGAAGACACGTATCGCAAGCTGCGCGGCGTGCTCCCCGCCAGTGTCGATGTTTTCTACTCGCTCAAAGCCAACCCGAACGTCAGTGTCTGCGCACTGCTGAACTCGTTCGGTGCCGGCGCCGAGGTTTCCTCCTATGCCGAACTGGTCACCACTCTGCGAGCCGGGGTCGCGCCCCAGGACATCATCTTCCTCGGCCCCGGCAAGGACGAACGAGAGCTCACCGCGTGCATCGAAGCCGGAATCCATGCGATCGTCTGCGAATCACTGGACGAACTCGACCTGCTGGACTCGCTGCTGGCAGCCGCCGGCCGTGACGAGTTCCCGGTGCTTTTGCGGGTAAACCCCGCCTTCGGCAGCAAGGGGTCAGGACTGGCCATGGGGGGCAAGCCCCGGCAGTTCGGCATCGACGAAGCCGAACTGCGTGACTCCAAGCACCGACTCGCAGCCCTGCGCCACATCCGGGTGAAGGGGGTGCACGCCTACATGGGGACACGGTTCCTGAACCACGAAGACGTCGTCCACAACACCCGGCAGATCCTCGCCACCGCGGAGGATCTGGCCGGACGACTCGGCTTCCCCCTGGAGACCGTGGACTTCGGCGGCGGGCTCGGCGTCGCCTACTTCGAGAACGAGGAGGACTTGGACCTCGCCGCGCTGGGAACCGGACTGGCGGACGTTCTCTCCTCCTTCTCCGCGCGCAACCCGCACTGCCGGATGATCATGGAGCTGGGCCGGTTCCTGACGGCCATGGCCGGCACTTACCTCATCCGGGCCCGCTATGTGAAGAACTCCATGGGGGAGAGCTTCGTGGTCGCCGATGGCGGCACCAACCACCACATGGCCGCCGTCGGTGTCGGGAGCTTCGTCAAGCGCAACTTCCCGATCCGCCACGTGGGTAACCGGGCTGCTGGAGCGCTGCGGCCCTACAGCGTGACCGGGCCGCTGTGCACACCCAACGACGTCATCGCCAAGAAGGTCCAGCTGCCGGAGGTGCGGCCGGGGGATCTGCTGGCAGTGGAGCGGTCCGGGGCCTACGGGCCCACCGCCTCACCCGGACTCTTCCTCAGTCACGGCTTCCCGGCCGAGGTGATGGTGCACGGCGGGCGGGCCCACCTGATCCGGGAACGCGACACCACAGAGGACCTGCTGGCCAAGCAGCACCTCGTCGACTTCCGCACAGCGTCCGGATGACCACCGTGGCAAGCCGGGCCGCCCGGATCGGGGTGGATGTCCTCGACTGCTCGGAACTCCGCCGCCTGGTCGAGCGACCCTGGTTCCTGCGCTTCAGCTTCGCCCCGGAGGAACTGGCCCATGCCGAGACCCTCCGTGGCCATCGGCGCCTGGAGTTCCTCGCGGGCCGCTTCGCCGCCAAGGAGGCCGTCCTCAAGGTCTTGGGCATGGGCTTCCTCCAGGGCGTGGCGCCGCGGGAGATATGCGTGGAGCACACACCGCATGGCGCCCCCGTCGTCCGCTTCCGCGGGAGAGCCGCCCAATTGGCCCCGCCCTCCGTCTCAGTGTCCATCACTCACAAACAGACCGTCGTAGCCGCAGTCGCCATCGGCATCCCCGGCGCCGGCGGTGCGGCAGCCGAAAACGGACGAACAGCATCCACAGAACTGAAGGAGCCTGACGCCGTGTCGCCGCCCAGCATCAACACGACAGCCCCCGCCCAGCAGAGTGCCCGCGGTGAACAGACCCCGGAGACCACAGCCTTCCTCCGCGTACGAGTCGGCCAGGAGGAAGCCCACTACGGGGGTGACCTGGTGGACGGCGCCCGCATCCTGCGACTGTTCGGCGATCTGGTCACCGAGATCACCATCCGCACGGACGGCGACGAGGGGTTGCTGGCCCAGTACAGCGATGTCCGCTTCGCCGCACCCGTGAAGCCGGGCGACTACATCGAGGCACGCGGGCGACTGGTACGACGGACCAGGCTGCGCCGGGTGGTCGAACTCGAGGCGCACAAAGTCCTCAGCGCCCACCCAGGAGCAGGAGAGAGCGCCGCCGCAGTACTCGACGCCCCCCAGCTCGTCTGCTCCGCCACCGCCACCACTGTCGTCCCCTACCGCAGGACGGACACGGCGACCGCCCTCAACCCCGTTGCCGAGGAGACCTGATGGCCCGTACAGCGCAGCTGCTGCACGAACTGCTGGAGGCGGCCGCCGACCGCAGCCCTCGATCTGCCGCGTTGAGTTCCCAGGGCCGCAGCCTGACCTACGGAGAACTCGCCGCCGCCAGCACCAGGACGGCCGCACTCCTGCAACGCGAAGGACTGCGGCGCGGCGACCGGGTCGTTGTCACCGCAGCCGACGGGATCGGCATCGCCGTGCTGCTCTACGCGGCCTCCCGCCTGGGCGCCGTCTTCAGCGTGCTGCACGAGCAGGTACGCGGCGGGCCTCTGGAACATGTGCTGCGGGACTGCGAACCCAAGCTGCTGGTCTCCGACGATCCCGATGCGGGACGGACCGCCGCCGAGCACGATGTGCGATTCCTCGGGCTCGACGAGCTTGTCCGGACCGCGCTCGATGCAGGCACCGACGTGTCGCTCACCCTCAGTGGCCAGAGCGCCTTGACCGTGGACCCGGTCAGCCTGATCTACACCTCGGGTACCACCTCGCTGCCCAAGGCCGTGGTCAGCACCCACCAGCAGGTGCTCTTCGCCGTCTCCGCGATCCAGGAGTGCCTGCGGTATCGCAGCGACGACGTCGTGTACTGCCCGCTGCCGCTCTCCTTCGACTACGGCCTCTACCAGGTCTACCTCGCGGCACTGAGCGGCGCCCGACTGCACCTGGGCACGGTCGCCGAGGTCGGTCCCCCGCTGCTGCGCAGCCTGGAGGAAGCCGGGGCGACCGTGCTGCCCGCCGTGCCCTCCATCGCCGATCGGCTCGCCTGGCTGCTACGCCGCAGCAGCGGAGGACCGAGCCGGCTGCGGCTGCTGACCAACACCGGAGCGGCCCTGTCCGAAACCACCATGTCCGCGCTGCGCGCCGCACTGCCCCGGCTGAGGATCCAGGTCATGTACGGCCTCACGGAGTGCAAGCGCACGGCGATCATGCCGCCGGACGGAGACCTCGACCATCCGGGATCCTGCGGACTGCCGCTGCCGGGCACCGAGGTCTTCGTCATCGACGACGACGGGAACCGGCTGCCTCCCGGACAGACCGGCCAGTTCGTCGTGCGCGGCCCGAACGTCATGGCGGGCTACTGGAAACGCCCCGAGCTGACCGCCGAGCGTTTCCCCCGTGCGGAGGGACTCTTCCCCGAGCTGCGCACCGGCGATTACGGCTGGCTGGACAAGGAGGGGTACCTCTACTTCTCCGGCCGCCGGGACGACCTGTACAAGGAGCGGGGATTCCGTCTCAGCGCCACCGAGGTGGAAGCCGCCGCGACCCGCGTCGACGGGGTGACCTCGGCCGCCGTACTGCCGCCCGAGGGCAAGCGGGGCGCGCTCCTCGCGGTGGTCGCCGACATCACCGCGGACGAGGTGCGCGAGGGCATGCGCGACCACATCGAGCCCTTCAAGATCCCGCGGCGCTGTGTCCGCCTCGACGCCCTGCCCACCAACGGCAACGGCAAGGTCGACCGCAAGAAGCTGGCCGCTCTGATCGAACAGACCTCGGCCACCCCGGTCACCGCCGAGGCCCCGCAAGCCGGCCTCGCCCACTGATCCTCTTCCCACCCGGCCGCAGCAACTCCTCACTCCACACAAGGACATGACCATGGATCGCCAGAACGTTGTCACCGCCCTCGAGAACGCCCTCACCGACGTCCTCGAGCGCCCCGTCACCGGCCTCACCGGCGACGTGAAGCTCTTCGACGACCTGCACCTCGACTCGACCACCATGCTCGAGATGCTGATGGCCCTGGAGGACTCCATCGGCCTGGTCGTCGACCCGGAGGACCTGGACGCGGACGACTTCGTCTCGGTGGACACCTTCACCGACTTCGTCCTCCGCACTCAGCTCGAACAGGCCTCGGCATGACGCTCATCCAGCCCGACCTGAGCGTCTTCACGACCTTGGAGTCGGAGGTACGCAGCTACTGCCGAGGCTGGCCCACCGTGTTCGACCGGGCGCAGGGCAGCCGCATGTACGACGAGGACGGGCACGAGTACCTGGACTTCTTCGCCGGCGCCGGATCCCTCAACTACGGCCACAACAACCCGGTGTTGAAGCGCGCCCTGCTGGACTACCTGGAGCGCGACGGCGTCACCCACGGCCTGGACATGTCGACCACGGCCAAGCGCGCGTTCCTCGAGTTCTTCCAGAACATGATCCTGCGCCCGCGGGACCTGCCCTACAAGGTCATGTTCCCGGGCCCGACCGGCACCAACGCCGTCGAAGCAGCCCTCAAGCTGGCGCGCAAGGTCAAGGGGCGGGAGGCGATCGTCTCCTTCACCAACGCCTTCCACGGCATGACGCTGGGCTCCCTGGCAGTGACCGGCAACGCCTTCAAACGGGCCGGCGCCGGCGTACCGCTCGTGCACACCACTCCCATGCCCTTCGACCACTACATGGGCGGGAAGACACCCGACTTCCTGTGGTTCGAGCAGTTGCTCCGGGACCACGGGTCGGGGCTGGACAAGCCGGCCGCGGTGATCGTGGAGACGATCCAGGGCGAGGGTGGCATCAACGTGGCTCGCCCGCAGTGGTTGCGTGGCCTCGCCCAGCTCTGTCAGCAACACGACATGCTGCTGATCGTCGACGACATCCAGATGGGCTGCGGCCGCACCGGGACGTTCTTCTCCTTCGAGGAGGCCGGCATCACCCCGGACATCGTCACCGTCTCCAAATCCATCAGCGGGTACGGACTGCCCATGTCCCTCTGCCTGTTCCGGCCGGAGCTGGACATCTGGGAGCCGGGCGAGCACAACGGCACCTTCCGCGGCAACAATCCGGCCTTCGTCACCGCGGCCGCCGCCCTCAACACCTACTGGGCCGACGACAAGCTGAAGCAGCAGACCCTGGCACACGCCCAGACCATCGAAGCCGCGCTGCGCGACACTGCCGCGCACCACAGCGGATCCGCCTACCGCGGCCGCGGGATGGTATGGGGCCTGGAGCTCTCCGACGCCCGGCACGCCGGCCGCGCCGCACGCCGAGCCTTCGAACTCGGACTGCTGATGGAGACCTCCGGAGCACATGGCCAGGTCGTCAAGCTGCTGCCTCCGCTGACCATCACCAGCGACGAACTCGACCAAGGGCTGCGCATCGTACAGCGCGCCGTCTACGAAACGGCATGACCGCGCCCGGTACCCCCGATGGAGAAAGGACCCACCCCGCCATGATGGCCCACCCGCTGCTGACAGAGACCGAGGCGGTCCGACCATGACGATCAGCGCTACCCCCGCAGCCGGCGCAGACCGGAGCACCGTCGCGAACAAGCAGGCGGTCTTCCGGGCACCGGTGCCCGAGGACGGCCCAGCCGTGTGGAAACTGGTCGAGAACACCCCCGGCCTGGACTCCAACAGCATCTACTACTACACGCTGTGGTTCCGGGATTTCGCCGACGGTTCGCTGATCGCGACCGTGGACGACGAAATCGTCGGCTTCCTCACCGGCTACCGCCGCCCCGACGAGCCCGAGACCTACTTCGTCTGGCAAACCGCCGTCAACCCGCGCCACGGCATCCCCTTCCTCGGGGTGAAGCTCTTCCAGGCCGCGGCCGACCAGCAGGTGGCCCATGGCGCCCGGTACGTCGAGGCCACGGTCTCCGTCGAGAACAAGGCGATCCTCATGGTGCTGAAGCAGTTCGCCAAGAAGCACTCGGCTCACATCGAAACTCGCGTGCTGTTCCCCAGCAGCCTCTTCCCCGACAGCCACCACGACGAGGTCCTCTACCGCATCGGCCCGTTGACCGCCGGTTGATTCCGCAGTGTTCGACGATCAGGAGTCGTTTCCCATGGCGCAGCAACCCACACCTCTGCACCTCGACGTCAATGACAAGTACTTTCGCATGGACTCGGAAGAGGTGCGGAAGGCGCGAGCTGCACATTGGTACGCAGAAACCGACTGGGGCATTGCCGTCCTCTCGTACGAGGACAGCAGTTTCCTGCTGAAGAACCCCCGTCTGACGCAAGGGTCGGCCAAGTGGCCGGCTCAGCACGGAGTGGTCGAGGGGCACTTCGACAGCTGGTGGAAGAAGACTCTGCTGGTGTTGGAGGGTGACGAGCACAACAGGATCCGACGCCTGGTGAACCCCGCGTTCTCTCCGCGCCGGATAGAGCCGTTGCATGCCCGGTTCCGAGCCCTGGCGGACAGCCTGATAGACGAATGGATCGAAGACGGGCAGACAGAATTCGCCAGTCGCTTCGCGGCGCCGTATGCGACCAGGATCCTGTGCATGATGCTGGGCATCGATGAGCGCGACTGGAAGAAGATCAATCAGCTGGCGTCCACGATCGGGCTCGGTCTCGGCATCTCCATCCAGGAGAACATTGCACAGATCGACGAAGCTGTCGTCGAACTCACTCGATATGCAGAGTCTTTGGTGAAAAGCAGGAGGGAGTCACCTCGGAACGACATCCTTAGCACCCTGGTGGAAACAAGGGACGAGGATGACGGCCGGCTCTCGGATCAGGAGCTGATCAATCTCATCATCCTGCTCATATTCGCGGGAATCGACACGACTCGGAACCAACTGGCGCTGGCTGTCGAATCGTTTTCAAGGCAGCCGGATCAGTGGGAGAAGCTGGCCGCGGATCCGGACCGCTACTCTGCCAAGGCAGTCGAAGAAGTGCTCCGCATCAATCCGATCGGCCGATGGATTACGCGCGAAGCGGCAGAAACATTCCAACACAAGGAGCGCACGATCGAGAAGGGTACAACAGTCCACCTGTTCACCCTCTCATCGGCCACTGATCCCGCCGAATTCGACAACCCGGACCGTATCGACCTCGACGCTGATCGCTCGCCTCATTTTGCGTTCGGTGGCGGCCTGCATCATTGCCTGGGGCACTTCGTCGCCAGGGCGGACATCAATGTGGCCCTCTCGGCGCTGGCTACGCGGATGACCGATCTGCGTGTGGGGGAGGGCGCTGAGTGGCTGCCTGATTCCGGAAACACAGGCGCGAGGAAACTGCCGATCACATTCACCCCGCGTTCCTGACTTCTGCGAACGGCGAAGCTCCTGGTGGATGGGGCCACGTGCAAGATCACCCATGCCCATCAGGAGCTTCGCGTGTATGGTGGAACCTCCTTAGGTGGTTCTATCTCGACTGGGAGATCCCATGACACCCTCCAAGGCCAGCATCGGGTGCCCGTCCGCCGCCGGCGGTAACCCGGCGTGGAGCGATCGCTGCCAGCACTGCGGAGTTCCCGCACGTCACGCCGGGGCTGGAGGTCGCTGACGATGGTGGATCTGACGGTGCTGCCGGGCTACGTGGCAGTGATCCTGCTCTTCCTCGGCCCCCCTGGGCCCGATATGGTCTACATGCTCGCAGTGGGCCTCGAAGGCGGTCGCCGGTCCGCGGTGAAAGCCATCCTCGGCATCGGAACCGGCATGAGTGTCTACGCCGCCGCCGTCGTCGCCGGTATAGGAGAAATCGCCCGATCGTACCCATTAGCACTGGATGCGGTCAGGATTTTGGGTGCAGCGTATCTACTGTGGTTGGCATACGTGACGATGCGTCATGCGCGTCGTGCGATCAGCGGGCACAGTGATGTCACGGCAGGTCGCTGGTATCTGCGGGGCGTCTTCGTCAGCATCACGAACCCGAAGATCATTCTCTTTTTCCTTGCGGTGCTCCCGCAGTTCATCGGAAGCGCGGACAACCCGGGATTGCAGATGGCGATCCTTGGTGCGATCGACATTCTGATGGAGGTGATTCTTTACGGATGCATCGGAGTTCTGGCGGGATTTTTTCACGCACGTCTTGTCGGGTCGACCAAAGCAACGGCCGTGCTGAACTACATTGCGTGCACCGTTTATGTTGTGTTGGCCGGGACAATCTTCGGCGATATCCTGCTGGGTTGATCGTTGGTACTCCAGCAGCGGATCGTGTCCTGAGCCGCGTTTTTGGTAGTGACAGCGGCGGGCGACGGCCTGGTGGTGTCTTCTCCAGGCCGACCATTTCAGTGCGTGGGTGACGGGGTCGTGGTCAGCTCGGGGACGAGGCAGGAGAGCGTCCAGGAGTCGACGGATCTCCGCCACGGTGAGCGGGATGAGGGCTGATGCGTTTCTGCAGCCCCCTTTGCGCTCGTCGCTGTGGCGAGGACACCACGCCGGCCACGACCGGCAAAGGCGGCGCACAGGGACGCAAGCGGTGTGCAACGGCGCACCGGAGGCAAGGGGCGCACAACCGCAAGAAGGCCTCGCCCCGCAGGCCAAGGAGGGGCAGCGCGGGAGCAGTGGAGCCGTTTGGGACTGTTCCCTGCTGACGCTCATTGCACTGGAATGTGCTCGCTTCGTCCCATACGACCAGCCGGTCGCCCGTTCCGGGCCCGGCGGTCAGGGCGGCGTTGAATCCATAGGTGGCGATCATGGGTGCCCTCTTCCACGGCGATGGAGTGAGGTGATCCCATTCGAGCCGCGTGACCTGCGGAAACGTTAGAACGATGCTCGCTCCTACGTGCACGCTCCTTGCGAGTACGGGAGCCGCGGCGCGCAGTGGTGCTGCAATGGACGCATGG
>NZ_DASQNP010000063.1:0-2342 GCF_035644915.1 Streptomyces sp.
CGTGGAGGCCGCCGAGCAGCACCGGGCGGACGTGATCGGCATGTCCGGGCTGCTGGTGAAGTCCACGGTGATCATGAAGGAGAACCTGGAGGAGCTCAACGCCCGCGGGCTGGCCGGGCGCTATCCGGTCATCCTCGGCGGTGCGGCGCTGACCCGGGCCTATGTCGAGCAGGACCTGCACGCCCTCTATCAGGGCGAGGTCCGCTACGCCCGGGACGCCTTCGAGGGGCTGCGGCTGATGGACGCGCTGATGGCCGTCAAGCGCGGGGTGCCCGGCGCGAAACTGCCCGAGCTGCGTCAACGCCGGGTGCGCGCGGCGACGGCGCAGGTCACCGAGCAGCAGCAGGAGGACGTCCCGGTGCGGTCGGATGTGGCCACCGACCACCCGGTGCCCACCCCGCCGTTCTGGGGCACCAAGGTGGTCAAGGGCATTCCGCTGCGGGACTACGCGTCCTGGCTGGATGAGGACGCGCTGTTCAAGGGCCAGTGGGGGCTGAAGGCCCCCCGCACCGGGGAAGGCCCCTCCTACCCGGAGCTGGTGGAGACCGAGGGCCGGCCCCGGCTGCGCGGCTGGCTGGAGCGGCTGCACACCGACAACCTGCTGGAGGCCGCGGTGGTCTACGGCTACTTCCCCTGCCACTCCGAGGGCAACGACCTCATCATCCTGGACCAGGACGGCGCCGAGCGGTGCCGGTTCACCTTCCCCCGCCAGCGCCGCGGCCGCCGGCTGTGCCTGGCCGACTTCTTCCGCCCCGCCGAGACCGGCCAGACCGATGTGGTCGGGCTGCAGGTGGTCACCGTCGGCTCGCGGATCTCGGCGGCCACCGCGGAGCTGTTCGCCGCCGACTCCTACCGCGACTACCTGGAGCTGCACGGCCTGTCGGTGCAGCTGGCCGAGGCGCTGGCCGAGTACTGGCACGCCCGGATCCGCGCCGAGCTGGGCTTTGCCGGCCAGGACCCGGCCGCCCTCGAGGACATGTTCGCCCTCAAGTACCGCGGGGCCCGGTTCTCGCTGGGCTATGGGGCGTGTCCGGATCTGGAGGACCGGGCCAAGATCGCCGAGCTGCTCCGGCCGGAGCGGATCGGGGTGAAGCTGAGCGAGGAGTTCCAGCTCCATCCCGAGCAGTCCACCGACGCCATCGTCGTCCACCACCCCGAAGCCAAATACTTCAACGCGGGAGTGCGGTCATGATCACCACCCTGCGCGACATCCTGGCAAGCGGTGAGCGCTCGTTCTCCTTCGAGTTCTTCCCGCCCAGGACCGAGACCGGGACCCGCGCTCTGTGGAGAGCCATCCGCCGTATCGAGACGCTGAAGCCGACCTTCGTCTCCGTCACCTACGGCGCCGGCGGCTCCTCGCGGGACCGCACCATCGAGGTGACCAAGCAGATCGCCGCCGACACCACCCTGCGGCCCGTCGCCCATCTCACCGCCGTCGGCCACTCCGTGGCCGAGCTGCGCCAGATCATCGGCCGGTACGCCGACGCCGGGGTCCGCGACATCCTTGCCCTGCGCGGCGACCCGCCCGGCGACCCCCAAGGCGAGTGGACGCCTCACCCGCACGGCTTCGCCCACGCACACGAGCTGGTCTCCCTGATCAAGGAGATGGGGGACTTCAGCGTCGGCGTGGCTGCTTTTCCGGAGAGGCACCCCCGCTCGCCCGACTGGGAGAGCGACATCCGCCACTTCGTCGCCAAGTGCCGTGCCGGGGCCGACTACGCCATCACGCAGATGTTCTTCCGCGTCGAGGACTATCTGCGCTTACGGGACAAGGTGGCCGCCGCGGGCTGCGACACCCCGATCATCCCCGAGATCATGCCTGCCACCGATGTGCGGCAGATCCGCCGTTTCGCCGAGCTGTCCAACGCCACCTTCCCCGAAGACCTGGCCCACCGCCTGGAGGCCGCCCGTGACAATCCGGCCGAAGGGCACCGCATCGGGGTGGACCACGCCACCGTCATGGCCGAGCGGCTACTGGCCGAGGGTGCTCCCGGCCTGCACTACATCACCCTCAACCGCTCCACGGCCACCTGGGAAATCCATCAGAACGTCCAGACCTCAAGGAGTGCCCGGCATGCCCTCGCAGCCCACCGCTGATTTCACGGACTTCAAGGTCGCGGATCTGTCGCTGGCCGCCTTCGGCCGCAAGGAGATCACCCTCGCCGAGCACGAGATGCCCGGCCTGATGGCGATCCGCCGGGAGTACGCCGACGCCCAGCCGCTGGCCGGGGCCCGGATCACCGGCTCGCTGCACATGACCGTGCAGACCGCGGTGCTGATCGAGACCCTGGTGGCGCTGGGCGCCCGGGTCCGCTGGGCCTCCTGCAACATCTTCTCCACCC
>NZ_DASQNP010000064.1:0-5003 GCF_035644915.1 Streptomyces sp.
TGGTGGAGGGCGTCGGCGAAGACCGGTTCGGTGGCCAGCAGGTCGGCGGCCATGCCGGGCCATTGGGCGCCTTGGCCGGGGTAGACGAAGACGGTGCGGCCGGGCGGGTGGGGGGTGCCGGTGGTCAGGTGGGGGTGGGGGGTGCCGGTGGCCAGCGCGTGCAGGCCTTCCAGCAGGTCGGTGCGGTGGGTGCCGGTGATGACGGCGCGGTGGTCGAGGGTGGCGCGGGTGGTGGCCAGGGTGTGGGCGGTGCGGGCCGGGGTCAGGTGCGGGCGGGCGGTCAGCCAGGTGTGCAGTCGGGCGGCCTGGGCGGCCAGCGCCTGGGGGGTGTGGGCGGAGATCGGCCACACCACCACCGACCCCGACCCCTCGGACTCCCCGGTCTCTGCTTCCCCATCCCCGCCCCCGGGCTCCCCGTCTCCGACAGCGGGGTCCTCGGCCGGGTCGGCGGAGGACTCCTCAGGCTCGGGGGCCTCGGCCGGGGCCTGCTCCAGGATGACGTGGACATTCGTCCCGCTGATACCGAAGGCGGAGACGCCGGCGCGCCGGGGGCGTTCCGGCGCGGTCGGCCATGCGGTGCTCTCGGTGAGCAGCCGGACGGTGTCCGAGGACCAGTCGATGTGCGACGACGGAGCGTCCACGTGCAGGGTGCGCGGCAGCATCCCTTCCCGCATCGCCATGACCATCTTGATCACGCCGGCGACTCCGGCGGCGGCCTGGGTGTGGCCGATGTTGGACTTCAGCGACCCCAGCCACAGAGGCTGTTTCCCGGAGCGGTTCTTGCCGTACGTGTCCAGCAGGGCTTGGGCCTCGATCGGATCACCCAGCGTGGTGCCGGTGCCGTGGGCTTCGACGGCGTCGACATCGGCTGCCGACAGCCGGGCATTGACGAGGGCCTGCTCGATCGCCTTGCGCTGGGCGGGTCCGTTGGGAGCGGTGAGCCCGTTGGAGGCGCCGTCCTGGTTGACCGCCGAGCCGCGGATGACGGCCAGGATGCGGTGCCCGTTGCGCTGGGCGTCCGACAACCGCTCCAGGAGCAGCATGCCCGCGCCCTCACTCCAGCCGGTGCCGTCCGCGGCCGCCGCGAACGGCTTGCACCGCCCGTCCGGCGCCATGGCCCGCTGCCGACTGAAGATCACGAAGCAGGCGGGAGTGGACATGACGGTGACGCCGCCGGCCAGCGCGAGGGAGGATTCGCCCTTGCGGAGCGACTCGCACGCCAGGTGCAGGGCCACCAGCGACGACGAACAGGCGGTGTCCACGGTCACCGCGGGACCCTCGAAGCCGAAGGTGTAGGAAACGCGCCCGGAAGCGACGCTCATCGAGGCGCCGGTCCCGATGAACCCCTCGTACTCCTCCGGGACGGAGTGCAGTCGGCTGATGTAGTCCTGGTCCTCGACCCCGGCGAAGACTCCGACCGGACGACCCCGCTCGGCCACCGGGTTGATGCCGGCCCGCTCGAACGCCTCCCAGGCGATCTCCAGCAGCAGCCGCTGCTGCGGGTCGGTGGCGGTCGCCTCACGCGGGCTCATGCCGAAGAACTCCGGGTCGAACTCCGCGGCATTGTGCAGGAACCCGCCGTGCCGCGAGTAGCTGGTGCCGGGGTTGTCGGGGTCCGGGTGGTAGAGGGAGTCGATGTCCCAGCCGCGGTCGGTCGGGAACTCGGAGATGGCGTCGGTGCCGTTCGCGACCAGATCCCACAGCTCTTCGGGCGTCGAGACGTCACCGGGCAGTCGGCAGGCCATGCCCACGATCGCGATCGGTTCGTCGCCGTCCGTTTCGAGCTGGCGGAGCCGCTGGCGGGCCTGCCGCAGCTCTGCGGTGACCCACTTGAGGTGGTCGAGAAGCTTCTTCTCGTTCTCCATTAGTGCAAGCTCCTTGAGTCGTCGGGGAAGGCCGCGGGCGTGTGCGTTCCGGTCGGGGGCGCCATCACGATTTCCCGAACTCGTCACTGATCAGGTCGAAGAGCTCTTCCGCGGTCACCGCGTCGAGGTCTTGGTGCGAACGGTCTTCGTCGGTGTGATCCGGGCCGTCTCCCCACTTGGCGAGCAGCACCTGGAGCCGGCCGGCGATCTTGCGTCGGCCGCTGTCGTCGAGTTCGAGGACGCTCAGGGTGTCGTCGAGCTTCCCCAGCTCGGCCAACACCGTCGCCTCGCTGACGGTGTCCTCCTCGGCGATCTCGTCCAGCAGGTGCCGGGCGAGTGCGAGGGGGGTGGGGTAGTCGTAGAGCATGGTGGCCGAGAGCTTCAGCCCGGTGCCGGTGTTGAGCGCGTTGCGCAACTTGATGCTGCCGAGGGAGTCCAGGCCCAGGTCCCGGAATGCCTTGTCGGCCTCCACGGCGTCCGCCGAGCGGTGGCCGAGCACCGTCGCGGTGCGCTCCCGCACCAGCTCCAGCACGATCTGCTCGCGGTCGGCCCGGGAGTCGGCGTCCTGGATCTGCCGGCGCAGGGCACCGGCGGCCAGCGCGCCGTCCGCCGCCGCGCTGTCGGCCGCCTGCCAGGCGGCCCGCACCTCGGGGATGTCCCCGAACAGCGGGTTGCGCCGGACGGCGTCGGCCGCCGCGGCGGCGGCGAGCTGCCAGTCGAAGTCGGCCACGATCAGACGCGTCTCGTTCCGGTCGAGGGCCTCCTGCAGGGCGGCGATGGCGGTCTTGGGGGTCAGCGGTCGGACGCCGGTGTCGTGGATGTTCCGTTTCACCGCCTCGTCCGCTGCCATGCCCGGACCGCTCCACGGCCCCCAGGCGATCGACGTCGCGGGGAGCCCCGCGGCTCGCCGGTGTTCGGCGAACGCGTCCAGGTGGGCGTTGGCCGCTGCGTAGTTGGCCTGCCCCATGCCGCCCAGCACGCCCGCGATCGAGGAGAACAGGACGAAGGCGTCCAGTTCGAGGCCCGCGGTCAGCTCGTGCAGGTTCAGCGCGGCGTCCACCTTGGGACGCAGTACGCGCTCCAGCCGCTCCGGGGTGAGGGCATCCACGACGCCGTCGTCCAGCAGACCGGCGGCGTGCACGACGGCGGTCAGCGGCTGCTCCTGCGGGATGGCGGCCAGCACGGCGGCCAGCGCCTCCCTGTCGGCGGCGTCGCAGGCGGCGATGGTGACCGTCGTGCCCATCGCGGTCAACTCCGCGCGCAGCTCCGCCGCACCCGGCGCCTCCTCGCCCCGGCGGCTGGTGAGGACCAGGTGCCCGGCGCCGCGGTCGGCGAGCCACCGGGCCACGTGGGCTCCGAGTGCCCCGGTACCGCCGGTGACCAGCACGGTGCCGGACGGACTCCAACTGCGGCGCGGCGGGCGGGTGGTGGTGGCGGCCCGCAGCCGGCATGCGAAGGCACTGCCCGGCCGGATCGCCACCTGGTCCTCGCCGTCCCACCCGACCAGGGTCGCGGCCAGCAGCCGACCGCCCTGCTCGTCGAGCGGACCGGCGACGTCCACCAGGCCGCCCCAGCGGTCGGGGTGTTCGGCCGCCGCCACCCTGCCCAGGCCCCAGACCTGGGCCTGAGCGGGACAGGTGACGGGCGCCGACACGGCGGTGGAGACGGCGCCGCTCGTCAGACTCCACAGGGGCGCGTCCCAGCCCGCGTCACCGAGCGCCTGGAGCAGTGCCATCGTGGCGGCCAGCGGGACGTACCCGGTGACGGACGCGGTCCCGGTCCGGCTCCCGCCGTCGGCCAGCGCCAGCAGGGAGAGGACCCCGGAAACCGGAGTTCCGACGTCCGGCAGGGCGCCGATCGCCTCGGCGAGTGCGAGGCGGTCCGTTACGGCGGCGTCCACCGTCAACTCGACGACCTCGGCGCCCGCCCTGCGCAACGCCGCCGTGCACCAGTCCGCCCACTCGGCCTGCTCGCCCCGGGGCTCGGGCGCGACCACGACCCACTGCCCGGACAGGGCGCCCGGGGCGGGTTCGGTGAGCGGCGTCCACCCCAGGTGGTAGCGGGAGTCCGACACCGCCGACAACTCAGCCTGCTGCCTGCGCCACGACGACAGCACCGGCAGGACGGGCGAGAGAACGGCCTGTGGGTCCTGCGTCGCCTCGCCGCCGTCCCCGAGCCCGAGCGTGGCGGCCAGAGCATTGAGGTCGCCCTGCTCGACGGCCTCCCAGAACCGCTCCTCGGCCGTGTCCCGGCGCCTCGGAGCACCCGAGCTCGTCGAGGTGTCGGTGAGCCAGTAGGGGTGGTGTTGGAAGGGGTAGGTGGGCAGGTCGGGGTGGGGGCCGGGGGTGGGGGTGGTGGGCCAGGTCAGGGGGGTGTGGGTGGTGTGGACGGTGGCCAGGGCGGTGGTCAGGGTGTGGGGTTCGGGGCGGGTGTGGTGTAGGGCGGCGGTGGTGGTGGCCGGGGTGGTCAGGGTCTGGGCGGTCAGCGGGGTCAAGGTGGCCGGGCCGAGTTCGAGGTAGACGGTGGTGCCGGTGGTCTGCAGGTGGGTGGTGACGGCGGTGTACTCCACGGTGTGGCGGAGTTGGTCGGTCCAGTACTCGGGGGAGGTGGCCTGGGCCGGGGTGAGGGGTTGGCCGGTGCGGCCGGAGATGACCGGCAGGGTGGGGGGTTGGGCGGGGAGGGCGGCGGCGGTGGTGTGGAAGGCGGTCAGGATGGGGTCGAGGTGGGCGGAGTGGAAGGCGTGGTTGACGCGGAGGCGGCGGGTGGGCAGGCCGGCGGTCTGGCAGCGGGTGGTGAGGGCATCCAAGGTGGTGGTGTCGGCGGCGATGACGGTGTGGGTGGGGGAGTTGGCGGCGGCGATCTCGGCGGTGGTGTCGGCCAGCAGGGGGGTGAGGGTGTGGCGGTCGGCGGTGATGGCGAGCATGCCGGTGCCGGGGGGGAGGGTGCCCATCAGGCGGGCGCGGGTGGTGATCAGGCGGGCGGCGTCGGGCAGGGTCCACACCCCGGCCAGGTGGGCGGCGGTGAGTTCGCCCAGGGAGTGGCCGGCCAGGTGGTCGGGGTGGAGGCCGTGGGAGCGGGTGAGGTGGTAGAGGGCGGTCTGCAGGGCGAACAGGGCGGGCTGGGTGTAGGTGGTGTCGG
>NZ_DASQNP010000065.1:0-15775 GCF_035644915.1 Streptomyces sp.
ATCGCCGGATGGATCATGGTCCGCACTCCGTGGACCTTCCTGGAACTGCCGTCCCGCTATGCCCGCTGCGCCTCCGACGAGACCGACGGGGACACCGACGACCAGAAGCCCGACGGCTGCTACCCGTATCCGCCGGTCGGCCCGGGCACAACCCCGGGGATCAGGCTCGCCCGTGCCATCGGCGGCGAGGTGTTGTCCGTCAGCGTCACCGGAGCCGAGGCGCCCGAACTCCGGCTGCGGACCGGCACCCCGATGTCCGCGCTGGCCAGTGTCCGATCCACGTCTTGTTCGGCCGGACCACCTGGCCGGCGGCCGCCGCTTGACGAGTTGGACGCCTGAGGTGGCCGGACCATCCCGTGTCCGCCCGCTGCACCGCCTCGGCTCCCGCGCCGCCAAGCGCCCCTGCCCCGCTACGCCCGCATGAGTCTCCGCGCCGACCGCCGCACCCACCGGACCACCCTCGACATCACCGTTGTGATCCTTGCCCCCGGTCCCCGACGTCACGGCCTTGTCCTAACGGTGCGGGAAGGGCCCAGGAGAGGACACCCCGGTCGCGGCGGCTCCCCATCCGCCCGCGCACAGCGCCCGTTCGGCCGCGTCGAGGTAGAGGGCGGCGGCGAGCCAGGCCCGGGCGAAGCGGTCCGTGTCGGCCGGGAGCAGGCGGCCGAAGGGGTCGCGGGAGCGGTCCGCGGCGGCAGCGTGGAGGCCGTCGAGGAGGTCGCCCGCCGTGGCGAGGCCGAGACGGCGCAGACGGGCACCGTCGCCCGACGTGCTCCTGGCGGAGGCGAGGACCCGGCGGCCCCCCGACACCGCCTGGTGGACGCGGCGGCGCAGCAGGTGCAGCGGGGCCTCGTCCCCGGTGGGAACGACCGCAGCCTGTGGCGCAACCGCCCCGGTGGGCAGGTCCGCGTGCTGGAGGCGGTCCAGGCCGAGGTCCACCCGGGCGGCGGGGTCGGTGGGGTGCTCGGTGGCGAGCAGCAGGGCGCGGGGGAGCGGCCCGGGCGCCAGGCGCGCGATGATCCGCAGCCGGCTGCCCCTGGCGGCGGCGAGCAGGCGGAGGTTGTCGCGGTAGGGGAGTGAGGGATCGTCGTGGGCGGTGGCCAGCCGCAGGGGCAGGCCCGCACAGTCGGCCAGCAGGCAGTCGCCCGTCGTCTCCCGCACTGTGCCCGTGAGGGTCACCCGGAGGAACAGCAGGTCCTGCGCGCCGTTCAGTGCCCGGGACACCTGCTCGGCGGCGGGTACGGCCCACAACCGGTCCAGCGGCTCGGCGTGCCAGGCGGCGCCGGACGCGCGGACCGCCCGCACCCCGGCCCCCGCGCCGAGACGGCCCGTCGGGGAGACGGTGGCACCGGACACGGCCAGCCCCGCACGCGACAGTTCACGGTGGGTCAGGGCGGTGTCGCCGATCCGTACGGCCCGGTCGGCGGCGCCGGTCGCCCGGGCGGGCCCGCCCGGTGCCACGTCCGACACCGTGTACAGACGTCCGTCGGCGTCGGCGGTCCAGGTGACCGCGCCCGCGTAGCCGGTCGCCGTGAGGACGGGCTCGGAGAAGAGCCCGTACAGACGCAGGGAGCCGTCCGGGCGGTACGGCTGCCGGACCGTACCGCGCAGTTCGGTCAGCTCCGGACCGGTGGCGTGCGGGAGGCGGTGGGCGAGGCTCAGGACACCGGCCAGTGCGTCGGCGAGGTCGGCGAGGCGGTACCCGGGGTCGGCGGAGCGGGCCGCGCGCACCCCGGTCACCACGGAGACCGCCGCGGCGGAGGCCCGCGGGAGGCCGGCGAGGCGGGCGGTGTGCGCGGCGTGCAGGAGCTCCGCCTGGAGCACCGCGCCGGCACCGTCCGTGCCGGCTTCCAGGACGGCGGCGGCCGCGTCGAACACCGCTCGGGCGGCGGCGCGCTGTTCGGCGGTGGCGGTCCCGGTCTCCACCTCCCCCGTCCGACTCGTCCGGCCCGCCTGCGGTGTCGGCCCCGTCTCCTCCGCCGGCCTTGTCCCTTCCCGCGTCCCTTTCCGCGTCTCTTTCCGCGTCTCTTTCCGCGCTTCCGCGGCCTCGGCAGGGTCCGGGGCCGGAGCCTCGTCGGCGACCGGCGCGGCCGAGGCCGCCGCCGCGCGGTGCAGGCAGTCGGGGGCCAGCAGGCATCCGCAGCGGATCGCGTCCGCGCTGGTCACCGCCCCACCGGGCGCGTGCAGGACGACGTCGGTCTCGTCGTCGACGGCGATCCGCACGGTGTCGCCCGCCCGGACGACCGGACGCGCCACGAGCTTGGTGACGCCCGCGTCCAGCCGCTTGCGGAGCCGGGGCGGGAGCGCTTCGACGAGTTCGGCGGTGACGGACGGGACGACCGGGGGCAGGTTTGGACTCATGCGATCTTCTCCCCTACCCAGCGGGCGAGTTCGAGCGGACCGAGGGCGGCGACGGGCATGCCCGCGGCGACGAGCTGACCGGCGACTCCCGTGGAGTAGCGGGGCCGGCCCGTGTCGTCGAGGCTCGCGCAGCCCAGGACGTGGCAGCCGGCTCCGACCAACGCGCGGACCTCGGCGAGCAGGCCGCCGAGCGGATAGCCCTCCTCGAAGTCGCTGACGACCACGACGAGGGTGCGCGAGGGCACGGTGACGAGCTCGCGCGCGTGCCGCAGTCCCGCGGCGATGTGGGTGCCGCCGCCCACGCTGACCTCCAGCAGCAGCGACAGCGGGTCGTCCACGTGCCCGGTGAGATCGATGACCTCAGTGGAGAACGCCAGGAAGTGGGTGGAGAGCGTCGGCACCCCCGCCAGCACCGAGGCGGTCAGCGCGGCCCATACCGTGGACGCCTCCATGGACCCCGACACGTCCGTGACCAGGATCAGCCGCCAGTCGGCGGCCCGGCGTCCCCGGGTACGGAAGACCGGGCGCTCGGGGATCACCCGCACCGTTCCGTCCGGGCCGCGGCGTGCGGTCGCCAGGTTGGCCCGCAGCGTGCGGGGCAGGTCCAGGCCGCCGCCGGGCCGTCTGCTCGGACGCGGCAGGGCCGTGCCGTGCAGGGCGGGGCGCAGACGGGTGGCCAGTTGCCGGGTCAGCGCGTCGACCAGCCGCCGCACGAGCGGGCGCAGCGCGGCCAGCCGCGCCTCGGGCAGCCCGCCCGCGTGCCGCAGCACGGTGCGCAGCAGGTCCACCGAGGGCCGCACACTGTCCGCGTCCAGCTCGGCGAGGACGTCCCTGCGGCCCGACGCGGCGGCCGCCGCCAGCACTTCCTCCCGGATGCCCGGCCCGAACAGCGCGGCCAGCTCCTCGGACCACTCCCGCGCCCCGGGATACGGCGCCTGACGTCCACCGCCGGTTCCCGGGCCCGTGAGGTCCCCCCGGCTGCCTTCGCCGCGTCCGCTGCCGTACAGCTCGTCCAGCGCGGTCGCCAACGGCGCGGCGGACGGCGGCAGGCGGTCCGTACGGCGGCCGAGGAGGAGGCGCCAGCGGTCGGCGGGGGCGAGGAGGTGATCCCCGGCCCGGGGCACGGCGGTCCCAGCGGTGCCGCCCGTCGCCGTGGCACCCGGCGCGGGCTCCACGGTGACGTCCGCCGGGACGCCCCCCGCCGAACCGCCGCCCGGCACGGGCAGCAGTCCCAGCGACCGCAGCGTCTCGCGGCCGGCGAGGTCCGCCCCGGCCCAGACGGCGAGCGCGGTCGGGTCGACACCGCCGGTGTCGGCGACGCGCGCGGCGCCCAGGCGCTCCTCGACGGCCGCGAGGAGGCGGTCGCGGGCCGCGGGGCTCAGGGTGTCGAAGCCGCCGCGCATCGCGGGGAGCCGGTCGAGGAACGCCCGGTCGGGCAGCTCCGACACCCGGGTGAGCAGGGGCTCCAGGGCGGGTGCCGCCGTCTCCAGCAGCGGGCCCGCGGCGGTCAGCAGTCCGCCGAGCCGGGCGGTGAGCGCGGCGCGGGAGCCGGGGTCGGTGGCCCCGTCGACCCAGGAGGCCACGCGGTCGCCGAAGGTCCGCGCGTCCTCGTGCCCGAGCAGGACGCGCACGGCCCCGGCGGCACCGCGCATCAGCGGGGAGCCGTCGGCGGACAGGCGGCGCAGGGCGTCGACGAGCCGAACGCCGCCCAACAGGTCGGCGCGGTGGGAGAGTTCGAGCAGGGCATGGGCGTCGGCGGGGTCCTCGGATCCGGTCAGACCGTCCACCTGCCGCACCGCCGCCGCCGTGAGCAGCTCCGCGACGGCGGCCGCCCGGGCCTCACGGTCCGTCCCGGCGGCGAGCCCCGGGACATGACCGGCCCGCAGCCGGTCCAGCAGGGCCAGACCGGCGAGGAGTTCCGGCAGGGTACCGGCTCGGGGCAGGACGTCGGCGACGTCGCCGAGCCGTTCGTCCGCGAGTTCGGTCAGGCCGCACTCCGCCGCCTGTTCGAGCCCTTCGAGGGCCTGCGCGGCCGTCGGCCCGCCCTCGTCGCGCTCCAGGCGCCGCCGCTCGCGCAGGACGCCTCCGGCGGCCTGCGCGGGGGTGACTCCGCGCACGCCGGCCGCGGTCAGCATGGCGGCCGTGGCAGGGGTCCAGCGCACCTCCCAGCGGGAGGTGAGGGCCTCGGCGCCGCCCGCGCCGACGACCTCCTTGACCTCCCCGTAGGGCACCCCGCACACCGTCAGCCGGCGCAGCAGCAGTTCACGGCGCCGGTCGAGGTCGGACCGCAGCGGGTCCAGCCGCAGGTCCCGTGACGGGCCGGGGCCGCCCGCCTCCGGACCGGGCAGACCGAGCCGCGCCACCTCGGCCTCGACCGCGGGGGCGAGGCCGCTGCGCGGCGCCTGCGGGGCGGGGCGCCCGCCGCGGGTGCCGACGAGCACCCGCTCCATCGCCCGCGCCACGGCCCGCCCCCGCCCGTACGGCTCGCCCTGCGCGAGCACCGTCTGCACGGCTTCGACCAGTTCACCGCGGCCCGCCGCGGGCAGGCCGCGCAGCCGGGCGAGGTCCGAGGCGAGCCGGCTGATCTCCCGTGCGTCGGCGGGGCCCGAGGGGTGACCGAGGCTCCGCAGTTCGGCGCAGATGCGCACGGCCGCCCGCGTCAGCGCCTCCTCCAGCGCCGCCGGATCGCCCGCCGCGCGCAGGACCATGTCCTGCCACTCCGGATCCCGGATACCCGCCGGGTAACCGGACCGCTCGTCGAGGAGGGCGTAGGTGTACGGGATCAGCGAGGTGGTCCAGGCGGACCGCTGCGCGTCGGCGGCCGTTCCGTCCTTCCCCTCCCCGGGTTCCTCCCCGGCGTCCTGCCGTACGAGCGCCGGGGCGTGGAACGCGCCGACCACCACGGCGGCCCGCTCCCCCCGCGCGGTGGCCTCGGCCAGCCGGGCCCGCATCCAGCGCTCGCGCCGCAGGTCCAGCTCCGGTACGCCGCCCGAGGCGACCGCGTCCTCGCGCAGTGCCCACCCGGTGAGCAGGGCGGCCCGGCGCAGGGCCTCGGGCGGGGAACCGGGCGCGGTCGCCTCGACGAGCCGGTCCCAGAGGTCGTCCCCGGGACGGCCCGTCAGCCGGGCCCGCACAGCGGCGGCGAGCCCGGGACCGCCGGCCTGCGTTCCCGCGGCCCGCCGTCCCCCGGTCCACGCGCGGTCGGCGAGCGGCAGGTCGCAGGCGACCACCGGAACGCCGTGCCGGGCGGCCCAGCGCACGGCGGCCAGCTCGGGCGAGAAGTCGGCGAACGGGTAGAACGCCGGCCCCTCGCCGCCGCTCCCGTCGCCGGGGGCGGCGGCGAGCGCCACCGGGGCCCGCGTCTCCTCGTGCCCCAGCCAGGGCAGCCACTGCTGCATCTCGGCGGGCAGTTCGACGAGCAGCACGTCCGGCTCCGCCTCGTCCAGCAGCGCGGGCACGGCGGCGGCCAGCGAGGGCGCGTGGTGCCGTACGCCGACGAGGTAGGGCGCGGAGGGGCCGGTGAGGGCGGCGAGCGCCTCGCCGGGCGAGACCGGCGGGTCACCGGGACGCGGCGAGGCGGACGAGCCGTCCGGGGCGGGGGAGGCGGGGACAGCCCCGTGGGAGGGGGACACGGCCGTCAGCCCTCCAGGACCGTGCGCAGGTCCCACAGGGTGCGCCAGGTGGCGGAGCCCTGCTCGGCGCGGCGCCGGACGGGACCGTCCCAGTAGCCGCGCAGCCGGGCGGCGTCGGCGGGGTCGTCCTTGCGGACCACGCCGAGCAGGTGACCCGGCAGCAGGGTGAGCACGTCACGGTCGCCCGGGAAGTACGCCGCCGCGAGGGCGAGCGCCCCGGCGACGGACACGGCCTCCGCGGTGCTCATCACCGTCGAGGGCCGCTCCACCTCCCAGCCCTCCGCCGACCGGCCCTCGCGCAGGTCCCGGAACGCGGTGACCAGGGCCTCCAGCACGGCGTCGTCGACCTGGAACGGCGCCCCGGCCCGCTCCACGGACGCCCGCGCCTGGCTGCGCACCAGCGCGGTCTCCGCGTCGAGGTCCCCGATGGGACCGACCGTCTCGAAGTTGAAGCGCCGCTTGAGGGCCGCGGACATCTCGGAGACGCCCTTGTCGCGGAGGTTGGCGGTGGCGATGAGGTTGAAGCCGGGCGCCGCGTGCGCCAGGGCGTCCTCGGTGCCGGCCAGTTCGGGAACGGCGATCCGCCGCTCGGAGAGCAACGACACCAGCGAGTCCTGTACTTCGGGCAGGCAGCGGGTGACCTCCTCGACGCGGGCGACGGCGCCCCGGGACATGGCGGTCAGGACGGGGGACGGCACGAGCGCCTGCCGGGTGGGGCCCTGCGCCAGCAGCAGCGCGTAGTTCCAGCCGTACTTGAGCTGGTCCTCGGTGGTACCGGCCGTACCCTGCACGACCAGGCCGCTGGTGCCGCACACGGCGGCGGAGAGCAGCTCCGACAGCATCGACTTGGCGGTGCCGGGCTCGCCGACGAGCAGCAGGCCGCGCTCCCCGGCGAGGGTCACCACGCACCGCTCGACCAGCGCCCGGTCGCCGACGAACTTGCCCTCGACCACCAGGCGGCGCGGCACCCCGTCGGGCACCTCGGCGCCGTCGGGCAGTTTCAGGGCCCGGCCCTCGCTGCCCATGACGAACGTGACGACCGCGCGCGGGGTGAGCCGCCACGCGGGCGGGCGCGGACCGTCGTCGTACGCGGCGAGGAAGGCCAGTTCGGCCGCGTACCGCTCCTCGGGCGGGACGATCTGGCGGGCCGGAGCGGGAGGGAGGGTGGTGGTCATCGGCGCGGGCTCTTCCAGGTGCGGGCGGGTGGTGGTCATCGGCGGCGGCCCTTGCGGGTGGCGCGGGTGGTGAGTTCCTCGTAGGCCGGGGCGTCACCGGCGCGGACGCGGTCCCACGCACGCGTGAACAGCTCGGGCACCGGCACCAGCGGCACCGCGCGGAAGTGGTAGCGGATCGGGTAGAGGCCCTGCTTCCAGACCTCCACCGGCAGCGCGGGGGACTTCAGGTCGAGCCAGCCGCACGGCAGGAAGAGGGTGCGCCCGGCGCGTGCCCGTTTCGCCTCGACGACCAGGCCGGTGGCCGCCAGTTCGGCGCGGGCCTTCCGCATCCGGGTGGGCTTCCAGCCCGTCCAGCGGGCGCAGTTGCGGTCCGTCGGGTCGGGCAGGGCCAGGAGTTGCAGGTAGAGCGCCGCCGCGTCCTCGCCCAGACCGTGGGCCCCGGCGACCTCGGCGACCAGGCCGGGCACGCAGGCGGTGGGGTCCTGGGCGTACCCGGTGGGCCCTTCGGGGGCGGTGCCGGCCGTGAGGGCGCGGGCGAGTCCGTCGTCCAGGAGCGTCCGCAGCGCCCGCATGCCCTCGCCGCGCCCGGGGCCGACGAGTCCCTCGACCAGTCCGAACACGGGGTCCTCCGCGCTGGTGAGGGCGCTTGTGCGGACCAGGACGGTCTCCTGGCCGCCGTACCACGGGCGCAGCACCAGCGCCTCGCCGACGGGTGTCAGGCCGTGCGCGTCGGCGCCGCCGGTGGCGGACAGTCCGTACGCCTTGCGCAGCTCGACGGCGGTCGACGAGCCCTTCTCCGTCCACGCCAGGTCGAGGTCGAGCAGCAGTCCCGGGTCCGCGACGCGGCGGCGCAGCGCGGCCAGTCCCTCCGGCAGGACGGCGCGCAGGGGGTGCCCGTACGGCAGGGCGTAGGCGAGCCCGGCCAGGGCGGCCACGGCACGCGTCAGGTCGTGCCGCCCGGGCAGCGCTCCGGGGTCCTCCGGCACCAGGTCGCCCTCCTTGTCGGGCCGCTGCACCGTGGTGCGGCTGATCCAGGGGGTGCGGCGCGGGTTGAGCACCTCCTCGGCGGAGCCGGTGGGCAGACCTGCCAGGGAGAGTTCCCCGGCGAGGTCCTCGGGCAGGCGGACGATCCCGTCGAGGCGCTCGGCCCACACCCGGCCCGCCGTGTCCGTGTCCGGTCCGGCCGTCCACAGGTCACCGGGGTTCCCGGGCAGCAGCGCGCCGACGAGTGCCGCCCGGTCGCCGGGCTCCAGGGAGGCCAGCAGCGCTTCGCCGAGCTGTTTCTGACGCGGCTTCAGCCCGGTGGCGGCGGCCACCTCGTCGGTGAGCTGCGCCGGCTTCCCGGCGAGCAGCAGGGCCGCCTGCACGGGCCCCAGGCCGCCCCGTGTGGCGGCGGACAGGGCGGCGGGCGCCTCCGGCTGCCAGGGTGCGGGGCCCTTGTCCCGGATCAGCCCGGTCACCGCGGCCAGCGCGTCGGCCGGGAACACCGGCGGGTGCGGGGTCTCCCCCTCCAGCGTGAAGTGCGCGACCGCGCCGAACACGCCGGCCGGGTCGTGGTCCAGGGCCAGCCAGCTCACGCGCCCGTTGCGGTGGTCGACGTGCCGGCAGCCGAGGACGACGACGGTGCGGCCGTCCCGGCGCAGCACCTGGCCGGCGCGTTCCTGCCCGCGCGGCTCGCCCAGCACGACCTCGCGCAGCGCGCCCCCGGGCGCGGCCAGCGGGCCTTCCGTGATCGCCTCGAACAGCAGCAGCAGCGCCCGGCGGTGTGCCTCCGTCAGGGCCGGTGAGGCGGCGCGGTAGGCGAGCGGACGCAGCACGTCCAGCACGGACGGCCACACCACACCGATCTCCGGGACGGTGAACTCGTCGCTGTGCCACCCGTCGGCGGCCCCGGCGAGCCGGGAGGAGTCGGGCAGGGGCCTGCCGTCGGCGGGTTTGCCGGACAGGACGTGGTTCACGGCGCGGATCTGACGCAGCGCGCTCCAGCGCTGCCTGCTGCCCCACCAGCCCTGCAGCTCGGCGAGACCCGCGATCGCCTCGCGCAGCGTCTGGTCGTCGCCGTCCTCGGGGCTGTAGTCGGCGAACATGCCCTCGGTGCGCCTGCGCTCCGCCTTGGGCCGCTCCGCCGGAGGCGCCACGAACGCGGCGACGGACCCCGCCAGGCGCAGTACCGCGCGCACGTGGGCGGTGACGCCGGTGAGCAGATGGGGCTCGGTGAGGGCGGGCAGGGAGCGGGAGACGACCTCCCGCAGGACCTCGTCGGCGGTCGGAACGGCGGGCTCGCCGGTGGTGGCCCCCGCGGTGTTCCGCGGCCCGGCCCCCGGACCGTCCGCCGCCTTCGCCCGTTCGGCCGCCGCCTCGGCCTCCGCCTGCCGCTCCGCCAGCGCCCGGGCCCCGGCGCGCAGCAGCTCGTCCGCCTGCTCGTCGCTCAGCGCCCGCAGGAGCGCCGACGCGCCCTCGTCACGCGGCCGCAGCGCATGCCAGAAGTCGACCGGCGGAACGAGTCGCATGCCGGCGGCGAACTCGCCGCCCCGCTCCAGCGGCGTCAGCCGGCCCAGCTCCCGCACGCCGGTGCTGTCGTCGCCCGTGTACAGGGCGATCTGACGGTGCAGGGCGACGACGACGGGCTCGGCGCCGCCGGGCAGCCGCAGCGCGCCGAGCGGAACGCCCGGCATCCGGCCGCGTGCCGCGGGCAGGGTGACGGTCCGGCCGTCCGGCGTACCGACGGTGGTGCGGGCCTCGGCGCCCTCGCCCTCGGTGCGCACCCAGCGGCCCAGGACCGTACCGTCCGTGCCGAACGGGCTGTGCTCCAGGCCGGGCTGGAGGGGCAGCACCGCGCAGTGCTGCTGGAGCAGGGCCGCGCCCTCACGGATGCCGGACCGCAGGAACGCGGGCAGCGAGGCACGCCCGTGCGTGCCGGTGGCCGGGTCGTACTCGAGCCACACGAGCTGCCGCCCCTGCCGTCCCTGGCGCCAGTACGAGGTGCCGTCCCCCAGGACACGGCGGCCGGGCGGCACGACCGTGTCGCCGGCGTGCAGGGCGCGCCCGCCGGTGGCGCGGCCGCCGCCCGGCAGGGGGATCGAGGTCTCGCCCGCGTCGCGGCTGCCGTACCAGTGCGGGAGCTTCTCGCCGCCGAGCGGGAACACCTCGGACGGGCGGGCCGACCAGTAGCCGGACTGCTTGCCGTCGTGCCGCCACATCACCAGCAGCTCGCCGTCCGCGTAACGGAACGACGGGCGCTGCCAGCGGTCCAGCTCCACCGGCAGCCGCAGGTCGTGCTCCAGCAGGATGTCCTGCGGCCCCACGACGATCGCCTTGTGCCTGTTGGAGAGGATCAGCGCCGGCCAGGCCTCGTGGACGGAGAACGTGTCGTCGCGGTCGCGCCGGGTCTCCGCGTCGAGCCGCCGCAGCGCCTCGTCGAGGGCGGGCCAGCCCAGTTCGTCCGGGATGCCCGCGCGCAGGGTGCGGCCCAGCAGCGGCGCGACGTCGAGTGCGGCGACCCGGGCGACGGCCCGCGGGCTGACCCGGGCGGCGACCGCACGGAACGGACGCAGCCGTTCCAGCGCCGCGCGCGCGGCGGGCAGACCGGCCGCGGCGGTCAGCTCCCCGGCCGCGTCGTCCAGCCACTCGCGCAGCACGCCGGCGAGCACGGGGTGCCCGGCCAGTTCTTCCAGCAGCCCGGCGCCGGGGCGGTGGCCGCTCAGGTTCCCGACGGACCGGTACAGCAGGCGCCGGCAGCGCGGGTCCGCCGCGACGGCCGTCAGGTCCCGCCGCCCGGGCCGGGTTTCCATCAGCCACTGGCCGAGGGGGAGGAAGACGTCCTCGTCGGCCTCGGGCAGCGTCAGCGGTACGCCCTCCGCCGCGCACAGGTCCAGCAGGTCGAGGTCGGCGCCGGCGCGCCGGCGGCCCGTGAAGAGGTCCACGGGACGGCCGTGGGCGCGCAGGCGCGGAGCCATGCGCTCCACGAGCGCGAGGGTGGCCGGTGAGCGACCGCCGGCCCAGGAGCCGTGCTTGCGGTGCAGTGCCCAGCGGCTGAGCCAGTCCGCCGCGTCGACCCCGTCCGCGTCGACTCCGTCCGTCCCGGCCCCGTCCGCCCCGCCCTCGCCCGTCAGCAGCCGGTCGGCGCCGGTTTCCGCGAGCAGCGCCAGCCAGAACTCGTCGTCCTCCGTCGAGCGGCCCAGCCCGGTCGGCATGATCTCCAGCAGCCGGCCCCGTACGGCGGGCTGCCGCTCGGCCAGGGCGACGAGCGTCGCCCGGTAGGTGTTCCAGAAGGACGCGGGGGCCCGCACCGCCGCGGGCGACGCGAGCAGGTCCGCCACCAGGGCACACTCCTCGGTGACCCGGTCCAGCCCCGCGGCCTTGATCAGGGCGCGCGCGTCCTGGGGCAGGGACGCGTACGGCGGCATGCCCGCCGCGCAGCGCTCCACGGTCAGCCGCCGGAACTGCGCCCAGGCCTCGGCCGGGGCGAGCCGCGCCGCGAGGGCCTTCACGTGTTCCTTGAGCGCCTTGACCGTCAGCGCCCCGGCGAAGGCGAACTCCAGGAACACGGCCCGCTGCCGCTCCTCGTCCACGGCCAGCGCGTGCACCCGCTCCGCCTCACGGGCCTTGCCGAAGAAGGCCGCCGCGTACGTGGTGTTCTCGTGCTGGAGAAAGACGCGGGCGGCCTGCTCGTAGAAGGTGGGCAGGAAGTGCGGCACGGCCCGGCCGAGCCGCTCGCCGAGCGCCTCGAAGCCCTCCTTCGCGGTGCCGGGACGGGACTTGGCCTGCCGGGCGAGCCGCTCGACGTCCCTGACCAGCGCCAGCGCGTGGTGTCCGTTCGCCGGGTCGTTGACCAGCGCCCACGCGGGAAAGCCGAGGGCCTCCCGGCGCACCTGCCCGACCTCGTGGGTCTCCGGCTCCCGGACCAGTCCGAGGAAGTCCAGGGCGAGGTCCTCCGCCTCGCCGAGCGTGCCCGGAACCAGCCGCACGACCTTCCGCTCGTCCAGCGCGGGGTGCGTGTACGTGCGGACGGTGAGGACGTCGGCGTCCTCCCGGTCCGTGGTGCCCGGGGGCAGTACGGCTCCGGCGTCGAGCAGCGCGGCGGAGGTGGTCTCGTCGTACGTGATTCCGTCGTACGCCGTCATGCCGCACGCTCCTCGTCCTCGATGTCGCGTCCGGCGTACAGCGCGGCCGCCATGCGCATGCCCTCCGACCAGGCCACCGGTCCGACCCGGCCGAGCTTCAGCACCCGGCCCGCCGGGTCGGTGAAGAGCAGGGGGCCGGTCTCCGTCTCCTCGTAGCCGTCGTAGTCGCCGACCCACACCCGGGCCTCGACACCGCGGCCGTCCTCCAGCACGGAGCACACCGCGTGGCCTCCGCGCACGCGGTAACCGAGCTGGGTCGCGCGTCCGTGCAGGAACCTCAGTTCCTTGAAGACACCGCCCGCGTAGTCCTCGACGGAGGTGGCCTCGGCGTCGAGCGCCGCGGGCCGGTGCCACACCTCGCGGAAGAGCTGCTGGACGCGCTGCTCGACGCCTATCTCGACGGCGAACTCACGCAACTCCTCCAGCTCGTCGAGAAGCACCGGGTGCGGCAGGCGGACCAGGCCGGGGGTGAGACGGACGGTGTCGCCGTCGAGGTCGACCAGACCGAGGCCGCGCTCGGGATCGGCGTCCCGCAGGAACCCGGCCACCACGCCGTCCGCCCCCGTGACCACCACGTCGCGGAGGGCGGCCTGCCAGGCCGGGTCCGGCCACACCCGCGCCAGGACCGCGAACGGCACCGGCAACGAACGCACCATCCACCGCTCCACGTCGGCCAGGCACTGCCGTTCGTGCCGCTCCAGCCACTCGGCGAGCTGACGCAGCCCCACCACCGCCGGATCGTCGGCGATCTTGGCCGGTACGGACTTCAGCCGCCGCCCGGCCGCGTTGCGGCACGCCACCTTGCCGTCGTCGAGGGCGACTTCATAGTCGCCGGCCGACACCCACCCCATGCGTGCCTCCCGCACCCGCAGTGATCAAGTGACGGGAACTGTAGAGCAGACCACTGACAACACGCCTTTCCACGCCCGCTCCCGCAGCGGATGCCGGTCGTGCACGCGTGTCCCCCTGATGTCCGGCATGGGTGATCACGAGGCTCGACCGGCGCACGAACGCACGTCGAACAGGCCCGGCGCTACGCCGACCGCCCCCGTGGTCCGGAACTGCCCCGGGCCCTTGTCCGCGAGACGGATGCGCTTGCCGGTGAGCGCCTGGCTCGCATGTCGCGGGTTCTGCCGTGGGTCTGCCGGTCGATCTCCCGACGAGCCTCCTGATGCCCCGGCTCGCCTCTCGGTGACGGAACCCCTGCGTGTGGAACGGTCGGTTGCTCCGCCGCGGAGGGAGCGGTCGGTGCGACTGCTCCGGCACGTCTCGAGCGGCGCACGGCCGCGGTCACCGCGACGCGACGCGTTCCGCGCCGGGGAGAGCAGGCCGGGCCCGGAGGGGTGGGGAGGCGTTACGGCGGCGAAGGGCGGGTTCGCTCGGAGCCGCCGTTGTGCCGGCGATGAGCACCGTGAACTCCGGCGTGACGCGGTGAGCTCGGGGCCGGTGCCGAGCCGGAGAGTGCGCGACGGGCCGGACCACGTCGATGGCCCGGCCGACAGGGAGTCCAGCGGGCGAAGGGAGAACCGGGCCGGGCGGTGCCGTGGCTGCACCACCGCCCGGCCCGGAGTCCTTACGCCGCGGGCAGCGGCTGCGGGTGGTCGTGTTCGCAGGCGTCGTCGATGCCGTGGGTGTCCCACACGGGGAACGGGTCGTGGCGCGGTACCGCCTCGCCGTCGTCCGCCAGGCAGGCGGACAGAGCCGTCCGCAGCTCATCGGCGCGCAGGCCGGTGCCGATGAACACCAGCTCCTGCCCCTGGCCGTCTCCGGCGCCGCGGACGCCGGAGGGCTCGAAACGGGCGACGGAGCCGGCCTGGGACCACAGCCCGGTCACGTGCGGCCGGGAGGCCAGGTGGAAGAAGCCCTTGGAGCGCAGGACCTCTCCGAACCTTCCGCTGTCGAGGTCCTCGGTCACGAAGGACCACAGCCTCTCGGGGTGGAACGGCCTGTCGGAGCGGAAAACGGTGGAGGAGATGCCGTACTCCTCGGTCTCCGGCACGTGGTCGCCGTTGAGCTCCATCACCCAGCCCGGGGCCTGCTGTGCCTTCTCCAGGTCGAACAGCCCCGTGCCGAGGACCTGGCCGAGGTCCACCCGTCCGTGGGTGGCGGGGACGATGCGGGCGGCCGGGTTGAGCCGGGTGAGCGCGGCCCGGAGCCGGCCGGCGTCCTCGGCGCCCACGAGGTCGAGCTTGTTGAGCACGAGGACGTCGGCGAACTCGATCTGGTCCACCAGCAGGTCGCTGACGGTGCGCTCGTCGTCCTCGTACTGGCCCAGGCCCCGTTCGGCGAGCCCGTCCCCGCCGGCCAGTTCGGGCAGGAAGTTCGCGGCGTCGACCACGGTGACCATGGTGTCGAGGCGGGCGACGTCTCCCAGGGTCGCGCCGTCGTCGCGGGGGAGGGCGAAGGTGGCGGCGACCGGCATCGGTTCGGAGATGCCGCTGGACTCGATGAGCAGGTGATCGAACCGCCCCTCACGGGCGAGCCGGTCGACCTCCTCCAACAGGTCGTCGCGCAAGGTGCAGCAGATGCACCCGTTGGTCATCTCCACCAGGCGCTCCTCGGTGCGTGACAGGGCGGCTTCACCGCCGCGCACCAGGGCGGCGTCGATGTTGACCTCGCTCATGTCGTTGACGATGACCGCCACGCGCAGGCCCTCGCGGTTGGCCAGGACATGGTTGAGCAGGGTGGTCTTGCCCGCGCCGAGGAATCCGGACAGGACGGTCACGGGCAGTCGCTGGTGTGTCACGGCGACTTCAGTCCCCAGGGTGCAGCAGACCGCGCTCGTACGCCCTGACCAGGTGTTGCGGGACCAGGTAGGACACGCCGTCCACCGTGATCGGCACCAGCCGCGGGGTGCGGGCCTTCCACTGGGCGCGGCGGTGGCGGGTGTTGCTGCGGGACATCTTCCGTTTGGGTACGGCCATGGTGATCCTCCGGTCGGGAACTGTCCCCAGAACCTACATGAAAACGAGTTTCACTACCAACTTTCTTCTGCCGGCTGTCTCGCCGTGCCGTGGCGGCCGCCGGGTCTGCCCCGTGCCCTCGGCGCTCGGCGACGGCCCGGGACCGCCCTGTCCTCTGCAAGGCCACCCCCATCGCTCCGAGGCCATGGTCCGCCTCGCGGTGATCGACCTCATGGCCCGCCGCCTCACCCGCGAAGCCACCCCAAACCGGCGCGGCACCTGACCGGAAACCGAACGGACAACGAGAACAAGCACTCACCAAGGGCGGATTCTCGCATCGATACGAAGGCTTTTCCTTTCGTTTGTTCGTCCTTCAACGCTTGGTGCGGGATCGAGAATCGACAACTCTATTCGAACAGAGAAGTTCACAGTTACCTCTTAATCTTTTCCGCGTTAATGGTGATGTGACTGGTGTACATGGGACGATCGGTTCGGGGGCGGGGCGGCGCTGGCGTCGGTTCTGGCTGCTTCTGGTTCCGGCGACGGTGTCGGCGGGGGTGGTGCTGGCGGGGGTGGCTCAG
>NZ_DASQNP010000066.1:0-70983 GCF_035644915.1 Streptomyces sp.
AGGTGAGGCGATCGACGCCTTCGAGATCTTCTGGCACCGCTACTGTCAGGGCGGCGGGGGCTGGCTGAACGACCTGGAACAGGCCGCCCGTGACCTGGCGAAGGCGCTGGACGACTTCGCCGACGAGGTCGAGGACGTCAAGGACAAGATCGACACCCAGATCGCGATCTCCGCCGCGACCATCGCCGCCGGGATCGGGCTGGCCGTCGCCACCGCCGGAGCGGCCTCGGGCGCGGCGGTGGCTGCAGCGGCAACCATCACCGAACTGGCCGCCTCGTTGGGCGTGGCGATATCCACCACGGCCGCTCGGATCGCCGCCACGACCCTGGTCGGCGCGGCCTTCGGCGGCATCGAGTCCGTCGCCGTCGACCTGGCCGTCGCCCAGCCGATGCGCATCCACGCCGGGCTCCAGGACGGTCTGGACCTCGCCCACGCCCAGGAGGCCGGACAGTACGGCACCCTCTTCGGCGGCACCTTTGGTGCGGTGGGAAGCGGCGTCCGGGGCATCCACGACGCGGGCGGCATCCGCAGCGTCATCGACAACTTCACCTTTGCTCCAGGGTTCGGTGGCCTGCGCCCGGCGATGCCCGGCGTCACCGTCCCCATCGGTCCTTCCGGCCAACTGTTGCTCAGGGAGAGCTGGAAGGCCTCGGACAATATACGCGGCCCTGCGGCGGGAAAAGATCTTCGCTCGTACAACCCTCGACATACGATATCTGGAGCAGGCAGGAACAAGAAAAACATCAGGGAAAACAACAGCGTGATCCTGCGAGGAAAGGAAGAAGAGGTCAAGAAAGACATAGAAGAGATAGCCAACGGGAACGCCCGATACGACGAAAGAACCGACAGATACATGATCAATGGGAGGTCCTACGGGGTGGAGCCCAACGGAACCGTGTATCCGGATTCCGGGCCGGGGATCGTTAAATTGGACAGGAACGAGTACGCTGCCTTGTGTCTGATTTCCAGGGCGAAAGGCGACTTGGCATCCATCGAGATGCAGTTGCAGAAAGCCCCCAGGTTCGCGAACAACCCCGAGGCGGTGCAGAAGGCTCTCGCGGTCTACAACGGGACGTATGAGTGATGGGCAACTTCTTCATGACGGGGGAGCTGCACGCCGACCGTCTCGCGGCCGCTCTTGCCGAGATCTTCCGGGTCGCTCCGGGAGACGTCGAGGTAGTCGATGAGGAGGCGGCACCGGAGGGGCGGAACTGGGACGCTCTCGTTTTTTGCGAGTACGCGGCGGTCCGGGGTCAGGTCTCATGGGCCTTGGACGTCTATGCCCGGGACACGATGACCGAACAACCCGATGAGGCGGAGCTGGCACGCCGGTTGGCCGCGAAGTTGCGGTGTGTGGTGCTCTATCCGGCCGCCGAGACGCCTCCCAGCGCCTACTGGCTGGTGACGCCGGACGGGCTCGTCACCCGTGCCAGGCTGTATGAATCGGACAACGAGGAGTCCCTCTACAGTATCGACGCGGTGGAGGACCCTGTGCCTCAACTTCCTGATGTTCGCGTCGAATTGATGCGAGAGGTCATCAGGAAGCAATTCGTCCCGACTCCGGTCTTCGAGGAGTTCTCCAGGGCTGTTGAGGAACAACTGAAGAGCCGGACGGAGAAGATCGGGGAAGCGGCCCCGCTTGATCTGGAGCCCGGCAGTCTCCTCTGGTATGCGGGAAACGCTCTGGGAGCTTGGGAGAAGAGCGTGCACCGTGTCGAGAACGACTGGCGGCCCGGCGGTCGCTACCCGGCGGACATGTACGTCGAGGACCTTCGGACGCGGGATCGGATCGCCGAACTGTCAGACGCACTCCCCCAAGAGTTCCGCGACGTCCTCCGGGATTCGGTAGACGACCTGGACGAATGTTTCAGGAGGGCGACACGGGACGATGGAGGGGCTGCCTTGGGAAAGGTGCTCGGTGTCTCGCGCATCGCCATGATGGATAAAGGATGGTGGTGGCACCGCCGTCCGGTGCGACTCCCCTGGGAAGGGCTTTGATGTTCAAGCAGCCTACCGGGCAGCCTTCGGCATGGCCGCTTGGCATTCGGTTCGTGTTGAGGTGCCGCTGAACAGCCACAGAGGTTCGAAGTCGAGTGGCGACAGTGAGCGAAGACCATGAACTGAGGGTGGCAGGCACTCCGGAGCATCCCCCGCTCCACCTCAAGACCGACCTGGACACCTGTGCCAGCGCGGTGATCCGGTGGAGGGTTCTCGTGCAAGGACCCCCGCGACCGTGTGACCGGTCCAAGGGCATGGTCACCAACCGCGAGATGATCCGATGCCCCGCTCGTGACCTGCTCCCGCGGGACATGGGCGGGGCCGCTTCGCCATCGGGGTGCAGGTGCCCGAGGCGTTCCCGTGGATGGAGTCGTACGAGGACGGCTCGTACACGCTGTGGCTGCGGGACACGGCCGTCACGTCCTGGGCGACCGCAGACTGGGAGGAGGGCCGGACCGAGTGCGAGGTGTACCAGTCCGGACCGCGCAGGCTGTGGGACGAGGTCGAGGCCGCCTACCGCTGGTGGGAGGAGCAGGGCCGCCCCGGCTTCGAGCGGTTCGGGCTGACCGTGGACGGCGACGGCGAGCACGTATGGCTCGACTCGCCGGACAACCCGATACCGGTCCGGTCACCTGCGGAAACCCCGTTGCGCGTGGGACCGCCGGTCGCCGACGCTCTCCCCATGCACCACACGGGGGAGCGGCCATGAGCGCACGGCTGCGCGGTATCGCGAAGCAGACCGAGGAGATCGTCGAGCGGGGCCGGTACACGGCGCCCGGCGGCCGGGAGGTGTCCATCGCGGCGGACGTCGCCGCCGCGATGGACGGGACCAGGATGTCCGGTCCGGAGCCGGTACCCGTACCGGAACCCGCCGGGCGGGATTCCGGTGACTCGCCCACCGTCTTCGAGGTGACCGGGGAGAGCAGTCTCGAAGCCGCCCGCAGGCTCGTCGGCGACGGTCCCGGTCCGGTCGCGGTCCTCAACTTCGCCTCCGCGCGCAACCCGGGCGGCGGCTGGCTCAACGGCGCGCAGGCGCAGGAGGAGGCGTTGTGCCGGGCCTCCGCGCTGTACGCCTGCCTGCTGCGCGCTCCCGAGTACTACGAACACCACCGGGCGGAACGCAGCGCCTTCTACAGCGACCGGGTCATCCACTCGCCCGGTGTGCCGGTGTTCCGCGACGACCGCGGAACGCTGCTCGACGAGCCGTTCCGCGTCGGCTTCCTCACCTCGCCCGCGCCCAACGCCGGCGTCATCGTGCGCCGCACTCCCGAGGAGGCCGACCGCATACCGGGGGCGCTGCTCGCGCGTGCCGAGCGGGTCCTCGAAGTGGCCGCGGCGCACGACTACCGCGCGCTCGTGCTGGGGGCGTGGGGCTGCGGCGTGTTCCGGAACGATCCGGTGGTCGTCGCCGAGGCGTTCCGCACCCACCTGGCGGACGGCGGCCGGTTCGCCGGCCGCTTCGCGCACGTCGTCTTCGCCGTCCTCGACCGGCGCTCCGACTCTCCGACGAGAGCCGCCTTCCGCCGGGTCTTCGCCGCACTCGTCCGGTCCTGACCCGCCCCGGCGGAAAGACGGTGGCGGCCCACCGGGGCGCGCGTTAGCGTGGACGGTATGGAGCGTGCTGGTCTGACGACGACGCCGGAGATAGTCCCGGCGCGCTGACAGATGCCTGATCGACGAAGCCCCGGGGCGAGCGCCCCGGGGCTTCGTCGTGGTTCCGGTCCCTCGTCCCGCCCGTCCGCGAGGAGACCGCGATGACCGCCCCCATGAACCCCGTGAACCCCGTGAACCCCGTGCACGACCACCGCAGGCTCGGCCGCGAGCTGGACCTGTTCGACACCGACCCCCTGATCGGCGCGGGGCTGCCGTACTGGCTGCCCGACGGCGCCCTGCTGCGGCACGCCCTGGAGGAGTACGTCCGCGCCGAGGAGCGCCGGGCGGGCTACCGGCACGTGTACTCGCCCGTGCTGGGCAAACGGGAGCTGTACGAGATCTCCGGGCACTGGTCGCACTACGGCGAGGACATGTTCCCCCCGATGGACGTGGGCGGGGAGCAGGTCGTCCTGCGGCCGAGCCTGTGCCCCCACCACGCGCTGATCTACCGGTCCCGCTCCCACAGCTACCGCGAACTTCCGCTGCGCATGGCCGAGTTGGGCGGCATGTACCGCTCCGAGCTCTCGGGCGTGCTCGGCGGGCTGAACCGCGTACGGGCGATCCACCTCAACGACGCCCACATCTTCTGCGCCCCGGAGCAGGCCGCCGGGGAGGCCGCCGCGGCCCTGGAGATGATCCGCCGGGCACACCGGGCGCTGGGCATCCGCCCCGTCCGCCACCGGCTCTCCCTGCCGGGCCCCGGCGGGAAGTACGTGGCCGCCCCGGAGATGTGGCGGCGGGCCACCGCCCTGCTGACCGACGTCCTCGACCGCTCGGGCCTGGCGTACGAGGCCGCCGAGGGGGAGGCGGCGTTCTACGGTCCCAAGATCGACGTCCAGGTCGCCGACCGTGCCGGGCGGGAGTCCACCCTCTCCACCGTCCAGGTCGACTTCCACCAGCCCGAGCGGTTCGGCCTCCACTACACCGGCCCGGACGGCGCCAGGCACCGGCCGGTCATGGTCCACCGGAGCATCATCGGCAGCGTGGAACGGGCCGTCGCCCACCTGATCGAGCAGCACGGCGGCGCCTTCCCCGCCTGGCTCGCCCCCACCCAGGTGGCGGTCCTCCCCGTCTCCGGCGCCGAACTGCCGCAGGCCGAACGGCTGGTGCGGCGGTGCGCCGACCGGGGGCTGCGCGCGGAGGTCGCGGGGCCGGAGCGGGGCAGCCTGGGCGCGCGGGTCCGGGCCGCGCGGCTCGTGCCCTACCAGGCGGTGATCGGCGCGCGGGAGGCCGCCGGTGACCTGGTCGCCCTGCGACTGCGGGACGGGCGCCGCCTCGGCCCGCGACCCGCCGAGGACGTCCTGGCCCTCATCGGCGCCGTCGTCGCCGCCCGCGGCACCGGCCTGTGGGACGACGCCGCCGACCGCCCGCAGGACCCGCCGTTCACCACCGTTTGAGGGTTGTGAACCGGATTCCACTTCTGAACAGGCGGCTCCCGCCCAAAAGCCTCACCGGGGACTTCAATGAAACAATTGAATCCGCAAGCCGGCGAGCGCACCGACCACGTATGTCTGGGAGCGGAGGCCCTGGAGTGAAGTTCCTTCTGGAAGTCGACATGGACGGCATGACGTCCGACGAGGAGGCCGTCCGCGAGCTGGGCCGGATCCTGCGGTACTGGGGCGGCAACCTCCGCCACTACGAGCTGCGGCCCGGCACCGGCGCGGCGGTCTACGACTCCGGCTACCGCGAGGTCGGCCGGTGGGGCGTCGCCGGGGACGGCCCGCTGCCCGAGCGGGCCGACGGCGGGACCGGCCGGTAGCGGCAGGCCGCCGGCGCCGGGCCGTCGGCGGCGGCCCGGCGGCAGTCCGTCAGCGCTCCCGCGGTGCGTCCCCCTCCGGCCCCGGGTCCGCCGGGGTGACGGTCACGGTCACCGTGCGGTTTCCGGACGGGTCCGGGTGGGGGGCGTCCCGCTGGTCCGCGCTGGAGGTGGTGAAGGCGGTGAGCGGCCTGCCACTGCTGTCGCTCAGTTCCCGCACCGCCACCATCGCGCGCCACAGGGCCAGCGCCGACCCGCCGCTGCGGGGCGCGCCCGGGACCGCGGCGACGTGGCCGGTGACCTCGACGGCCGCCTCCCGGCCGGCCAGCCGCCGGCCGAGGCGGGTGAGGGCCTCCCGGCCCTTTGGGGTCAGTCGGTCGCCCTCGGAGAACAGGCCCTCGTCGAAGACGACCCGGACGAAGTCCCCGCGTCGCTCGGCGTTCGCGCCGGGGAAGGTCAACTCCCGGGCGAGCGCGTCGAGTTCTGCCTTCCTGCGGGCCTCCTCACGGGCCTCCTCGCCGGCCTGGGCCGCCGGTGACCCGGCGCCCCCCTCCCGCTTCCCGGCGTCCCCGTCCCGGCCCGCGTCCCGCTGGGCGACGCCCGGCCGCGGGCCGGGGTCGTCCGTCGTCACCCACAGCGCCGTGCCGGTCAGAACCGCCCACACGGCCACCGCGGCGACGGCGCCGACCCGGGCCGGGCGCAGCACCGGCTGCGGCCGGCGGCGTCCCGCGACCACATCGGCGATCATCGCGCGTCCGGCCGCGGCGTCCGCGTCCCCCGGGGCGTCCTCCTGGACGCGCGCCCAGCACTCGTCCGCATCGGCGAACTCGCCGCGCTGGGCGTGGATCCGGGCCATCAGGTCCAGCACCGTGCGGTCCGGGCGCCCACCGCCGGTCGCCGTGGCGCTCCGCAGCAGGTCCAGGGCCCCGTCGAGGTCCCCGGAGCGGGCCGCGGCGCGGGCCCGGGCGACGAGCAGTTCGGTGCGGAGCGCCGCGCCCGGCGTGCCCGGCCGCCCGCCGGGCGGTGAGTCTTCCTGCGGCGGGTCGTCCTGTGGCGGGTCCTGCGGCAGGTTCCCGGCGGAGTCCCGCGGGGGGCCCTGGAGAAGGCTCTGGTGTGGTTCGGACATCATCCCGTTCCCGTCCGCCTACTGGAGTCCGCCCGGCAGGCTGCTCGCCGCTTCCCGGGGGAGGAGCCTGCGCAGCCGCTCGTTGACCGCCGCGAGGGCCTGCCGGTCCCCCGCGGCCAGGGCCTGCTCGCCCTCCTCGAACAGGGCGTCGGCCCTGCTGAGCGAGGTCATCTCGGACCGTGCGTCGCGCAGGGCGTAGAACATCGTGACCTCCCAGTGGTCGCCGGCGCGCAGCAGGTCGGCCAGGAAGCCCTGGAGGCGGCCCATCAGGGCCTGCGCGGCCGACCGGTCCCTCTCCCGCACCACCCGGTCCAGCCGGTTGCGCAGGGTGGTGAGCTGGCGGCGGTGCTCGGGGTCGCGGGAGCGTTCCACGAGTTCCTCGCACGCGTCGAGCACTCCCCGCAGTTCCGCCGCCAGGCGCGGGAACTCGATGGCCTCCTCGGCCTCGTCGAGTTCGGCCTGGAGGTCGCGCAGGCGGCGGTCGCCCATGGAGGCCGCGCCGACGTCCACCCCGGCCGCGCGGACCTGGCCGCGCACCTCGTCCACCTGACTGTCGTCCATCCGCTCCAACCGGTCGCGCACGTCGTCCAGACCCGCGTCGGCGGCCTCCTCGCGCAGCCGTTCCAGCCGCGCCTCGACCTCACGGAGCTGCTCCTCCAGCACGGGCTGCTCGGGCGGCCGTACCTCCGAGAGGTTGATCTCCACCTCGAACTGCGCGTCCACCAGCGGCACATCGGCGACCGCGGTGAGGATACGCGACTCGTCCACGTGGAGCGTCATCTCGACGTCGCTGTGGGCGGGCAGGTCGAAGCGGACGTCACCGCGCCGGATCTCCAGCATGCCCACCGTGGTGTTGCGCTCGGCGCGCGGCCGTTCGCCCTCCACCAGGGGGATGCGGATGACCGCCTTCGGGTCGGACTGGCGCAGGGCGATGGTGGTCCGGTAGGTGTTCCGGCCCTCGGCGGGCAGTGTGGTGCCCTTGCGCAGCAGCGGCGCGAAGGTGCCGTCCGCCTTGCCGATCCCCAGGGAGTGGGTGAGGACGGTGCCCCCGCTGGTGACGTCCGCGTGCGTCATGGTCAGGGTCTGGGGGGACAGCCGTTGCCGCGCGCCGGTGTCGTCGGTCAGCTCGACGGTGAACCGGGAGGTGGTGTGCGGGTCGAGGGTCACGTCCGTGAAGAAGGTCCCCTCGGGGCTGAGGGCGATGCGCGGGGTGCTGAAGGGCGGGCGCCCGTCCGGGTTGCTCAGCACGACAGAGTACCGCGTCCAGTCGACCTCGGTGGCGCTGCGCACGGTGCCCGACACCGGGGCGATGGTCTCCGTGACCCGCGGGTCGTAGTTCAGCTCGACGGTGAACTCGCCCACCCGGGTGGGCGGCGGGGGCGCCGCCAGCCGGACCGTGCCGGCGAAGATCGCCGCCCCGCGCGCCACGACCGTGGTGGGGTCCTGGCTGTGGTCGATGCGGATGCCCAGGCCGTGCCGGGGGTCGGCCAGCCGCTCGCGCAGGGTCGGGGCGAGGGTGGTTCCCCCGACCAGCAGCAGGCGGTCGATGTCGGCCGGCTGGAGTCCGCCCTCGGCCAGGGCGTCGCGGCAGCACTTGACGGCGCGGTCGTAGTAGGGGGCGGAGAGGTCGTCCAGGGCGCCGCGGGTCAGCTTGTACTCGAACGACTCGGTGCCGCCGTGACCGTCCTGCAGATCGACCATGATGTCGGCGGACTCGTTGCGGGAGAGGAGGATCTTGGCCTCCTCGGCCGCGCCCTTGAGCTTGGCGAAGTTCACGCGCCAGCCGGCCACCTCCCGGCGGAAGTCGGCCAGGCCCAGCTCGCGCACGACGGCGGGCGCCAGCAGCCGTTCGACGATGGCCCAGTCGATCAGCTTCCCGCCCAGGTAGGGGTCGCCGGCGTGGTTGAGCACCAGCAGCTCGCCGTCGCGCTTGCTGACGACGGCCGCGTCGAAGGTGCCGCCGCCGAAGTCGAAGACCATCCAGTAGGCGGAGTCCGCGGCGTCCTGGAAGCCGTAGGCGATGGCCGCCGCGGTCGGCTCCTGCACCAGCGGGCACGAGGCCCCGAGGCCGGCGAGCTCCGCCGCTCTGCCGGTCGCCGCGTTCTGGTTCAGCGCGAAGGCCGCCGGCACGGTGATCACGGCGGCCCCCGGCGGGTCGCCGTCCTCGTGGGCGGCGTCCTGGCGCAGCGACTTGAGCACCTCGGCGGAGAGCATCTCGGGCGTGAGGGAGACCCCCGCCTTCGCGAAGTGCCGCTCGGCGCCGGCGATGCCCATGTCGAGCTTGAACTCCGCGTAGGCGTTGTCCGGGTCGCTCACGGCGCGCTCGCGGGCCCGGCGGCCGACGTGCACCACGCCCGGCTTGGGCATCCACACGGCGGACGGCGTGTAGTCCCAGCCGTCGTTGTTCTTGACCACATGGACCTCGCCGTTGTTGTTCACCGCGATGGCGCTGTTGGTGGTGCCGAGGTCGATGCCGAAGTCGATGGTCTCACGCATGGTCGTCCCCTTCGGGGTGTTCCTGGTCCACGGGACGGCCGACGATCACCTGTCCCATCTGGATGCGGCGGTCACGGAAGTAGATCGAGGGCCGGACGGTCTCCAGGACCGTCTCGGTGCTCAGGGACGGGTCGTCCTGGAACACCAGGGCCTCCAGGGAGAGGCCGGGGTGGAAGACGGTGCCGTCGTGGTCCTGGATGACCAGGCCCGCCTCGTCCAGCGCGGTACGGCTGTTGCGCAGCAGGCGGCCGGCCTGCCGGGCCTCCTTCGACGAGCCCTCGGCACGCTCCAGTTTCTTCTGCGCGCGCCAGAGGTTGTTGGCGGCCTCGGTCAGCCTCCTGGTGTCCAGCTCCTCCCCGCCGGGCGCGTCCGGGCCGGCCTCCTCGTCCCCGTCCCCGGGGTCGGCTCCGTCCCGGGCACGCAGGGCTTCGAGTTCGGCGACCGCCCTTTCCAGCAGGGCGAGTTGGTCCTCGTCCCAGGCCGGCGGGGCGATGCGGAAGGCGCGGTGGTGCCGCTGCTGGCGCAGGTAGGCGCGCAGTCGCGCGACGGACGCGTTCACCGGCGGCCTCCGTACGGGTTCCGACTGCGCCGGCCGCCCAGGGACTCCAGCAGGTCCCCGACGAGGCCGATGACGGCGAGCCCGCCGAAGCCCACTCCCAGGGCGGCGAGGAAGCTGCCGGTCATCACCCCCACGACCACGGCGGCCACCATGAAGACCAGGAAGGTCACGCATCCCACCTTCTCGCCCACGGAGAGCCCGGGTGGTGAGGGCGCGTGGGCTCCCGTCCCGGCGTGGTTCCCGCCGGCCGCGCCGCCCGGCAGGTACGTCTTGTTGGCCGCGATCCGTTCGCGGTTCTCGGCGTCCACGGCAAACCGGAGGGCCAGGTCCAGCAGTCGGCCGACGCGTTCCGGGGGTGCCCAGGCGGACTCGTCCAGCAGGGCGACCGCACAGTTGTTGAGCATGGTGGAGCCCGCCTGGCACAGCTTGCTCGCGTACCGCTGCTCCAGGGCGGTGGCGAAGGGCTGCAACTTCACCAGCACGGGAACCAGTTCCTCCTCCAGGAGGCGGGCCTCGTCGTCGAACCGGCGGGCGTCGTGCAGGTCGGCGATGGCCTCGAACTTCGAGGCGGCGCTCTCGTAGACGGGCTCCAGCACCTCCTCCAGGACCTCGTCCACGGTCTCCCGGCCCAGTCCGGTCCACGGGGCGCACAGCCGGGCCCGGTCCTCCAGGTCCACCACGGTGTCCGGGAGGGCGGCGACCGACATGAGGAGCGTGCGCGGGAGCCGGTCGAGGAGCACGTCCACGACGGACTCGTCCAGCCGCCGGTCGTCCAGGGCGTGCACCCGGTGGCGGAGGTGCTCCCGCACCCGCCCGTCGCCCAGCAGCTCCGTCCACGTCCGGCCGGCGACGGCCCAGAGGGTCTCCGCCCGTTCGACGTCCCGGCCGTCCGGGTCCGTCCACTCCTCGGTGAGTTCCATGTCCAGGGCGCGCGCGTGGGCGCGGACCGCCTCGTCGTGCCGCTGGTGCAGTTCCCGGGGGCACGGGCACGTCGCGTCCGGGGTGTCCCAGAGCCAGAACAGCTCGTCCACGATGCGGCGCTGCGGGTCGCGGAGCTCCTCGAAGGCGGCGCGGAGCCGCTCGGGGGTGGGGGCCTGGGGCAGGGCCGGCCCGCCGCCGGGCCCGCCTCCGGCCCCGCTCACGGCGCCGACGGACCCCGCCACGGCCGCGCGGCGCTGCTGCGCGCGGATCGTGCGGTGGGTGGCGTCGGTCGGCAGAGAGGTGATCCGGAAGGTGTTGCGCCAGTAGAGTTCCGGCCCGGCCAGCTCCTGTAACCGCGCGAGCGCCGTCGCGTTCCGCTCGGTCGCGTACGTCACATCATCACCCCTCTTCTCCAGAGCGTGAGCCTGGGCAGGTACTGCGCCCTCAGTCGCGGCGACAGGTTGACCGCCTCCTCCATCAGATCGGCGGCCTGGTGCAGCGTCGCCGGGTGGCGGGAGAGTTCCAGTGCCTCACCGGCGAGCCGCCGGGCACGCTCGCTCGGCGGTACGGCCGCGGCGCGGTCCGTACCGGTTCCGTGGGGTGCGCCGTTGGCGCCGGACGGCGCTCGGGCGCCCGCGGGCGCGGGGGTACCGGGCCTTCCGTGCTCTCCCCGCTCCTTGTGCTCCCCTCGCCGTAAGCGCCGTTCGCGCAGGGCGTCCGCCAGCGTGCGCGCGGTCTCCGGGCGGTTGCGCGGGTCGAGTTCGAGGGTGGCCATGACGATCCGGTCGAGCTCGGGGTCGACCGCCTCGTTGTACCGGCTCGGCGGCAGCAGGGACTCCCGGAAGCGGGCCAGCGAGTACGACGAGAGCGGCCCTCCGGCGCCGTAGGGGAAGTGGTTGGTCAGCAGGAGGTACGCGACCGTCCCCAGCGCCCACACGTCACCGGCGCGGGAGCAGCCCTCGTCGCGCAGGACCTCCGGGGCCATGAACGCGAACGTGCCCTGGGAGCTGGCGGCGAGCGTGAACGGGTCGGCGCGCTTGGCCAGCCCGAAGTCGCTCACCCGCACCCGCATGCCCGTCCCGTCGTAGCCCACCAGGATGTTGGCGGGCGTCAGGTCCCGGTGGATGATGGGCGGCGACTGCTCGTGGGCGACGGCGAGACCGGCCGCGACCTGCTCCAGGACGTCGACCGCCACCTCCACGGAGACGCCGGGCTGGTGCGACCTGATGAAGCGTTCGAGGCTGCCGCCGGGGACGTACTCCATCGTGAAGTAGCCGCGGAGCCCCCGCGAGGTCTGCACGGTGTTGGCGTCGAAGAGCCGGACGATGTTGGGGTGCCCCAGGGTGGACAGGATCCTGGCCTCGCCCAGCATCTCCCGGGTCTCCTCTATGGAGGCGACGCGCTTGAACAGCTTCATGGCCTGCCAGCCCAGGTACTCGTGCCGGACGCGGTGCACCTCGGCGAACGCCCCCTCGCCGAGGAGCCGGTCCGCCACGAGCGTGTCACTGATGCGGGTTCCGCTGCTGAGGAGGGCCATGGCCTACGTCCCGCGCCCTTCGTGCCCGGCGCCCCCGGAGGTGCCGGAGGGCGCGGCGGCGGACGTGCCGGGGCAGACGTTGAGCCGGTACCCGATCCCGGTGACCGTCTCCAGGATCCGGGGGGCGGACGGGTCGGGCTCGATGCACCGCCGGACGGCCCGGACCACCCCGGCCAGGTCGGCCTTGGTGTACGAGCGGTGCTGCGGCCACTCGTCGCGGCCGCCCCACAGCGCCCTGATCAGCTCGCCGTGGTCGCAGGCGACGGCGGCGCTGCCGCTGCTGCGGCCGGCCATGTACCGCAGGAGCTGGTGCCCCTGGGGCCGAAGGCCCTCGACCGGCTCCTCCGTACCGTCCACGACGCGGTAGGCCCTGGCCGACACCCAGTCGTAGCGCAGGAACGGCCCGCCGGCCGGCACGTCGGCGGGCGGCCCGAACGGGGCGCGCTGGGTGGTGTGGGCGTCCAGGAGGGTCAGCTCCCAGTACAGCGGCTCCCCGTCGGCGGTCATGTCGCCCAGGATCAGGACGGTGTCGGCGTGCTGCAGCCGTTTGCGCCCCACCAGCCGGCTGGTGGAGCCGCCGCGCCGAAGCAGCGTGCCGTTGACGCTGGCGTTGTCCGTCACCGACCACACGCCGTCCGCGAAGTCGAGCGTGCAGTGGAGGCGGCCGACCCACCGCTGCGGGTCCGGCCCCAGCACGATGTCGGGGGTGTGGTCCGGAGCCGAACGCCCCACGCTGAGCTGGGTGCCGTCGAGTTCACGGTGCGTCACCTCGCCCTCGGGCGAGGTGATTCTGAGGCTCGACGTTCCCGTGACCATCCCCCACCCCCCGTACCTGCCCCTGCACGCGCCGTTCACGTGCGATGTGGTCGAGTATTGGAACGGGGCGCGTCCCTGTCCATGGACACCGGATGGAAATCCGATGGACGTGGTGGTGCGCCCCGCCCGGCGCGCCCCGTGCGCCGTGCGCCGCCCGGCCGGTCCCCCGCTCCGCCGGTCGTGCGGACGGGTCGGTTCCGGAGCAATTCCAGCACCCGGGGCCAGGCCCTCTCCTCGATCTCCGCGTTCGCGGCGCGGGTGCCGCCCGGGGAGGTCAGTCGGAGATGCGGGCGGTGGGGAGGTCGGCGAGGATCGCCGCCACCGTCTCCTCGGGGGTCTGGTCGGAGTTGTCCAGCCACAGGCCGATGCGCGGGGTGTCCTCGCGCAGGGAGCGGTCGAGGTCTTCCACGGTCCACAGGCTGTAGCCGATCTTCTCCCGCCGCTCCTCCCGGTCCGCCACCACCTCGGGGCGCGGGGCGAGCACGACGACGTACAGCGGGCGCGTACGGACCGCCGCGACGTACTCGGCCAGGTACTCGCCGAGGATGACGTCCTGGACGACGGCGGTCCAGCCGGCCTGGGCCCACAGGTCGGCCACGGTGGCGGAGAGCCGGTGGCGCAGGCGGAGTTGGGCGACGGCCTCGGGCGTCTCCTCGGGGTGCAGGTCCTCCCGGCCGGAGACGATCATCCGGCGGAACACGTCGCCCCGCACGTGGACCGAGCGCGGCAGGTGCTCGGCCAGTGCCTGGGCGACGGTGGACTTCCCCGACGCCATCACCCCGGTGACGACCACCACGGTGGAGTCCAGGGCGAGATCCAGGGAAGCTCCCATGGGCGCGCGTACCTCCCGGTGTGCGGGCACGGCGCCGGCCGCCGGTGCCCGGGGCCAGGGTGCCACGGGCGGCGGGCGGGAGGCGGCCACCGACTCGCCCCGGCCGGTGCTCCCGGCCGGTCACCGGCGCGGGCCGGTCACCGGCCGCGGTCAGAACGGCAGCCGGCGGCGGGCCCGGCGGCCCGCGGACCCGCTGCGGGAGACCGCGCGGGAGCTGCTGTGGAACGGCTTGCTCAGCCAGCGGCCCAGCGGCCCGGGGGCCTTGTGGCCCGCGCGGGCGCCCAGGCCCAGGGTGCGCTGCGTGCCGCGCTCGGGGTGGCGGGACAGGCGCGGCACCAGGAAGGCCAGTACGGCCAGGACCACGCACACGGCTATCACACCGGCGACCACCACGGTGCCTCCTCGGGTCGGCTGTTGCGGCTCGTGCCTTCTTCGTCCCCGTATCGGGATGTTCACCCGTCTGCCCCCGGTCGCGCCGTCCATCCCCGTTCCCCTCCCGCCGTCCGTCCTGCCGGATGCGGGGCATACGGGGCCCGAGAGGGTTTTCGATTCCGTCGAGACTTCGCTGGGAAGGTGCCATGGACACCGTCCAAGACCGGGCAGAGGAGCGCAGAAGACGGCTGCGGCGGCGGCTGGAGCGGCTGATCGGGATCGCCGCCACCGAAGGCAACGCCCTGGTCCCGCTGCGCAACGGCGACGAGATATTCCCGGCGATGCTGGAGAGCATCCGGTCCGCCGAGCACACCGTCGACATGATGACGTTCGTCTACTGGCGCGGCGCGATCGCCCGCGAGTTCGCCGAGGCCCTGGCGGACCGCGCCCGGGCGGGCGTACGGGTGCGGCTGCTGCTGGACGGCTTCGGCTGCCGGCTGATCGAGAAGCACCTGCTGGAGCTGATGGACCGGGCCGGGGTGCAGGTGGTCTGGTTCCGCAAGCCGCTGTGGGTCTCGCCGCTGAAGCAGAACCACCGCTGCCACCGCAAGGTGCTGGTCGTGGACGAGAAGGTCGCCTACACCGGCGGGGTGGGGATAGCCGAGGAGTGGTGCGGCGACGCCCGCGACGAGAGCGAGTGGCGCGACACCCACGTCCAGGTGCGCGGCCCGGCCGTGGACGGCATCGCCGCCGCGTTCGCGCAGAACTGGGCCGAGTGCGCCCCCGCCCTGTTCGACGAGCGGGACCGCTTCGTCGAGCACGAGCCGCAGGGCGACGCGGTGGTGCAGGTGGTGCGCGGTTCGGCCAGCTTCGGCTGGCAGGACATGCAGACGCTGCTGCGGGTGGTGCTGGAGAGCGCCCAGGAGCGCGTACGGCTGGCCACCGCGTACTTCGCGCCCGACCCGTACTTCGTGAACCTGCTGTGCGCCACCGCGCGGCGCGGGGTGGCGGTGGACATCCTGCTGCCCGGCCGGTACACCGACCAGCGGGTGTGCCAGCTCGCCGGGCAGAACTTCTACGAGGACCTCACCGCGAGCGGGGTGCGGGTCTGGGAGTACCAGCCGACGATGATGCACGCCAAGGTCGTGACGGTCGACCGCGTGGCCGCGCTGGTGGGCTCCACCAACCTCAACCGGCGCTCGATGGACCACGACGAGGAGGTCATGCTCGTCGTGCTGGACGAGGGCTTCACCGCGACGCTCGACGGGCACTTCGAGGAGGACATCGGCAAGAGCGTCCTGATCGAGGGGGACCGCTGGCGCCGGCGTCCGCTGGTGCAGCGGGCGCGGGAGCTGGCCGTCGTGCCGATCCGCCGCTTCCTGTGAGACGCGCCGCGGGACGTGCCGTGAGACGCCCCGGGGTCCGGAACCGCGGACGGTTCCGGACCCCGGGCGGGCGTGCGGCCGCGGCTACTTCGCCTGCGGCGGCTTGCGCAGCGAGATGTGGAGCTCCTTCAGGCGCGCCTCGTCGACCTCCGACGGGGCGCCCATCAGCAGGTCCTGGGCGTTGCCGTTGAGCGGGAAGGCGATGGTCTCGCGGATGTTGGGCTCGTCGGCCAGCAGCATCACGATGCGGTCCACGCCCGGGGCGATGCCGCCGTGCGGCGGGGCGCCGTAGTGGAAGGCGCGGAGCATGCCGCCGAACTCGCGCTCCACCTCCTCGCGGCTGTACCCGGCGATCTCGAACGCCTTGTACATGATCTCCGGTTCGTGGTTCCGGATGGCGCCCGAGGACAGCTCGACACCGTTGCAGACGATGTCGTACTGCCAGGCCAGGACGTCCAGCGGGTCCTTGGTCTCCAGGGCCTCCAGGCCGCCCTGCGGCATGGAGAACGGGTTGTGGGAGAACTCGATCGCGCCGGTGTCCTCGTTCCGCTCGAACATCGGGAAGTCGACGATCCAGCAGAAGCGGAAGACGTTCTCCTCGAAGTGGCCGGTGCGCCGGCCGGCCTCGACGCGGACCGCGCCCATGATCTTGGAGACCTCGTCGAACTCGCCCGCGCCGAAGAAGACCGCCGTGCCCGGCTTGGCGTCCAGCCGCTCCAGCAGCGCGGAGACGTTCTCCTCGGTGAGGAACTTGGCGATCGGGCCGGTCAGCGCGCCCTCGTCGCCGACGCGCACCCAGGCCAGGCCCTTGGCGCCGAGCCCGACGGCGAACTCGCCCATCTGGTCGAAGAACTTGCGCGGCTGGTCGGCGGTGTCCGGGACGGCCAGGGCGCGCACGTGCTTGTCGGCGAACGCCTTGAAGCCCGAGCCCGCGAAGACGTCCGAGACGTCGACCAGTTCCAGCCCGACCCGCAGGTCCGGCTTGTCGGTGCCGTACTTCAGCATCGCCTCGCGGTACGGGATGCGCGGGAAGGGCGAGGTGACGTGGCGGCCGCCGCCGTACTCCTCGAAGAGTTCGGTCATCACCTTCTCGATGACGCCGAAGACGTCCTCCTGCTCGACGAAGCTCATCTCGACGTCGAGCTGGTAGAACTCGCCCGGCGAGCGGTCGGCGCGGGCGTCCTCGTCGCGGAAGCACGGCGCGATCTGGAAGTAGCGGTCGAAGCCCGCGATCATCAGGAGCTGCTTGAACTGCTGCGGCGCCTGCGGCAGCGCGTAGAACTTCCCCGGGTGCAGCCGGGAGGGCACCAGGAAGTCGCGGGCGCCCTCGGGGGAGGTGGCCGACAGGATCGGGGTGGCCAGCTCGTTGAAGCCGAGTTCGGTCATCTTCCGGCGCAGGGTGGCGATGACCGCCGAGCGCAGCATGATGTTGCGGTGCATGCGCTCCCGGCGCAGGTCGAGGAAGCGGTACTCCAGGCGCCGTTCCTCGTTGACGCCGTCCTCGGTGTTGATCGTGAAGGGCAGCGGGTCGGCGGCGCCCAGCACCTCGACCTCGGCGACCTCGACCTCGATCTCGCCGGTGGCCAGCTCGGGGTTGACGTTCTCCTCGCCGCGGGCGACGACCCGGCCGTCGATCCGGACGACGGTCTCCTTGGAGATCGAGCTGAGGGCCTCGTACGGCGCGGTGTCCGGGCGGACGACGAGCTGGACGATGCCGTAGTGGTCCCGCAGGTCGATGAAGAGGATGCCGCCCAGGTTCCGCCGATTGTGCAGCCAGCCGGACAGGCGGACATCCTGGCCGATGTCCGCGGCACGGAGCTCGCCGCAGGTGTGGGACCGGTACCGATGCATCATTCGTCCAAGTCGTCAGGTTGTCGGGTCGTTGTGTCGGGCGGCCGCCGGGCTCCCGGCCGGGTGGTGGGCCGGGCCGCCGGTCACCCCCGGTGACCGCGGTGCACGGGCCGCCGTGCGCGGACACGCACGGCTCAGACTACCGCCCGGGCTCCTTCTGCTGGGTGCCCCCCGCGATATCCACATAAAGTGGAAAAGTGCGCATAGAGGACATTCTGGCGACCACCGGCACCGGCCTGCTGCGCTGGGACAACGTCACGGGCATGAGCACGCTGGACGCCACCGCGGCCCGGCTGTTCGGGCTGCCCCCCGAGGAGGTCACCCTCCCCGAGGAGGTCCTGCGCGCCCGCATCAACACCTTCGACTACGCCGAGCTGAGCAGCGTCGCGGCCCTGGCCGTCACCGAGGGCACCATCGCCGAGGCGACGCTGCGGATCGTGGCGGAGGACGGCACCGTCGTACGGCACGTGCGCCTCCGGCTGGCCCTCGCCGACCAGTCGGTGGGGGCGGAGCCGGAGCTGTCGGACTTCGTGCTCCACGGCCTGATGGTCGAGACCGCCCCGCCCCACACGCCCGCCGGTGCGGAGCCGGGCGGCCCGGAGGACCTGGCGGAGACCCCCGTCGTGCGGTCCCCCGCCACCCAGACGCCGGTCACCGGCGACCTGCGGCGGTCCCGCGAGGCGTTCCTGCTGGAGGCGGGGCAGGCGCTGGCCGCGACGCAGACCACCACGGAGGTGCTGCGCGTCGTGGGGGAGCTGTCGATGCCCGGCTTCTCGCCCTCCGGCCTCGTCGTCTTCGGGGTGAAGGGCGACCGGCTGACGCCGATCGGCGCCTACGGACCGCGCTCCAGCGTCGAACGGCTCTTCGAGGACATACCGCTGGCGAGCGACTACCCGGGCACCGTGGTGGTCCGCACCGGCCGGGCCCTGTACCTGGCCTCCCCCGAGGAGTACCGCCGCCGGTTCCCCGCGGCCTGGTCCCTCGTGGAGCCCTACGGCAACCGCGCCTGGGCGTACCTGCCGCTGCTGGTGGGAGGACGGACGATCGGCTCCTGGCTGGTCGCCTTCCGGGAGCCGGTGCACTTCACCCCGGACGAGCGGTACGTCCTGTCGGCGGTGGCGCGGATGCTCGCCCAGGCGCTGTCCCGGGTGTACGTCCAGGAGTCCATGCGCGAACTGGCCGACAGCCTCCAGCGCACCATGCGGCCCGCCCACCGGCCGGACATCCCGGGGATGGCGGTGGCCAGCCGGTACATGCCGGCCGGCGGCGGCCTCCAGGTGGGCGGCGACTGGTACGACGTGATCCCGCTGCCGTGCGGACGCACGGCGCTGGTCATCGGCGACGTGCAGGGCCACGACGTGCGGGCCGCGGGGGTCATGGCGCAACTGCGGATCGCGCTGCGCGCGTACGCCTCGGAGGGGCACCGGCCCGACGCGGTGCTCTCCCGGGCCAGCCGCTTCCTGGCCGGGGTGGAGGCCGACGAGCCGCAGCGGGCCGAGGACGACGCGAAGACCTCCCTGGACGACCACCGCTTCGCCACCTGCCTGTACGTGGAGGCCGATCCGGCCACGGGCGCGCTCGACATCGCGCGCGCGGGCCACCCCGACCCGGTGGTCCGCATGCCCGACGGCGCGGTGCTGACCCCCACGGTGACGGCCGGACCGCCGCTGGGGGTGGAGCCGGACACGGACTACCCGATCACCCGCCTGGTGCTGGGCCGCGGCGAGACGCTGCTGATGTGCACCGACGGGCTGATCGAGGCGGGCGGCCTGGACTACGAGACCGGGCTGGAGCGGCTGCGGGCGGCGTTGGGCTCCCACCGGGAGGACTCCCTGGAGAAGCTCGCCGACACGCTGATCCGGACGATGCACGGGCCGCCCAGGCGCCACATGACCGGCACCGGGGCCGGGCGCGGGGCGCGGGCGGGCGGGTACGAGGACGACATCGCGCTGCTGCTGCTGAGCCGCGACGGCGGCGCCCCGGTCCGCTGGCGCGCCCCCAGCCGCCGCATCGTCCTGTCCGTCGGCCAGGACGAGCCGGCCCGGGTCGCGGACGCCCGCCACCAGTTGCGCGAGCTGCTGTACGACTGGGCGGTCGAGGACCAGGTGGAGGGCGCCGTCCTGCTGCTGTCGGAGCTGCTGACCAACGCCCTGGTGCACACCGAGGGCGACGCCGTGGTGGTCGCCGAGCTGACCGGCGAGCACGGCTCCCGCCGGCTGCGCCTGGAGGTCGCCGACCGCAGCGACGAGCTGCCCCACCGCCGCCACCCCGGCGAACTGGCCTCCCGCGGCCGCGGCCTGCTGCTGCTGGAGATGGTCGCGCACCGGTGGGGGGTGGACCCCCGGGGCGAGGGCAAGAGCATCTGGTTCGAGCTCCACGAGGACGCGGAGGCGGCCTGGGGCGACTGACGGCCGCCCGGCGGGCGGGGGCCGCGTGCCCCGCCCCACCGGGCGGCGGGTCCTACAGTCCGCCCTCGGTCATCCCGTGCACGGCCGGGACGCGGCCCAGCCGCCCCGCCTTGAAGTCCTCGAAGGCCTGGACCAGCTCGGCGTGGGTGTTCATCACGAACGGCCCGTAGTGCGCCATCGGCTCCCGGATGGGACGGCCGCCCAGCAGGACGACCTCCAGCTCGGGGGTGTGGGAGTCCTGGGACCGGTCGGCGCCCAGGGTCAGCGATCCTCCGTTCCCGAAGACCGCCGTCTGGCCCAGGTGGACCGGGCGGCGCTCGGTGCCGACCGTGCCGCGGCCGGCCAGGACGTAGGCGAGGGCGTTGAAGTCCTCGCGCCAGGGGAGGGTGACCTCGGCGCCCGGGCTGACCGTCGCGTGGATCATGGTGATCGGGGTGTGGGTGACGCCCGGACCGGTGTGGCCCGCCAGGTCGCCGGCGATCAGCCGCAGCAGCGCGCCGCCGTCGGCGGAGCTGAGCAGCTTCACCCGGCTGCCGCCGATGTCCTGGTAGCGCGGGGCGGTCATCTTGTCCCTGGCCGGGAGGTTCACCCAGAGCTGGAGCCCGTGGAAGAGGCCGCCGCTGACGACCAGCTCCTCCGGCGGCGCCTCGATGTGGAGCAGGCCGGAGCCCGCGGTCATCCACTGGGTGTCGCCGTCGTTGATGACCCCGCCGCCGCCCGCGGAGTCCTGGTGGACGAAGGTGCCGTCGATCAGGTACGTGACGGTCTCGAAGCCCCGGTGCGGGTGCCAGGGGGTCCCCTTCGGCTCGCCGGGCGCGTACTCCACCTCGCCCATCTGGTCCATCATGATGAACGGGTCGAGGTACCGGTAGTCGATCCCCGCGAAGGCGCGGCGCACGGGGAAGCCCTCCCCCTCGAAGCCGCTGGGGGCGGTGGTCACCGCGAGCACGGGCCGGGGCACGGCGCCCTCGCCGGGCAGGGGGACGCGCGGCAGCGCGAGCGGGTTCTCGGCGGTGATCGCGGGCATCGTGGACCTCCTCGGCGGACCTGGGAGACCCAGAGTAATTCAACGTTCAACATAAAACCAGGGTGTCCAGACCCCGGTCCCCGTACCGGGCGCGCGTCCCCGGCCGCGCGTCAGCCGTACATCCGGCGCATCGCGAAGTCGACCATCTCCTCCACCGCCTTGGCGTCGAAGACGATCCGGTGGTCGCCCTCCATGTCCAGCACGAAGCCGTAGCCCGACGGCAGCAGGTCGAGCACCTCGGCACCGGTGATCACGAAGTACTTCGAGTCCTTGCCCGCGTACGCGCGCAGCTCCTTGAGCGTGGTGAACATCGGGATCACCGGCTGCTGGGTGTTGTGCAGCGCCAGGAAGCCGGGGGTGTCCCCGCGCGGGCAGTACACCTTCGACGTGGCGAAGATCGCCTGGAAGTCCTCGGCGGACATCGCGCCGGTGGTGAAGGCGCGGACGGCCTCGGCGAGGGACGGCGGCGACGGCTCCGGGTAGAGCGGCTGCTGCTGGCCGTAGGCGGGCGGCGGCTGCTGGGAGGCGTAGTGCTGCTGCCCGGCGTGCGCGCCGTGCCCGGGGTGTCCGGTGTGCCCCGGATGGCCGGTGTGGCCGCCGTGACCGGCGTGCTGGCCCGCGTTTCCGGTCTGGTCGTAGCCGTACATGGACGTAAGCGTACTGACTCGGGGACCGCCCCCGCCCCGGTGCGGAACCGCTCCGTGAACGCACCGCGGCGCTCCGGAACGGGCCGGAACGGACCGTTCCCGAGGAGTTCGGTCACAGTCGGGCGGATCGGGGTTGATTCTTATTACCGACGGGTAGCATGATGGCAGCTACTTACCGGTACGCGTATGGAGGAGTCTCCTCCCCCTACCCACTACGGAGCCGTCGCCATGGGGCACTACAAGTCGAATCTCCGCGACATCGAGTTCAACCTCTTCGAGGTGCTCGGCCGCGACACGGTGTACGGCACCGGCCCGTTCGCGGAGATGGACGTCGAGACCGCCAAGAGCGTGCTGTCGGAGATCGCGCGCCTGGCGGAGAACGAGCTGGCCGCCTCCTTCGAGGAGGCCGACCGCAACCCGCCGGTGTTCGACCCCGAGACCAACACCGCGCCGATCCCGGGGGCCTTCAAGAAGAGCTACCAGGCGTACATGGACGCCGAGTGGTGGCGGCTGGGCATCCCCGAGGCCATCGGCGGCACCAACGCCCCGCGCTCCCTGCTGTGGGCCTTCGCCGAGACCATCCTCGGCTCCAACCCGGCGGTGTGGATGTACGCGTCCGGCCCGGCCTTCGCCGGCGTCCTCCACGAGGAGGGCACCGCGGAGCAGCAGAAGATAGCCCAGCTCATGGTGGACCGGCAGTGGGGCTCCACCATGGTGCTCACCGAGCCCGACGCCGGCTCCGACGTGGGCGCGGGCCGCACCAAGGCGATCCGCCAGGAGGACGGCTCCTGGCACATCGAGGGCGTCAAGCGCTTCATCACCTCGGGCGAGCACGACATGTCCGAGAACATCATCCACTTCGTCCTCGCCCGCCCCGAGGGCCACGGCCCGGGCACCAAGGGCCTGTCCCTGTTCATCGTCCCCAAGTACGACTTCGACTGGGAGACCGGCGAGCTCGGCGAGCGCAACGGCGTCTACGCCACCAACGTCGAGCACAAGATGGGCCTGCGCGTCTCCAACACCTGCGAGATGACCTTCGGCGCCAACCACCCGGCCAAGGGCTGGCTGCTGGGCGAGAAGCACGACGGCATCCGCCAGATGTTCAAGATCATCGAGTTCGCGCGGATGATGGTCGGCACGAAGGCCATCGCCACGCTCTCCACCGGCTACCTCAACGCGCTGGAGTACGCCAAGGAGCGCGTCCAGGGCGCCGACCTGGCCCAGTTCACGGACAAGACCGCGCCGCGCGTCACCATCACCCACCACCCCGACGTGCGCCGCTCGCTGCTGACGCAGAAGGCGTACGCCGAGGGCATGCGCTCCCTGGTGCTCTACACCGCCGCCGTCCAGGACGAGGTCCTGATGAAGGAGGCCGCGGGCGAGGACGCCTCCGACGCCAAGCGCCTGAACGACCTGCTGCTGCCCATCGTCAAGGGCTACGGCTCGGAGAAGTCCTACGAGCTGCTCGCGCAGTCCCTGCAGACCTTCGGCGGCTCCGGCTACCTGCAGGAGTACCCGATCGAGCAGTACATCCGGGACTCCAAGATCGACACCCTCTACGAGGGCACCACGGCGATCCAGGGCCAGGACTTCTTCTTCCGCAAGATCGTCCGCGACCAGGGCCAGGCGCTGACCGCCATGTCCGAGGAGATCAAGAAGTTCCTGGCCGAGGCCGCCGGCGGCGAGGAGCTGGCCGAGGCCCGCGACCAGCTCGCCAAGGCCGCCGGGGACCTGGAGGCGATCGTCGGCACCATGCTGACCGACCTGGCCGCCACCGAGAAGGACGTGAAGTCCATCTACAAGGTGGGCCTGAACACCACCCGCCTGCTGATGGCCGCCGGTGACGTCGTCGTCGGCTACCTGCTGCTCAGGGGCGCGGCCGTGGCCGCCGACAAGCTCTCCGGCGCCTCGGCCAGGGACAAGGCGTTCTACCAGGGCAAGATCGCCGCGGCGAAGTTCTTCGCGGCGAACGTCCTGCCGGGCGTCGCGGTCCAGCGGCAGATCGCCGAGGCCACCGACCTGTCGGTGATGGAGCTGCCCGAAGAGGCGTTCTGACGGCTTCCGGCACGGCTCCTCCGCGGTTCTCCCGCGGCTCCTCGGGGCCCGTCCGCCGTCCGCGGCGGGCGGGCCCTTCGGGGTGGGCCCCCGTTCCCCGGCCCGGGAACGGGGGCCCACGCCGTCCACGCGTTCGTATGCTGGCCCCATGAGCAACCCCAGTCGTTTCGACCGTGGACACACCGACGACCTGGTGTCCTTCCTCACGGCCTCGCCCACCCCGTACCACGCGGTGGCCCGCGCCGCCGAACGGCTGGAGAAGGCCGGCTTCCGGCAGGTGGCCGAGACCGACGCCTGGGACGGCACCAGCGGCGGGAAGTACGTGCTGCGCGGCGGCGCGATCATCGCCTGGTACGTCCCGGAGAACGCCGGCCCCGCCGCCCCCTTCCGGATCGTCGGCGCCCACACCGACTCCCCGAACCTGCGCGTCAAGCCCGTCCCGGACACCGGTGCGGCCGGCTGGCGGCAGGTCGCCGTCGAGATCTACGGCGGCACCCTGCTCAACACCTGGCTCGACCGCGACCTGGGCCTGGCCGGGCGGCTGACGCTGCGCGACGGCTCCACCCGCCTGGTCAACGTCGACCGCCCCCTGCTGCGCGTCCCGCAGCTCGCCATCCACCTCGACCGGCAGGCCAACGACGGGCTGAAGCTGGACCGGCAGCGCCACATGACGCCCGTGTGGGGCCTGGGCGAGCCGAGCGAGGGCGACCTGATGGACTTCCTCGCCGGGGAGGCCGGCCTGCGGGCCGCCGACATCGCCGGTTGGGACCTGATGGTCCACAGCGTCGAGCCCCCCGCGTACCTCGGCCGGGACCGCGAGCTGCTCGCCGGGCCGCGGATGGACAACCTGCTGTCCGTCCACGCCGGTGCGGCGGCGCTGGCGGCCGCCGCGGAACGGAACCGGGACGGGGGCGAGCCCCTGCCGTACGTTCCGGTGCTGGCCGCCTTCGACCACGAGGAGAACGGCAGCCAGTCCGACACCGGCGCCGAGAGCCCGCTGCTGGGCACCGTGCTGGAACGCTCGATCCTCGCCCGCGGCGGCGACCGCGAGGACCGCGCGCGGGCGTACGCCGGCAGCGTCTGCCTGTCCTCGGACACCGGCCACGCCGTGCACCCCAACTACCCCGAGCGCCACGAGCCGGGCCACCACCCGCTGCCCAACGGCGGCCCGATCCTCAAGGTCAACGTCAACCAGCGGTACGCCACCGACGGCTCCGGCCGCGCGATCTTCGCGAGGGTCTGCGAGCGGGCCGGGGTGCCGTGGCAGACGTTCGTCTCCAACAACGCCATCCCCTGCGGCACCACGATCGGCCCGATCACCGCCGCGCGGCACGGCATCACGACCGTGGACATCGGCGTGGCGATCCTGTCGATGCACTCCGCGCGGGAGCTGTGCGGCGCAGACGACCCGTACCTGCTGGCGAACGCCCTGCTGGCCTTCCTCACCACCGCCTGACGCCGGCCGACGGCCGACGGCCGACGGCCGACCGATACCGGCTGACAGCCGATTGACGCAGCCTCACGCCCCCGGCGCGCCCCGGCGCCCGGGGGGCGTCCGGTTCCCCGGACGCCCCGATGCCCCGAATGTCCGGCCCGCCCGGGGGTACCCGGTTGGTTGAACGAGCCCTCAACCAGCCGGACGGAGGCGGTTATTCATGGGCATGGGACTGACCATCGTGCTGATCGCGGTGGGCGCGATCCTCAGCCTGGCGGTGGACTGGGACATCTCCGGGGTCAATCTCGACGTGGTCGGCCTGATCCTGATGGCGGTCGGCTTCATCGGACTGGCGTCGTACGTGAGCATCTTCAGGCGGCGCCGCATGCAGCCGCCGAGCCCGGCGGCCCCGGTCGTCGAGGAGACCCACCGCCACGAATGGCACGCCTGACGCCGGTTGACGCCCCGTCACCGCTCCACCGAGGACGGCGACGGGCCGTCACTCCGGAGCCAGGCCCGCCAGCACCAGGGACAGCCGGGGCGTCCCGGACCGCGTGACGCGGACCGGGACGCCCCAGTCCTGCTGGTGGACGTGACAGGCCGGGTACTCCACGTCCGGGGCGTCGTCGCAGGACGCGGCCATCGCCGAGACGTGCAGCACGCCCTCGGTGACGCCGTCGGCGAGCACCAGGTCCCGGCCCAGCTCGGTGCCCTGCCCCGCGCCGTCCGCCAGCAGCTCCGGCGGCGTGGCACTGACCAGCAGCCGGGTGGCGGGGCCGTACCGCTCGTCGAGCTTCTGGCCGGGCGGCGCCTGGAAGACCACGTCCAGCCGGAGCCGGCCCGGCGCCACCTCGGTCGCCTCGCGGCGGGTTCGGTGGGCGACCGGATCGACCCGTACGGCCTCCTCGGGCAGCCGCAGCCGGGTCAGCCGGTGGCGGGCGGACTCCACCACGAGGATGTCCGCGGCACCCCCCTCGGCGTCCCCCGCGACCAGCACGGCGCCGGACGGCTCGCGCAGGTCCGTGGCGAGCGTGGTGACCTCGCCGGTGGCCGGGTCGTAGCGCCGCAGCGCGTGGTTGTAGGTGTCGCACACCGCCACCGAGCGGTCGGGCAGCACGGTGACGCCCAGCGGGTGCTGGAACAGCGCCTGACCGGCCGCGCCGTCGCGGTGCCCGAAGTCGAACAGCCCGGTGCCGACGGCCGTGCGGACGGTGAAGGAGCCGGCCCCGTCGCCGCCCTCGTCGCCGTCGCCGGCCCCGTCGCCGGCCCGCTCGATCCAGCGCAGGGCGGAGGTCTCGGAGTCGGCCACCCACAGCCGGTCGCCGTCCGCCGCGAGCCCGGACGGCTGCGCGAACCACGCCCGGTCGGCCGGGCCGTCCACCAGGCCCTCGTTGGTGGTGCCCGCCGCGACGGCCACGGTCCCCGTCGCCGGGTCGTACGTCCAGAGCTGGTGGATGCCGGCCATCGCGATCCACAGCCGGTCCGCCCACCAGGCCACGTCCCACGGCGAGGAGAGGTCCACCTCGCGCGCCGGGCCGGAGGCGGGCGAGCCCTGCCACCACTGGCGGCCGGTGCCGGCCAGCGTGGTGACCTCGCCGGTGGCCGGGTCGTAGCGCCGCAGCGCGTGGTTGACGGTGTCGGCGACCGCGACGCCCCCGTCGGGCAGCAGCGCCAGGCCCTGCGGCTCGTTGAAGCGCGCCTTCTCGCCCGGCCCGTCCGCCAGCCCGCGCCCGCCGGTGCCGACGCGCCGCACCACCGTCTCCCCGTCCGGCTCCAGCTCCACGAGCTGGTGCCGGGTGGTGTCGCTGACCAGCAGGTTCCCCGAGGGGAGGACGAGCGCCTTGCCGGGGAAGCGCAGGTCGGTCGGCTCGGGCTCCGGCGGCACGTACGGACCGTCGCCGCGCCGCAGGGTGCCCTTGGCCTCGTGCTCGGCCTCCAGCTCCGCCACCAGCCTGGCGATGGCGTGTACGTGGCCCTCGCCCGCGTGCTGGGCGACGACGTAGCCCTCGGGATCGATGACGACGAGCGTGGGCCAGGCGCGCACCGCGTACTGCTTCCAGGTGACCAGGTCCGGGTCGTCGAGGACGGGGTGGTGCACCCCGTAGCGCTCGACGGCGTCCACGACGGCCTGGTGCTCGGCCTCGTGGACGAACTTCGGCGAGTGGACGCCGACGACCACCACGGTGTCGCGGTGCTCCTCCTCCAGCTCCCGCAGCTCGTCCAGGACGTGCAGGCAGTTGATGCAGCAGAAGGTCCAGAAGTCGAGCACGACGATGCGTCCCCGCAGGTCCGCCAGGGACAGGTGCTTGCCGCCGGTGTTGAGCCAGCCGCCCCTGCCGGCCAGCTCGGGGGCGCGGACACGGGCACGACGGCGATGGGCCGAGGGGGAGGGCGCGTTCATGCCCTCCAGTGTGACAAGACCCGCCGCGGAGGCCGCCGCGGCATCCTCCACCGCCCCTCCGCCCGCCGCGGCTCAGACCTTGATGACGGTGACCCGTCCGCCGCACGGGGCGTTCAGGTCGCCGGGCGCGGGGCTCAGACGTTCCGGGGGTCGAACGGGTCGTGCTCGGTGATCAGCTTGTCCAGCCGGGCCTTGTCCACCCGGCTGGTGACCTCCTGCATCTCCTGCCGGTCCCGGACGCACTTGGCCAGGTTGAAGGAGGAGGAGACCAGGAACAGGACGCCGAGCGCCAGGAAGCCCCGCTCCCACGGCCCCAGCGGCAGGTAGGCGACACCGAGGGCCACCGCCAGCAGGGAGAGCCCGAAGGAGAGCACGGACTGGACGTAGAACGCGGCCGTCATGGGCCGCTGCACCGGTGGTGTGGTCATGGCCACAGGGTGGTGCGGGCCCGCGGGGGCCGCATGAGTACGGGTACTCAGGCCGTACCGCTCCCCGTACGGCGCCGGTGCCGTACGGGCGGCTACAGCACGCGGTCCCGCAGGACCGGGAAGTCCTCGCGGACCTTGGTGACGTACGCCGGGTCCAGCTCGGCGGTGACGACCCGCTCCTCGGCGTCCTCCGCCTCGGCCAGGACCTCGCCCCAGGGGTCGACGACCATGCTGCGGCCCGCCTGGGGGACGCCCGCGTGGCTGCCCGCCGTGCCGCAGGCCAGGACGTAAGCCTGGTTCTCCACGGCGCGGGCGCGGGCCAGCAGGCTCCAGTGGGCGGCGCGGCGGGCGGGCCAGCCCGCCGGGATCACCAGCGTCCGCGCGCCCGCGTCGGTCAGGGCGCGGAACAGCTCCGGGAAGCGCAGGTCGTAGCAGGTCGCCAGGCCCAGCACGGTGTCGGGCAGGGGCACGGTGACCGGCTCGGTGCCGGCGGCCAGCAAGGTGGCCTCGCCCCGGTCGAAGCCGAAGCGGTGGATCTTGCGGTACACGGCGGCCGGCTCGCCGTCGGGGGAGAAGACCAGCGAGGTGTTGTAGTAGACCTCCCCGGACTTCCCGGCGGCGCGTTCGACCACGGAGCCGGCGTGCAGCCACACCCGCGCGTCGCGGGCCGCGGCGGACATGGCCTCGGCCGTCCGCGCGCCGGGCCCGCGCAGCGGCTCGGCCTCCGCCGCGAAGGAGTCGAAGGCGAAGGCGCCGACCGTCCACAGCTCCGGCAGGACGACGAGGTCCGCGGCGGACTGCTCCCGCACCAGGGCCGCCGCCCGCGCACGGCGCGCTTCCACCGTTTCGTCCGGGTCCACACCGATCTGGAGGAGAGAGGCGCGCACCGTACCACCGTCCAAGGTTTCGAGGGGGTCAAACGCCTGCCGAAAGCAGCCTACGATCGTCACAGGAAAGCCCTGTCAGGCTGACCGTGCGCAGCGTAACTTGAGAGCACCCAAACCGCGAACCACTCCATTCCGCACGTATCGAGGGGTCCCGTTGATCGACCACCCAAGCCTTCAGCCCTATGCCGACGCCTGGGCCCACTCCATCGAGGCGATATCCGAGCTGGTCTCCCCGCTGGTCGAGGGCGAGTGGAACCGAGCGACCGACTGTCCGGGGTGGTCGGTCCGCGACGTCGTCTCCCACATCATCGGCTCGGAGTGCGAGATGCTGGGCGATCCCCGGCCGATCCACACGCTGCCGCGCGACCTGTTCCACGTGAAGGACGAACTCAGCCGGCGCATCGAGGTCCAGGTGGACGTGCGCAGGTGCCACACGGCGCCGGAGATGACCAGCGAGCTGGAGTACACGATCATCCGCCGGTCGCGCCAGTTGCGGAACGAGAAGCGCGACCCCTCGACGAGGGTGATGACCCCGCTCGGCCGGGAGATGACCCTCGAACAGGCGCTGCGGCTGCGGGCGTTCGACGTGTGGGTGCACGAGCAGGACCTGCGGCGGGCCCTGGGGCAGCCGGGCAACCTGGACTCCCCCGGCGCGTACGTCGCCCGCGACGTGCTGCTGGAGGGGCTGCCGAAGGTGGTCGCCAAGGACGCCGGGGCCCCGCCGAACTCGGCGGTCGTCCTGGACGTGAGCGGGCCGGTGGAGTTCATGCGGACCGTCCGCGTCGACGGCGAGGGCCGGGGCACGGTGGACGGCAGCGTCTCGCTGGGGCCGGCCGTCACCCTGGCGACGGACTGGGAGACGTACGTCCGGCTGGCCTGCGGGCGGGTGCGGCCCGCGGCGGTGCGCGACAACCTCAAGGTCGAGGGCGACCAGGAGCTCGCGGACGCGATCCTCGCCCACTTCGCCGTCACGCCCTGAGCCCCGGGCGGTGTCCCGGGGCTCAGGGCGTCACACCGGTACGTGCACCGCCTCGACGCGGCTGGCCACCACCCGTTCGCGCTCGCGGCGGTGCGCCCGGCCGCGCAGCCGGAGGATCTGCACGACGCCCAGCGCCTGGAGGACGAAGACGGACGCGAACGCGATCCGGTAGTCGTCGCCGGTCGCGTCCAGCAGGACGCCCACGGCCAGCAGCGTCGCCATGGAGGCCGTGAAGCCGCCGATGTTCACGATGCCCGACGCCGTGCCCTGCCGCTCGGGCGGGTTGGCGGGGCGGGCGAAGTCGAAGCCGATCATCGAGGCCGGTCCGCAGGCCCCGAGCACCGTGCACAGCACCACCAGCACCCACAGCGGGGCGCGGCCCGGCCAGGCCAGCACCGTCGCCCAGGCGGCGGCGGTGACCAGCACCGTGCCCAGCGCGATCGGCGCCCGCGCGGCGTGGTGCCGGGCGATGACCTGGCCGTAGACCAGACCGATCACCATGTTGGCCAGGACCACCAGGGTCAGCAGGTTGCCGGCCTCGGCCCGGGAGCGGCCCTGGGCCTCGACGAGGAACGGCATCCCCCACAGCAGCAGGAAGACCATGCCCGGGAACTGGGTGGTGAAGTGCACCCACATGCCCAGCCGGGTGCCCGGCTCCCGCCAGGCGGCGGCGAGCTGGCGGCGCACGTAGCCGCCGCGCTGCTGCGGTGCGGGCGCGGTCCCCGGCTCCGGCCCGGCGCCGCCCGGCCGGTCCTTGAGGAAGAGCAGGACCAGCACCAGCACCAGGGCGCCCAGCGCGGCGCTGCCCGCGAAGGTCGGCGTCCAGCCGAAGGCGGCCAGCACGCGTGCCAGCACCAGGGTGGTCACCAGGTTGCCCGCCATCCCGAACAACGCGGCGACCTGCGCGATCAGCGGCCCGCGGCGGGGCGGGAACCAGCGCGAGCCCAGCCGCAGCACGCTGATGAACGTCATCGCGTCGCCGCAGCCGAGCAGCGCGCGGGCGGCGAGCGCCATGGCGTACGAGCCGGACAGCGCGAAGGCGAACTGGCCGGTGGTGAACAGCACGATGCCCAGGATCAGGACCTTCTTCGTGCCCCAGCGGTCCACCAGCAGGCCGACGGGTATCTGCATCCCGGCGTAGACCAGGAGCTGGAGGATCGAGAAGGTCGACAGCGCGGAGGCGTTGATGTGGAACCGCTCGGCCGCGTCGATGCCCGCGACGCCCAGGCTGGTGCGGTAGGTGATGGCGGTGAAGTAGACGGCGACCCCGATCCCCCAGACGAAGGCGGCCCGGGGCCCTCCCAGCCGCACTCCGCCGGCCCCGCCGGACGGGGACGTGTCCGTGCCGCTCACCGGGCCTCACCGCGCAGCAGGTGCCGTACGGAGCCGACGTGGCCGCGCACCGCCGAGGCGGCCGCCTCGGCGTCGCCCGAGCGCAGGGTCCGGAGGATCTCGGTGTGCTCGGTGATGTTCTTGGCGATCCGGTCGGGGTGGGAGTGCATCACGGCGACGCCCATGCGGAGCTGGCGGTCGCGGAGCTGGTCGTAGAGGCGCTCCAGGATCTGGTTGCCGGCCGCCTTGACGACGGTGGCGTGGAAGCAGCGGTCGGTGGCGGCCATCGCCGCCAGGTCGCCGGTCTCGGCCTGCCGCCGCTGCCGTTCCAGGAGTTCGGCGAGCCGGTCGAGCAGGTCGCGCGGGGCGGGCAGCACCTTGCGCACGGCGTGCTCCTCGACCAGCAGCCGGGTCTCGACGACGTCGCCGATCTCCTGTGCGGAGACGGGCAGGACGAGCGCGCCCTTCTTCGGGTAGAGCCGGATCAGGCCCTCGGCCTCCAGCCGCAGCAGTGCCTCGCGCACCGGTGTGCGGGAGACCCCGACCGCTCCGGCCAGCTCCCCCTCGGTGAGCAGGGCCCCGCCCTCGTAGTGGCGTTCCAGGAGGGCCTGTTTGACGTGTGCGTAGACGCGTTCGGCGGCGGGCGGGGGCTTGACGGCGGCGGCAGGGGCAGGGGCGGCGGCAGCGGGCACGGACGACATGTACACACCATAGATACAACGGGTATGCGTGCTCATCCCCCGTCCGCCATGCGAACACCGGCCCCGGACGGCACGGGCGGGGGACACGGGCGAGGACACGGGCGGGGCCCGGCGCACGGTGCGTGCGCCGGGCCCCGTCGCGGACCGGATGCCGGGATCAGCCCCAGGTGATGAGGCGCTTGGGGTTCTCCAGGACGGCGGCGGTGTCGGCCAGCACCTTCGAGCCCAGCTCGCCGTCCACCAGGCGGTGGTCGAAGGACAGCGCCAGGGTGGTGACCTGACGCGGCTTCACCTTGCCCTTGTGGACCCACGGCTGGAGCCTGACCTGGCCGAAGGCCAGGATCGCCGACTCCCCGGGGTTGAGGATCGGGGTGCCGGAGTCGACGCCGAAGACGCCGACGTTGGTGATGGTGACCGTGCCGCCCTGCATGTCCGCCGGGGACGTCTTGCCCTCCCGGGCCGTGGTCACCAGCTCGCCCAGCGCCCTGGCCAGCTCCGGCAGGGTCTTGGCGTGCGCGTTCTTGATGTTCGGCACGATCAGACCGCGCGGGGTGGCCGCGGCGATGCCCAGGTTCACGTAGTCCTTGTGGACGATCTCCTGGTTGGCCTCGTCCCAGGAGGCGTTGATCTCCGGGTTGCGGCGGATCGCCACCAGGAACGCCCTGGCCACCAGCAGCAGCGGGTTCACCCGCAGGCCCGCCATGTCCGGGTCCTGCTTGAGCTCCTGCACCAGCTTCATGGTGCGGGTGACGTCGACGGTGACGAACTCCGTGACGTGCGGCGCGGTGAAGGCGCTGGAGACCATCGCCTGCGCGGTCGCCTTGCGGACGCCCCTGATCGGCACCCGGCGCTCGCCCTCCCCGGCGGGACGGACCGCGGCCGGCGCCTGCGGGGCCGGGGCCGCGGGGACCGCCGCGGGGGCCTCGGGGGCCGCCTGGGTCCCGGCCCGGTCGCGGGCGGCCGCGGCGGCGTGCACGTCCTCGCGGGTGATGATCCCGCCCTCGCCGGTGGGGACGACCGTGTCCAGGTCGATGCCCAGGTCCTTGGCGAGCTTGCGCACCGGCGGCTTGGCCAGCGGGCGCCTGGCGGCGGGCTCGTCGGCGCTCGGCACCGCGGGCGCGGCGGCCACGGGCGTGGCGGTGCCGTTCATCTCCGCCTGGACGGCGGTCTGCGCGGCCTGCGCCTGCGCGGCGGGCTGCTTGCGCGGACGCCGCCTGGTCGAGCCGGTGGCGACCCCGTAGCCCACCAGCACCGGCTGGCGCTTGCCGCCGCCGTTCCCGTTCGCGGTCCCGTCCTCCGGCCCGCCCTGCGCGGGGGCGGTGGCGGCGGGCGCGGCGGACGGCCCGTCGGCGGGCCCGGCCGAGGGGTCGGTGTCCACCGTGATGATCGGCGTGCCGACGTCCACGGTGGTGCCCTCCTCGAAGCGCAGCTCGTGCACCACGCCCGTGAACGGGATCGGCAGCTCGACGGCGGCCTTGGCCGTCTCGACCTCGCACACCACCTGTCCGTCGGTCACCGGATCCCCGGGCTGGACGTACCACTTGAGGATCTCGGCCTCGGTGAGTCCCTCGCCCACGTCCGGCATCTTGAACTCGCGGATGCGCTGGGCCGCGGCCCCGGCGGTAGCCGTATCAGTCATCGTCACGACTCTCCTCAGCCCTGTTCTCAGTACGCCAGCGCGCGGTCGACTGCTTCGAGCACCCGGTCCAGGTTGGGCAGGTACTCCTCCTCCAGGCGGGCCGGCGGGTACGGCGCGTGGAAGCCGCCGACGCGCAGCACCGGCGCCTCCAGGTGGTAGAAGCAGCGTTCGGTGATCCGGGCGGCGATCTCCGCGCCGGAGCCGAAGAAGACCGGTGCCTCGTGCACCACCACCAGGCGGCCCGTCCGCTCCACCGAGGCCTGGACGGTGTCGAAGTCGACCGGGGAGATCGACCGCAGGTCGACCACCTCCAGCGACTTGCCCTCCTCCTCGGCCGCGGCGGCCGCCTCCAGGCAGGTCTTCACCATCGGACCGTAGGCCACCAGCGTCAGGTCGGTGCCCTCGCGGGCGACGACGGCCTTGTGCAGCGGGCCGGGGATGGCCTCGGTGTCGACCTCGCCCTTGTCCCAGTAGCGCCGCTTGGGCTCGAAGAAGATCACCGGGTCGTCGGACTCGATCGCCTGCTGGAGCATCCAGTACGCGTCCGAGGCGTTGGACGGCGAGACGCACTTCAGCCCCGCCACGTGCGCGAACAGCGCCTCGGGGGACTCGCTGTGGTGCTCCACCGCGCCGATGCCGCCGCCGTAGGGGATGCGGATGACGACCGGCAGCTTGACCTTGCCCAGCGCGCGGGCGTGCATCTTGGCGAGCTGGGTGACGATCTGGTCGTAGGCGGGGAAGACGAACCCGTCGAACTGGATCTCCGCCACCGGCCGGTAGCCGCGCAGGGCCAGCCCGATCGCGGTGCCGATGATGCCGGACTCGGCCAGCGGGGTGTCGATGACCCGGTCCTCGCCGAAGTCCTTCTGCAGCCCGTCGGTGATCCGGAAGACGCCGCCGAGCTTGCCGACGTCCTCTCCCATGATCAGGACCTTGGGGTCGCTCTCCAGGGCCTTGCGCAGCGACTCGTTGAGGGCCTTGGCCAGGGGCATGGTGGTCTTGGCGTTCGTGCTGGCAGCCATCTCAGCGGCCCTCCTCGTCGGCGAAGGACGCCAGGTACTCGGCGAACTGGGCGCGCTCCTCGTCCACCAGCGCGTGCCCGTCGGCGTAGACGTTCTCGAAGATCGCCATGGTGTCCGGGTCCGGCATGGACCGGATGGCCTCGCGGACCCGCTTGGCCAGCGCGTCGCTCTCCTCCTCCAGGCCGGCGAGCCACTCGGCGTCGGCCAGGCCCTCCTTCTCCAGGTAGGTGCGCATCCGCAGGATCGGGTCCTTGGCCTCCCACTCCGCGCGCTCGGCGTCCTTGCGGTAGCGGGTGGGGTCGTCGGAGGTGGTGTGGGCGCCCATCCGGTAGGTGAACGCCTCGACCAGCATCGGGCCCTGGCCGGAGCGGGCGTGCTCCAGGGCGGCCCGGGTCACGGCCAGCACGGCCAGCACGTCGTTGCCGTCCACGCGGACGCCGGGGAAGCCGAAGCCGGCGGCGCGCTGGTAGATCGGCACCCGGGACTGGCGCTCGGTGGGCTCGGAGATCGCCCACTGGTTGTTCTGGCAGAAGAAGACCACCGGCGCGTTGTAGACGGCGGAGAAGGTGAACGCCTCGGCGACGTCGCCCTGGCTGGACGCGCCGTCGCCGAAGTAGGCGATCACCGCGCTGTCCGCGCCGTCCTTGGCGACGCCCATCGCGTAGCCCGTGGCGTGCAGGGCCTGGGAGCCGATCACGATGGTGTAGAGGTGGAAGTTGTTGGTGTTCGGGTCCCAGCCGCCGTTGTTGACGCCCCGGAACATGCCCAGCAGGTTGGTCGGGTCCACCCCGCGGCACCAGGCGACCCCGTGCTCGCGGTAGGTGGGGAAGACGTAGTCGTCGTCCCTCAGGGCCCGCCCGGAGCCGATCTGGGCGGCCTCCTGCCCCAGCAGCGAGGCCCACAGCCCCAGCTCGCCCTGACGCTGGAGCGCGGTGGCCTCGGCGTCGAAGCGGCGGGTGAGGACCATGTCGCGGTACAGGCCGCGCAGCTCGTCCGGGGACAGCTCCAGGGAGTAGTCCGGGTGCTCGACCCGCTCCCCCTCCGGCGTCAGCAGTTGTACGAGCTCGGGGCGCGCGGCCGACTGCGTGCGCTTCCTGGCGCCGCTCGTCGTGCGCTTTCCGCTGCTGCGGCGCGGCTTGCTGCGCGCGGCAGTGCTCTCCACGGTCACGTGTGCTCCTCCGTCTGTCCGGCCCCCGGGGTCGCCGGGGAGCCTGGGGATTCCCCACCTCGGCGGGGAGAGGCTCACCCGATTCCGTACGGCCCACGGGGTTGGGTGCGGCGCGGACGGAACCGAGCGGTGACAGGTGTCCCGTTCGACGACCGCTCTCAGCACGTTACCCAGTACCTCCGCATCTGCGCGAAGAGCCCCTGACCTGCAATTTTCCTTGGATTTCCAAGTAAATCGCGAAAGCCCGGAACGTCACTGGTCACAGCATCGCAAGCGTCTGGGACAAGCGCACGTTATCCCGCCGCCGGGGACACGGGAAGAGTCGTGCGGAAGTGATGTCCGCCCGGCGGGCGGATCGCTCCGCAGAGCGGACGAAGTGGACACGGAGGGTGAAGGCGGGCGCGGTCGCGGACTACAGACAGAACGCGTCGCGGACCGCTCCGTAGCGGCCGGTCCACCACACCACCAGCGCGGCGGCGGCCGGGAACTGCGGGTCGGTGCGGCGGTCGCGGAGCTGGTAGCGCCAGCGCAGCATCCAGAAGTCGTTGAGCCGCTCCCACCACACCCGGTGCACGGCCGCGGCCATCTCGTCCGCGCCGGCCCCGGTGGCGGCGCGGTAGGCGCGGGCGTAGGCGCGGATCCTGGCCAGGTCCAGGGTGCCGCCGGGCCGCAGGAAGAAGATGGCGGCGGCCCGTACGGCCTCCTCGGCGCGCGGCTGGACGCCCAGCCGGTCCCAGTCCACGATCGCCACCGGGTCCCAGGGCTCCCGGTCCCGGTAGAGCAGGTTGAGGGGGTGGAAGTCGCCGTGCACCCATCCCGCGACCGGCTCGGCCCCGGCGGGCGGACGGCGGTGGGCGTGGCGGAGCAGCAGGGCGCGGCGCTCGCGCAGCCGGTGCTCGGCCAGCTCGTCGAAGCAGTCGCGCCGGCGGCGGGTGCGGACGCGGGCGAGCAGCTCGTCGATGAGGGCGAAGGTCTCCTCGGGGTCGGCGCTGGGGTGGGTGGTGCGCTCGGACTCGGGCACCGGTACGGCCTGGGCCAGCCGCACGTGCACCGTGCCCAGCAGCGCCCCCAGGCGGCGGCACTGGGCGAGGGAGAGCTCACCGCCGTCGCGGTGCCGGCCGTCCACCCACGGGTGCAGGGCGTAGCAGTGCCCGCCGACGACGGCGACGGTCCGGCCGGAGGCGTCCTGGACGGGCGGGACGACCGGCAGGCCGAGGTCGCCGAGGCGGGCGGTGACGCGGTGCTGGTGCTCGATGCGGGCCGGGGCCCCGGGGTCGCCGTCGAGGTGGTGCTTGAGGAAGAACCGGCCCCGGGTGGTGGACAGCCGGTAGCCCCGGTTCAGCAGTCCCTGGGCCACCGGCTCGCACGAGAGCGGCTCCCCGGCGCCGTAGCGGCGCACCAGCGTGGTGAGGGTGTCGCCGGGAAGATCAGGAGACTGCACGAGACGGATCGTAGATCACCTGCGGCGACACCCCGGTGACGGTGTGCGACGGCGGCCGGGAAGTGGTATGGGGGCGCGGCGGGGTCAGGGGGTGGTGACCCCGCCGTCGTTCCCTCCGACCGCCGGGTCGCCGGCGCCGCCGTTCTCCGCACCGCCCTGGTTGGCGGCTCCGCCGTTGTCCGTACCGCCGGTGTCGGTGCCGCCGACATCGGCGCCGCCGTCCTGGCCGGCATCGGTGCCGCCGGTGTCCGTGCCGCCGTCCTGGCCGCCGTCGGTGCCGCCGGTGTCCGTACCGCCGTCCTGGCCGCCGTCCCCGGTGGTGCCGGTTCCGCCGGTGGTGTCGGTGGGCGCGTCCGTCGGCGAGGGGGCCTGGCTGGTCTGCGGGGCGTCGGGCCAGTCGTTGCCCCCGCCGCTGTTCTGCCAGCCGCCCGTGCTGCCGGGGTAGGTGTCCTCGTGGGTGGGCGCCTCGCTCGTCTCCTCCTCGGTCGGCTCCTTGGAGGACTCCCGCTGCGAGGGCGCGGTGCTGGTCTTGCTCGGCTTCTTCTGCTGGTCCTCGCCCCCGGCGTTCTGGAGGGCGAAGAAGATGCCCGCGGCGACGGCGAGGACGGCGAAGAAGGCGATCAGCGCGTACTTCAGGCCGCTGCCGCCCCGGCCCCCGTCGCCGTAGCCGCCGTTCCCGTCGTAGCCGCCGCTGTCGTACGAGCCGCCGGCCGGGCTGCCCATCAGCAGCGGCGGACCGACCCGGGTGGCGTCGCCGGCCCCTCCGCCGTAGTGGGAGGAGTCGCCGCCCTGCGCGTAGGCGGAGGGGGTGCCCATGGCGGGGGTGGCGCCGGTGGAGACCACCGCGCCGGTGTTCCACAGGCCGCCGGTGTGGCCGCCCTGCTCCTGGAGCATGCGCAGCGCGTACTGCACCAGGCCGCGCATCTCCTCGGCGGTCTGGAAGCGGTCGTCCGGGTCCTTGGCCAGCGCGCGCATCACCAGGCCGTCCAGCTCCGGCGGCACCGCGTCGGAGACCTGCGACGGCGGCACCGGCTCGTCCTGGACGTGCTGGTAGACCACCGACAGCGGGGTCTCGCCGGTGAACGGCGGGCGCAGCGCGAGGAGTTCGTACAGCAGGCAGCCCGTCGCGTACAGGTCGGAGCGGGCGTCCACCGTCTTGCCGAGCGCCTGCTCGGGGGAGAGGTACTGCGGGGTGCCCATGACCATGCCCGTCTGGGTCATGGTGGTGGACGCGCCGTGCAGGGCGCGGGCGATGCCGAAGTCCATCACCTTCACGGCGCCGTTGTTGGTGATGATGACGTTGGCGGGCTTGATGTCCCGGTGCACGATGCCGTGCTGGTGGCTGTAGGCGAGCGCCTCCAGGACCCCGGAGACGATGATCAGCGCCTGCTCGGGCGGCGGCGCCTCGGCGTTCATGAGCAGGTCGCGGATGGTGCGGCCCTCGACCAGCTCCATGACGATGTACGGCACCGCGTTGCCGTCGACCACGTCCTCGCCGGAGTCGTAGACGGCCACCACCGCATGGTGGTTGAGCCCGGCGACCGACTGTGCCTCACGGGTGAAGCGCGCCTTGGCCACCGGGTCCTCGGCGAGGTCGGCGCGCATCAGCTTGACGGCCACGGTCCGGCCGAGGCGCACGTCCTCGGCGGCGAACACCTCCGCCATGCCGCCGCGGCCGAGGCGGCGGGTGATGCGGTAGCGCCCGTCGCCGACCATGCCGCCATTGGGCCAAGACTCTGGCGAATCGGGCGAATCGGACACCCCACCAGCTGTCTCGTCGGGCTCCGAAGGCCCTCCGGCGGCTTGTGTCTGTGCCATCAGTCCTCGCCGTAGATCAGGTCCGCGTGAGTGCGGGTCCGTACGCTCTGCTCCTTGTGCACGCTAACAGGGTCCGAGGACCGTGCCCCTCGGTGAGAGTGAAGAGAGCGGCGCGGGAGGTGGTGCGGAGAGCGCTGGGTAGCGACGGACCATCCAACCCGCTCGGGCCGCGAACTGGCAAGTTACGATGTCCGACGCCTCGGGGAACACGTGTGACGCGTATGCGCGCATCGTGTCACGGAACGGGCAAGCGGCTTGACGTGTCCGACCGCTGGGGCAGACTTGGCCGGTAGTCGGGTGTTCCGATCAACGAGCGCCGACGGGCACCGGCGGGAGCACCAGCAGAGCAACCGTACACGCGCAGGCCCACAACGGCAGTCCTGCGGCGCCGAGGGGGAAGCAGTCAGATGAGCGACGACGGCGCACAGGCCGGTCACTACCAGGGCCGTACGGTCGGCGGCGGACGCTACCAACTGCGTGACCTGCTCGGCGCCGGCGGCATGGCCTCGGTGCACCTCGCCTACGACTCCGTCCTCGACCGGCAGGTCGCGGTCAAGACCCTCCACACCGAGCTGGGCCGCGAGCCGTCCTTCCGCGAACGCTTCCGCCGCGAGGCGCAGTCGGTGGCGAAGCTCACGCACACCAACATCGTCTCGGTCTTCGACTCCGGCGAGGACGAGATCGACGGCGCGCTGGTGCCGTACATCGTCATGGAGTACATCGAGGGCAAGCCGCTGCGCACGGTGCTCGACGAGGACGTGGCCCAGTTCGGCGCGATGCCGGCCGACAAGGCGCTGAAGATCGTCGCCGATGTGCTCGCCGCGCTCGAGGTCAGCCACGAGATGGGCCTGGTGCACCGGGACATCAAGCCGGGCAACGTGATGCTGAACCGGCGCGGCGTGGTCAAGGTGATGGACTTCGGCATCGCCCGCGCGATGCAGTCCGGCGTCACCTCCATGACCCAGACCGGCATGGTCGTCGGCACCCCGCAGTACCTCTCCCCCGAGCAGGCGCTGGGGCGCGGCGTGGACGCCCGCTCCGACCTGTACTCGGTGGGCATCATGCTCTTCGAGCTGATCACCGGGCGGCTCCCCTTCGACGCCGACTCGCCGCTGGCCATCGCGTACGCGCACGTCCAGGAGGAACCGCCCGTCCCGTCCTCGATCAACCGGTCGCTGCCGCCGGCGGTGGACGCGCTGGTCGCGCGGGCGCTGAAGAAGAACCCCAACGAGCGCTTCCCGACCGCCGAGGCGATGCGCGAGGAGTGCGAGCGCGTCCGCAACGCGGTGCTGGCCTCGAACACCACCCCGCTGATCGTCGGCGGCGGACCGGCGCACAGCGGCTCGGCGGTCTCCCAGACGGTCTTCCCGCCGGTGGACGCCACCGGCACCCCGCCCCCGCCCGGCGTGCAGCAGCCCTACCAGCACTACGCGCAGAGCGGCTTCGGGGCGTCCACCCCGCCGCCCGCCCCGGCGTACTCCACTCCGGCGCCGGGCCCGTACGGGCACCAGGGCGGCGGCCCGTCCACCCCACCGCCGTACGGCCCGTCGTCCTCCTCCGGTCACGGTGGCGGTCACGGTGGCGGCCGACGGAACACGGGCGTGCTCGTCGGCTCGGCCATCGCCGCGATCATCGCCGTCTCGGCCGTGATCATCGCGGTGGCGCTCAACAACGGCGACGACAAGGGCGGGAACCGGGCGGACGGCTCCCCGACCCCGGTCCAGTCCACGGAGCAGCCCGCGGGCACCGGCGGCGACACCGGCGGCACCGGCGGCGACACCGGCGGTACCGGCACCTCGGGCGGGCAGAGCACCGACGACACCGGCACCGGTACCGACACCAGCGCCGGCACCGACGACAACGCCGGCTTCAAGGACGAGGACAAGTCGAAGACCATCGACGTCACCAAGTGCACCGAGGCGTCCGACAGCTTCCTGGAGGACGGCAAGAAGAGCATGCCCGACCTGACGTTCAAGCACCTGGACTCGGTGAAGGAGTGCGTCCGCCAGGCGGGCTGGGTGCTGGAGGACGTCCAGTACGAGGACGAGAACCTGTACGGCAAGAACACCGTCCTGGAGCAGTCCCCGAAGCCCTACGAGGCCTTCGACCCCGAGGAAGACAAGATCACCCTGACCGTCTCCACGGGCAACCCGGCCCCCTGACGGGGGTCACCGCGCGTACGCGTCGGGCCCGGCACGCTGTTTCCGCGTGCCGGGCCCGACGCGTGTGCGGCCCCGGTCCCGCGGGTCCGCGGGGCCGGAAGGCGCCGTGAGGAACCGGGGGCCGGGGCCGGAGGGATCAGAGGTAGGGGCCGCCCGAGCGGGTGTGGCCGCGACCGTCGGCGTCCTTGTCGTCGGGCAGCATCCCCGAGGGGAGCGCCCGGCGCATCTGCTCAAGCTGGGCACGGGCCGCCATCTGCTGGGCGAACAGCGCCGTCTGGATGCCGTGGAACAGCCCCTCCAGCCACCCCACGAGCTGGGCCTGTGCGACGCGCAGCTCGGCCTCCGAGGGCACCGCGTCGTCGGTGAACGGCAGCGAGATCCGCTCCAGCTCCTCGACCAGCTCGGGAGCCAGGCCGTCCTCCAGCTCCTTGACGGAGCTGGCGTGGATCTCCTTGAGCCGGGCCCGGCTCGCCTCGTCCAGGGGTGCCGACTTGACCTCCTCGAGGAGCTGCTTGATCATGCTGCCGATCCGCATGACCTTCGCGGGCTGCTCGACCATCTCCGTCACGGGGGTCTCGCGCGACTCCTCGTCGGCGTCGCCGTCACCACCCGCGGGGGCGGTGCCGCCGAGGGCCATTCCGTCCGGGCCGACGACCAGGACCTGCTGGCCCTCGTGCGACCGTTCGTTCATCGGCTGTGTCATACCCCCCATTCTGCATCCCCCGCCACCGCGCCCGCCGGGCGATCCCCCGGGGCGGGAACCTCCCCGCCCGGCGGGCGTCCGGCGGGGCCGGCGGGCTCAGCGGCGCAGCCGCAGGGCCAGCGAGGCCAGGCCGAGACCGAGGAAGGTCAGACCGGCGCCGAGCGGCAGCACGGGCAGGAGCTGCCCGGTGGCGGGCGTCGCGTAGCCGTCGGTGCGGGCCTGCTCCCGGGCGTACTCGTCGTCGCCGTAGTCGTAGTCGTCGACGGTGCCGGCGCGCCGGTCGCTGACCTGGTCGGTCCACGACCGCGGGGTCTGCCGCGCCTCGTCCGGCCGCCCGGCGGACGTCTGCCGGGCGGGCTCCCGCAGCCCGGGCCGGGCGTCCTCGCGGTCGCCCTCGTCCTCCTCCCGCTCCGACGGCGTACCGGACGGCTCGCCGGAGGGCTCACTGGAGCTGGGCGTCGGGGTGGGCGTCGGCGTGGGGGACGGAGCGGGCGCGGACTCCTCCGGGGGCCACGGCGGCAGGGTCGGCCACGTGGGGTGCGACGGCCGTCCTCTCGGCGGCTCGTCGTCGGTGGGCGAGGGCGTGGGCGTCGGCGTCTCCGCTCTGGGCTCCACACCGCCCTGGCTGGTGCCGGGGGCGGCCGCAACGGCCGCCGGGTGCTGGGAGGCCAGGGCGACGGGTGCCGGAAGGAGCACCATCGCACAGGCCAGCAGGGTGATCGCGGTCCCTCTCACCGCTTCGCCCCCTCCCGTACCAAGCATCAGTGGTGTCACAAGCGTCACACGAACGCGCGGGTCCGGCATCTCGATTGGCTCGAACGGCTTGATCGGCTCGAACAGACCGAACGGATCGAACGGGCCGGACGAATCGACGGGCCGGACGGGCCGGCCGCCTCAGACCGTGAGAACGACCTTTCCCACGTGATCGCTCTTTTCGAGTACCCGGTGAGCCCGGGAGGCATGACTCATCGGCAGCGTCCGGTCCACCACCGGCCGGACGCGCCCGGCGGCGATCAGCGGCCACACGTGCTCCCGCACGGCCGTGACGATCTCCGCCTTCTCGGCGGCCGGGCGGGAGCGCAGGCTGGTGGCCGTGATGGAGCCGCGCTTGGCGAGCAGCGCTCCCAGGTGCAGTTCGCCCTTGACCCCGCCCTGGAGGCCGATGACCGCGATCCGGCCACCGGTGGCCAGGACCCGCACGTTCCGCTCCAGGTACTTGGCGCCGATGATGTCGAGGACGACGTCCGCGCCGTGCCCGTCGGTGGCCTTCCCGACCTCTTCGACGAAGTCCTGCTCGCGGTAGTCGATCAGGATGTCCGCGCCCAGCTCGGCGCAGCGCCGCAGCTTCTCCGGGCCGCCCGCGGTGACCGCCACCCGGGCGCCGACGGCCTTGGCGAGCTGGATCGCCATGGTGCCGATGCCGCTGGCCCCGCCGTGCACCAGCAGGGTCTCCCCGGCGCGCAGTCCGGCGATCATGAAGACGTTCGACCAGACCGTGCAGGTCACCTCGGGCAGCGCGGCGGCCGCGACCGGGTCGAGGGGGCCGTCGGGGGTGTCGGGCAGCGGCAGTAGCTGGCCGTGCGGCACGGCGACCTTCTCGGCGTACCCGCCGCCGCTGAGCAGCGCGCACACCTCGTCGCCGACCCGCCAGCCGCCGACCCCCGGCCCGAGCGCGACGATCCGTCCCGAGCACTCCAGCCCGGGGTACGGCGAAGCTCCGGGCGGCGGGTCGTAGAAGCCCTGCCGCTGGAGGAGGTCGGCGCGGTTGACGGCGGCCGCCGCCACCTCGACCAGCACCTCGCCCTCGCCGGGCTCGGGATCGTCGACCTCCGTCCAGGTGAGGACGTCGGGACCGCCGGGTTCGGCAATGGTGACCGCGTGCATGGGCTGGCACTACCTCCGCTGTTCCGGGGGGATGACGGTGGTGGGGGAGGGCGAGGCGCGGCGGATGACGACGAGGCGGTCGGTGAGCTGCAAGGTGGCCGCCTCCGGATCGTCGAACCCCAGGACCCGGTGCCCGCGCACCACGGAGACCACCAGGTCCTTGCACTCGCGCGGGGAACGGCCCGCCTCCGCCTTGGTGACCGGGCGCTCGGTGAGGTTCAGGCCGGTGCCCTGGTGGATCAGGTCCTCCATCACCGCGCCCGCGCTCGGGCTGAGCATCGACATGCCGAGCAGCCGGCCCGCGGCGCTGGCACTGGTGATCACGGAGTCGGCGCCGGACTGGCGCAGCAGCGGCGCGTTCTCCTCCTCGCGCACCGCCGCGACGATGCGCAGGTTGCGATTGAGCTGACGGGCCGTCAACGTCACCAGGACCGCGGTGTCGTCGCGCTGGGTGGCGATGACGACCTGGGCCGCGCGCTGCACCTCCGCCCGCAGCAGCACGTCGCTGCGGGTCGCGTCGCCGACGACGCCCGTGTACCCGTCGGCGTTGGCCGCCTCGATGACCTTCCGGCTCGGGTCGACGATCACTATCCGGTCCTGGGGGATGCCGGTGGAGATCAGCGTCTCGGCGGCGGAACGGCCTTTGGTGCCGAAGCCGATGATGACCGTGTGGTCGCGCAAGGAGGACCTCCAGCGGGTCAGGCGCCACTGCTCGCGGGTCCGTTCGGCCAGCACCTCCAAGGTGGTGCCGATCAGGATGATCAGGAACAGGACGCGCAGCGGGGTGACGACCAGGACGTTGACCAGGCGGGCGCTGTCGCTGACCGGGGTGATGTCGCCGTACCCGGTGGTGGAGAGCGTGACGGTGGCGTAGTAGAAGCAGTCGAGGAAGGAGACATCGTCGTCCGCGTTGTCCCGGTAGCCCTCGCGCTCCCCGTAGACCAGCAGGACCGTGGCGAGCAGGACGAAGGCCGCGGCGACCAGCCGCCGCGCCACCTGCAGCAGCGGCCCGGTGACGGGCTCGGGGAGCAGGACGCGGTGCTGCAGGTCGTCGAGCGGGATGTTCTTCATGCCCTCACGCCCACGGGAGTCTCAGGAGGTGTACCTCGGTGCCGGTGGCGGCACCGCCGGGCGGAACGACCGCGAGGGCGGTGGCCGTCGCGATGCCGCGGAGCATCGCGGGGCCGGCGAACCGCAGCGACCGCACACACCGGCCATCCTGCACGACCGGGACCAGCCGCGTGTCACGGGGGTGGCCGTGGACCTCGCCGAGGAGCGGTGCGGTGGGCGGCGGGACGGCGGAGGGGGCGGCGGACGGGTCGGCGGAGGGACCGGCGAGCGGATCGGCGGGGTCCGCGGACGGGTCGGCGCCGGGGACGGCCCGCAGCAGCGGTTCGACGAGGGTCAGCAGCCCGGACACGGCCGCCAGGGGGTTGCCGGGCAGCCCGACGAGGTGCGCCCCGGCGGGCAGCCGCGCCAGCAGCATCGGATGGCCCGGGCGTACGGCCACCCCGTCCACCAGCAGCGTCGCGCCCAGCCGGCGCAGGGCGGGATGGACGTGGTCGACGGGGCCGGAGGCCGTTCCGCCGGTGGTGACGACGAGGTCGGCGGTGGTGGCCGCCAGGGCGGCGTGCAGCGCGTCGGCGTCGTCGCCCAGCCGGCGGGTGGCCGTGACCTCGGCGCCCATCGCCTCCAGCCAGGGGCCGACCATGGGGCCGAGGGCGTCGCGGACCCGCCCGCCCTCGGGACGGCCGGACGACAGCAGCTCGTCGCCCAGGACCAGGACCTCGGCCCGGGGACGGCGCAGCACCGGCAGCTCGTCCCAGCCCGCCGCGGCGGCGAGGCCGAGCACGGCCGGGGTGACCGGCGCACCGGCGGGCAGCAGGGTGTCGCCCCGGCGGCACTCCTGGCCGCGCGGGCGGATGTCGGCACCGTGCAGGGGCGGCCTGGAGGTGCGCAGCCGCCGGCCGCGGACCTCACCGTACTCGGAGCGGAGGACGGCGGTGGTGCCGGGCGGGATGCGGGCGCCGGTGGCGATGGGGACGGCGTGGCCGTCCGGGAGCGGGGGCGGGGCGTCGTCCCCGGCCAGGACGCCGGGCGCGCGGGCGCCGCCGTCGGGTGCTCCGGGGGCGTCGGGGTCGCCGGAGCCGTGGGCACCGGGGGCGTCGGGTGTGCCGAGTTCCCAGGGGCCGGGGCCGGAGACGGCCCAGCCGTCCATGGCCGAGGTGTCGAACGCCGGCAGGTCGGTGAGCGCGGTCAGGGGGGCGGCGAGGCGGTGGCCGAGGGCGCTGCCGAGGGGGAGGGTGACGGTCCCGGGACGCCGGTCCGCTCCGGCGCGGGCGGCGACGGCGCGGGCCCGGGACCAGTCGAGGTGCCGTACCTCCCGCGCCCGGCCCGCCGTACGGGCGTCGGGGCGGGTGCCGCGGTCGCGATCGCGGGGGGCCTCGCGGTCGGGGGCCTCGCGGCGGTCCTCGCGGTGGCCGTTGGCCAGGGCGAGGGCATCGGCCAGCTCGTCGCCGGTCATCCCGCGCCCGTCCCCGTCCCCGTGGTTCCCGCGGCCCCCGGCTCCGGCCCCTCCACCGTGCCCCCGGTGCCCCCGGCGTCCCCGGCGTCCTCCGCGGCCCAGCGCCGGGCGAGTTCGGCGGCCCGGCGGGCGGTCGCGGCGACGTCCTCGGCGCTCCCGCCCGCGCGGGCCGCCGCGTACCCGACCAGGAAGGTCGTCAGCGGGGCAGCGGGGCGGGCCACGCCGTGCGCGGCGTCCCGCGCCAGGTCGAGGAGGACGGCGGTGTCGACGTCGAGGTCGATGCCGAGTTCGGCCTTGACGGCGGTCATCCATTCGTTCAGCACACGCCCATGCTCCCTGATCCGCGAGCGGGCCGCGGCGATGTCCTCCCAGGTGTCGCAGTCCCGGGCCTCGGAGGGGTCGGCCGCGGGGACGCGACGCAGCGTCAGCTCCGCGGTGAGCAGCCGCAGGGGGAGGCCCGTGAGCCGTCCGTGCTCGGCGGCGAGCAGGGCCAGTTCACGGCGGAGGGACTCGGCGCGGTAGGCGCCGAGGAGGGGCTGGTCGCGGCCGTCGTCGACGATCACGCCGTCGACGGCCGAGCCGCCGGCGGTCGCGCCGGCACCGCCGCCCGCACCACCGTCCGCACCGCCGTCCGCACCGCCCATGCCGTCCAGCAGCGTCCGTACGGTGGCGGCCGTCAGGAACGGCAGGTCGGCGGAGAGCACCAGCACCGTCTCCCGCTCGGTGCGGCGCAGCCCGGCGTCGAGCGCGGCCAGCGGCCCGCCGCCGGGCGGCTGTTCGCGCACCCAGTCCACCGGGCGTACGGTCGGCCGCCGCGGGCCGACGACCACGGTCCGCGCCGCGTCCGCGCAGGCGTCCAGCACGCGGTCGAGCAGGGACCGGCCCCCGACGGTGAGGGCCGGTTTGTCCGCTCCGCCGAGCCGGCGGGCCGCGCCGCCGGCGATGACGACGGCGTCGTACGCGTGGGTCATTCCCCGATTATGGCCGTCACAGGGTGCGCAGCAGCACGGCCGGGTGCTCGACGCAGTCGGCCACGTACCGCAGGAAGCCGCCCGCCGTGCCGCCGTCGCACACCCGGTGGTCGAAGGTGAGCGAGAGCTGCACGACGTGGCGCACGGCCAGCTCGCCCTCGTGCACCCACGGCTTGGGCGTGATGCGGCCGACGCCGAGCATCGCCGCCTCGGGGTGGTTGATGATCGGCGTCGAGCCGTCCACCCCGAACACCCCGTAGTTGTTGAGGGTGAAGGTGCCCCCGGTCAGCTCGGCGGGGGTCAGGGTGCCTGCGCGCGCGGCCTCGGTCAGCCGGGCGATCTCCTCGGTGAGCTGCGTCGCGTTGCGCTCGTGGGCGTCCCGTACGACGGGCACCACGAGCCCGCGCTCGGTCTGGGCGGCGAAGCCCAGGTGCACCGCGGGCAGCCGGACGATCTCGCGCGCGGCCGTGTCCACGGTCGAGTTCAGCTCGGGGAAGCGTTCGAGGGCGGCCGTGCAGATCCGGGCGAGGAGCGCGAGCAGGGAGATCTTGGGCCCCGCGGCGTTCATCGCCCGGCGGGCGGCGAGCAGTTCGGTGGCGTCGGCGTCCACCCAGCAGGTGGCGTCGGGGATCTCGCGCCGGGAGGTCGCGAGCTTGTCCGCGATCGCGCCGCGCAGTCCGCGCAGCGGGACGCGCTCGCCGGCCGCGGCCACGGGGGAAGCGGTCGCGGCGGGGGCCGCGGCGGGGGCGGGCGCAGGCGCGGCGGCTGCGGCGGGCGCGGCCGTACGGGCGGCCACCGCCCGCTCGACGTCCGCCCGCAGGATCAGCCCCTGGGGGCCGGAGCCGCGGATCCGGCTCAGGTCCAGCCCGTGCTCCCGCGCGAGCCGCCGCACCAGCGGGGAGATCACGGGGACGGGCCCGGCGGCGGGCCGGGAGTCGGCGGGTGCAGGCGCGGCGGGCGCGGGCGCGGCGGGCGGGGACGCGGGCGCGGCGGGGGTGCCCACCACCGGACGGACCCGGCGGCGACGGGCCGGAGGGGCACCCGTGCCGTACCCCACCAGCACGTTCCCCGACCGCTCCGGAGCCTCCGGCGTCCCGGAAACCGCCCCCGGCACCGCCCCGGACGACGCTCCGGCCCCGGCCCGTTCCCGGTCCGTGCCGTCGGCCCCGGCGCCGTCCCCGGGGGACGCGCCGACGGCCACCGTGATCAGGGGCGCGCCCACGGGGATCTCGGCGCCCTCCTCGCCGAACCGGGCGGTGACCACACCGCCGTACGGGCACGGCACCTCGACCATCGCCTTGGCCGTCTCGACCTCCACGACCGGCTGGTCCACGGCGACGACGTCGCCGACGGACACCAGCCAGCGGACGATCTCGGCCTCCGTCAGCCCTTCGCCCAGGTCGGGCAGGGTGAACTCGCGGACCTCGGCCATCAGCGGTCCCTCCCCTCGGTCCACTCCGACTCCCACTGGAGCCGGGCCACCGCGTCCAGCACCCGGTCCACGCCGGGCAGGTGGTGGCGCTCCAGCATGGGCGGCGGGTAGGGGATGTCGAATCCCGCCACGCGCAGCACCGGCGCCTCCAGGTGGTGGAAGCAGCGCTCGGTGATCCGGGCGGCGATCTCGCCGCCGGGGCCGCCGAAGCCGCTGGACTCGTGGACGACCACGGCCCGCCCGGTGCGGCGCACCGACGCGCAGACCGTCTCGTCGTCGAAGGGGACCAGGGAGCGCAGGTCGACGACCTCCAGGTCCCAGCCCTCCTCGCGGGCGGCCTCGGCCGCCTCCAGGCAGACGGGCACCGACGGCCCGTAGGTGATCAGCGTCGCGGACGTCCCCGCGCGGCGCACCTCGGCGCGGCCGATGGGCGCCACCGGCTCCGGCGCCTCGGGGGACCAGTCGGCCTTCGACCAGTACAGCCGCTTGGGCTCCAGGAAGACCACCGGGTCGTCGGAGGCGATGGCGGCCCGCAGCAGCCCGTACGCGTCGGCCACGGTCGCCGGGGTCACCACGTGCAGGCCGGGGGTGGCCATGTAGTAGGCCTCGGAGGAGTCGCTGTGGTGCTCCACGCCGCCGATCCCGCCGCCGTACGGCACGCGAATGGTGATCGGCAGCGGCATCGCGCCGCGCGTGCGGTTGCGCATCTTGGCGACGTGGCTGAGGAGTTGTTCGAACGCGGGGTACGCGAAGGCGTCGAACTGCATCTCCACCACCGGCCGCAGCCCGTACATCGCCATTCCGACGGCCGTGCCCAGGATTCCGGCCTCGGCCAGCGGGGTGTCCGTGCAGCGGTCCTCGCCGAACTCCTTCGCCAGTCCGTCGGTGATCCGGAAGACGCCGCCGAGCGTGCCGACGTCCTCGCCGAGCACGTGCACGGCCGGGTCCTCGGCCATGGCGTCGCGCATCGCGCGGGTGAGGGCCTGCGCCATGGTGGCGGGCTTGCGCACGGCCGCTCCGGCGCCGTTCCTGCTGCTGATCGCGGTCGTCATCGTCCGTTCCCCTCCCCGGCGTTCCCCGCGTTCCCGGCGGCCCCGGCTTCCTCGGCTTCCAGTTCGGCGCGCAGTTGCGCGGCCTGCTCCCTGAGCTGCGCGGTCTTCTCCGCGTAGACGTGGTCGAAGAGGTCCATCGGGTCGAGCACCGGGTCCTCGTTCATCAGCCCGCGCAGCCGCGCGGCCATCTCCTCGGCGTCGTCCCGCGCCTTGGCGCGCACCGCGTCGTCGAGCAGGCCGCGGTCGGTCAGCTCGCGCTCCAGCAGCGTGACGGGGTCGTGTTCGCGCCATGCCTCGACCTCGTCGTCGGCGCGGTAGCGGGTGGCGTCGTCGGCGTTGGTGTGGGCGTCGAGCCGGTAGGTGACGGCCTCCACCAGGGTGGGCCCGCCGCCGCTGCGGGCGCGGGCGACCGCCTCGGAGAGCACCCGGTGGACGGCGGCGGCGTCGTTGCCGTCCACCAGCCGGCCGGGCATCCCGTAGCCGACGGCCTTGTGGGCCAGCGAGGGCGCGGCGGTCTGCTTGGCCAGCGGGACGGAGATCGCGAAGCCGTTGTTCTGGACGAGGAAGACGGTCGGCGTGCGCCAGACGGCGGCGAAGTTCAGGGCCTCGTGGAAGTCGCCCTCGCTCGTGCCGCCGTCGCCGACCATGGCCAGCGCCACCACGTCGTCGCCCTTGAGGCGGGCGGCGTGGGCGAGCCCGACGGCGTGCGGGAGGTGGGTCGCCAGCGGGGTGGACAGCGGCGCGATGCGGTGCTCGTAGGGGTCGTAGCCGGTGTGCCAGTCGCCGCGCAGCAGGCCGAGCGCCTTGGCCGGGTCCATGCCGCGGGCCACGGCGGCGAGGGTGTCGCGGTAGCTGGGGAAGAGCCAGTCGCGCTCCTCCAGCACCAGCGCGGCGGCCACCTCGCACGCCTCCTGCCCGGTCGAGGAGGGGTAGACGGCGAGCCGGCCCTGCTTGGTGAGCGCGGTCGCCTGCTGGTTGTAGCGGCGGCCCGCCACCAGGTGCCCGTACAGCCTCACCAGCAGCTCCGGATCCAGGTCGGCGCCGGTGCCCAGCAGCCGGTACGGCTCGGGGTCGGGCAGCAGCGGCGCGGGGTCGGTGCGCGGCTGCCAGGCGGGGGGCGGCGCGGGACGATAGGCACCTGGCTGCTCCAGGACAGTCATGTCGAGCACCTCCTGGTAGGGGGCATCACGGGCGCGGAGCCGCGCTGGCGTCGGGCTCACCTACCGATTGTTCGGTCGCTGGCGCATTTTGGCTACGGGTGGCGATGCCCTGTGGACAAACGGTTCTGCACCGCATGGGATGTCAGCAGTACGTCCATGGAGGGGAGGCGGCAGGCCATGCCGGAAGAACAGATGGCCCCCGAGGCGCCGGAAAGCGGCCACCGGCCGCCGGCCCGTCCGCTCGACTCGGTCGACCGCGCCATCCTGCGGATGCTGCAACTGGACGGCCGGGCGTCGATACGGTCGGTGGCCGAGCGGGTGCACGTGTCGCGGGCGAACGCCTACGCCCGGATCAACCGCCTCGTCGAGGACGGCGTGATCCGCGGCTTCACGGCCCGGGTGGACCACGAACGCGCCGGTCAGGGGGCCTCGGCGTACATCACGCTGAAGATCGTGCAGAACTCCTGGCGCACGGTGCGCGAGAAGCTCCAGGCGCTGCCGGGCGCCGCGCACATCGCGCTGGTCAGCGGAGACTTCGACGTCCTGCTGCTGGTGCACACCGCCGACAACCGGGCGCTGCGGGAGCTGGTGCTCACCCGCATCCAGGCGATTCCGGAGGTGCTGAGCACCCGTACGCTGCTGGTCTTCGAGGAGACCGACCTCGAACCCGAGCCGTGACGGCGGACGGAGCCGGTGGGCGACGGTGCCGGTGACAGCGACGGCGACGGGGCACGGCGGGGAGTGCCGTCCCGGCCCGGCGGGACGTCCGTCCGGGCGCCCCGCTTCCTACTTCCGCAGCCCCTCGAAGGCGAGCCGCACCACCGTGTCGGCGACCCGCTTGCCGTCCGAGGCGCCCTCGGGCAGGGGCCGGTACCACTCCACTATGGAGTTGATCATGCCGAAGAGCAGCCGGGTCGTCAGCCGGGCGTCGAGGTCGGCGCGGAGGTCGCCCTCGGCGACGGCGGCCTTCAGCAGCTCGGCGACCCGGTGGTCGAACTCGCGGCGGCGCTCCAGCGCCCAGCGCTCGGTGCGGGTGTTGCCGCGCACCCGCAGCAGCAGCGTGACGTAGGGCAGCTCGGCCATCAGCACCTCGACGGTGCGGCGCGTGACGTGTTCCAGCCGCTCGATCGCCCGCCCCCGGCGGGCCCCCGGCTCCTCCAGGACGGCGAAGAGGCCGTCGAGGGCGCGGGCCGTCGCCCGGCGCAGCAGCTCCTCCTTGCCCCGCACGTGGTGGTAGATGGAGGACTTGGAGATCCCCGCCGCGCGGGAGAGGTGCTCCATGGAAGTGCCGTCGTAACCGCGTTCGTTGAAGACCTCCACGGCCACCGCGAGGAGCGATTCGGGCGTGTAGGTGTCGCGCTTGGGCGGCTTGGCTGGCATGGACCCGATGTTATCCACAGGCGCCCTGCCCCTCTTGCCCGACCGATCGTTCGGTAGCAGTATCTACCTGTCGGTCCGTGCGAGCACCGGCCGTGCGCTCATCGTCCGTACGCGCACCGCCTGCTCGCGCGCCGCCCACCCGTCCGCCCGACGAGGAGTTGGTTCCCGATGGCCACCGCACCCACCCAGGCCCCGCCGCTGACCCCCGCGCGGCTCGTGGAGAAGCACCGCCCGACGCTGGAGCGGGCCCTGGAGGCGATCCGCACCAGGGAGTACTGGTCGCCGTACCCGGAGCACCCCAAGGCGTACGGCGAGGAGCACGGCTCGCCGGGCGCCGCCGAGGGGAAGGCCGCGTTCGACGCGCTCCTCGGCCGCCGCTTCGAGCTGGACCAGCCCGGCACGGACGGCTGGGTGGGCGGCGAGGTCTCGCCGTACGGGATCGAGCTGGGCGTCGAGTACCCGCACGCCGACGTGGAGGTGCTGCTGCCCGCGATGCGCGCCGCGCTGCCCGCCTGGCGGGACGCGGGGCCCGAGGTCCGGGCGATGGTCTGCCTGGAGATCCTGGCCCGGATCAACGCGCGCACCCACGAGTTCGCCCACGCGGTGATGCACACCAGCGGGCAGGCGTTCCTGATGGCCCTCCAGGCCGGCGGTCCGCACGCCCAGGACCGCGGCCTGGAGGCCGTGGCGTACGCCTACGCGGAGCAGACCCGCACCCCCGGGGCGGCGGAGTGGACCAAGCCCCAGGGCAAGCGCGACCCGCTGCGCCTGACCAAGCGGTTCACGCCGGTGCCGCGCGGCGTCTCGCTGCTGATCGGCTGCAACACCTTCCCGACCTGGAACGGCTACCCGGGGCTGTTCGCGTCCCTGGCCACGGGCAATCCGGTGCTGGTCAAGCCGCACCCGCGCGCGGTCCTCCCGCTCGCGATGACCGTGCGGACCGCCCGCGAGGTGCTCACCGAGGCCGGTTTCGACCCGAACGTGGTGGCGCTGGCCGCCGAGCGGGACGGCGAGGGCATCGCCAAGGAGCTGGCCGTCCGCCCCGAGATCCGGATCGTCGACTACACCGGCTCGACCGCCTTCGGCGACTGGCTGGAGGCCAACGCCCGCCAGGCCCAGGTCTTCACCGAGAAGGCCGGGGTCAACACGATCGTCGTCGACTCCACCGACGACTACCGCGGCATGCTGGGCAACCTGGCCTTCTCCCTCTCCCTCTACAGCGGCCAGATGTGCACCACCCCGCAGAACCTGCTGATCCCGCGGGACGGCATCGACACGGACGCCGGCCACAAGTCCTTCGACGAGGTGGTCGCCGACCTGGCGGGCGCGGTGGACAAGCTGCTCGGCGACGACCAGCGGGCGGTCGCGCTGCTGGGCGCGATCGTCAACCCGGGGGTGCGCGAGCGGCTGGAGGGCGCGGCGGAGCTGGGCGAGGTCGCCCTCGCCTCCCGCGCGGTGACCCACCCGGAGTTCCCCGAGGCCACGGTCCGCACCCCGGTGATCGTCAAGCTGGACGGCGCCAAGCCGGAGGCGGAGTCGGTCTGCATGTCCGAGTGCTTCGGCCCGGTGTCCTTCGCGGTCGCCGTGGACTCCACCGCCGAGGCGGTGGAGCTGCTGCGCCGCACCATCCGCGACAAGGGTGCGATGACGGTCGGCGCGTACACCACCTCGCCGGAGGTGGAGCGGCTGGTCGAGGAGGCCTGCCTGGAGGAGTGCGCGCAGCTCTCGCTGAACCTCACCGGCGGGGTGTACGTGAACCAGACCGCCGCGTTCTCCGACTTCCACGGCTCCGGCGGCAACCCGGCGGCCAACGCGGCGCTGTGCGACGGGGCCTTCGTGGCGAGCCGCTTCCGCATGGTGGAGGTGCGCAGGCCCGCCTGACGGCGGCACCGGCGGACACGGGCCGGGGTGGGAGGACGGCCGTCCTCCCACCCCGGCCCGTCCTGCTTCCGCCCCGTTCCCGACCGCCTCCTGTTCTCGGCCAGCCCCGCTCCCGGCCAGCCCCGGTTCCGGCTAGCCCCGGTTCCGGGCGTAGTGGCGGGACGCCTTGGCCCGGTTGCCGCAGACCGCCATCGAGCACCAGCGCCGCCTGCGGTTCTGCGAGGTGTCGAAGAAGTGCAGGATGCACCGCTCGTGCGCGCAGCGCCGGATCCGGGTCGGATCCACGGCCAGCAGCCGCAGGTAGTCGTCGACGGCCAGCCACGCCGCCAGCCACGCGGGCCGGTCGGCCTCGGCCTCGTCCCGGGGTCCGTCGGGTGTGAGCACCCGGCGGACCCTTCCGTGTGCCAGGACCTCGTTCAGCCCGGCGCGCGCGTCCTCGGAGGGCGCGGCCGGAGCCTCGACGGCCCGGGCCAGCGCCTCGCGTGCCCGCAGGACGGCGGCGAGCGTCTCCTCGTCGGCCGCACAGCGGTCGGCCAGCCCCGCCGACTTCAGCCAGACGGCCAGGCCGCCGACCCCGGTGAGCAGGTCCCGTACGGCATCGCCCTCGATCCAGCGGGTGTTCAGCAGGTCCAGCGAGAGCGGTTCGCCGATCAGGGGGCGCGGATCACCGGCAGTCATACCCCCACCCTACCTCTCTAACCGATACGAGCACCCATACCGGTTGACCGACCCTTCACTAACCTCTACTGTCCTCTACAGGGGTTATAGCTCGGATCGGCCGGGCGACCTCCGAGGAGAGGGAGCACCCATGTCCACCGCCACCGCACCGTCGTCCGCGACCACCGCACCGTCGTCCCTGCGCACCGGCCACATCGGCCTGAACGTGACCGACCTCGACCGCTCCCGCGCCTTCTACCAGCGGGTCTTCGGCTTCGAGGTGGCCCACGAGGGACGTGACGGCGACCGCCGCTGGACCTTCCTGGCCCGCGACGGACAGCTCGTGGTCGTCCTCTGGCAGCAGAGCGAGGGGGTTTTCGAGACCGGCCGGCCCGGGCTCCACCACCTGTCGTTCCAGGTCGACTCGGTCGAGGAGGTGAAGGCCGCCGAGGCCGTCCTGCGCGAGGTGGGCGCCTCCTTCGCGTACGACGGCGTCGTCCCGCACGGCGAGGGCGTCTCCTCCGGCGGGATCTTCTTCACCGACCCCGACGGCATCCGGCTGGAGATCTACTCCCCCAGCGGCGCCGACACCGCGCCCGCCCCCAGCGGCACCGCGCCCACCTGCGGCTTCTTCTAGACCCGGGACACCCGAGACGAGTGGGACGAGCGAGATGACCGGAACACCCGGAACGACCGGGACGCCGATCGGGGCGGCGACCGTCTACCACCCGGGCGAGCGCGCCGTGCAGCGGCGGGCGGGCGCCACCGGCCGGGCCGACCACGTGGGCCGGAGCATCCGGGCCACCGTCCCGCCCGTCGCGGCGGCCTTCCTCGCCGAACGCCGCACGATCGTGGTGGGCGCGGCGGACGGCGAGGGCCGGGTGTGGGCCTCGCCGCTGACCGGCCCGCCCGGCTTCGTCCGGGCCCCGGACGACCGGACCGTCGCCGTCGGCGTACGGCCGCGCCCCGGCGATCCGCTGGCGGACGTCCTGGCCGCCGGCCCGGTACGGGTCGGCGGCATCGCCCTCGAACCGGCCACCCGCCGCCGGATGCGGTTCAACGGGACCGCGCGCCCGGACGGCGCGGGCCTGCGGATCACCACGGAGCAGGTGTACTCGAACTGCCCCAAGTACATCCAGCGCCGCGCCGTCGTCGGCGAGTTCCCGCCGCCGGAGGGTGCCCCGGCCCCCCTCCGCGGTGACGCGCTCGGCCGGCGGCAGCGGGAACTGGTGGCCGGGGCCGACACCTTCTTCGTCGCGACGGCGGGGGCGGACGGCTCGGCCGACGCCTCGCACCGGGGCGGCAACCCGGGCTTCGTACGGGTGCTGGGGCCGGACCGGCTCTGCTGGCCGGACTACACGGGCAACTCGATGTACATGACCCTCGGCAACCTGGAGCAGGACCCGGCCGCCGGGCTGCTCTTCCCCGACTGGTCCACCGGCGGGTTCCTCCAGCTCACCGGCGAGGCCCGGGTGGACTGGTCCGCCTCCCGCGCGGCGGCCGTCCCCGGCGCCGAGCGGATGGTGGACTTCACGGTCACCGGGGTGGTCCAGGTTCCGCGCGGCGCCGGGCCGCGCCGGGGCGCGCCGGAGTTCTCCCCGGCCAACCCGCCCGTCCGCTGAGGGGTCCGGCGGTCAGCCGATGTCGGCGTGCGCGCGGATCCAGGCGTGCATGGCGATGGCCGCCGCGGCGCCCGCGTTGATGGAGCGGGTGGAGCCGAACTGCGCGATGGAGCAGACCCGTTCGGCGTGCTTCCACGCCTCGTCCGTCAGTCCTGGTCCCTCCTGCCCGAAGAGCAGCACGCAGCGGCGCGGCAGTTCGGTGGTCTCCAGCGGCACCGCGCCGGGGAGGTTGTCGATGCCGATGATCGGCAGCTCCTCGGCGCGCGCCCAGGCGGCAAGGGCGGCCACGTCGGGGTGGTGGACGATGTGCTGGTAGCGGTCGGTGACCATCGCACCGCGCCGGTTCCAGCGGCGTTTGCCGACGATGTGCACCTTCCTGGCGAGGAAGGCGTTGGCGGTGCGGACGACGCTGCCGATGTTGAAGTCGTGGGTCCAGTTCTCCACCGCGACGTGGAAGTCGTGCCGCCGGGTGTCGAGGTCGGCGACGATCGCCTCGCGCTTCCAGTAGCGGTAGCGGTCGACGACGTTGCGCCGGTCGCCGTTGGCCAGCAGTTCGGGGTCGTACCGCTCGTCCTCGGGCCACGGCTCGGGGTGGGGGCCGACGCCCACCTGCGGGCCGTAGCCCTCGTCGTACTGCACCGGCTCGCCGTCGGCCGCCGGCATCCGTGTCTCGCTGCCGCTCACCCGACGAGGGTACGTGCGGGGGCGGAGGCGCCGTCCGGCTCCTCCCGCTTCTCCCGCCCCGCCGTCCGCAGCGCGCGCGGGCGGAGCCGCCGGCCCAGCCGCGACGCCCGGGCACCCAGCCACACCAGGAAGACCGTGGGCAGGAAGACGGCGTCGGCCGCGATCATGGCGAGCGAGAAGAACGGCAGGCCGAGGACGACGGCGATGGAGGCGTGCTCCAGCATCATCAGGGCGAGCAGCACGTTCTTCACCCGGCGGTTGAAGAGGGTGAAGGGGAAGGCGACCTGGACGATCACCGTGCCGTAGCTCAGCACCATGACCATCAGCCCGCTGCCGCCCAGCACCTCGGAGAGGGCGGGCCAGGGGGCGAAGTAGTCCAGGTGCAGCGGGTAGTAGACGGCGGTGCCGTCCTGCCAGCGCGAGCCCTGGATCTTGTACCAGCCCGCGGTCGCGTAGATCAGGCAGACCTCGGCCATGATCACCAGCAGGGCGGCGTTGTGCACGATGTTGCCGAGGACGTCCAGCAGGCGGCGGGCGTCGGCCCTGCGTCCCGTCTCCGTCCGCGCGTCCGCACCGGCACCGGCGGCGGCGTCCGGATCCGCGTCCGGTTCCGCACCGGCCTCCGGCTCCGCGCCGGCGGGCCGGACGGGCCGTACGCACCACCACAGGCCGTGGGCCAGCCACAGCCCCCACAGCACGGTCGCCCAGCCCACGAAGGTCACCGGGCCGTCGTCGCCGAACCAGCCGATCTCCCCGCGCACGGTGATCACCAGCAGGACGGCCCCGAGCACCGTCCACAGCACCACGCCCACCGGGTCGGTGTCCGCCCCGTCCGCCCGCCGCCGGGCACGACGGCGGGCGTCGAGGGACCAGACCCGGCCGCAGCGGGTGAGCACCAGGTACATCGCCATCAGGTGGATGACGTTGTCGCCGCCGTCGCCCATGAAGACGCTGCGGTTCTGCAGCGACAGCACACCGATCATGAAGAGGACCGACATGGTCCGGGTGCGCCAGCCGACCAGCAGGGCGGCGCTGGAGAGCAGGGCGACGGCGTAGACGATCTCGAACCAGACGATGCTGTCGGACCACAGCAACACCGTGAAGGCGTGGTTCCCCTCGACCAGCCGGTCGGCCAGCTCCCAGCTCCACGGCCCGTCCGGCCCGTACAGCTCGCGCCGGTTGGGCCACTCGAACAGCAGGAAGACCAACCAGGTGAAGGAGAACCCGATCCGGACGACCGCGGTCTGGTACGGGCCCAGGGCCCGGTCGGTGACCCGGACTATTGCGGTGACGACCGCGCGGTCGGCTCCCGCGACCAGCCGCCGCGCGGGCGCCCCGCCCACGGCGGTGTTCCCCCCGGCGTCCCCGGGACTCCCGGGGCTTCCGGCGCTCCAGGGCCCCTCGGCGCCCTCCGCGGCGGGCCGGGCCCCGGGCACGGCCGGCGTCGGCGAGCCGGTGCCACCGGTTTCGGACTGCATCACTTGCCCTCCGGAACGTCCGTGCCGTCGACCGGCCACCAGGGCAGCTCGCGGTACGTGGTCTCGGTGCTGATGTTCTCGCCGCTCCACGGCGGCGGCGCGACCGGCGTGGTCGCCGACCGCACCTGGACGCGCCTGACCTCGCCGCCGTTCAGCTCGGGCCCGAAGCGCAGCATCACGATCCGCCGCAGGTACTCCTCGGAGAGCTCGCCGCGCAGGCCGTTCGGCCGGTTCTCCGCGTCGTGCGAGCCGGTGAAGAAGTCCCAGGCGCGGCGCAGTTCGTTCTGGTCGGTGTGGCTGGGGAAGAGGTTGCCGCGGATGCGCTCGGCGTCCATGGCCGACAGGTCCACCCAGCCGGTCCGCTCGGTGGTGCCGTCCGGCTTGAGCACCTCGGCGCGGGCGTGGACGGCGATGTTCTGCTGGAGCGGGTTGGGCGCGAACAGCTTCCAGTTCTGCTCGAACTCCGGGTAGATGTACTCCTCCACCGCCGAGCCGTACTGCCTGCTGAGGGTGTTCGACGGGGCGACGTGCAGGAAGACCATCGCCAGGTGGACGGCGACGAACACCGCCACGGCCCCCAGCACGACCGCGACGGCGGTCCGGGCCGCGGGCGGGAGCGCCATCACCCCTGGCGGCGACGCCTCCCGAGGCGTGTCCTGACGCATCTGCGCTGGTGGCTCCATGCCCTCCCCGTTCCGATCCCGCGTCCCGTCTCCGCGCCCCCCGTGGCCGCCGCGGGCGGCGGCCCTACGAGGTTATCCACAGCCTTGACACCTGAGGGGCCCGACGACCACCATTGGACCGAACGATCGGTCGGTTGGTTCCTCGCCTTGAGCACCTTGACCAAAGGGAGCTGTGCATGACGACGCTGCTGCCGGAGACGGACCGGGGCGGAGGTCCGGAGGCGTACGAGAAGGCGTTCGAGGAGGCCGTCGCGGCGGACGAGCGGATCGAGCCGCGCGACTGGATGCCCGACGCCTACCGCGCGACGCTGGTGCGCCAGATAGCCCAGCACGCCCACTCCGAGATCATCGGCATGCAGCCGGAGGCCAACTGGATCACGCGGGCGCCCTCCCTGCGCCGCAAGGCGATCCTGATGGCCAAGGTGCAGGACGAGGCCGGGCACGGGCTCTACCTCTACAGCGCCGCCGAGACCCTGGGCGTCAGCCGCGACGAGCTGCTGGACAAGCTGCACTCCGGGCGCCAGAAGTACTCCTCGATCTTCAACTATCCCACCCTGACCTGGGCCGACGTCGGCGCGATCGGCTGGCTGGTGGACGGTGCGGCGATCACCAACCAGGTGCCGCTGTGCCGCTGTTCCTACGGCCCGTACGCGCGGGCCATGGTCCGCATCTGCAAGGAGGAGTCCTTCCACCAGCGCCAGGGGTACGAGCTGCTGCTCGCCCTGTGCCGGGGCACCGAGGCCCAGCGCGCGATGGCGCAGGACGCCGTCAACCGCTGGTGGTGGCCGTCGCTGATGATGTTCGGCCCGCCCGACGACCAGTCCAGGCACTCCGCGCAGTCCATGGCCTGGAAGATCAAGCGGCACTCCAACGACGAGCTGCGCCAGCGCTTCGTGGACATCTGCGTCCCCCAGGCCGAGTCCCTCGGGCTGACCCTGCCCGACCCGGAGCTGCGGTGGAACGAGGAGCGCGGGCACTACGACTTCGGGCAGATCGACTGGAACGAGTTCCACGAGGTGCTGCGCGGCAACGGCCCCTGCAACGAGCAGCGGCTGAACCAGCGCCGCCGCGCCCACGAGGAGGGCGCCTGGGTGCGTGAGGCCGCGGCGGCCTACGCCCGCAAGCACGGCGAGCACGGGGAGCACGGCGAGCACGCGGAGCCCCGGCGGGAGGAGGCGACGGCATGACCACCAGCGAATGGCCCCTGTGGGAGGTCTTCGTCCGCAGCAGGCGCGGCCTGTCCCACACCCACGCCGGAAGCCTGCACGCGCCCGACGCCGAGATGGCCCTGCGCAACGCGCGGGACCTGTACACCCGGCGGTCGGAGGGCGTCTCGATCTGGGTGGTGCCCTCGGCGGCGATCACCGCCTCCTCGCCGGACGAGAAGGACCCGTTCTTCGAGCCCGCCGCCGACAAGCCGTACCGCCACCCCACCTTCTACGAGGTCCCGGAGGGGGTGCAGCACCTGTGAGCGTTCCCCGTACGGCCGCGCTGGCCCTCGGCGACGACGCGCTGGTCCTCTCCCACCGGCTGGGGGAGTGGGCCGGGCACGCCCCCGTCCTGGAGGAGGAGGTCGCCCTCGCCAACATCGCGCTGGACCTCCTCGGCCAGGCCCGCGCCCTGCTGTCGATGGTGGGCGACGAGGACGAGCTGGCGTACCTCCGCGAGGAGCGGGAGTTCACCAACGTCCAGTTGGTGGAGCGGCCCAACGGCGACTTCGCGCACACCATCGCCCGCCAGCTCTACTTCTCCGTGTACCAGGAGCTGCTCTACGGCCGACTGGCCGGAGGCGAGGGCGAGTTGGCCGCGCTGGCGGCGAAGGCGGTCAAGGAGGTCGCCTACCACCGCGACCACGCCGAGCACTGGACGCTGCGGCTGGGCGACGGCACCGACGTCAGCCGCGAGCGGATGCGGACCGCGCTGGACGCGCTGTGGCGCTACACCGGCGAGCTGTTCCAGCCGGTGGAGGGCCTGGAGGTCGACTGGGACGGGCTGCGCGAGGAGTGGACGCGGCGCGTCACCGCCGTGCTGGAGCGCGCCGGCCTCACCCTTCCCGAAGGGCCGCAGGGCGCCTCCTGGGCCGCCGGCGCCGGGCGGCAGGGCGTCCACACCGAGCCGTTCGGCCGGATGCTCGCCGAGATGCAGCACCTGCACCGCAGCCACCCGGGGGCGTCATGGTGACGTCCCGCACCGAGACGCCCGTCGAGCCGGCCGGTCTGGAGGAGGAGCTGCGCCGGATCGCGGGCTCCGTCCCCGACCCGGAGCTGCCGGTGCTGACCTTGGACGAGCTGGGCGTGCTGCGCGATCTGCACGTCACCGGCCCGGGCCGGGTGGAGGTCGAGCTGACCCCGACCTACACCGGCTGCCCGGCGATCGAGGCGATGTCGGCCGACGTAGAGCGGGCGCTGCGCGAGCGCGGCATGACGGAGGTGACCGTCCGCACGGTCCTCTCCCCGCCCTGGACGACGGACGCGATCAGCGCCGAGGGCCGCCGCAAGCTGGCCGAGTTCGGCATCGCCCCGCCCCGTCCCACCCGCGGCACCGCGACGGGCGGCGGCCCGGTCGCGGTGGACCTGGCGATCCGCTGCCCCCACTGCGGCTCGACGGACACCACCCTGCTCAGCCGCTTCTCCTCCACCGCCTGCAAGGCCCTGCGCCGCTGCGCGTCCTGCCGGGAGCCGTTCGACCACTTCAAGGAGCTGACATGATCTTCCATCCGCTCCGGGTCCGTGAGGTCGAGCGGCTCACGGACGACGCGGTGGCCGTGACGTTCGCGGTGCCGCCCGAGCTGTACGACACCTTCCGCCACGTCCCCGGCCAGCACATCACCCTGCGCCGGACGGTGGACGGGACGGAGCTGCGCCGCACGTACTCCATCTGCGCCCCGGCCGTGCCCCCGCCCGCGGAGCCGGTGCTGAAGGTCGGCATCCGGCTGGTGGAGGGCGGCGAGTTCTCCACCTACGCCGTCAAGGAGCTGTCCGCCGGCGACACGGTCGAGGTGATGCCGCCGATGGGCCGCTTCACGCTGCGCCCGCGCCCCGGCCGCTTCGCGGCGGTCGTCGGCGGCAGCGGCATCACACCGGTGCTGTCCATCGCCTCCACCCTGCTCGCCGAGCAACCGGACGCCCGGTTCCACCTGATCCGCAGTGACCGCACGGTGGCGTCGGCGATGTTCCTGGAGGAGGTCGCCGAGCTGAAGGACCGTCACCCCGACCGCTTCCACCTGGTGCACACGCTCTCCCGCGAGGAGAGACAGGCGGGCCTGCCCACCGGGCGGCTCGACACCGAACGCCTCACCTCCCTGCTGCCCGCCCTGCTGCCGGTGGCGGAGGTGGACGGCTGGTTCCTGTGCGGGCCGCACGGTCTGGTCCGCGCCGCGGAGGACGCGCTGACCGGGCTGGGGGTGCCCGTCTCCGCGATCCACCAGGAGATCTTCCACGCGGACGCCGCCCCCGTGGACGCGGGCGCCGCCCCGGCTCCCGTCCGGGCCGCGGCCGGCAGCGCGAAGCTCACCGCGACGCTGGGCGGCCGGATGGGCGTCTGGCCGGTCGGGGAGGGCGAGACGCTGCTGGACACGGTGCTGCGCAACCGCTCCGACGCCCCGTACGCGTGCAAGGGCGGGGTGTGCGGCACCTGCCGCGTGAAGCTGCTCTCCGGCGAGGTGCACATGGACCGCAACTTCGCGCTGGAGCCGGACGAAGTGTCGGCCGGGTACGTGCTGGCCTGCCAGTCGCGGCCGGTCACCGAGACCGTCGAGGTGGACTTCGACGCCTGACGCCCGGCTCACGCCGCTCGACGTCTGACGCCTGGCGCCTGACACCCGGCACCCGGCGTGCGCCCCGCCCCGGCCCCTCGGCGCGGCGGCGGGGCGGCGCGGCCTCACACCACGTGGGCCGGCCCCTGCCCGTCGTTCACCAGCGGCCGCCCGGCCGCCTCCCAGGCCAGCATGCCGCCGTCGACGTTCACCGCGTCCACGCCCTGCGCCAGCAGGTACTGGGTGACCTGCGCCGACCGGCCGCCGACCCGGCAGACCACGTACACCTTCCGATCCGCGGCCTTCTCGGTCACCTCGCCGAGCCGGGCCACGAACTCGCTCATCGGGACGTGCAGGGCACCCTCGGCGTGCCCGGCCTCCCACTCGTCGTCCTCCCGGACGTCCAGCAGGAAGCCGTCGGACGGCACCGCCGCGGCGTCCACCGACGGAAGTCGGCCGTACTGCATCGGGTCACGCCCCTCTCCCCGGCGCCGGTCCTCCCGGCGCCGTCTCGCACACTCACGCAGGTCACGCACGCCGTGCACCTCGCGCACGCCGCACGCTCCGGCCGCGGAACCGGCCGGCCACGAACCTAACCCGTCCAGCCGGAGTCCGCCGGACCCGCCGGCCCGGGCTGCCCCGCCCGGCCGTCCGGACCGACCAGCTCCGCCAGCCGCGCCTCCTTCTCGGCGATCCTGGCGCGCAGCCCCTCGGCGATCTCCTCCAGCAGACCGTCCGGGTCGTCACGGGCCAGCTTGAGCATCGAGCCGATCGCACTGCTCTCCAGCCCGGCGGCGACCTCGGCCAGCATCTCCTTGCGCCGCGCCAGCCACTCCAGCCGCGCGTACAGCTCCTCGCTGCGGACCGCCTCCCGCTCCCCCGGGTCGGGCGGCCCGGCGGCCCACTCCTCGGCCAGTTCCGCGAGCAGGTCCTCGTCCCCGTCGGCGTACGCCTTGTTGACCCGGGTCATGAAGTCCTCGCGCCGCTCCCGCTCCGCGTCCTCCTGCGCCAGGTCGGGATGCGCGGCGCGGACCAGCTCCCGGTACAGGCGGCGGGCGCGCTCGCTGGGCCGCACCCGCTCCGGCGGCTTCACCCGCTGCCCCGTGAGCATCGCGGTGGCCTCCGGCGGCAGCCCGTTCGCGTCCATCCAGCCCTGGTACAGCTCCTCCACGGCCGGCATCGGCAGGAAGGTCGCCCTCGCCGCCTGTGCCCTGCGCAGGTCCTCGGGGTCGCCGGTGCGCGCGGCCACCGCCTCCGCGATCAGGACGTCCAGCTCCTCGATCCGGTTGTACAGCGGCCCGAGCCGCTGCTCGTGCAGCCGGGAGAAGTTGTCCACCTCCACCCGGAAGGTCTCCACGGCGATCTCGTACTCGATCAGCGCGTTCTCGGCCGCGCGGACGGCACGCTCAAGACGTTCGACGGCCTGTCGCTCGGCCTGCCGGGCTTCCTGCTGGGCTTCCGGATTCACGGGCTTCCTCGCGATGGCTGTTCACGGCATCCCTGCCGGGGCTTCCCGCCGCGGCCCGTCCGGATGCGCCCGGGGGACCACGGCGTCACCCGGTCAGCCTACGGCGCCCGCGCCCCCCGCCGTCACACCCCCGCACCGGCGCTCCTTCCGCCCTCACACCCCCGGCTCGGCCGCCAGCCGCCCGGCGCGCACGGCGGCCGCCAGCTCCGCGTGGTCCTTCTCCGTACGGTCCGCGTAGGCCACGGCGAAGGCGGCCACCGCCTCGTCCAGCTCGTCCGACTTGCCGCAGTAGCCCGCCAGGACGCGCGGATCGGCGCTGTGGGAGTGCGCCCGGGCCAGCAGGGCGCCGGTCATCCGCCCGTAGTCGTCGATCTCGCGGGCGGTCAGCGCCACCGGGTCCACGCTGCCCTTGCGGTTGCGGAACTGCCGCACCTGGTACGGCCGTCCCCCGACCGTCGTCCAGCCCAGCAGCGTGTCGGAGACCACCTGCATCCGCTGCTGCCCCAGCACCACCCGGCGCCCCTCGTGCTCCGGCTCCGGTCCGGCGAAGCCGGCCGCCGCCGCGTACGGCCGCAGCACCGAGGGCCGCGCCTCCTTCACCTGGAGCACCAGCGGCTTGCCCAGGTGGTCCAGGAGCAGCACCACGTACGAGCGGGTGCCCACGCTGCCCGTGCCGACCACCCGGAACGCCACGTCGTGGATCGCATACCGCGCCAGCAGGGGCCGCCGGTCCTCCGGCAGCGTCCCCAGGTACTCCTCCAGCGAGGAGGCCACGGCCGCCGCCTCCTCGTCGGGCACCCGCCGCAGCACGGGCGGGGCGTCCACGAAGCACCGGCCGCCGTCCTCCGTCTCCCGGGTGGACTTGGCCGCGAAGCGCGCGCTGGTGTTGCGCCGGGCCTTGTCGGCGACCCGCTGGAGGGTGCCCAGCAGGTCGTGGGCGTCGGTGTGCGAGACCAGTTCCTCGTCGGCGACGGCGTTCCACGCGTCCGCCGCCGGCATCCTCGCCAGCAGCCGCACCGTACGGCGGTACGCCCCGGCCGCGTCGTACGCCGCCGCCCGGCAGACGTCCTCGCCCGCCCCCGCCTCGCGCCCGGCCAGCACCAGGGAGGCGGCCAGCCGCTTGAGGTCCCACTCCCAGGGGCCGTACACGGTCTCGTCGAAGTCGTTGAGGTCGATGGTCAGACCGCCGCGGGCGTCGGCGTAGAGGCCGAAGTTCGCGGCGTGCGCGTCCCCGCAGATCTGCGCGCCGACACCGGTGACGGGCGTGCCGTGCGCCAGGTCGTACGCCATCAGCCCGGCCGAACCGCGCAGGAAGGCGAAGGGCGAGGCGACCATCCGCCCGACCCGGATCGGCACCAGCTCCGCGATCCTGCCCCGGTTGGACTCCTCGACGGCGGCCACCGCGTCCGGCCGTCCCGGCGCCACGGAGAACTCCGCGTGCGCACGCCTGGGCACCGGCTCCCGCAGGGCCTTGCCCGCCGGCCCCGGCGCCTCCCCGCCCCGCCGGTCCGCGAAACCCGGTACCTTCGGCAGCCGCTCGGCCACGGCCCTCACCCCCTGTGCGCTCCTCGACGGCCCGCGGTGTCCCGGACGGGTCCAGGGCGTGCCCAGGACCGACCCGGAACGATCAACGGGTCACGACGGTACCCCGTCCGCCCCGGCCACCGTCGACCCCGGCGTGACCCGGCGCACGGGGGACCCGCGTCACCTCCACGTCACCACCCGGAGGTGAACCCCGCAACGCGAAGCGGGCCCCCCGCAGTGATCTTCGTCACTGCGAGAGACCCGCTCCGCGTTCTCTCTGTGCGCGAGGGGGGAGTTGAACCCCCACGCCCTTTCGGGCACTGGAACCTGAATCCAGCGCGTCTGCCTATTCCGCCACCCGCGCATGGGTGCTGTCGTTCGGATTCTCCCACACTCCCGGAGTGCTTCCCTCCGGTCCGCCTGGGAGCCCCTGGCGACACCCAGAACATTAGCACGCCCTCCGGGGTGGTCTCACACCCGTATCGACCCCCCACGGTTTGGGACACTGGTTCCGGACCCCCTCTACGATCCCTGTGAGGGGTGACACCCGCGCGCCGAGCCCCGGTGGGGAACCAGCCGTTTTCCTCGCGCGTGGATACGATCAGTAAGCAGTATCGGAGGCAACGCGTCGTGTGCGCCCAGCGCACTAGAGCCGAGGGCATCGGGGAAGGAGGTGCACCGTGGGAGTTCTGAAGCGCTTCGAGCAGCGTCTCGAGGGTCTCGTCAACGGCACCTTCGCCAAGGTGTTCAAGTCCGAGGTACAGCCCGTGGAGATCGCGGGCGCTCTCCAGCGCGAGTGCGACAACAACGCCACCATCTGGAACCGCGAACGGACCGTCGTCCCCAACGACTTCATCGTCGAACTCAGCGCCTCGGACTTCGAGCGCCTCAGCCCCTACGCCGGGCAGCTCGGCGACGAACTGGCCGGCATGGTGCGCGAGTACGCCAAGCAGCAGCGCTACACCTTCATGGGCTCGGTCAAGGTCCACCTGGAGAAGGCCGACGACCTCGACACCGGCCTGTACCGGGTCCGCAGCCGCACCCTCGCCGCCAGCACCTCCCAGTCCCAGCACGGCGCCCCGGCGGGCGCTCCCGGCGGCTACGGCTACCCGCCCCAGCGCAACTCCGGCATGCCGCCCATGCCGGCCGGTCCGCCGCCCGGGATGCCCGGTGCCCCCGCCGGGGCCGCTCCGCTGCCGCCCGTCCAGACCCGTCGCTGGATCGAGATCAACGGCACCCGCCACCAGATCTCCCGCCCCACCATGGTGCTGGGCCGCTCCACCGAGACCGACGTGCGGATCGACGACCCCGGTGTCTCCCGGCGCCACTGCGAAATCCGGTCCGGAAACCCCACGACGATCCAGGACCTGGGTTCCACCAACGGCATCGTGGTGGACGGGCAGCACACCACGCGCGCTACGCTCCGCGACGGCTCACGCATCGTCGTGGGCAGCACCACGATCATTTACCGGCAAGCCGAAGGGTGAAGCGGGGGCAATGTCAGAGCTGACCCTGACGGTCATGCGGTTGGGCTTTCTCGCCGTACTGTGGCTGTTCGTCATCGTGACCGTGCAGGTCATCAGGAGCGACCTCTTCGGCACCCGCGTGACCCAGCGCACGACCCGCCGCGGCGAGGGCCAGCGTCCGCCCCAGCCGCGCCAGGCGCCGCAGCCCACCGGGGGCCGCGGCGGGCGCCAGCGTCGCGGCGCCCCGACCAAACTCGTGATCACCGAGGGCTCCCTCACCGGCACCACCGTGGCCCTCCACGGCCAGACCATCACCCTCGGCCGGGCCCACGACTCCACGATCGTGCTGGACGACGACTACGCCTCCAGCCGCCATGCCAGGATCTACCCGGACCGGGACGGCCAGTGGATCGTCGAGGACCTGGGATCCACCAACGGCACGTACCTCGACCGGACCCGGCTCACCACACCGACGCCGATCCCGCCCGGCGCGCCGATCCGCATCGGCAAGACGGTCATCGAGCTGCGGAAGTAGTGAACGACCATGACGACCGGAGGGTGGGCACCGTGCGGATGTACCCGGAGCCGACGGGCGAGGTGCGCATGAGTCTGTCACTGCGCTTCGCAGCCGGATCGCACAAAGGCATGATCCGCGAGGGCAACGAGGACTCCGGCTACGCCGGTCCCCGGCTGCTCGCGATCGCCGACGGGATGGGCGGCCAGGCCGCCGGAGAGGTCGCCAGCTCGGAGGTGATCTCCATCCTCGTCCAACTGGACGACGACATCCCCGGCTCCGACATCCTCACCTCGCTCGGCACCGCGGTGCAGCGCGCCAACGAGCAGCTCCGCGTCATGGTCGAGGAGGACCCCCAGCTGGAGGGCATGGGCACCACCCTCACCGCCCTGCTGTGGACCGGCCGGCGGCTCGGCCTGGTGCACGTCGGCGACTCCCGCGCGTACCTGCTGCGCGACGGCCAGCTCACCCAGATCACCCAGGACCACACCTGGGTCCAGCGCCTGGTGGACGAGGGCCGGATCACCGAGGAGGAGGCCACCACCCACCCGCAGCGCTCCCTGCTGATGCGCGCGCTGGGCAGCGGCGACCGCGTCGAGCCCGACCTGTCCATCCGCGAGGTGCGGGCCGGGGACCGCTACCTGCTGTGCTCCGACGGTCTGTCCGGCGTCGTCAGCCACCAGACGATGGAGGAGACCCTCGCCAGCTACCAGGGGCCGCACGAGACCGTGCAGGAGCTGATCCAGCTCGCCCTGCGCGGCGGCGGGCCCGACAACATCACCTGCATCGTCGCCGACGTCCTCGACGTCGACGACAACGACACCCTCGCCGGCCAGCTCAACGACACCCCGGTCATCGTGGGTGCCGTCGCCGAGAACCAGCACCAGCTCGGCGACGGGGCCCTCCAGACCCCGGCCGCCCGCGCCGCCGAACTCGGCCGCGGCGTGCCCCAGCAGCAGGCGCCCGACGGACCGTCGGGAAGCTTCGGCCCGCCCGGCAGCGGCGGCACGGTCGGCGCCGCGCCGCCCGACGGGGCCTTCGGCGCGTACGCCGAGGGCGACCTCACCAAGCCCCGCAAGGGCTGGAAGTGGGTCAAGCGTTCCCTGCTGACCGCGCTCTTCCTCGGCCTCATCGGCGGCGGCCTGTACGGCGGCTGGCGCTGGGTCCAGACCCAGTACTACGTCGGGGCCGAGGGCGACCGCGTCGCGATCTACCGCGGCGTCAGCCAGAAACTCGGCTGGCTGGAGCTGAGCGAGATCGAGCGGCGCTCCACGGTCGAACTCAAGTACCTCCCGGTCTACCAGCGCAACGAGGTCGAGGCCGGCATCTCCATGGGCAGCCTCAAGCAGGCCGAGGCCCGGCTGGAGAAGCTGGCCGAACAGGCCGAGGTCTGCAAGATCGTCGCCGAGCAGCGGCAGAACCGGGAGCGGGCCGAGGCCGAGAAGGACGCCTCCGCCCGCGACGGCGCCGGGGCGGGCGAGGAGGCCGGCGGACGCTCGCCGTCCACCAGCCCGTCCGCCGCCTCGGCGACCCACGCCAGCGACAGCAAGAGCTCCACCGCTCCGACCCCCGGCCCCACCCTTCCGGAGGAACAGCAGAAGCTCGCCAAGCAGTGCACCACGCCATAGGGGGCCGCACTCCATGAGCACCAGTTACGCCGCCGGCAACACCGGCAGCAACACGACGATCTCCTCGGGCGGACTGCCCAGCCGCCGCAACACCGAGCTGGCGATGCTCGCCTTCGCCGTGCTCATCCCGGTGTTCGCCTACGCCAACGTGGGCCTCGCCATCAGCGGCGAGATGCCCGCCGGGATGCTCGGTTACGGCCTCGGCCTCGGCCTGCTCGCCGGCGTCGCCCACCTGGTGGTGCGCAAGTTCGCGCCGTACGCCGACCCGCTGATGCTGCCCATCGCCACGCTCCTCAACGGGCTGGGCCTGGTCCTCATCTGGCGGCTGGACCAGTCCGAGCGGCTCCCGGACGCTGCCGCCGCCCCCAGCCAGCTGATGTGGTCGGCGCTCGGCATAGCGCTCTTCCTGGGCGTGCTGGTCTTCCTGAAGGACCACCGCGTCCTGCAGCGCTACACCTACATCTCCATGGTCGTCGCGCTGGTCCTGCTGATCCTGCCGATGTTCTTCCCGGCGGTCTACGGCGCCAAGATCTGGATCACCATCGGCGGGATGTCCATCCAGCCGGGCGAGTTCGCCAAGATCATCATTGCGGTGTTCTTCGCCGGCTACCTGATGGTCAAAAGAGACGCCCTGGCCCTGGCCAGCCGCCGCTTCATGGGGCTGTACCTGCCGCGCGGCCGCGACCTGGGCCCGATCCTGGTGATCTGGGCGCTCAGCGTGCTCATCCTCGTCTTCGAGACCGACCTGGGCACCTCGCTGCTGTTCTTCGGCCTCTTCGTCGTGATGCTGTACGTGGCCACCGAGCGGACGAGCTGGATCCTCTTCGGCCTCACCCTGGCCGTCGTCGGCGCCGTGGCCGTGGCCAGCTTCGAGCCCCACGTCCAGAGCCGTGTCCAGGACTGGCTCGACCCCTTCCACACCGTCCGCGACACCGGCCAGGCCAACCAGCCCGCGCAGGCCATGTGGGCCTTCGGCTCCGGCGGCATCCTCGGCGCAGGTCTCGGCCAGGGCTACTCCGACCTGATCGGCTTCGCCGCCAAGAGCGACTACATCTTCGCCACCGTGGGCGAGGAGCTGGGGCTGACCGGCGTCATGGCGATCCTGCTGCTGTACGGCCTGATCGTCGAGCGCGGTATCCGCACCGCCCTGGCCGCCCGCGACCCGTTCGGCAAGCTGCTCGCCGTCGGCCTGTCCGCGGCCTTCGCGATCCAGGTCTTCGTGGTGGCCGGCGGCGTGATGAACCTGATCCCGCTGACCGGTATGACCATGCCCTTCATGGCCCAGGGTGGTTCGTCGGTCATCGCGAACTGGGCGCTCGTCGCGATCCTGCTGAAGATCAGCGACACCGCGCGCCGGCCCGCTCCCGCACCCGCACCCTCACCCGATGCCGAGATGACCCAGGTGGTCCGATCGTGAACAAGCCCCTGCGCCGTATCGCCATCTTCTGCGGTCTGCTCATGGTCGCCCTGATGATCCGCGGCAACTGGCTCCAGTTCGCCCAGGCCGACGAGTTGAAGAACGACAAGCACAACCGCCGCGTCGCCATCGAGCGCTACGGCCAGCCGCGCGGCAACATCATCGTCGACGGCAAGGCCATCACCGGCTCCACCGAGACCAAGGGCACCGACTTCAAGTTCAAGCGGACCTACCGGAACGGCAAGATGT
>NZ_DASQNP010000067.1:0-7940 GCF_035644915.1 Streptomyces sp.
TGGGACACGAGGGCCTCCTGCGGTCGGCGTGCAGATGTCGCAATCCACACCGAACCCAGAAGGCCCTCACCTGTTCAAGAGCACCCAGCACGCGTGTCACCAACGTCCCGGGACAGCACAGCTAGATCGTGTGGTGAGCCACAGGGAACAGTGGGGCTGGTCACGGGGACGACCAGAGCTCCGCTACTGTCCCGCCGCAGGTCAATGCAGCAACTACCGCCAAGAAGCCCAGGTTTCCCATGCTGAGGGTTCGGGCACTGTGGCACGGGCCAGCCGTCGCGGGTTGCTCTGGTCGACGGCATCAGCAGCGTGGCTGAGGTCGGTGGGGGTGCAGCGAGGCATACGCGTGCCTGGTCGGTGACCCGCAGTCGTGGCTGATTGTCGTCGGCTGAGACTCAGAGGGATCATATTGAGGGCACCCCGCCATCGGTCAGATAGCCCCGCGCCGGGCAGGGCCGGGCTGTCTCTGGGGCGTCTGAGGCCGCTCAACAGTGGTCAACGACGACCGACGACGACCACTAAGCGCACTGGCTCGCCGCTCCTGATCAGGGAAAGCGCAGGTTATCAAGATCGGCGACAGGGCCCAGGGCAAGAAGTAGCCCCGTAGGCCGATCAAGCCCTCTACCTGCGGATTCCGCGGGCAGGGGGCTCAGTCGTTCCTCGGGACCGTGTTTCGAAACCCGGTGGCCGCCGTACCGGGGCCGTCGGTACCGTCGGGCTCCCGGCCGGCCGCACCGGCGGCGGTCCCGTCCAGAAGCGATGTCCGTGACCAGCAGGCAAGCGACGACGACCCTGTGGCGCCCCACCGGTCCCCGGGAACTGGAGCTGGTGCGGGAGTTGGACTGGCGCGCCTGGCCGCCCCGGCTTCCCGAGCAGCCGATCTTCTACCCGGTCCTCAACGAGGACTACGCCATCAAGATCGCACGCGACTGGAACGTCAAGCACGATGGCGCCGGCTTCGTCACGCGGTTCGAGGTCGAGTCCGGCTTCCTGCGCAGGTACCCGGTCCGGCAAGCGGGCGGACGGACGATCCTTGAACTGTGGGTACCGGCCGAGGAGCTCGACGAGTTCAACGCCCACATCGTCGGCACGATCCAGGTGGTTCACGAGTTCCGCTGAACCGCGGGACTCCGCCACGGAACCCGGCCGGTCGAGTGCCGCGAGCAACGCGGCCTCCACTGCCGCGGGGTTGTCCAGCGTTGCAGGTACGTCCGATCGACTCCATACAGCGAGACGTTCCACCGCCTCGGCGGTGGAACGTCTCCTGACACGCAGGTGACCTACGAGACGGGCTCCCTTCGCCGGCATTGCCCGGATCAGGTAGTGGGGGTCGCCGTCCGGTCTTTCGACCTTCCGGCCTCTCAGCCCGACCGTCGCCGTCGGCCCCAGCGGGAGCCGAAGCTCTCCGCCGAAGTCGGCAACTCCGGTCGAACTCCCTCGCTCGTCCCGTAGGCCTATTAATAGGATAACCCTCCTGGGGAGATGCAAAAGCCCTACAGGGCAACATTCTTAGAAAATCTTGGCGAACAGGGCGCCCTGTCGCATCCGGCCCGCTGACCGTCCGGTCGGTTGGACTCGGTTGGGTATCGGTCCGCGGCGGAGGGTGGCCAGGCCACCGACACAGCGTTAATTTTCAGCCAACTGTGATGGCTTCCCCGGAACGCCGCGCCATGGTCTCCGGTCCGGTTTCCGGTGTGGCGTTTCCGTGAACGCCCACGCAGGAGCAGTACCGGTTCAGCGATGGGGGTAGCACGATGCGGCGAAGACGGTTCCTCGGCCTGATGTCGGGGGTGGCCGGATCTCTCGCATGGACGGCGACCGGATGCGGTGGCGGCGGAACGTCCCGGTCCGGGGACGTCACCCTGACGATGGTCGCCACCGACTACGGCGACCTCGAAGGCGACGACCTCACGCAGGCGTACTGGGAGAAGCTGATCTCCTCGTTCGAGGCGAAGCACCCGGGCGTCAGGGTGAAGGTCTCCGTCCATGCCGCGGGGAGCGCCGAGCAGAAGGTGGCGGAGCTGGTCCGGAAGGGAACGCCCCCCGACCTCGCGCAGATCGGCTCCTTCGCCGACCACGCCGCCGCCGGCCGGCTGCACCGGGCCGACGAGCTGCTCTCCATCGCCCTGCAGGCGGACTTCGTCCCCGCGCTGTCCACGGCGGGCGAGCTGCGCCGCGTGCAGTACGCGCTGCCGTTCGCCGCCAACGTCCAGCTCCTCTTCTACAACAGGGCCCTCTTCGCCGCCGCCGGCCTGGACCCGGACCGGCCGCCGCGCACCTGGGCCGAGGTGAAGCAGGCCGCCACCGCGCTCAAGGCCGCCGGCGTCGACGTCCCCTACGGGCTGCCGCTCGGCCCCGAGGACGCCCACGCCGAGGCCATGACCTGGATGGTCAGCAACGGCGGCGGCTACACCGGCGAGGGCGGCCTGTACGCGCTCGACGCGCCCGCGAACGTCGAGACCCTGGACTGGCTCCGCGCCGAGCTGGTCGCCCCCGGCCTCACCACGGCCGACCCCGCCTCCACCAACCGCCGGGAGCTCTTCGACCTGTTCACCCGCGGGCAGGTGGGCATGCTCAACGGCAGCCTGTCGCTGATGCGGTCGGCCGACCGGAAGAAGATCGACTACGGGATGGCGCCGCTGCCCGGCAACGGCCGGGTCGCGGAGACCACCATGGGGACCGCCCACTGGATGCTGGCGTTCCGCCGGGACGGCAACACCGAGGCGGTGAGCGCGTTCCTCGACCACGTCTACGCCGTGGAGAACCACTACGAGTTCGTCCACCGCTACCGCGCGCTGCCCGTCACGGTCTCCGGCTCCGAGCGGCTGCGCGCCGACGAGCGGCACCGGCGGATGCGGCCCTTCGTCGACCGGCTCGGGGCCGCCGAGTTCTATCCGGCGAACAAGGTCTCCTGGACGCGGGTCAGCCGGGAGGTCAGGAAGCAGGTCGGCCGGGCGGTGCTGGCCGACGGCGATCCGGCGGGCGTGCTCGGCTCGCTCCAGCGGACCGCGGAGAAGGAGGAGGACGCCGCGCGGGCGCGGTGACGCCCACGCGCGGACCCGCGCGCCCGTGTACGGACGCGCGGCCGGTGGCATGCGCGGGGCCCGGCCGGTCCGCCCGGCCGGGCCCCGCACGTGCTCGGTGGGCCTACGTCCGCCGGCGGCTCAGCCGCAGCTTCCGCCGCACTGGCAGCTTCCGCCGGACTGGCAGCCGCACGAGCACCCCGATCCGCAGCCGCACGCCCCCAGGAGGGGCAGCGGGGGCCGCCCGTCCGGGTGCTCGGCCGTTCTGGGTGGGGTCGGGAAGTCCGCCATGGGTTCCTCCTCAGCCGGTCCTCACCGGTCGTCGCCGGTTCGCCTCACCACCCATTGGCGCCCCGCGCCGCCGAGCGCGTCAACGGCGCGCGGAGGCACGCCTCGCACACCCGCGGGCCGGGCGCGTACCGAGTGGGACGGGGAGCGCGGCGCGTCCGCCCGGCGCCCGGGACCTCACGCGCTCTCGGCCGTGCCGTCCTCCACGGCGGCCACGCCGGCGCCCGGGTCGACCTCGTCCGCGTAGTCGCCGGTGACGAGGTAGACCACGCGGCGGGCGACCGAGACCGCGTGGTCGGCGAAGCGCTCGTAGTAGCGGCCGAGCAGGGTGACGTCCACGGCCGTCTCGATGCCGTGCTTCCAGCGGTCGTCCATCAGGTGCTGGAAGAGGGTGCGGTGGAGGAGGTCCATCGCGTCGTCGTCCTGCTCCAGTTGGAGCGCCAGGTCGACGTCCTTGGTTATCAGGATCTCGCCCGTCTTGGCCATCAGGCGCTGCGCGAGCTGGCCCATCTCCAGGATGGTGGCCTGGAGGTCGCGCGGCACCGCCGACTGGGGGTAGCGCAGCCGGGCCACCTTGGCGACGTGCTGCGCCAGGTCGCCGGAGCGTTCGAGGTCGGCGCTCATCCGCAGCGAGGTGACGACGATCCGCAGGTCGGTGGCGACCGGCTGCTGGCGGGCCAGCAGGGTGATGGCCCGGGTCTCCAGATCGCGCTGGAGGTTGTCGATCTTCTCGTCCGCGGCGATCACGCTCTCGGCGAGATGGAGATCCGCGTCCAGCATCGCCGTCGTGGCGCGGCCGATCGCGGAGCCGACGAGCCGGGCCATCTCGACCAGGCTGTCCCCGATCGAGTCCAGCTCCTCGTGGTACGCGTCCCGCATGACTGTCCTTCCCTCGCGTGCCGTGAACGTCGGGGGCACCGGATCCGGTCCCGGGCCGGTCCGACCGGGCCGAACCGGGACGGACGGATCCCCGTCCTCCCCCTACGCTCCCACGTTCCGTCCGGAACGCGTCCGGTTCCGCCCGCCCAAGTGAACCGGCGCCGACACCGACGTGAACTCTCGGAGACGTCTGTTCGAGCAGGCCCTCGAACGGCTACGGCCACCTTCAAGGGCCCGCTTAACCTGGACACATGGACGTGAACGCGGCGGTCGCCGCAGTGGCAGCGGTCGCCGGGGTGTGCACCGGTGTGATCGCCATGCTCGCGTTCCGCTGGAGCGAGCGCGAGCAGGCCCGCCCCACACGCAGTTCCCTCCACACCGAGGCCGTGCTGCCGCCCGGTGTGGACACCGTACTGTCCGTGCTCCGGTCCTCCGCCGTCGTGCTCGACGAGTCCGACGCGGTGGTCAAGGCCAGCTCGGCCGCGTACGCCCTGGGGCTGGTGCGCGGCGGGAAGCTCGCGGTGGAACCGATGCTCCAGATGGCGCGCGAGACCCGCCGCGACGGCGAGATACGCCAGGCCGACCTGGAGCTGCCGCGGCGCGGCACCGGGCGCGGCGAGGCGCTGGCCGTCTCCGCGCGGGTCGCGCCCCTGGGCTCCCGGCTGGTGCTGCTGCTGGTGGAGGACATGACCGAGGCCCGGCGCATCGAGGCCGTGCGCCGCGACTTCGTGGCGAACGTCAGCCACGAGCTGAAGACCCCGGTCGGCGCGCTCTCGCTGCTGTCGGAGGCGGTGATGGACGCCGCCGACGACCCGGAGGCGGTGCAGCGCTTCGCCGGGCGGATGCAGAACGAGGCCACCCGGCTCACCAACCTCGTCCAGGAGCTGATCGACCTCTCGCGGGTGCAGAACGACGACCCGCTGGAGGACTCCGAGCCCGTCCGGGTGGACGAGCTGGTGGCCGAGGCCATCGACCGCTGCCGCCAGCAGGCGAGCGCCAAGCAGATCACCATGGTCGCGGGCGGCACCGCCGGCCTGCACGTGTGGGGCAACCGCGGCCAGCTCGCGGCGGCGCTGGGCAACCTCGTCGAGAACGCCGTGAACTACTCCCCGTCCCGCACCCGGGTGGGCATCTCGGGACGCCGGGTGGCGGCCCCGGGCGGGGACATGATCGAGATCGCGGTGACCGACCAGGGCATCGGGATCTCCGACAAGGACAAGGAGCGGATCTTCGAACGCTTCTACCGCGTCGACCCGGCCCGCTCCCGGGCCACCGGCGGCACCGGCCTGGGCCTGTCCATCGTCAAGCACGTGGCCGCCTCGCACGGCGGGGAGGTCACCGTGTGGAGCGCGGAGGGCCAGGGTTCCACCTTCACCCTGCGGCTGCCGGAGGCCGCCAGCGCGCGGGAGAGGGCCGAGGCCCGCCGCCGTGAACGGGAGCGGGCCAGCGGCGCGCTGCGCGAACCGGCGGACTTCGGCGACGCGGACGTCGCCGACGGCACCTCCCGAACCCCCTACGACTCCTCAGACCCCCACGACTCCAACGACCACCATCCTGCTCCTGCCCCGGAGGTCCTCCCGTGACCCGAGTGCTTGTCGTCGAGGACGAGGAATCGTTCAGCGACGCACTGTCGTACATGCTGCGCAAGGAAGGCTTCGAGGTGGCCGTCGCGGCCACGGGCCCGGACGGGCTGGAGGAGTTCGAGCGCAACGGTGCCGACCTGGTGCTGCTCGACCTGATGCTGCCCGGCCTGCCCGGCACCGAGGTGTGCCGTCAGCTCCGCGGACGCTCCAACGTCCCGGTCATCATGGTGACCGCGAAGGACAGCGAGATCGACAAGGTCGTCGGCCTGGAGATAGGCGCCGACGACTACGTGACCAAGCCCTTCTCCTCCCGCGAGCTGGTGGCCCGCATCCGGGCCGTGCTGCGGCGGCGCGGCGAGCCGGAGGAGGCCGCTCCGGCGGCGCTGGAGGCCGGACCGGTGCGGATGGACGTCGACCGGCACGTGGTGACGGTCGGGGGCACCAAGGTCGACCTGCCGCTGAAGGAGTTCGACCTGCTGGAGATGCTGCTGCGCAACGCGGGCCGGGTGCTGACCCGCATGCAGCTCATCGACCGGGTCTGGGGCGCGGACTACGTCGGCGACACCAAGACGCTGGACGTGCACGTCAAGCGGCTGCGCGCCAAGATCGAGCCGGACCCGAGCGCCCCGCGCTACCTGGTGACGGTGCGGGGCCTGGGCTACAAGTTCGAGCCGTGACGCGTCCCGCCGCGTCCGGTGTCCGGCGCGGCGGTACGGGATGACGCGCGTGGGGGCCGCCCCGAACGGGGCGGCCCCCACGCGTACGCGGTGCGGGTTGCCGGTGCGGCGGGTCAGTGGCCCGCGTGCTCGTCGGCTTCCCCGTGCTCGTCGTGCTCGCTGCCGACGCCCTCCTCGGCGTCGGTGCCGGTCCCGCTGTCGTTCGCGCCCTCGTCCGCGTCCGGGGCCGGCTCGCCGCTCTCGGAGGCGGAGGCGTCGGGGCCGGGCGACTGGGAGGCGCCGGGCTCGGACGGCTCGGAGGCGGACGGCTCGGCCGTCGGCGTCGGGGCGGTGCTGGGGCCGTAGCCCTCCCAGGAGTGGACCGCCGGGACCACGGTCGCGCGCAGCTCCACCCTGCCGGTCGAGCTGAACTCGAAGACCACCGGCTGGGCGTTGCCGCTGCGGATGCCCGCCTGCTCGGCGTCGGCGATCAGCGCGGAGGCGTTGTCCTCGCCGCCGAGCGCCAGGGAGCCGCCCGCCGGAATGGTCAGGTCCTCGCCCTCGGCCGGGCTCAGCTCCACGGTCCGGCCGGAGCCGGTCACCGTGATGGACTCCAGCTTCTCGTCCTTGGAGCCGCCGTTGAAGATGTGGGCCGTGACGGTCGCCGGACCGGAGCCCTCCTCGGCGGTGACTATGTTGACGTTCTGGACCCTGATGTCGCCGATGCGGGCCGCGGCGTTGTCGGGCCGTATGTTCAGGGACTGCGCCTCGGGCCCGGCCCCGCAGGCGGCCAGGGAGGCGATCGGGAGCGCGAGAGCGATGGCGGCGAGGGCGCCGCGTCGAAGGCTGCTGCTCACGGCGGCGGCAACTCCTAGCGGGTGGATGGTTCTGACGGCAGGGGTCAGCGTACCGACCCTCTTCGCGGCGCCTTCACCCGGCCCGTCCCCTTCACCGGCCGTTCGCCCGCACCGCGCGCTCCCGCCGGCCGCGCGGCGCGGCCGGCGGCCCGGGGAGGCGATCCGCGGAATATCAACTGCACGTCCGTGCGAACGATTACGAGCATTCCGAGGAAGTCCCCGCGGAAGGGGCCGCGGAAGGTTCACCGGAAATCGACGGGCGGATCGTTCGCTCCTCCCCTGATCAATTCCGACCGGCCGTTCGACCGGCTCGGGGATTCCGGCAAAACGGACGTACGGGTGTTTCGGTCGACCTCTCCGGGGCGGTGGCGCACGTGATTCCCGCCTCGCGCAGAACCCCTCTCACCTGCGAATTCTTGCCCCCGCGGGCACCCCGCAGCACGATCCGGGCGGTGTTGTCAAGCCCCGAGATATGCCCTGACCTGCGAAAACGCCATTCAGAAGAGGGCGTTCCCGTGTTACCCTGGATAGCCACGGAAGGGGTACCTGTCACATGACGTTCAAGGTTGGCGACACCGTGGTCTATCCCCATCACGGGGCCGCGCTGATCGAGGCCATCGAAACTCGCCAGATCAAAGGCGTGGACAAGACCTA
>NZ_DASQNP010000068.1:0-5312 GCF_035644915.1 Streptomyces sp.
GGACTCCCGCCCCGTAGGGGGGTAAGGCTCCCGGGAGACGACCGGGTTGATAGGCCAGAGATGGAAGCCTCGTGAGGGGTGGAGTTGACTGGTACTAATAGGCCGAGGGCTTGTCCATAGCTGCTTGCGTCCACTGTGTGGGTTCTGAGACCACGACCGGTTGGTTGGTGGTTGTGTGTTTCGGTGGTCATGGCGAAGGGGAAACGCCCGGTTACATTCCGAACCCGGAAGCTAAGCTCTTCAGCGCCGATGGTACTGCACGGGGGACCGTGTGGGAGAGTAGGACGCCGCCGAACAATATTTAAGGCCGTGGTCCCTGGAAGTAATTCCAGGGACCACGGCCCTTTTTTATTCCGTTACCGGGAGTTCACGTGGCGCCGTCAGCATCGCAGTCATGGGGACGACGACTCTGGTCAACACGCTGCGCGCGAAGCTCAAGGAGCAGCACATAGGCATCGGTGACGAGGTGGTCGTGCCCGCCTACGGTGGCAGTGAAGTGGCCGCCGCCGTGCGGGAGGTCGGGGCGCTGCCGGTCTTCGCCGACATCGAACCGGGGAGTCTGTGCCTCGACCCCGGGGCCGTCGCCACGGTGTTGAACGAGCGGACCGCTGCCGTGTTCCCCGTGCACCTCTTCGGGCACCCGGCCGACATGGTGTGCCTGCGCGCGTTGGCGCAGCGGCACGGGGTGGACGTGATCGAACCGCACGAGGAAGCGGCCGTCTCCTCGATGGAGGCGGCGCGGCGCCGGCAGCACGCGGAGTTCCTGAGCGCCCGGTTGACCGGCGTGGTCGTACCGCCCGTCGCGACCGGCGTGCGGCACACGTACGAGCAGTACGTGGTGAGGGTGCCGGGGAACGGACGGCCCGACCGGGACGCCTTCCAGCAGGCGTTGAGGGCGCGGGGGGTGCCGTGCCACGTGCCGGTGAAGACTCCCGTGTACCGGCTGCCGGAGTTCCGGACGGACGTGTGGCTGCCCGAGACCGAGCGGGCGGCGGCGGAGTGTCTGGCGCTGCCGCTGGACGCGTCGATGACCCGCCGCGAGCTGCAGAGGATCGTCTCGGCCTGCAACGCGCTGGGCGGACTGCTGATGGAGCCCGCCTGCTGACGAGACGCAGCGCCGGGAGCGGCGGTCGCAGTGGCCGGGGTGGTCAGAGGGGCTCCGGAATTCAGGTATGATCTATCTCGCTGGCGCGCCCCAATAGCTCAGTCGGCAGAGCGTCTCCATGGTAAGGAGAAGGTCTACGGTTCGATTCCGTATTGGGGCTCGGGTAGTTGAGAACGGTGTGGCCCCCGCTTCCGGCGGGGGCCACACCGTTTGTCGTGAGCGCCATGGGTGTCATGGGCGGGAGGCGCCTCCCCGTCACTCCGGGACGCGCATCGCGAGGATGGCCATGTCGTCCGAGGGCGCGTCGGCGGCGAAACGCTCCACCGCGCGCATGATGCGCGCGGCGACGGCGCCCGCCGTCAGGCCCGTGCACGTGGTGAGGACGTCCGCGAGACCGTCGTCGCCCAGCATGCGGGTGCCCTCGCGGCGTTCGGTCACGCCGTCGGTGACGCACAGCAGGACGTCGCCCGGGTCCAGGGTGACCGTTTCCTCGTACAGCTCCAGGTCGTCCATCACCCCGAGCAGCGGCTGCGGTTCGGCGGCCGGCTCCACGCTGCCGTCCTGGCGCAGCCGCAGGGGCAGCGGATGGCCCGCGCAGACGACCTTGAGGGTCGCGCCGCCCTCCGGCTTCGGCCACAACTCGCCGTAGAGCAGGGTCAGGAAGCGGCTGCGGGCGCCCTCGTCGAGGATCGCGGCGTTGAGCCGCTCCAGGACGGCCGGGCCGCCGAACCCCTCGCGGGCCAGGAGGCGCAGCGCGTGGCGGGCGAGGCCGGTGACCGCCGCGGCCTCGGGGCCGGTGCCGCAGACGTCGCCGATGGCGAAGCCGTACGCGCCGTCACGGATGGGGAAGAGGTCGTAGAAGTCGCCGCCGACCTCGTTGCCCTCGCCCGCGGCGCGGTAGATCACCTCGACCTCGACGCCGGGCACCTCGGGGAGCTCGGGCGGCAGCAGGCTGCGCTGGAGGGACTGGCTGATGGCGGTGCGCTCGCTGTAGAGCCGGGCGTTGTCGAGGGCGAGGGCGGCCCGGCGCGAGAGGTCCTCGGCCAGCTCCAGGATCTCCTGGCGGAAGCGCTCCTCGGTCGGCTTGCCCAGCGTCAGCATGCCGATGACGCGGTTGCGGGCCACCAGCGGCAGCACCACCGTCTCCCCGCCGACCGCGGAGGCGGTGGCGAGGGTGGTGCCGGCGACGTTGGAGGTGATGGAGGAGGAGGGGGCGCCGGTCAGGCCGCTCTGGTCCAGGCCCAGGCTGCGCAGGGAGGTGCGCAGGGCGGCGGAGTGCGCCGCGTCTCCCGGAGCGGTCCACACCCGGGCGCCGGGGGTGGGCACCGGATCGGGCGGGGGGACCTTGGCCAGCAGCGCCTTGAGGCCGTCGATGCGGTCCTCGTCCTCGTGCAGGACGTAGGAGAGTTCGGGCTCGGAGGACTGGTCGGCGATGGTGTAGACGGCGCACCAGGAGGCGAGGGTGGGAACCGTCATCTGGGCCATCAGGGCGAGCGTCTGGTCGCGGTCGAGGGTGCCGGCCAGCAGGTCGGAGGCCTCGACGAGGAAGGACAGCGAGCCGCGGCGCAGCCGCTCCAGCTCGGTCAGCCGCGCGGATTCCACGGCGAGCGCGATCCGGTCGGCGGCGAACTGCAGGCGCAGCGCCTCCTCGTTGGTGTAGCGGCCCGGTGCCTCGGCGGAGACGCCCAGGGAACCGGTCAGCCGCCCCTCGACCTTCAGCGGGACGGTGACGACCGAGCGCATGCCCGTGCCCTCCAGGAGGGGCACCGCGCCGGGCACGGCGGTGAGGTCCTCGTGGACCGAGGGGAGCCGGGCCGAGCCGTAGCGTCCGCTGCCCGCCTCCACGGGGACGCGGGCGAAACGCTGGCGGGCGGACGGCAGCCCGGTGGTGGCGCGCACCTCCAGTTCGGTCTCGTCGTCCGTGGCCAGCAGGAGGAACGCGGCGTCGCCGTCGAGCATGTCGCGGGCGCGTTCGACGGTGCGCTGGAGGAGGCCGTCGAGGTCGTCCGGAGGAGGTGAGCCGATGAAGATCTCGAAGGGATCGGCGCCGCCGCGGTCGCGGCTCTCGGAGGCGCCCGCGGTGTCGGACGCCGCGCCGCGCGCCGGGGACTGCAGCACCGCGCGTTCGTGGTCGCGCACCAGCAGGCAGACGGTGGAGGGCTCGCCGTCGGCGTCGCGGACGCGCAGGTGGGAGGCGTAGACGGGGATGGTGCGGCCGTCGGCGCCGCGGATGCCGTACGAGCCCTCCCAGCGGGAGAGCGCCAGTGCCTCGGCGATGCCGGTGCCGATGCCGGGAGTCTGGGGCCAGGCGGCCAGGTCGGTGAGGGGTTTGCCGGTGACCTGCTCGGAGGTGTATCCGAACAGCTCGCGCGCGTCGTCGTTCCAGGAGGAGATGGTGCCGCCGCGGTCGACCTGCACCACGGCGACGCGGACCCGGGGATCGGCGACGGGCAGGGCGCTGTCGGGGAGGGCGGGACCGGCGCTGCGGGTGCCGACCGGCCGCTCGGGGAGGTCGAGGCGGAACCAGACGCGCTTGTCGGTGGAGGTGTACTCCACGCCCCAGCGGTCGGCGAGCGAGGCGCACAGCAGCAGGCCGCGGCCCCCCTCGCGGTCGGGGTCGCCGTAGTGATGGCCCAGGTCCTGCACGGGCAGGCCCCGGTCGGGGTAGTGGTCGGCGACCTCGACGCGTACGCTGCCGTCGCCGTCGCGCAGGCACAGGACGTCCGCGGCCGTCCCGGCGTGGACGACGGCGTTGGTGACCAGTTCGCTGGTGAGGACGACGGCGTCGTCGACGATGTCGGTCAGTCCCCAGCCCTGGAGGGTGTCGCGCACGAAGGCGCGCGCGGCCGCGACCGAGCGTCCGACCGGCTCGAAGGTAGCCGCAGCTCGCGCCGTGATCACTGTTCTCCCCATGGCTCTGTCGTCGGCGTCGCCGCCGGTTGCGCGCGTCGGTGTCAAAGGTGCCCGCTGGGCGCCCACCGCCGCTGCGGTCAGCCCCTGCCCGGCACTCGCCTCGTCCACCGCAGCGCCCCTCCGATACCCGTCGTGATCACGTACCATCGCGGTCCCGGCAGACCGGGACGGATGGACAGCCGGATGCCAGGTTACTTACGTTCGCGATACGAGCGGGCCCCGGATGCGGGTGTTTCCCTCTTGAGGCGGTCGGTCGGCGGTGTGCGATGCTGCCGAACTGTTATCGCCTGGTTCCGCCATGGTGAAACACTGGGAAGGCTCGTGGCGGATGCCCGGGCGGAACGTTCGACCCAGCGGGAGGGACACGGTGCAGTCTGGCGGAGCGGCGCGAGGCGCCAGCACGCGCACAAAAGGTGGACGTTCTCGGGCGAACGGGACGATCGAAGTGGACGCGGCCGCGGTCAACCGGCTGCTGGCCGCCCTCAAGGCGATGCGCGACGGGAACTTCCGCAAGCGCCTCACCGTCGCCGGCGACGGACCGATGGCCGAGATCGCGGCCGTCTTCAACGAGGTCGCCGACCGCAACCTCCACCTGACCAGTGAACTCGCCCGCGTGCGCAGGGTCGTCGGCCGGGACGGCAAGCTGACCGAGCGGCTGGAGACCGGGGCCTGCGAGGGTGCGTGGGCCGCGGCCATCGACGCGTCGAACGCGCTGGTGGACGACCTCGTACGGCCCGTCTCGGAGGTCGGCCGGGTGCTGTCGGCAGTGGCCGAGGGCGACCTGGAACAGCGGATGGACCTGCGGGTCCAGGGGCCGGGCGGTACGACGCATCCGCTGCGGGGCGAGTTCCTGAAGGTGGGGCGCACGGTCAACGGGCTGGTCGACCAGCTCTCGACGTTCACCGACGAGGTGACGCGCGTCGCCAGCGAGGTGGGCACCGAGGGCAAGCTGGGCGGCCAGGCGCGGGTGCGCGGCATGTCCGGCTCCTGGAAGGACCTGACGGACTCCGTCAACACCATGGCCTCCCGGCTGACCGCGCAGGTCCGCGACATCGCGCTGGTGACCACCGCGGTCGCCAAGGGTGACCTGTCCCGCAAGGTCACCGTGCACGTGGCCGGCGAGATGCTGGAGCTGAAGAACACCGTCAACACGATGGTGGACCAGCTCTCCGCCTTCCAGTCCGAAGTGACGCGCGTCGCCCGGGAGGTGGGCACCGAGGGCGAACTGGGCGGTCAGGCGCGGGTGCCGGGCGCGGCCGGCGTGTGGAAGGACCTGACGGACTCGGTCAACACC
>NZ_DASQNP010000069.1:0-8660 GCF_035644915.1 Streptomyces sp.
CCTGTCCGAGTCCTGTCCGAGTCCTGTCCGGTCCCGCCCCGGGCCTTCCGTCCGGACCCCGGCCGAGCGGTGACCGGTGATCGGGGAGGCCCGTAGACTGCGGCCGGTGAGCGCGAAGAAGGCGGGCGGGGCGCCACGGCCTCGCACTCCGCGTACTCCACGGAGCCCGGAAGCCCGGCGGCGACGCCAGGAGATCCTGCGCATCGCCATGGAGACGTTCGCCGCCCGCGGGTACAACAACGCGTCGCTGGCCGAGATCGCCGACCGCGCCGGGCTCACCCAGGCCGGGGTGCTGCACTACTTCCGCTCCAAGGCCCTGCTGCTCACCAGCGTCCTGGAGCTGCGCGACCAGACCGACATCGAGCAGCTCGGGCCCGACCGCCCCCGCGGCCTCGCCTTCCTGCGCCACCTGGTCGACACCGTCCGCCGCAACGCCGAGCGCGAGGGCATCGTGCGCCTGTACACCGTGCTCTCGGCGGAGAGCGTGACCGACGATCACCCGGCGCAGGAGTACTTCCGTGCCCGCTACGACGGCCTGCGCTCGATGGTGGCCGACGCGCTGTCGGAGGCCTGCGAGCTGGGCGAGGTGCGCGCCGACCTGGACGTCGAGACCGTGGCCAGCGCCGTCATCGCCGTCATGGACGGCCTGCAGGTCCAGTGGCTGCTCGCGCCGGACTCGGTGGACATGGCCGCCGCCACCGAGCGCGTGATCTCGGCCCTGCTGGCCGACCTCGCGGCCAGGGGGCCGTCCGGGGACGGGGACGGCTGAGCCGTCGCGCCGGTGTCACACTGCCGCCGCCGTACGGTCCAGGCCGGTGCCGAGGCGGCGGAGCTGGTCGTCGACCGTGAGCGTCCGGCCGCGGACGAAGGCGGCCGCGAAGCCGTCCTCGCCCAGGGCCGCGCGGGCCCGGGCGGCGGCGCGGTCGACGTCGAGGCGTTCGGCCCGGGGAAGGGGCGCGTGGACGGACTCCCGGAGGGCGGCGGCCGTGCCGAGCAGGGAGGCGGCCTCCCGGTGGCGGCCGGCGACCGACCGGGCGCCGGCCAGGCCCTCGACGGCGAGCGCCACGGCGCGCGGGTCGCCGGTCCGGCGGGCCGTCGCCAGCCCCTCCAGGTGGAGCGCCTCGGCGCGTTCCGCGTCGCCGCGCTGTTCGGCGAGGTAGCCGAGCTGGGCGAGGATCAGCGCGGTGCCGGCGTCCACGCCGAGGCGGCGGTCCCACTCCAGCCAGGGCAGCAGCCGGGCCTCGGCCGCGTCGAGGTCGCCGCGGAGGCGCTCGCCGAGGGCGAGGCCGTACTCGGCGAACTGCTCCGCAGGGCGGTTCGCGTGCTCGGCCGCGAGGCGCCGGGCGCGCTCGTGGAGCTCCGCGGCCCGGGTGTCGTCGCCGGTCAGCAGGGCGATGCGGCCCAGTCCGGACAGCCGGTAGGAGACGTGCGTCCACATCCGCAGCTCCTCCGCGTCGCGCACGCCCTCCCGGTGCAGGCGGGCCGCGGTCCCGTAGTCGCCGGTGATCTCGGCGAGCATGCCGAGCTGCTCCGACGCCTGCAACTGGCCCCAGCAGTCGCCGAGTTCGGCGAAGAGGACGGCGCTCCGCTCGGCGTCCCGGCGCAGCGCGGCGAGATCGCCCCGGTAGAGGGACTGGGTGGCCCGGACGCCGAGCGCGGCGGCCTCGCCCCAGCGGTCGCCGCGCGCCCGGAACTCGTCGGCCAGCCCGGCGAGACCGTCGTCGCCCGTCTCGTCGGCGAACCCGCAGCGGGCGAAGGCGAGGAACCACCGGCCCCGCGCGTCGGCCCCGTCGAACCTCTCCCCGGCTCCCGAGTGCCCGGCTCCCGAGCCGTCCCCGGCGAGCAGGGCGAACGCGGCCCGCCGGGCGCGGGCCCCGGCGTGGCCGGCGTCCCGGGCGTCCGCGCGCTCCAGCGCGGCGTCCAGCGACCTGAGCCCCTCGCCCACGCGTCCGCGCAGGTACCAGTACCAGGACAGGGCGTTGACCAGGCGCAGCGCGGTGCCGGTGGTGCCGTCCGATGCGGCGTGGTCGAGCGCCGCGCGCAGGTTGGGCGCCTCGGCGTCCAGGACGCGCAGCCAGTGGCGCTGGTCGCGGCCGTGCAGCCGGGGCGCGGCGCGTTCGGCGAGGTCGGCGTAGTGGAGGGCGTGCGCGCGCCGGGCGGACGCGGTCTCGCCCGCCTCGTCGAGCCGTTCCAGGCCGTAGGCGGCGACCGATTCGAGCAGCCGGTGGCGGAGGCCGGTGCCGCCGTCGGTACCGGCGTCGGCGTCGGTGCCGGTGTCGTACGCCGGGACGACCAGGGAGCGGTCGACGAGCCGGGTGACGAGGTCGAGCACGTCGCCGGCGCGCACCTCCGCCGCACCGCCGTCCGGTGCGCCGACCGCGGCGCACACCGACTCCGCGGCCTCCAGCGTGAATCCCCCGGCGAACACGGCCAGCCGGCGCAGGACGGCCCGCTCCGGCGGGGACAGCGGCTCCCAGCTCCAGTCGATCGCCGCGCGCAGGGTCCGCTGCCGCGCCGGTGCGTCCCGGTGCGCCTGGCTGAGCAGCCGGAAGCGGTCGTGCAGGCGGTCCGCCAGGGCGTGCACGCCCAGGGCCCGGACGCGGGTGGCGGCCAGCTCCAGGGCGAGGGGGATGCCGTCGAGGCGGCGGCAGATGAGGGCGACGGCCCCGGCGTTCCCCGAGCCCAGGGCGAAACCGGGCGCGGCGGCCGCGGCGCGGGCGGCGAACAGCTCCACGGCCTCGGCCTCGGTCAGCGGCGCGACGGCCTCGACGACCTCGCCGGAGACCGCCAGGGGCTCCCGGCTGGTGGCCAGGACGCGCACCCCGGGGGCCCGGCGCAGCAACCGTCCGACGAGCGCGGCGACCGGCTCGACGAGGTGCTCGCAGTTGTCGAGGACGAGGAGGAGGCGGCGCGTGGCGAGCGCCCCGGCGAGCCGTTCCAGAACCGTGTCGGCCGTACCGGACGTACCGGCCTTGGCGGCGGAACGGAACCCCTGCGCGGCGGTGTCGTCGCGTACGCCGAGGACGGCCGCGACCGTGTCCGCCACGGTCTCCGCGGTCGCGTCCGCCGCCGCGGCGGCTCCCGCGAGCTCGACGAACCAGACGCCGTCGGGACAGACGCCCCCGCCCGCGTCCACGTCCGCGCCCGCGTCCGCGTCCGCCTCGGCCTCGGCGTCCGCGAGCCGTGCCGCCGCCTCCAGCGCGAGCCGCGTCTTGCCGACGCCGCCGGGCCCGGTGAGCGTGACCAGCCGGCCCGCCGCGACCAGGGCGCACACCCGGGCGACCGCCTCCCGCCGCCCGACCAGCGAACTCACCGGCGCGGGCAGGTTCGTCCGCGGCCGTACGCCCGCGGCGTCCGGGGCACCGGTGCCGACCGGGGCGTCCGTGCCGGCCGGGCCGACAGCGGTGACCGGACTGGTCGCGGCGGCCGGGGCGGCCGGGGCGAGGTCCGGGTCCTGGCGCAGGATCGCCTGGTGGAGCGCGGTGAGCCGGGCGCCCGGGTCGACGCCCAGCTCCTCGGCGAGCCGCCGCCGTATGTCGGCGTAGGCGTCGAGCGCCTCGTTCTGCCGCCCGGCGCGGTAGAGGGCCAGCATGTGGGCGGCCCGCAGCCGCTCGCGCAGGGGGTGGTCCGCGACCGCGTCCCCCAACTCGTCCGCCGGCAGGACGTGTTCGCCCGTCTCCAGCCGGAGCTCGGCCAGCTCCTCCAGCGCGGTGAGCCGCTGCTCCTCCAGCCGGGCGATCGCGGCCCGGGCGAAGGGGGCGTCCCGGACGTCGGCGAACGCTCCGCCGCGCCACAGCCGCAGCGCGTCCGCCAGCAGGGACGCCCTGGCGCGCGGATCGGACTCCCGCCGCGCGCGGGCCGTCAGGGCCGCGAACCGGCCGGAGTCCACCGCCTCGTCCGGCACGCGGAGCGCGTAGCCGGCCGGACCGTACGCCACCAGGGCGCGGGCGCCCTCCTCGGCCCGGTCCAGGACGCGGCGCAGCAGCGAGACCTTGGTCTGCAGGGTGTTGGCGGGGTCGCCGGGCGGGGTGTCGCCCCACAGGTCGTCCACCAGCCGGTCCACCGGCACCGGGCGCCCGTGGTGCACCAGGAGGTCGGCGAGCAGCGCGCGGACCTTCGCCCCGGGGACGGCGACGGGACTCCCGTCCTCCGTCCGCACCGTCACCGGTCCCAGCACCTCGAAACGCATGACTTCACGCTAGTGCGTGCGTGCCCCGCAGGCGGGCGTGCGCGGACCGTCGGCCGACCGTGCGCGGCTCCGCGCACGGTGTTCCGGTACCTCTCACGCACCTTTGGAAGGAGCGGTCCCATGACCGTGTCCCGCGAGATCCGGCTCGCCTCCCGCCCCGTGGGCGAGCCGGGTCCGGAGAACTTCGAGCCGGCCGTCACCGAGGTCCCCGAACCGGAGGAGGGCCAGGTCCTGGTCCGGAACACCTGGATGTCGGTGGACCCCTACATGCGCGGCCGCATGAACGACGGGCCCTCCTACATCGCCCCCTTCGAGATCGGCGCCCCGCTGGAGGGCGGCGCGGTCGGCGAGGTGGTCGCCTCCCGCTCCGCGTCCGTGCCGGTCGGGGCGACCGTCTCGCACTTCCTCGGCTGGCGCGAGTACGCGGTCCTGGACGCGGCGGAGGCGACCGTCGTCGACACCTCGCTCGCCCCGGCGCGGGCGTACCTCGGGCCGCTGGGCCCGACGGGCCTCACCGCCTACGCCGCGTTCACCCGGACCGCGCCGGTGCGGGAGGGCGACGTCGTCCTCGTCTCCGCCGCGGCCGGCGCGGTCGGCAGCGTGGCCGGGCAACTGGCCAGGAAGCTGGGCGCCTCCCGGGTGATCGGCTCGGCGGGCGGCCCCCGCAAGACCGCCGGGCTCCTGGACGTGTTCGGCTTCGACGCGGCCATCGACCGCCACCAGGGGCGGATCGGCGAACAGCTCGCCAAGGCCGCGCCCGAGGGCATCGACGTCTACCTGGACAACGTGGGCGGCGACCACCTCCGGGCGGCGATCGACGCGATGCGCTTCGGCGGGCGGATCGCCCTGGTCGGCGCGATCAGCACCTACGACGCCACCGGGCCGGTGCCGGGCCCCGACAACCTCTTCGCGTCCGCGGCCCGGGAGGTCACCCTGCGCGGCATGCTCGTCACCAACCACCTCGACCTCCTCCCCGAGTGGACCGCCAAGGCCGCCGGCTGGCTGGCCGACGGCACGCTGCGCACCGAGGAGACCGTCGTCGAGGGCATCGAGCGGGCGCCCGAGGCGTTCCTGGGCGTGCTGCGCGGCGCCAACACCGGAAAGATGCTGGTCAGGCTGAGGGAGGAGCGGTGACGGCCCGGAGCGCCGGGCGCGCCCTGCTCGTCTTCGCCCACCACCGCCCGGACTCCCTGACCGCGCAGGTCGCCGACCGGGCCCGGGCCCGGCTCGAGGCCGACGGCTTCGCGGTCGACGTGCTCGACCTGCACCGCGAGGGCTTCGACCCCCGGATGACCACGGTGGACGAGCCGGACTGGGCGGACCCCGGCAAGGCGTACTCCGAGGAGGTCCGGGCCCACATGCGGCGCATGGCCGCCGCCGATGTGATCGTGGTGGTCTTCCCCCTGTGGTGGTTCGGGCTGCCGGCCGTCCTCAAGGGATGGGTCGACCGGGTGTGGAACCACGGCTTCGCCTACGGCCGCACCCGGCTGCGGGGCAAGCGGATGCTCTGGCTCGGCCTGGTCAGCTACTCCCGCGACCAGTTCGCCGAACTGGGCTGGGACAGGACGGTCGCCCACGTGCTGAGCACCGGGATCTCCGGGTTCTGCGGCATCGACGACGCCCCGGTCCACTTCGTGTACGACTCCCTGACCGCGGGCGAGACGGCGCTCGCCGCCGCCGGCGCGGGCCTGGACGCCTTCCTCCGGTGAAGGCGGCCGGGTTCGGTCGGCTCGTCACCGCCGGCCGTCGCGTGCCCGCTCGGGGAGGGCACGGATTTCCTCGGCCAGTTCGGGGGCGGGGATGTCGTGCCCGCTGGTGAAGCTCTTGAGCGTGGCGTGACCCTCCTGCCTTCCGGCCTTGTAGGTGTAGCAGATCTCCACTTGGCGGCACTGCGAGCAGAAGCCGGCGGACGCGAAGGGCGAGAGCGGGACCGGTCCGTCCGGCGTCTGCAGGTACAGCATGTCGTTGCCGACGGGTTCGTCCAGCGTGAACGTCCGGCGCTCGAAGTCGGGGTGATCGCCTACCACGTGGTCGGCGGCCACCTGATAGGTACGGGTCCGCGGCTGGTACGAGCAGGAGACGGTGAGCAGCCAGGGAAAGGACTCCAGGAAGCGCGCCCGTTCCAGCGCGCGTTCGAGGTGGTGTGCGTGCTCGGCCACCCGTACGGCGGCCTCCTGGTTGCTCTGCGGCTTGTCGCCGTGCGCCGCCCGGTTGCGTTCCTCCCGCAGGGCGTTGAGGTGCCCGACGAGCCCCGGGTCGTCGGGCACGTCCTGCAGGGCGTCCCGCAGACCGGGAACCAGGCCGGGGCGGGCTTCGGCCAGGGGGCCCAGACCGCCGAGCCAGTTCGTCCAGGTGCCGAACATGACGCCCTTCGCCGTGTAGGCGCTGCGCAGCGCGGCGAGGTTGCGTTCTCCCGCACTTTCCTGATCGGCCCTGCCGCTTCCGGCCGTGCGTTCGTGGTTGAGCAGGGCCGCCACCGTCACACTGGCCGTGGCGGCGAGAATCTCGGCGGTGCCGAGCAGAGCCTCGTAGCGGTCCCTGTCGGTGTGTGCTCGCTGCAGTGAACGCACGGCGCGGGCAACGGGGTGCGGCAGCGACTCGCGCATGTGGGCCAGGACGGAAGAGGTGGCCAGGTCATGGCGAGAGGCCGTCGGAGTGCGACGGCCGCCGCCGGGTGCCTCCGGCCGGGGCTCGTCGGCGGCCGGGGGCGGGGGCGTGGCGGGGTCTCGGCGAGGGGAAGGAACCGGCGGACGCGGGGAAGCCGACGCGTGCGGCTGTGCCGAGGCCGACCGGGGTGTGGAAGCCGGGTTCGGCCGGGGCGCGGAGACCGGGGCCGGCCGCTGCCGTCGGTGCCACCGCCAGCGTCGGTAGAGCAGCCGGAGCCAGGCGGGCAGCAGACCGAAAGTGGCGATCATGACGACGATGGCCAGCAGGGTGTCCAGCCATACGGGCAGGGGGCTCGGCGGCGTGGGCTCGTCGCTCGTCGGGATGGAGATGGCCGCCAGGACTCCCCAGCCGACGGTCGTCCAGAACAGCCAGTCCCGGTGGACAGGTGCGTCGTACAGCCGCAGAACAGCGTTCCGGCGCTTGGGGAGAGGTGCGGGCGGACCTGACGGGAGCATGGCGTTACCGTTCACACACGTATGGTGCCCACCAGGTGGACTCTCCCGCCGGTGAACGGATCAGAACACCGGCGGGGAACCCGGTTTCCCAAGCGCCCCTTCTGTGTTCTTCCTGCGGTTGACACGGCGCTCTTCTGCACCGGATCGTCCCCATCCCATCGGGCGACCTCCGGGTGGGTCCCGCGATCGTCCGCGAGTGGCTCCCGCACTTTCTGCAGCGCGATGCGAGGCCGGGGAGGCGACGGGCCGGACGGCCGGACGCCCTCCGGCGGGAGCCGGCACCGGACACGGCGGCCGGGCTGTCCGCTCTCCTGCCGCCGCTCGCCCGGGCCTGCGCCGCCGGCGCGGGCCTGGACGCCTTCCTCCGCGGGGCCCCGGCGGGATCGGAGCGGGAGGAGGCGGCCCGAACCTGACGGCACGGGGCCGTACGGCCCCTTTCCGGCGCCCGCGAAAGGGGGCGACCATGGCCGGACCGGAGCGTGCCGCCACAGCGGGGCGGGGCGCCGGTACCGGGGAGGAGAGGCATGACCGACCGCACCGCCGGCGCGGGCGCGCCCGGCGCCCGCGCCATGTGGGAGCTGTTCGAACCGATCCACGCGGTCACCTACTTCGCGCCGGAGGCCGCGGCCGCCTTCCGGGAGGCGGGGCTGCGCGGTTTCTGGCGCGGCTACTTCGCGGGCCGGGCCGCCCCGCTGGGCGCCGTCGGCCCGGAACCGGTGGTGGCGGCCTTCTTCGCCTTCGCCCCGCCGATGGTGGCCCGCGCCCTGCCGGGGGTGTGGGAGGTGGTCACGCCCGGCACCGCCCTGGCGGTGCGCGGGGCCGGGGCGGCCGCCGCGCTGCGGCGGCTGCTGGCCGGACGCGAGGCCGAGGCCGAACGGGCCGCGGACCTGCTGACACCGCTCGCCACCGGGCTGGACTGCGCCGGGCGGGTGCTGGCGGCCGCCAACACCGCCGTGCCGGTTCCGGACGACCCGTTCGAGCGGCTGTGGCACGCCACGACCCTGCTGCGGGAGCACCGCGGCGACGGCCACGTGGCCGCCCTGCTGGCCGCCGGGCTCGACGGCTGCGAGGCGCTCGTGCTGCGCGCGGCCACCGGCCTGCCGCGCGCCGAACTCCAGCCGTACCGGGGCTGGACGGACGGGCAGTGGGAGGCGGCCCGGCACCGGCTGGAGGAACGCGGACTGCTCGGGGCCGACGGCGCGGCGACGGACGCGGGCCGCCGCGTCCTGCGCGAGGCCGAGGAGGCGACGGACCGGGCGGCCGAACGCCCCTGGCGGGACCTGGCACCGGACGCGGCGGCCGGGCTGTCCGCCCTCCTGTCCCCGCTCGCCCGGGCCTGCGCCGCCCAG
>NZ_DASQNP010000070.1:0-182286 GCF_035644915.1 Streptomyces sp.
GGCCCGGAGCTTGTCGGCCACGGCCAGGATCAGCGAGCCCTTCTCCGACCAGATGCCGGCGGAGAGACCGTACGGCGTGTTGTTGGCCTTCTCGATCGCCTCCTCCGGCGTGCGGAAGGTAAGCACCGACAGCACCGGGCCGAAGATCTCCTCCCGGGCGATCCGGTGCGCCTGGGTGACGCCGGTGAACACCGTCGGCGCGAACCAGAAGCCCTGATCCGGCAGCTCGCACGGCGGCGACCAGCGCTCGGCGCCTTCGGCGGCGCCGATGTCCGACAGCTCGCGGATGCGGGCCAGTTGCGCGGCCGAGTTGATCGCGCCGATGTCGGTGTTCTTGTCCAGCGGGTCGCCGACCCGCAGGGTCGCCAGGCGGCGCTTGAGCGCCTCCAGCAGCTCGTCGTGGACCGACTCCTGGACCAGCAGCCGGGAGCCCGCGCAGCAGACCTGGCCCTGGTTGAAGTAGATGCCGTTCACGATGCCCTCGACGGCCTGGTCGATCGGCGCGTCGTCGAAGACGATGTTGGCGCCCTTGCCGCCCAGCTCCAGGGTGAGCCTCTTGCGCGTGCCCGCGACCGTGCGGGCGATCTGCCTGCCCACGGCGGTGGAGCCGGTGAAGGCGACCTTGTCGACGCCCTCGTGCGCCACCAGCGCGGCACCGGTGGAGCCGTCGCCGGTGAGGATGTTGACCACGCCCCGCGGCAGCCCGGCCTGGCGGCAGACGTCCGCGAAGAACAGGGCGGACAGCGGAGTGGTCTCGGCGGGCTTGAGGACGACGGTGTTGCCGGTCGCCAGCGCCGGGGCGACCTTCCAGGCCAGCATCAGCAGCGGGAAGTTCCACGGGATGACCTGGCCCGCCACGCCCAGCGGACGGGGGTCGGGGCCGAAGCCGGCGTGGGCGAGCTTGTCGGCCCAGCCCGCGTAGTAGAAGAAGTGCGCGGCGACCAGCGGCAGGTCCACGTCGCGGGTCTCGCGGATCGGCTTGCCGTTGTCCAGGGTCTCCAGCACGGCCAGCTCGCGCGAGCGCTCCTGGATGATCCGGGCGATCCGGAACAGGTACTTGGCGCGCTCGGCGCCGGGCAGGGCCGACCAGGACGGGAAGGCCCGGCGGGCGGCGGCCACGGCGGCGTCCACGTCCTCGGCGCCCGCGTGGGCGACCTCCGACAGGACCTCCTCGGTGGACGGCGAGACGGTCTTGAAGACCCGGCCGTCGGCGGCCTCGCGGAACTCTCCGTCGACGAACAGGCCGTAGGAGGGCGCGATGTCCACGACCGCGCGGGACTCGGGCGCGGGTGCGTACTCGAAGATGGGGCTCATCGTGATCAGTCCACCGTCACGTAGTCGGGGCCGGAGTAGCGCCCGGTGGTCAGCTTCTGACGCTGCATCAGCAGGTCGTTGAGGAGACTGGAGGCGCCGAAGCGGAACCAGTCGGGGTGCAGCCAGTCCGCGCCGAGGGTCTCGTTCACCAGCACCAGGTACTTGATCGCGTCCTTGGCGGTGCGGATGCCGCCCGCGGGCTTGACGCCGACCTGGCGTCCGCCGGCGGCGCGGAAGTCGCGCACGGCCTCCAGCATCACCAGCGTGTTCGCCGGCGTGGCGTTGACCGCCACCTTGCCGGTGGAGGTCTTGATGAAGTCCGCCCCGGCGAGCATCGCCAGCCAGGAGGCGCGGCGGACGTTGTCGTACGTGGCCAGCTCGCCGTTCTCGAAGATGACCTTCAGGTGCGCGTCGGTCCCGTCCGGGCGGGCGCACGCCTCCTTCACGGCCCTGATCTCCTCGAAGACCTTCATGTATCGGCCGGAGAGGAAGGCGCCGCGGTCGATCACCATGTCGATCTCGTCGGCCCCGGCGGCGACCGCATCGCGGGTGTCCGCCAGCTTGACCGGCAGGTCGGCGCGGCCCGAGGGGAAGGCGGTGGCGACGGAGGCGACCTTGACGTCCCGGTCCCCGGCGGCGGCCAGCGCCTCCCGGGCGGTGGCCACCATGTCCGGATAGACGCAGATCGCGGCGACCTTCGGGGTGGTGCGGTCGGTGGGGTCGGGGTTGACGCCCTTGGCGCACAGCGCCCGGACCTTGCCCGGGGTGTCGGCGCCCTCCAGGGTCGTCAGGTCGATCATCGAGATGGCCAGGTCGATGGCGTACGCCTTCGCCGTGGTCTTGATCGAGCGGGTGCCGAGCTGGGCGGCGCGGGCTTCGAGACCGACCGCGTCGACCCCGGGCAGGCCGTGCAGGAAGCGGCGCAGCGCGGTGTCGGACGCGGTGGCGTCGGCCAGCGCGGCGGGTGTGCTGGGAGACGTGGCAGGCATGGTCACCAGAGGAGCATATCTACGCGCGTAGCGACCTGTCATCCCCTCCAGGTCCCGCCGCCGCCCGCCCGTCCCCGGCCGGTCCCCGCCGCTCCGATGCCCCCGCCGGGGCATCGGGCAGAATCAGGGCATGACGCGTGAGCAGACCGGGTACGCCGACCACACCTACCGCTCCGGCTCGGCGATGGTGGGAGGCTCGCTGCTGCTGTTGCTCGTCCTGCTGCTGGCGGGCGACGGGCTCCTCAACGGAGAGGGCCGCACCCGGTGGACCGCGCTGGCCGGCCTGCTGTTCCTGGCGCCGCTGATCGTGGCCTTCTCCCTGCGGCCCGCGGTGTTCGCGGGCCGCGAGCGGCTGCGCGTGCGCAACCCGTTCCGCACGATCACGCTGCCGTGGGCGGCCGTGGAGGACGTCCGGGCCGGCTACTCCAGCGAGGTCTTCGCGGCCGGCCGGAAGTACCAGATGTGGGCGATCCCGGTTTCGCTGCGGCAGCGCAAGAGGGCTCTTCGGCAGGGCGGCGGCCGGGCCCCGGCGAACCTGTCCGGACCCGGTTCGGTGTTCGCCGGCAACCACCCGGCGGGCCCGGAGGGGACGTACCGGGCCCAGGCCGACCAGGCGGTGGCGGAGATCCGCACACTGGCCGGGCGCCACGCCTCCGACGAGGGGGCGCAGGGCGCCCCGGACGTCCGGTGGGCCTACGAGATCCTGGCCCCCGCGGCGGCCGGCGGGATCGCCCTGCTGTTCCTGCAGCTCCTGGGCTGAAGCCCCGCGGCCCGGGACCGTCCCCGGGCCGCGGGCGCACGCCGGATCAGATCCCCGCGGCGGCGGCGAGGTCCGTCCGCAGGGCTCCCAGCACCCGGTCCGCCGTGGCGCGGGCCGTGGCCAGCTCCGAGGCGTCCGCGACGGGGACGACCACCTCCAGGTAGCACTTCAGCTTCGGCTCCGTACCGCTGGGACGGACCACGATCCGCGCCCCGGCGACCCCCTGCCGGGGGTCGCCGGCCAGCCGGTAGCGCAGGGCGTCGGTCGGCGGGAGGGTCTCGTCGCCCCGGCTCAGGTCCTCGGCGGAGGTCACGGTCAGGCCGGCCAGCGCCACCGGCGGCGTCCGCCGCAGCCGGCGCATCACCGCGTCGATGCGGGACAGGTCCGCCACCCGCACCGAGAGCTGGTCGGTGGCGTGCAGCCCGTACCGCGCCGCGAGGTCGTCCAGCAGCTCGGTCAGGGTGCGGCCGCTCTCCTTCAGCTCCGCGGCCAGCTCGGCGACGAGCAGCGCGGCCGTGATGCCGTCCTTGTCGCGGACGCCCTCGGGGTCGACGCAGTAGCCCAGCGCCTCCTCGTAGGCGTAGCGCAGGCCGTCCACGCGGGCCAGCCACTTGAAACCGGTCAGCGTCTCGGCGTACGGCACGCCCGCCTCGGCCGCGATCTTGGACAGCAGCGAGGACGAGACGATCGTGGTGGCGAAGGCGCCCCGCGCCCGCTTGTGCACCAGGTGGGTGGCCAGCAGCGCCCCCACCTCGTCACCGCGCAGCATCCGCCAGCCCGCGTCGGTGCCGGGGTCGGGCACCGCCACCGCGCAGCGGTCGGCGTCGGGGTCGTTGGCGATGATCAGGTCGATGCCGTCGGCCTGGTGGGCGCGGGCCGTGGCGAAGGCCAGGTCCATCGCCCCGGGCTCCTCGGGGTTGGGGAAGGCGACGGTGGGGAAGTCGGGGTCGGGCTCGGCCTGCTCGGCGACGGCGACCGGGGCGGGGAAGCCCGCGCGTTCGAAGGCCGCGGCGAGCGTGGCGCCGCCGACGCCGTGCAGGGCGGTGTGGACGACCCGCACGTTCCGGGGGGAGCGCGGGGTGAGGACCGTGACCGCCCGGTCCAGGTAGGCGTCGACGACCTCCTCGCCGAGGACGTCCCAGCCGGAGTCGGCGCGCGGGACGTCGGCGAGCGAGCCGATCGAGGCGATCTCGTCGGCGATCCCGGCGTCGGCCGGCGGCACGATCTGGGAGCCCCCGCCCAGGTACACCTTGTAGCCGTTGTCGCGCGGCGGGTTGTGGCTGGCGGTGACCATGACGCCCGCGACGGCGCCCAGGTGCCGGATGGCGAAGGCCAGCACGGGGGTGGGCAGGGGCCGGGGCAGCAGGGCCGCCCGGAGCCCGGCGCCGACCATCACGGCGGCGGTGTCGCGCGCGAAGTCGGCGCTCTTGCGGCGGGCGTCGTACCCGACGACCACCAGGCCGCCGTCGTGCCCGTTCTTGCGGAGGTACGCCGCGAGCCCGGCGGCGGCCCGGATGACCACCACGCGGTTCATCCGCATCGGTCCGGCGCCCAGCTCCCCGCGCAGCCCCGCGGTGCCGAACCGGAGGGTGCCGGAGAACCGGTCGGCCAGCTCGTCGAGATCCCTGGCCTCGACGAGTCCGGCCAGTTCCTCCCGGGTCTGCGGGTCCGGGTCCTCGGCCAGCCAGGACCGCGCCCGCGCGGTCAGATCCTCGTGCACGGTTGCCACGGTTCTCTCCGTCTCTCGCGTGTCGCCTCGCGGACGGCGCCGGGCGCCGCTCCCGCTTCACTGCACTTCCGCGCCGGGCGGGCGCGGAACCTCCCACCCACGCCTACCCGGGACGCCCCCGGACCCCGCCCGCGCTCGGCTGTCCGTGGCGGGTGTCCGTGGTGGCCGTCCGCGGTGGGGCCTCCCGGGCGCCGGGTCAGACGCGCCCGAGGACCCGGGCCAGGAGGGAACCCATCCGGGCGGCCGAGTCGCGGCCCGCCTGGAGGACCTCCTCGTGGTTCAGCGGCTCGCCCGTCATGCCCGCGGCCAGGTTGGTGACCAGGGAGATGCCCAGCACCTCCGCGCCCGCCTCGCGGGCGGCGATCGCCTCCAGGACGGTGGACATGCCCACCAGGTCGCCGCCGATCGCCCGGAGCATGCCGATCTCGGCGGGCGTCTCGTAGTGCGGGCCGGGGAGCTGGACGTAGACGCCCTCCTCCAGGGTGTCGTCCACCTCCTGGCACAGCGTGCGCAGCCGCGGCGAGTAGAGGTCGGTCAGGTCGACGAACCGGGCGCCGACGATCGGCGAGACGCCGGTCAGGTTGATGTGGTCCCGGATGAGGACCGGCTGGCCGGGACGCATCCCCGGGCGGAGGCCGCCGCAGCCGTTGGTCAGCACGACGGTCTTGCAGCCGGCGGCCACGGCGGTGCGGATGCCGTGGACGACGGGCGCGACACCACGGCCCTCGTACAGGTGCGTGCGGCCGAGGAAGACCAGCGCCCGCTTGTCGCCGACGCGGTGGGAGCGGATCTTCCCGGCGTGCCCCGCCACCATCGGCGGGGGGAAGCCGGGCAGGTCGGTGAAGGGGAACTCGTGGTCCGGCTCCCCGAGCGCGTCGGCGGCGGGCACCCAGCCCGAGCCCATGACCAGGGCGACGTCATGGCTCTGCGCGCCGGTCAGTTCGCGCAGGCGGGTCGCTGCGGCGTCGGCGGCGGCGTACGGGTCGCCTGAGTAGTCCGTGGTGGCAGATGCGTTCACGCCGATGAGGGTAGCCGGTAATTGCCTACGCGCGTAGACGGCCGGGGGAGGTGGGCTTCTCTCCGGACGGCGAGGGCCGCCGGGGGATGCCGGCGGGGGTTTCAGCAGGGGCGCTTGCGCAGCTCCGTCACGTAGTCGTGGGGGGCTCCGGCGGACTCCGCCGCGTCGGCGATCTCCCCCAGGTAGCGGGCCGAGGGCAGCCCGCCCTCGTACCCGTTCAGCACGTAGCACCACGCCGCCTCGTCGCCGTCCAGGGTGTGCACCCGCACCCGGGTGCGGCGGTAGATGCCCATGCCCACGCCCTCCCAGCGGTCCATGGAGTCCTCGTCCATGGGCGCGATGTCGTACAGCGCCACGAAGACCGTGGACAGCGGCGCCTCGACGATGGTCGCCAGCGACCCCTCCCAGCCCATGTGCTCGCCGCCGAAGGTGAGCCGCCACCCGGTGAGCCACCCGGTGCCGCGCAGGGGGGAGTGCGGGGCGCGACGGGACATCAGCCGGGCGTCGAGGTTTCCGGCGTATGCGGCGTAGAGCGACATGCGACGAGGTTAGCGGGCCCCGCGTCCGCGCCCCGGGGAAGCCGCCGCACCGGCCCGGCGGGTGGTGGGCGGTGCGCGGAGGGGGCGTGCGAGACTGGAGAACGTGACTCGGATCGTGATCATCGGTGGTGGACCGGGCGGCTACGAGGCGGCGCTGGTGGCCGCCCAGCTCGGAGCGGAAGTGACCGTCGTCGACCGCGACGGGCTGGGCGGGGCATCGGTGCTGACCGACTGCGTTCCGTCCAAGACGCTGATCGCCACGGCCGAGGTGATGACGAACTTCGACTCCTCCTACGAGGAGCTCGGCATCATCGTCGAGGACGGCACCCCCGACCCGGAGCGCCCCGCCCGGGTCGTCGGCGTGGACCTCGGCAGGGTCAACCGGCGCGTCAAGCGCCTCGCGCTCGCCCAGTCGCACGACATCACCGCCTCCGTCACCCGGGCCGGCGCACGCGTGCTGCGCGGCCGGGGCCGCCTGGAGCCGCACCAGGCGCCGGACGGCACGCGCCGGGTCGCCGTGGAGCTGGCGGACGGCGGCGAGGAGCGGCTGACCGCCGACGCCGTGCTGATCGCGACCGGCGGCAAGCCGCGCGAGCTGCCCGACGCCCGGCCGGACGGCGAGCGCATCCTGAACTGGACCCAGGTGTACGACCTGGAGGAGCAGCCCGAGGAGCTGATCGTGGTCGGCTCCGGCGTCACCGGCGCCGAGTTCGCGGGCGCCTACCAGGCGCTGGGCTCCCGGGTGACGCTGGTCTCCTCGCGCGACCGCGTGCTGCCCGGCGAGGACCCGGACGCGGCCGCGGTGCTGGAGGACGTCTTCCGCCGCCGCGGCATGAACGTGATGTCCCGCTCCCGGGCGGCCTCGGCCAAGCGCGTCGGGGACCGGGTGGAGGTCACCCTCTCGGACGGCCGGGTCATCACCGGCAGCCACTGCCTGATGGCCGTCGGAGCCGTCCCGAACACCTCGGGCATCGGCCTGGAGGAGGCCGGGGTCAAGCTGAAGGAGTCCGGCCACATCAAGACGGACCGGGTCTCCCGCACCAGCGCCCCCGGCGTCTACGCGGCCGGCGACTGCACGGGCGTCCTCGCGCTCGCCTCGGTCGCCGCGATGCAGGGCCGCATCGCGATGTACCACTTCCTGGGCGAGCCGGTGGCGCCGCTGAACCTCAAGACGGTCTCGGCGAACGTCTTCACCGACCCGGAGATCGCCACCGTCGGCTACTCGCAGGCCGACGTGGACAGCGGCCGGATCGACGCCCGCGCCGTCAAGCTGCCGCTGCTGCGCAACCCGCGCGCGAAGATGCAGGGCATCCGGGACGGTTTCGTGAAGCTGTTCTGCCGCCCCGGCACGGGCATCGTGGTCGGCGGCGTGGTGGTGGCGCCGCGCGCGAGCGAGCTGATCCATCCGATTTCGATAGCGGTCGACAACAATCTGACGGTCGAACAGATCGCGAACACGTTCACGGTCTATCCCTCCCTGTCGGGTTCGATCGCCGAGGTGGCGCGGCAGCTCCAGACGCGGAAGGCCGCCGAGGAGGGCTGACCGGCGCCCGGTTCGCCGGAGCGGTCGCGTATACCACGGCAGGGGCGCGCCTACGAACAACTTCCGTTATTCAGCGGAAAGAGCTGAAAGCAGACGGTCGCTCGCGTTACTGTCAGTTTCGTGTTCGCTGCAGAACGTCGCCAACTGATCCTCGAAATGGTGCGCGCCAACGGAGCGGTCTCCCTCCGGGAACTCGCACGCGTCGTCCAGACCTCCGAAGTGACCGTACGGCGCGACGTCCGGGCGCTGGAGGCCGAAGGGCTGCTCGACCGCCGCCACGGAGGCGCGGTGCTGCCCGGCGGCTTCACCCGGGAGTCCGGCTTCCCCCAGAAGGCCCACCTGGCGACCGCGGAGAAGGCGGCCATCGCCGATCTGGCCGCGGGCCTCGTCCAGGAGGGCGAGGCCATCGTCGTCGGGGCGGGGACGACCACCCAGGAGCTGGCCCGGCGCCTGGCGCGCGTCCCGGGCCTGACGGTGGTCACCAACTCCCTGCTGGTGGCGCAGGCGCTGGCGCACGCCAACCGCGTCGAGGTGGTCATGACCGGCGGCACGCTGCGCGGTTCCAACTACGCGCTGGTCGGCAGCGGCGCCGAGCAGGCCCTGCAGGGGCTGCGGGTCTCGCGCGCCTTCCTGTCCGGCAGCGGGCTGACGGCCGAGCGCGGCCTGTCCACCTCCAACATGCTCTCGGCGAGCGTGGACCGGGCCCTGGTCCAGGCCGCCGCGGAGGTCGTCGTCCTCGCGGACCACACCAAGCTGGGCGTCGACACGATGTTCCAGACGGTGCCCCCGGACCTCATCGCCCGTCTGGTGACTGACGAGCCGCCGCCGCAGGAGGAACGGGCGGCGGCCGAGCTCCAGGCGCTGGCGGACCTGGGCGTGCAGGTCTCGGTGGCCGCGGGCCACGGCACGGCGCAGGGCGCGCCGCACGGCACGGCGGCGGGTACGGCGCAGCACGGCGGCCCGGAGGGCGAGGGCACGGCGGCGGGGGGCGCGGGCGCACCGGTGCGGCAGCCCCGCCGCGAGGTCCCCCTGCCGGGGCAGCGCCGCCAGCACCCGCCGGGCGGCGGTGGCGGGGCGCAGTTGCGCGCGGCTCCCCCGGCCGCGCCGGGCGAGGGGCAGACGGCGGGCCGGGCGACCGACCTGACCCAGCGGCGCCCCTGACGCGCCGCTCCGGCGCTCTGCTGCGCCCGGCGGGGAGAGAGTTGCGGAAAAAAGGGGGCGGGGCGGCCGTACGGCCGCCCCGCCCCGTGTGCCGCCCGGGTCAGTCCTTGATCTCGCAGATGGCGGCGCCGGAGCTGATGCTCGCGCCGATGTCGGCGGTCAGCCCCTTGATGGTGCCGGCCTTGTGCGCGGTGATGGGCTGCTCCATCTTCATCGCCTCCAGGACGACGACCAGGTCACCCTCGGCGACCTGCTGGCCCTCCTCCACCGCGATCTTCACGATGGTGCCCTGCATCGGGGAGGCCAGGGTGTCGCCGGTGACGGCCGGGCCGGACTTCCGGGCCGCGCGCCGCTTGGGACGGGCGCCGCCGGCCGCGGCGGTGCGGGCCAGCGTCATGCCCAGCGAGGCGGGCAGGGAGACCTCCAGGCGCTTGCCGCCGACCTCGACCACCACGGTCTCCCGGCCGGGCTCGTCCTCCTCCGCCTCGGCCTCGGCGGGACCGGCGAACGGCTTGATGTCGTTGACGAACTCGGTCTCGATCCACCGGGTGTGGACGTCGAACGGCCCCTCGGGACGGCCGTTTACCTCCGGCGCGAAGGCCGGGTCGCGCACCACCTTGCGGTGGAAGGGCAGGACCGTGGCCATGCCCTCGACCCGGAACTCCTCCAGGGCGCGGGCGGCGCGCTGGAGGGCCTGCTGCCGGGTGGCGCCGGTGACGATCAGCTTGGCCAGCAGCGAGTCCCAGGCGGGGCCGATGACGGACCCGGACTCCACGCCCGCGTCCAGCCGCACGCCCGGACCCGACGGCGGGGCGAACGTCGTCACGGTGCCGGGGGCCGGGAGGAAGTTGCGGCCCGCGTCCTCGCCGTTGATGCGGAACTCGAACGAGTGACCGCGCAGCGGCGGGTCGTCGTAGCCCAGCTCCTCGCCGTCGGCGATGCGGAACATCTCGCGCACCAGGTCGATGCCGGTGACCTCCTCGGTCACCGGGTGCTCCACCTGGAGGCGGGTGTTGACCTCCAGGAAGGAGATGGTGCCGTCCTGGCCGACCAGGAACTCGCAGGTGCCCGCGCCCTCGTAGCCCGCCTCCTTCAGGATGGCCTTGGACGCGCGGTACAGCTCGGCGTTCTGCTCGGGCGTCAGGAACGGCGCGGGCGCCTCCTCCACTAGCTTCTGGTGGCGCCGCTGGAGGGAGCAGTCACGGGTGGAGACCACCACCACGTTGCCGTGCTTGTCGGCCAGGCACTGGGTCTCCACGTGCCGCGGCCGGTCCAGGTAGCGCTCCACGAAGCACTCGCCGCGGCCGAAGGCGGCCACCGCCTCGCGGACGGCCGACTCGTACAGCTCCGGGATCTCCTCCATGGTGCGGGCGACCTTCAGACCGCGCCCGCCGCCGCCGAAGGCGGCCTTGATGGCGATCGGCAGGCCGTGTTCCTCGGCGAAGGCGATGACCTCCTCGGCACCCGAGACCGGGTCCGGGGTACCCGCCACCAGGGGGGCGCCGGCCCGCTGGGCGATGTGCCGGGCGGCGACCTTGTCGCCCAGCGCCCGGATGGCGTGCGGAGGCGGGCCGATCCAGATCAGCCCGGCGTCGATGACGGCCTGGGCGAACTCGGCGTTCTCCGACAGGAAGCCGTAGCCGGGGTGGACCGCGTCCGCGCCGGAGTCGGCGGCGGCCTTGAGGACCTTGGCGATGTCCAGGTAGCTGGTGGCGGGGGTGTCACCGCCCAGGGCGAAAGCCTCGTCCGCCACCCGGACGTGCAGTGCGTCCCGGTCCGGATCGGCGTAGACGGCCACGCTCGCGATTCCGGCGTCCCGGCAGGCACGGGCGACGCGGACAGCGATTTCACCGCGATTGGCGATGAGCACCTTGCGCACGATGACTCCCTCCTTGAAACAAGGTGAGTTTAGGTATCGGCGACATCGCACGCCGAGTCGCCCTGGGTGGTGAGCTTGCCCACACGGATTGTGACCCCGAGAACTCGTGGGAGGCTCAAATCCCTTGTGAGTACACGGTACGCCGGGTCTTCCGTCCTGGTGGGACATCCCGGATGTGGCCAAGGTTACTGTCGGGGCGGGGTGCGGATCTCCCCGTTCCTTTGTGGACTTCCTACGAACGGCGGGGCGAAACTTTGCCGGAGCGCGAATTCCCTCTTCTGGCCTTACCCGCTGGTAACACGCGTGCCGCCGCCCGGACACGACGCGGAAGGACACCGTCCGCGGATGCCGCGGCGACGGGCGGCCCCGGGCCGGAGGACACGGACGCCCGTCAGCCGCGCAACGGCGCGCCGTTGCTCCGTACGGCCCCGGGCCGGCCGCCGGTCAGGTCCACAGCTCCGTGATCCCCACGCCCAGCTCGGCCAGCAGGCGGCGCAGCAGCGGCAGCGAGAGCCCGATGACGGTGCCGGGGTCGCCGTCGATGCCGTCGACGAAGGGCGCGGACCGGCCGTCGAGGGTGAAGGCGCCCGCGACGTGCAGCGGTTCGCCGCTGGCCACGTAGGCGGCGATCTCCGCGTCGCTGGGCTCGCCGAAGCGGACGGCCGTGGCGGCGGTCGCACAGGCGCGGCGGCCGGCGGCCGTGTCGATGACGCAGTGCCCGGTGACCAGGACGCCCGTGCGCCCGCGCATGGCCTTCCAGCGGGCGGTGGCCTCCTCGGCGTCCGCGGGCTTGCCCAGCGGCTGCCCGTCCAGCTCCAGCACCGAGTCGCAGCCGATGACGAGCGCGCCGGCGGCCTCGGGCCGTCCCGCGACGGTCTCCGCCTTCGCCTCGGCCAGGCGCTGGGCCAGCTCGGCCGGTGTGGGGGCGCTGATGGCGTCCTCGTCCACCCCGCTGACGATCACCTCGGGGGCCAGACCGGCCTGGCGCAGCAGCCCGAGCCGGGCGGGGGACTGGGAGGCGAGGACGAGACGGCGGCGGCCGGACGCGGCGCCGGAAGTGGTGTCGTGGGCCATGCGGCCCATCCTAGGAAGGGCCGCGGCGGCTCGCGGCGGCGGTCGGCGGTCGTGGCAGGGCGGTCACAGCAGCAGGAAGACCACGACCATGGACACGGCGAGCAGCCAGCCGGCGCGGCGGAGCCTGGCCTGGGCGGCGCGCAGCTCCTCGGGGGGTTCGTCGGCCGGGTCGGACCAGAGCATGACACCGATCCTGCGCGACGGGCGGCCCGGGCGCCTGAGTACGCGTACTCAGGCGCCCGGGCCGCTCGGGGCCGGGCCGGTGCCTGTCCGCCTCAGCCGGGCCAGTACGTCGTCCGCCACGCCCGCGGCCCCGGGTGCGGCAGCCGGCGGCCGGGGACGGTGCGGGCCGGGTCGGACCACTCCGAGGCGCGCCCGGCGGCGGCCTCGGCGGGCCCTGCGGCCGCCAGTGCCGCCGCCCGCGTCCGCACCACCGCCAGGGCGGCGGCCAGCTCCTCGGGGGTGGGATTGCCGCGTACGACCTTGATCACTGTCACGGTCTCCTCGGGGGCTGGGGAAGCTGCGGGTGGCGGTCAGAGCGGGATGTTGCCGTGCTTCTTCGGCGGCAGCGCCTCGCGCTTGGTGCGCAGCGAGCGCAGGCCGCGCACGATGTGGCGCCGGGTGTCGGACGGCAGGACCACCGCGTCCACGTACCCGCGCTCGGCGGCGACATACGGGTTGAGGAGGGCGTCCTCGTACTCGGCGGTGAGCTTCGCCCGCAGTTCCTCCCGCTCCTCGTCGGTGGCGGCCGCCGCCAGGGCCTTGCGGTGCAGGATGTTGACCGCGCCCTGGGCGCCCATCACCGCGATCTGGGCCGTCGGCCAGGCGAAGTTGAGGTCCGCGCCCAGGTGCTTGGAGCCCATGACGTCGTACGCGCCGCCGAACGCCTTGCGCGTGATGACGGTGATCAGCGGCACCGTCGCCTCGGCGTAGGCGTAGATCAGCTTGGCGCCGCGCCGGATGATGCCGCCGTACTCCTGGTCGGTGCCGGGCAGGAAGCCGGGCACGTCCACGAAGGTCAGCACCGGCACGTTGAACGCGTCGCAGGTCCGCACGAAGCGCGCGGCCTTCTCGGACGCGTCGATGTCCAGGCAGCCGGCGAACTGCATCGGCTGGTTGGCCACGACTCCGACCGGGTGGCCCTCCACCCGTCCGAAGCCGGTGATGATGTTCGGTGCGAACAGCGGCTGGGTCTCCAGGAACTCGCCGTCGTCCAGCACGTGCTCGATCACGGTGTGCATGTCGTACGGCTGGTTGGCCGAGTCCGGGATCAGCGTGTCCAGCTCGCGGTCGGCGTCCGTGACCTCCAGGTCCGCCTCCTCGGGGAAGGCGGGCGGCTCGGAGAGGTTGTTGGACGGCAGGTACGACAGCAGCGCCTTGACGTACTCGATGGCGTCCTTCTCGTCGGCGGCCATGTAGTGCGCGACGCCGGAGGTGGCGTTGTGGGTGCGGGCGCCGCCCAGCTCCTCGAAGCCGACGTCCTCGCCGGTGACCGTCTTGATGACGTCCGGGCCGGTGATGAACATGTGCGAGGTCTGGTCGACCATCACGGTGAAGTCGGTGATCGCCGGGGAGTAGACCGCGCCGCCCGCGCACGGGCCCATCACCAGCGAGATCTGCGGGATCACGCCGGAGGCGTGGGTGTTGCGGCGGAAGATCTCGCCGTACGCGCCGAGGGAGGCCACGCCCTCCTGGATGCGGGCGCCGCCGGAGTCGTTGATGCCGATGACCGGGCAGCCGGTCTTCAGCGCGAAGTCCATCACCTTGGCGATCTTCTGGCCGAAGACCTCGCCCAGCGCGCCGCCGAAGACGGTGAAGTCCTGGGAGAAGACGGCCACCGGACGCCCGTCCACCGTGCCGTAGCCGGTGACGACGCCGTCGCCGTACGGGCGGTTCTCCTCCAGCCCGAAGTTGGTCGAGCGGTGGCGGGCGAACTCGTCCAGCTCGGTGAAGGACCCCTCGTCCAGCAGCAGCGCGATCCGTTCGCGGGCTGTCAGCTTGCCCTTGGCGTGCTGCTTCTCCACGGCGCGCGCCGAACCCGCGTGGGTGGCCTCCTCGACGCGCCGCCGCAGGTCCGCGAGCTTGCCCGCGGTGGTGTGGCGCTGCTGTTCCTCGGGGGCTGGGCTCTGCTGTCCGGACACGGGCTGCCGCTCCTCGTCGTGAACGTCGGGCTACCGGTTCGTAGCGTATCGGCGGCGGAGTGCTCCGTCGGTGCGGTGTTTGCCACACCTAGTCTGTCTTGCATGACACCGAAGGACCCCTCGGACCATCCCTGGTCCGACCTGGAGCGGCCGCCCCTGAGCGCCGCCGCGCTGCGCCGCGCGCTGCTGCGGCCCGGATCCCTGTGGACCTCCCTGGAGGTGGTCGCCAGCACCGGTTCCACCAACACCGACCTGGCCGCGCGGGCGGCCCGGGGCGAGGCGGCGCCGGGCGCGGTGCTGGTCGCCGAGCAGCAGACCGCCGGCCGCGGGCGGCTGGAGCGGGCCTGGACGGCGCCGCCCCGCTCGGGACTGTTCTTCTCGGTGCTGCTCGCCCCGGACGTGCCCGCCGCGCGCTGGGGCTGGCTGCCGCTGCTCGCCGGGATCGCCACGGCCGGCGCCCTGGCCCGCACCGCCGGGGTGGACACGGCGCTGAAGTGGCCCAACGACGTCCTGGTGCGGTACCGGGGCGAGGAGCGCAAGGTCGGCGGCATCCTCGCCGAGCGGGTCGCGCGGCCCGGCGGGGCCGCCTGCGTGGTGCTCGGCATCGGGCTCAACGTCTCGCTGCGCGCGGAGGAGCTGCCGGTGCCCACGGCCGGCTCGCTGGTGCTGGCGGGCGCGTCCGGCACCGACCGCGACCCGCTGCTGCGCTCGGTGCTCCGCTCGCTGGAGGAGTGGTACGGCCGCTGGCGCGCGGCGGACGGCGACCCGGAGGCGAGCCGGGTGCGGGAGGCGTACACCGCCGGATGCGCCACGCTCGGCAGGCGGGTGCGCGCCCTGCTGCCCGGCGACCGCGAGCTGCTGGGCGAGGCGGTCGCGGTGGACGGCGACGGGCGGCTGGTCCTGGCGAGCGGCGAGGGGGTGCAGCAGCCGGTGGACGCGGGCGACATCGTGCACCTCAGGCCCGCCTCCGGGACGTCGCCGGACCGGCCGCCGCAGGAGTCGCCGGGAGAGTGAGCCAGGGCACACCTGCCGTATCGTTGACTCGACCCAGCGCGGCGGGCGCGGCGGCAGTGAGTGGATCGGAAGGGCAGTGGACGACTCGGGCACCCCAGCCGAAGAGCCGACGGCCGAGGAGGCCGCGGCCCATACCGAGGAGGACCCCCTCGCACTCCGCATCGAGCAGCTGATCCTGGGTGCCGAGCGGCGCTACACCCCCTTCCAGGCGGCCCGCGCCGCCGACGTCCCGATGGAGCTGGCGGCCCGCTTCTGGCGCGCCATGGGGTTCGCCGACATCGGCCAGGCCCGGGCGCTGACCGAGGCCGACGTGATCGCGTTGCGGCGGCTGGCGGGCCTGGTGGAGGCCGGGCTGCTCAGCGAGGCGATGGCGGTCCAGGTGGCGCGCTCCACCGGGCAGACGACCGCACGGCTGGCGGAGTGGCAGATCGACTCCTTCCTGGAGGGCCTGACCGAGCCGCCCGAGCCGGGGATGACCCGCACCGAGGTGGCGTACCCGCTGGTGGAGCTGCTGCTGCCCGAACTCCAGGAGTTCCTGGTGTACGTCTGGCGCCGGCAGCTCGCCGCCGCCACCGGACGGGTGGTGCAGGCGGCGGACGACGAGGAGATGGTGGACCGGCGCCTCGCGGTCGCCTTCGCCGACCTGGTGGGCTTCACCCGGCTGACCCGGCGGCTGGAGGAGGAGGAGCTGGGCGAGCTGGTCGAGGCGTTCGAGACCACGGCCGCCGACCTGGTCGCCGCGCACGGCGGGCGGCTGATCAAGACCCTGGGCGACGAGGTGCTCTACGTCGCCGACGACGCGGGCACGGCGGCCGAGATCGGCCTGCGGCTGATCGAGACCCTGGCCAACGACCCGACCATGCCGGAGCTGCGCGTGGGCATGGCCTTCGGCACCGTCACCACGCGGATGGGGGACGTCTTCGGCAACACGGTGAACCTGGCCAGCCGGCTGACCTCGATAGCGCCCAAGGACGCGGTGCTGATCGACGAGGCGCTGCGCGCGGAGCTGATCGAGGCGGGGGCCGCGCCGGAGTCGGAGAAGGAGACCGACGACATCACGGCGTACCGCTTCGTGCTCCAGCCCCTCTACCAGCGGCCGGTGCGCGGGCTCGGCGTCATCGAGCCGTGGCTGCTGGCCCGCCGCACGTCCTGATCCGTCCTGGTTCCCGTCCTGTTTTCCGGCCCCCCGCCCCCGGTACCGGCCCTTCGGCCCCTGCCCCGTCGGGCGGGGGGATGGCATGATGCGCTCTACACCAGTGAGCGATCGTTAACCGGAAGGGCTGCGTGAACGACGTGAACGACGTGAACGGTGACGTGAACGGCGGCGCGAGCGGCGGTGTGAGCGAGGAGCGGTACGGCGAGTGGGTCGGCGTGCGGCGGGAGGCGGACACGCACGTCGCCGAGCTGGTGCTGGACCGGCCGAAGGCGATGAACGCCGTCTCCACCGAGCTGGCCCGCCGCATCGGCGAGGCGTGCGCCGCGCTCGCCGCCGACCGGGACGTGCGGGCCGTGGTGCTCAGCTCCACCCACGAGCGGGCCTTCTGCGTGGGCGCCGACCTCAAGGAGCGGAACTCCTTCAGCGACGCGGACCTGGCGCGGCAGCGGCCGTACGCCCGCGCCGCCTACACCGGGGTGCTGGAGCTGCCGGTGCCCACGATCGCCGCCGTGCACGGGTACGCGCTCGGCGGCGGCTTCGAGCTGGCCCTGTCCTGCGACCTGATCGTCGCCGACCGCACCGCCGTGGTCGGCCTGCCGGAGGTGTCCGTCGGGGTGATCCCCGGCGGCGGCGGCACGCAACTGCTGCCGCGCCGGGTGGGCGCGGCCCGCGCCGCGGAGCTGATCTTCACCGCGCGGCGGGTGGAGGCCGCCGAGGCCCGCGAGCTGGGCCTGATCGACCACCTGGTGGCCGAGGGCGAGGACCGCGCCGAGGCGCTGGCGCTGGCCCGGCGCATCGCCGCCAACTCCCCGGTGGGCCTGCGGGCGGCCAAGCGGGCGCTGCGCACCGGCTGGGGCATGGACCTGCGCGCCGGCCTGGAGGTGGAGGACGCGGCCTGGCGCACGGTGGCGTTCTCCGGCGACCGCGCCGAGGGGGTGGCCGCCTTCAACGAGAAGCGGGCCCCGCGCTGGCCCGGGGAGTGAGCCGATCGGCGCATCGGGAGGAAGGCCCATAACCTGGGACGTATGAGTTGGGTACGGCATGGGTGACGACGCGCGGCTGCGGGCCGTGGTGGCACTGGCGCAGGCGATGGCCGACGCCCCCACCCTGCGCGACGTCGCCCACGCCGCCGCCGAGGGCGCGCGGGTCGCGATGGACGGGGCCTTCGCGGCCGTCTCCGTCTGGGAGCGCGAGCGCGGACGGCTGCGGGTGCTGGTGAACACGGGCAAGCGGCACGGGGACGAGGAGGAGTTCCCCGAGGACGAGTCGTACCCGGTCCACGACTTCCCGGAGATCACCGAGGTCCTGCACCGGCGCTGGGCGGGCGGCGGCGAGCCGCGCGCCTGGGTGGAGACGGCGGACGGCGCGCAGGAGGACGTGCGGGACGGCACGGGGGGCGGACGGAGGCCGCCGAACGCCCGGCGCACGGCCGCGCTGCGCCGCCGCGGACGGGGCTGCTGCGTGGTCGCCCCGATCGTGCTGCACGGACGGGCGTGGGGCGAGCTGTACGTGGCGCGGGAGCACGGGCAACTGGTCTTCGGCCGTGCCGACGCCGACTTCGCCACCGTGCTGGCGTCGGTGATCGCGGCCGGGATAGCCCAGACCGAGCGCCTGGAGGAGGTGCGGCGGCTGGCCTTCACCGACCCCCTCACCGGACTGGCGAACCGGCGCGCGGTGGACGCGCGCCTGGACGAGGCCCTGGAGCGGCACCGCGCGGACGGGACGGTGGTGAGCCTGCTGGTCTGCGACGTCAACGGGCTCAAGACGGTCAACGACCACCTGGGCCACGAGGCGGGCGACCGGCTGCTGGAACGTTTCGCCTCGGTGCTGTCGCTGTGCGGCGCGATGCTCCCGGACACCCTGGCCGCCCGGCTGGGCGGGGACGAGTTCTGCCTGCTGGCGGTGGGGCCGTCGGCGGACGAGGTGGTCCGGGTCGCGGACGAGGTCTGCCGCCGGGCGGCCGAGCTGGAGACGGGCCAGGGGGTGGCCTGCGGGGTGGCCTCCACGGGCGATCCGATAGGACCGGTCCCCTCGGCCCGCCGGCTGTTCCGCCTCGCCGACGCCGCCCAGTACCGCGCGAAGGCCGCCCGTACCGCCAAACCGGTGGTGGCGGGCCGGGAGGGCGGAGAGGACGCGGGCCGGGAGCGCGGGGAGGATCCGGTGGTCCGCCTCGCGGACGAGGCGGAGGCGGCCGGCCTCTCCGGCGAGCGCCGCCGCATCCGCGGCCTGGACGCGTGACGCCCGGCCCCCGGCGGCCGCGGGGGCTCCGGTGGGCGGGGCCCGCGGCCGGCGGTCACGTCCCCGGACCGTGACAGAACTCGATTCACTCTTTAGTGTTCCTGAATATGGATATGCAGCACCGCGTAGTGGTCGGACCCTCCGGCACCACCGCCGAGGACGTCGTCGCCGTCGCCCGCGGCCTGGCGCGCGTCGAGCTGTCGGCGCAGGCGCTCGACGCCCTCGCCGCCGCCCGGCGCACCATCGACGACCTGGCCGCCAAGCCCGACCCCGTCTACGGCGTCTCCACCGGCTTCGGTGCCCTCGCCGTCCGCCACATCCCCACCGACCTGCGCGTGAGGCTCCAGCGCAACATCGTCCGCTCGCACGCCGCCGGAATGGGGCCGCGCGTGGAGCGCGAGGTGGTGCGGGCGCTGATGTTCCTGCGGCTGAAGACCCTCGCCTCCGGGCACACCGGCGTACGGCCCGAGGTCGCCCGCGCCATGGCCGGCCTGCTCAACGCGCGGATCACCCCCGTCGTCCACGAGTACGGCTCGCTCGGCTGCTCCGGCGACCTGGCACCGCTGTCGCACTGCGCGCTGGCCCTGATGGGCGAGGGCGAGGCCGAGGGGCCCGACGGGACGGTGCGCCCGGCGGCCGAGCTGCTGGCCGAGCACGGCCTGTCCCCCGTCGAGCTGCGGGAGAAGGAGGGCCTGGCCCTGATCAACGGCACCGACGGCATGCTCGGCATGCTGGTGCTCGCCTGCGCCGACCTCGCCCGGCTGTTCACCGCCGCCGACGTCACCGCCGCCCTCACCCTGGAGGCGCTGCTGGGGACGGACCGGGTGCTCGCGCCCGAGCTGCACGCCATCCGCCCGCACCCCGGTCAGGCCGCGTCCGCCGCCAACATGCTGAAGATCCTTCAGGGGTCCGGGCTCACCGGCCACCACCAGGACGACGCCCCGCGCGTGCAGGACGCCTACTCCGTGCGCTGCGCCCCCCAGGTCGCCGGCGCGGGCCGCGACACCCTGGCGCACGCCCGTACCGTCGCCGAGCGGGAGCTGGCGGCGGCCGTGGACAACCCCGTGGTGCTCCCCGACGGGAGGGTGGAGTCCAACGGGAACTTCCACGGCGCGCCCGTCGGCTACGTGCTGGACTTCCTCGCCATCGCCGCCGCCGACCTGGCGTCCATCGCCGAGCGCCGCACCGACCGGCTGCTGGACCGCAACCGCTCGCACGGGCTGCCGCCCTTCCTGGCGGGCGACGCGGGCGTGGACTCGGGCCTGATGATCGCGCAGTACACCCAGGCCGCCCTGGTCAGCGAGATGAAGCGGCTCGCGGTCCCGGCGTCGGTGGACTCGGTCCCGTCCTCGGCGATGCAGGAGGACCACGTCTCGATGGGCTGGTCGGCCGCCCGCAAGCTGCGCACCGCCGTCGACAACCTGGGCCGCGTACTGGCCGTCGAACTGTGTGCCGCGGCCCGCGCGGTCGAGCTGCGCGCCGCCGACGGGCTGACCCCGGCGCCCGCCACCCGGGCCGTGCTGGCCGCGGCGCGCGAGGCGGGACTGGCCGGGCCGGGGGAGGACCGCTACCTGGCGCCGGAGTTGGCGGCGGCGGAGGCGTTCGTGCGCGGCGGAGGACTGGTGGCGGCGGCCGAGACCGTCACCGGGCCGCTGGCGTGAGGGCGGCGCGGCCGGAGCGGATGCGCGCGTGGGCCACCAGGGCGGTGCCCGCGCACAGGAAGCCGAGGCCGCCCACCAGGTACGGCGTGGTGTCGAAGCTGCCGGTGTCGGCCAGGTCGGTCCCGCCCCCGGACGCGGTCGCCCGCGCCTGGAACCGGGCCTGCTCCGGGGACTGCGGCCGGGTCTGCGACGGGGTGTGGACCTGCGGCTGGGTCTGCGAGACCTCGGCCCGGGCGGGAGCGCCGTCACCGGTGGCGTTCGCGGACGGTACGAACCACAGGCCGCACAGGAGGCCGCCCGCGACGGCGGTGGTCACCAGCGGTCGGCGGTGTGCTCGCACGAAGAGCCCCCTCGGAACAGCGAATCGGCGGTGCGGGGAACGATGCTAGCCACGGTACGGGACGGCGGGAAGGGCGGCCCGGGCCACGGTCGCTCCCCCGCCGCGCGCCGGTGGTCCGCCGCCGTGCGCCGTCAATCCGCCGTCCGCCCGGGTCCGTCCGGTGATCTGCGATTCCGGTCACATCGCCCCGTACGGGAGCCGATGTGTGAAAAGTTGTGGGACGCACCCGGGCGCCGCCCCGCGGTGAGCGCCCGACGACGGTCAGGAGCCGCGGGGGGAAATCCCGTTCGTTGCTGCAACCCCTGACCGGGAACGGGTGTCTTACCCCACAGTCTTACCCTGGGTGGAACGGGTCACAGCTCCTGAGCGTTCTCTTACTGCGGCTGTGGGGTTGGACATCCCGTTTCCCCCACCGACGGCGTGGGACGCGGATCGGGAGCCAGAGGTTCGTAAGCGGATGGAGAAGCGTGTGATGACGGACGGCAAGCGCCGCAGGAGCGTCGCGGCGGTGGCCGCGTTGCTCAGTGGGGTACTCACCCTGTCGGCGTGCGGGGGGGACGGCGACGGCGGGTCCGACGCCGGTGACAAGCCGGACAAGGGGCAGTCCCAGGTGGACAGGGCGGCGGCCGAGGAGGCCTCCGACGCCCGAATAGTCATCACCCCCAAGAACGGTGAGGACAACACCAGCATTCACGCCGCCAAGGTCACCGTGAAGGGCGGCAAGCTCACCACGGTGACGATGAAGGCCACCGCCACGGGGCAGGAGGTGGAGGGCGAGCTGTCGGCCGACGGCACCACCTGGAAGCCGAACGGCCAGCTCGAGCGCGCCACCCAGTACACGATCTCCGCGGAGGCCAAGGACTCCAAGGGGCGTGAGGTGCACGAGAACGCCACCTTCACCACGGTCTCGCCCGACAACAGCTTCATCGGCTACTTCACGCCCGAGGACGGCTCGACCGTGGGCGTCGGCATGCCGGTCTCGATCAACTTCGACAAGGGGATCACCAACAAGAAGGCCGTGCAGGCCGCGATCGAGGTGAACTCGACCAGCGGTCAGGAGATCGTGGGCCACTGGTTCAGCGACACGCGGCTGGACTTCCGTCCCCAGGAGTACTGGAAGGCCGGCTCCAAGGTCACCGTCGACCTCAAGCTCGACGGCGTGGAGGGCGCGGAGGGCATCACCGGCGTCCAGAACAAGAGCATCAGCTTCACCGTCGGCCGCGCCCAGGTCAGCACGGTCGACGTGAAGGCCAAGACGATGAAGGTCGTCCGGGACGGCAAGACCATCAGGACCATCAAGATCTCGGCGGGTGCTCCCGAGACCCCGACGTACAACGGCCAGATGGTGATCTCCGAGAAGTTCAAGGAGACCCGGATGAACGGCGCCACCGTCGGCTTCACCGACGACGACGGCAAGGGCGAGTACGACATCCCCGACGTGCCGCACGCCATGCGCCTGTCGACGTCCGGCACCTTCATACACGGCAACTACTGGGGCGCCGACTCGGTCTTCGGCAACGTCAACACCAGCCACGGCTGCGTGGGCCTGAACGACGTCAAGGGCGCGAACGACCCGGGCCAGGACGGTGCCTGGTTCTTCGACAACTCGCTCCTCGGCGACGTCGTCGTGGTGAAGAACTCGCCGGACAAGCACATCGCCCCGGACAACGGGCTCAACGGCTGGAACATGTCCTGGGAGGACTGGAAGGCCGGCTCCGCCCTCTGACACCTCCGATCTGACGAGCCGACACACGACCGTCCGCCGCCTTCGGCGTTCCCGGGGCGGACGGGCTTCTCATGGCCCTCTCAGACGGCACTCAGCGAACTGTCAGCGGGCCTTCCTACCGTCCCGGCCATGTTCCTCACCTACCTCCGGCGGGAGTTGCGCCGCCGCAGAAGGGCGGCGCTCGTCGTCGCCTCCGGGCTCGCGCTCGGCATCGCGCTGGTCATCGTCGTCAGCTCCGTCTCCACCGGGATGAACCGGGCCCAGGACGAGGTCCTGGAGTCCCTCTACGGCCTGGGCACGGACATGACCGTCACCAAGGCCCTGCCGGACCCGGAGGACGACGCACCCCTCCAGCGCCCCAAGTTCCGTTTCGACGCCCGGGAGGGCGAGGAGGAGCAGAGCAACGAGCGCCTGATGGTCCAGGGCTTCCAGACGCTGGACTCCGGCACGGTCGGCGAGGTCGCCGGCCAGGACGGCGTGGCCGCCGCCGCGGGCGGGCTGAGCCTGACCTCCGTCACGGTCGACGGCACGTTCGACCCGGGCGAGCTGCGCAAGGGCGCCCCCGGCAAACCGGGCGGGCCGGGCGACCGGATCGAGGGCGGCGGCGCCGACTTCCGGGTGGACACCTACAACCTCCACGGCGTCGACGTCCGCACCCCGGACCTGGGTCCGCTGACCTCCTCCGCCATCACCGACGGCCGCGGATTCCGCACGGGCGAGACCGGCGCCGCGGTCGCCGTCGTGGACAGCGCGTACGCCGAGAAGGAGGACCTGTCCGTCGGCGACACCCTCGACATCACCGGCACCGGCTTCGAGGTCGTCGGCATCGCCACCGCCGAGAGCGACCAGCCCGCCGCCCAGGTCTACATCCCGCTGGAGCGCGCCCAGCGACTCGCCGACGCCGAGGACGAGGTCACCACCGTCTACGTCCGGGCCACCGACTCGCAGCGGATCGACGAGGTCAAGTCGGCCGTCCAGCGGGAGATTCCGGGCACCACCGTCACCACCTCCGCCGACCTGGCCAAGACGGTCTCCGGATCGCTCAGCACGGCGGCCGACCTCGCCGAGGGCGTCGGCCGGTGGCTGTCGGTCACCGTGCTGGCCGTCGCCTTCCTGGTGGCCGGGCTGCTCACCTCATCGGCCGTCAGCCGCCGGGTGCGCGAGTTCGGCACCCTCAAGGCGCTGGGCTGGCGCAGCGGCCGGGTCACCCGCCAGGTGATGGGCGAGGCCCTGGTCAACGGACTGCTCGGCGGCGCGCTGGGCATCGCCCTGGGATGCGCGGGCGCGTACGCGGTGACCGCCGTCAGCCCGACCCTCACCGCCTCGCTGGGCGCCGCTCCCGGCCCGGCCTCCTTCGGACCCGGCGGCGGCCCGGGCGGTGGCGGTGGCGCCCTGCGCGTCCTGGGGAAGGAGGGCGAGCGGACCCTGGACATCGCGCTCACCGCCCCCGTCGACCTCCGCGTCATCGCCCTCGCCGTCGCCCTGGCCGTCACCGGCGGCCTCGTCGCGGGCGCCTTCGGCGCCTGGCGCGCCTCCCGGCTGCGCCCCGCGGACGCGCTGCGCCGCGTCGCCTGACGGTCCCTCACCGGCCGGTCCCGGCCCGTACCGGCCCCGCGCGGGCCGCCCCGATCCGGTGCCGCGTCCGCCCCCGGGCGCGGCACCCCCGTCCTCCCAGGAGAGCAGCTCATGTACCGACTCACCGGCGTCACCAAGCACTACGCGCGCGGCGAGAAGACCGTCAACGCCCTCGACGGCGTGGACCTGACCATCGAGGACGGCGAACGCCTCGTCATCCAGGGCCCCACCGGGGGCGGCAAGTCCACCCTGCTGCAGATGCTCGGCGGGCTCGACCGCCCCACCTCCGGCAGCGTCGAGCTCGACGGCACCGACCTCGCCCGGCTCGGCGAGGCGAAGCTGACGAGGCTGCGCGCCGAGCGGATCGGCTTCGTCTTCCAGAGCTTCAACCTCATCCCCACCCTCACCGCGCAGGAGAACGTCGAGACCGCGCTCGTCCCCCTCGGCGTCCGGGCCGCCGCCCGGCGCAGGCGCGCCGCCGAGGCCCTGGAGGCCGTCGGGCTCGGCGATCGGCTCGGGCACCTGCCCGGCGAGATGTCCGGCGGCCAGCAGCAGCGCGTCGCCATCGCCCGCGCCCTCGTCAAGCAGCCGCAGGTGCTGCTCGCCGACGAACCCACCGGCAACCTCGACGAGTCGATGCGGGACGAGGTGATGGAGGTGCTCGAAGGGCAGTGGAAGACGCAGGGTCTGACGTTCGTGCTCGTCACGCACGACAGTGCCATCGCCCGCCGCGCGGCCCGCGTGGCCACCATCAGCCGGGGACGGATCACCACGGAGGACAGGAGCGGCGCGGGAGGGAGCGGCGCGGAGGGGAGCGGCGCGGGGAGGGCGGTGACGGGAGGGACGGCAGACGAAAACGCGGCACCGGAGTGAACCGAACGGGCTGCGGTGACGTCTTCCCCCTCGCGAAGGCCGGGAGCCGGAGCGGCGGCGTCCCGGCCAGGGGCGTCCGCGCTCGTGGTACCAGATAGAACGTCAGTCCCATATGTCGCCATATGGCACCGGCGAAACGGCCTCCCGCATACTGTCCGGCGCGGGGGGCCGCTGGGGTCCCCCGACGTGTGGTGATGAATTCACCAGGGGGAAAGTTGACACAACCGAAGAGAGCGGGCGCCGCCGCGATAGCCACCGCCGTGGCCGTCGCACTGACGATGGGGCTGACCACCACGTCGTCCGCCGCCCCGAAGCCCTCGCCGCCGAGCGCCGGCGTCCCGCGGGACGCCGACCGGGCGGCACCGGGCCACCGCACCGTCACGCTCATCACCGGCGACCGGGTCGTGCTCGACCGGCACGGCAAGGTCGCCGGAATGGTCCGCGCCAAGGGGCGCGAGACCGTTCCCGTCCAGATCGTCCGCACCAAGGGCCACACCTATGTGCTCCCGCAGGACGTCACCCGGCTCATACGGGAACGCAAGCTCGACAAGCGGCTGTTCGACGTCACCGAGCTGAGCCGCGAGCGCCACCGCAGGACGGCCGGGAGCGGAGTGCCGGTCATCGTCACCTACCGGGGCGCACGCCCCGCGGCCAAGGCCGAGCTCCACGCCCAGGCCGACCCGACGGTGCGCGCCACCCTCCGGTCCGTCAACGGCGAGGCGCTGACCGTCTCCGAGGACGCCGCCGCCGACGCCTGGAGGGCACTGACCCGCCCGTCCGCCACCGGCGGACAGCTCACGGCGGCCTCCGGCGTCGCCACCGTCTCGCTCGACGGAATCCACCGGGCCGCGCTCGACAAGAGCGTCGCGCAGATCGGCGCCCCCGCGGCGTGGCAGGCCGGCCACGACGGAACGGGCGTCACCATCGCCGTCCTGGACACCGGCATCGACACCACCCACCAGGACTTCGCCGGGCGGATCGCCGGCGAGAAGAACTTCTCCGCCTCCAAGGACACCAAGGACCGCTACGGGCACGGCACCCACGTCGCCTCCATCGCGGCCGGCTCCGGAGCGAAGTCGAACGGCACGTACAAGGGCGTGGCGCCCGGTGCCGAGCTGCTCAACGCCAAGGTCCTCGACGACGACGGCTACGGCAACGCCTCGGAGATCATCGCGGGCATGGAGTGGGCCGTGGCGCAGGGCGCCGAGGTCGTCAACCTCAGCCTCGGCGACGTCGACACCCCCGAGGTGGACCCGATGGAGGACGCCGTCAACCGGCTGTCGAAGGACAGCGGCGCCCTCTTCGTGGTCGCGGCGGGCAACTCGGGCCCCGGCGCCGCCACCGTCGGCACCCCGGGCAGCGCGGACGCCGCGCTGACGGTCGGCGCCGTGGACAAGCAGGACAAGCTCGCCGACTTCTCCTCCACCGGCCCGCGGATCGGCGACGGCGCGGTCAAGCCCGACCTGACCGCCCCCGGCGTGGACATCGGCGCCGCGGCGGCCAAGGGCAGCGTCGTCGAGCAGGAGGGCGACCCGGTCGCCGACGGCTACGTGGCCATCTCGGGCACCTCCATGGCGGCCCCGCACGTCGCGGGCGCGGCGGCGCTGCTGGCGCAGCAGCACCCCGACTGGACCGGCGAGCGGATCAAGGCCGCGCTGACGGCCTCCACCACGCCCGGCAAGGGCTACACCGCCTTCCAGCAGGGCTCGGGCCGGGCCGACGTGGCCAAGGCGATCAAGCAGACGATCGTCGCGGAACCGGTGTCGGTCAGCTTCGGCACCGCCCAGTGGCCGCACGGCGACGACCAGCCGATCACCAAGGGCATCACCTACCGCAACCTCGGCACCGAGGACGTCACCCTGACCCTGACCGCCACCGGCACCGACCCCAAGGGGAAGGCCGCTCCGGCGGGCATGTTCACCCTCGGCGCCGAGCAGGTCACCGTCCCCGCCGGAGGCACGGCCACGGTCGACGTCACCGCCGACACCCGGCTCGGCGGCAGCCTGAACGGCGCGTACAGCCTGACGGTCACGGCGACCGGCGGCGGCCAGACCGTCCGCACCGCGGGCGCCGTCGACCGCGAGGCGGAGTCCTACGACCTGACCGTGAAGAACATCGGGCGCGACGGCAAGACCGCCCGGTCGTGGCACGCCGTCGTGGCCGACTACGCGGACGGCGGGGAACACGACCTGTACGGCGAGAACGGCACCGCCACGGTCCGGCTGCCCAAGGGCACCTACGGCCTGTCCGGCACCATCCTCCTGCCCGGCAGGACGGCGGAGGAGACCGACGGCCTGGACTGGCTCGTCGCACCGACGGTCCGGCTCACCAAGGACACCACCCTCACCCTCGACGCGCGCAAGGCGAAGAAGGTCGCACTGACGGTGCCCGACAAGAAGGCCGGAGAGGCCGACCTGACGGTCGAGTTCAGCGCCTTCACCGACGACGGCTACGTCGGCTTCTACAGCAGCGCGCCCGGCCTGCGGCACGGCTTCCGCACCGCGCAGATCGGCACCGTGGCCGGCGGCGTCGAGGCCCAGTCGAGCGCCAGCGCCACCTGGGTCAACGGCAGCACCGAGTACCACACCGCCCACGCGCGCCAGGGCGGCTTCTACAACGGCCTGACACTGCACACCAAGCAGTCGGAGATGGCCAGGATCACCACCCGGATGGGCGCCTCGGCCACCGGCCGCACCGGCACGCTGGCCACCATGCCGTCCAGCTCGGGCTCGTTCTTCGCCGTCGAGCGCACGCTGCCGCGCACCGCGACGGTGTACGTCAGGGCCAAGGGCGCCAAGTGGAGCCAGTACTTCTCCCAGCACGCCAAGAACGGCGACTACGAGGCCGAGTACCTCAGCGACGAGAAGACGTACACCGCGGGCAAGAACTACACCAGCACCTTCAACAACGGCGTCTTCGGCCCGTACCTGGGCGCGGGCGACGGCGTCTTCCGCGACGGCGACAGCCTCTACGGCTATGTGAACCCGCTGGCGGACGGCTCCGGCCACTACGGCGGCAGCCTGTACGACTCGGCGAAGACGACGCTGTACCGCAACGGCAAGAAGTACGCGACGGAGGACGACGTCCTCGACTTCGTCGAGTTCACCCTGCCGAAGGGCAAGGCGACGTACAAACTGGTCACCACCATCAACCGCAGCAAGGTCAGCAAGCTGAGCACCACGGTGAGCGCCACCTACACCTTCACCTCGGCCCGCACCAAGGAGGAGACCAGGGTCCCGGCGTCGGCGGTGCGCTTCGCGCCCTCGCTGGGCCTGGACGGCACCTCCAAGGCCAAGGCCACCGTGTCCGTTCCGGTGACCGTCCAGGGGGCGGCCGCGGGCAAGAACCTGAAGTCGCTCACCGTCCACGTCTCCCACGACGGCGGCAAGAAGTGGACGAAGCTCACGGTCAAGAAGGGCAAGGTCTCGGTCAAGAACCCGGCCAAGGGCAAGACCGTCTCCTTCAAGGCGAGCGTCACGGACAAGAAGGGCAACACCCTGTCCCAGACGATCATCGGCGCCTACCTCGCCAAGTGACGCCCCGGAGCGCACGCGGTACGGGCGGTGCGTGAGGCACTGACGCACCGCACGGCACGATCGGCGGCCCGCCGGAGCACCCAGCTCCGGCGGGCCGTCCGCTTTCCCGCCGGGACCGCCCGCCGCCTGCCGGCCGTCCGCCGGAGCATCCGCCCGGAACATTCGGAACATCCGGAACACCTGGAACGAGGCATAAGAGCGGCCCCGGTGGGGAGCCGATCGAGTACGGGGGAAGTACGGGGGGAACGCGCAACGAGAACCCTGACTGCCGAAAGGACGTGGCAGAAGTGAAGGTCGCCTTTCTCGTGGCCCCGGAAGGTGTGGAGCAGATCGAGCTGACCGACCCCTGGCGGGCCGTGGAGGAGGCGGGGGGAACACCGACCCTGCTCTCCACGGGCGGCGGGCGCATCCAGGCGTTCAACCACCTCGACAAGGCCGACACCTTCCCGGTGGACCGGCAGGTCGGCGACGTGTCGGTCGAGGACTTCGACGGCCTGGTGCTGCCCGGCGGCGTCGCCAACCCCGACGCGCTGCGGACGGACGAGGAGGCCGTCGCCTTCGTCCGGGAGTTCTTCCAGGCCGGGAAGCCGGTCGCCTCGATCTGCCACGGACCGTGGACGCTGATCGAGGCGGACGTGGTGCGCGGCCGGATGCTCACCTCGTGGCCCAGCCTGCGGACGGACATCCGCAACGCGGGCGGCAACTGGGTCGACGAACAGGTCGTGGTCTGCACGGCCGGACCCAACGCCCTGATCACCAGCCGCAAGCCGGACGACCTCAAGGCGTTCGAGGAGGCGCTCCTGCGGGAGTTCTCCGCCGTCTCGGCCTGAGGCCCCCGCGCTTCTCCGGGGCCCGGTCGTCGGGGAACTCGGCGCCGGGCTGGTGGTGGAGGAACAGGTCGCACAGCTCCTCGACGGTGAGGCCGGTGCTGTCGCGGGCGAGGGCGGCGAGCCGGGCGAGCCCGACGTCCAGGGACTCCCCGCGCCGCTCGATCAGCCCGTCGGTGTAGAGCAGCAGGGTGTCCCCGCCGCCGACGGCGATCTCGGCCTCGCGGTACCGCACCCCCGGCACCGGTCCCAGCGGCGGCGCGAGCGCCCGGTCCAGGTGGCGGCTGCCGCCGTCGGCGCCGATCAGCAGGGGCGGCGGATGACCGGCCCGGGAGTAGCGCACGGTGCGGGTGCGGCGGTCGAAGACCAGGTAGCAGGCGGTGGCCATCAGACCGGGGTGGTAGGTGTCGAGGAAGGCGTTGAGCTCGTGCAGCACGGTGGCGGGGGAGGTGCCGCAGCGCAGGACGATGCTGCGCAGGGCGGCGCTGATCCGCGCCATGGCGGCGGCCTCCGCCAGGCCGTGCCCGGCGACGTCGCCCACGGTCAGTCCGGTGCGGTCCTCGTCCAGCGCGTAGACGTCGTACCAGTCGCCGCCGACCTCCACCATGCTGGTGCCGGGGGCGTAGCGGCTGGAGATCCCCAGGTCGGCGACGTCCGGGAGCTGGGGCAGCAGGCTGCGCTGCAGCCGTTCGGCCAGGCGGTGCTCGTGCTCGTACAGCCCGGCCCGGCGCAGGGCCTGGGCGATCTGCTGGACGACGGCGGTGATGTGGTCCGGCTCCGGGGGAGTGCCGGTTCCGTAGTGGACGGTCAGGCGCCCCAGGACCAGACCGGCCGCCTCCAGCGGCATCCGCACCGTGGCGCCCCCGCCCTGTGAACCCGGTGCGTCCGACGCGTCCCGTACGGGGCGCTCGCCGGCCGTGCGCCGCCGGCCGTCGGCGCCGCGGACGGCGACCCGGTCCAGGTCGACCCAGGCGTCGCCCGAGGTCGCCAGCAGGCTCTCGGCCGGCTCCAGGGACGGCACCAGCCGTCGCGAGTGCAGCTCCAGGACCACGTCCGCCGCGTCCAGGGCGTCGGGGGCGGACTCCCGGGCCGCCCGGACGACCTCGGCCAGCGTGGTCGCCGAGGCCAGGGCGGTGGTGAGCCGGTACAGGCGCTGCAGTCTCGACCGTCCCGCCTGCTCGGCGGCCAGCAGCTTCCGGCGCTCGGCCTCGATCGCGCGGCGGAAGGCCACCTCCTGGTTGAGGGCGGCCACCTGCTGACTCAGCGCCACGAACCGGTCGGTGCCGTCCAGTCGGGTCAGGTGGAGCTGCACCGCCGCCTCCGGGCCGTTCCACCAGGTCGCCCGGGCGCCGTGGCAGCGGAACCGCACCGGTTCGCCGTCCGTGCCCTTGACCGTCACGGCGCCCGGCAGGGGGTCGCCGCTGCGCAGCCAGTGGTCCAGGTGGCGGCGGAGCCCGTCCGGGTCGTCGGCCACCAGCTCGAACAGGTCGGCGCAGGCGGACAGTTGGGGCAGGGTGCGGACGGCGGCGAGGTTCGCGGCGAGGATCCGCCCGTCCGCCGCGCACAGCAGGATCAGATCGGGCAGCGGCTTGGTGACGGCCCGGAACAGGCCACGGCTCATCGGGCACCCGCCCCGGTCAGGGCCGCTGTCCCCGGGGGAGGAGAGCGGTGCCGTCGAAGTACTCCCGCCCCTCGCCCTCCTCCGCCTCCGGGTCGGCCTTCAGGTGCACCACGACGCGGCACCCCGCGTCCCCGCGGGCGATCGTCTCCAGCAGCTCGATCCGGGCGTAGCCGAGGTTCCGCGCGGCGACGGTGCCGAAGACGTTCGAGGTCATCATGCACATCGACTCGCGCCCGAGGACCTTCTCGGCGAAGGGGCAACTGCGGCTGCCCAGCACGATCTTCTCGTCGTCCTGCTCGATGACGTGGAAGTCGCCGCGGATGCGCTGCTTGAGGTCCACCAGCACCTCGGCCACCTGCTCCCGGGTGAGCCGTTCCACGGCCAGGGCCCGGGTGTAGGCCTCGTTGATCTGGGCGCCCACCGCCTGGCCGACCAGGCTGATGTAGCCGGACGCCTCCTGGAGCCCGACGACCTCCTCCAGGGAGGTGGCCAGCTCCCGCACCAACGTCCGCATGAACACATCGCGGTCGAGCGCGATATCGAGGTCCGCCGCGTGCTCCACGCTCTTCCTCCGCGCCGCCGTGTCCGCTCACCGCACCGTGTGCGCGGCTCGTACAAAGTAAGGGGAAAGTTGCACAAGGGCAATTGTGAGAGCCCCTTACCCGTTCCCGTACCTTTCAGGCCCGCCCGGTGGCGGACGGGCCCGTGGTGAAGGCGCACGACGGCGCCCCGCGCCGGGCAGCGCGCCCCCGCGCAGGCCCGGTGCGACCCCGCGCCGTGGTCGGCGGGGCGCCCGCCTGCCGGTCGGAGCCGATCCGGCGCCTCGTGGACCGGGAGAGGACGAGCGGAACCTGCCGCCCGTACCGGTGCGGGAGGAGTGAGCGGGCCCCGCCGAACCCGGCGGCGCGCCGCCGGAAGGCCGTGGCGCGGTGGCCGTACCCCCGTACCGGCCACGGCGCCACGGCCCGCGGCGGCCCGCCCGGCATCCCGCCCGCCGGGGACCGCGCATGCGCCGATCCTTCCCCGCGACGGGACCTCGGCCCACCGATTTGAGGCACTTCTGAGGTATGTCGCCGGCCCGGCGGCCCGCGTACGGCGGGCCGCCCCGGCCGCCGGAAGTGACGGACCGTCAGGTACGGTGCGCCCGGCCGGCGGTCCCGGGCGCCCGCGGCACGAACCGGAGCAGGTGCGGGAGCGCGTGGTCCCCGATCGCCGCGCAGACCTCCGCCACCACCGGCTCGGCCAGCTCCCCGGCGGGCTCCGGGCCGGAGCGGAAGCTCCACCAGACGTCCCGGCCGCCGGGCATCAGCGAGCCGATGCGGACCGTCTCGCCCACGGCGTGGTGGACGTTCGGGCTCGGACGGGCGGGCCCGGGCCGGCCCGGACGGCCGGCGAGGAGGCGCGGGGACTGCGCGCACGCGCGCTCCCACTCCGCCCTGCCGATCACCGAGACGTTGACGGTGAAGGCCACCTCGTCCGCCGAGTTGCCCCGGGAGCGCTGGAGGCCGAGCTGGGCCCAGACGGTGTCGGACGGCAGCGCGTAGCGGGCGCCGGAGCCCCGGAAGCCGAGCCCGCGCAGGAACGGTGCGATCCGGGCGCGCACGGCATGGTCGTAGACCTCGTGGGCCGTGGTCATGGAGCCGTCGGCCCTCCCTCCCGGTGACGCCCGCCGGACGGTCGGCGGTGGTCCACGAGCTCCTCCCTTCCCCCCGCGGCCATCGGTGCGCGGGGGAATCCTCTCCCGGGCCACCGACAACGCGGGCCCGCCGGCGGGTCCGCGTCCGGAGTGCGGCGGGACCGGGCCCGGGGTTACGGTCGAAGCAGGTGTGACCAGTGTCCCGAGGAAGGGGGGCACCATGGTGCCCCAGGACGTGGACGGCGCGGCCCTCTCCGGCCTCCGGACCGGCTTCGCGGGCGATGTCGTGGTGCCCGGCGACCCGGCGTACGACGAGGCCCGCACGGTCTTCAACGCGATGATCGACCGGCGCCCCGCCGTCATCGCCCAGTGCGCGACCGTGCGGGACGTCGCCCGGGCGATCCGGTTCGGACGCGACCTCGGCCTGGAGATCGCGGTGCGCGGCGGCGGGCACAGCGTGGCGGGCATGGCCCTGACCGACGGCGGCGTCGTCGTCGACCTGCGCCGGATGAACGCGGTCACGGTCGACCCCGGCGCCCGGACGGCGCGCGTCGGCGGCGGCGCCACCATGAGCCACCTGGACCGGGCGGCGGAACCGTACGGCCTGGCCACGACCGGCGGCCGGGTCTCCACCACCGGGGTGGGCGGTTTCGTGCTCGGCGGGGGAGCGGGCTGGCTGGACCGCACGTTCGGCCTGGCCTGCGACAACCTGCTCTCCGTCGAGCTGGTGACCGCGGACGGCGACACCGTGCGCGCGAGTGGGGAGGAGAACCGGGAACTGTTCTGGGCGCTCCACGGCGGGGGCGGCAACTTCGGCGTGGCCACCTCCTTCACCCTGCGGCTCCACCCGCTCCCGGTGGTGACCGCGGGCCTGCTGCTGTGGCGGCCCGAGGCGGGCGGCGACGTGGCGCGCGCCTACCGCGACGTCCTCGAATCCGCCCCGGACGAGCTCGGCGGAGGACTGCTGTACCTCACCGCGCCGCCCGAGGACTTCGTCCCTGAGGACATGGCCGGACGGCTCGCCTGCGCGGTCCTGCTCACCTACGCGGGCCCCGCGCGGGAGGCGCGCGAGGCGGCCGCGCCCCTGCTCCGCCTCGGCCACGACGCCGAGATGATCACCGAGGCCTCCTACGCCGACCTGCAGAGCATGTTCGACGATCCGCCCGGCTACCGGAACTACTGGTCCGCGGAGTACCTCGCCGGCTTCCCGGACGAGGCCGTGGACGCCTTCTGCGCCCGCGCCGCCGACATGATCGTCCCCTCGCCGTCCCAGCACGTGCTGTTCCCCCAGGGCGGCGCGGTCGCACGGGGACCGGCGGACCACCCGGTCCCCTGGCGCCGGGCACCCTGGGTCGTCCATCCGTTCGGGCTGTGGAGCGATCCGGCCGACGACGAGCGCGCCCGGCGGTGGGCCCACGACGTCCGCACCGCCGTCAAGCCCTGGTCCACCGGCGCCGTCTACCTCAACTTCATCGGGCGCGAGGGCGCCGAACGCGTCGTCGCCGGGCTCGGCGAGGAGAACTACCGCCGCCTGGCGGCGGTGAAGGCCCGCTACGACCCCGACAACGTCTTCCACCTCAACCACAACATCAAGCCCGGCTGAGGCGGCCCGGCTGAGGCGAGGACGGCACCGGCCCCGCCCCCGGCGGTTTCGCCGGAGGCGGAACGGCACACCCTTCCGGCGGGGCGCGGCGCTCCTACCCTTGAGGAGATGAGCAGCCACGAGCGCAACCGAGCCCGCGTGATCCCCCTGCGTCCGCCCGCGACGGGCCCGGCCCCCGCGCCTCCCGCACCTCGCTCGGTCAGGGAGCCCCTGTGGCGGCATGTCGTGGGCGACGCCCTGCGTCGCGAGCGCCGCGCCCAGGAGCGCACGCTCAAGGACGTGGCCGAGGCGGCCCGGATCTCGATGCCCTACCTCTCCGAACTCGAACGCGGTCGCAAGGAGGCGTCCTCCGAGGTCCTCGCGGCCGTCGCCCGCGCCCTCGGCCTCGGGCTCGCCGACCTGCTCGCCCTGGCCCACGGCGAGCTCGTCCGCCTCACCGGGGCGAGGCGGCCCCGGAGGGCCGCCCCCGTCCCCGTCCCGGCCGCCCCGGGGCGCGGCCTCGGCCCCGGGCGTCCCGCCGCCACCGTGGACGACGCTGTAGGCGACGCCGCGGACGACGACAGGGACGCGGCGGGCGACGGCACGGCGACGGGCGCGGTGGCGGGTCCGGTGACGTCCACCGCGGAGCGCGGCACCCGGCACACCGGGGCCCGGGCGGCCCTGCGGCCGGGCGACGTGCGCCTCGCCGCCTGACCGCACCCGGCGGACGACCGCACCCGAGGGGCCGTCAGAAGGCGGCGCTCCGCTTGCTGATGACCTGGTCGGCGAGCCCGTACGCCACCGCCTCGTGCGCGGTGAAGACCTTGTCCCGGTCCATGTCCGCGCGGAGGGTCGCGACGTCGTGGTGCGTGTGCCGGGCCAGCACCTCCTCCACCTGGGAGCGGATCCGGAGCATCTCCTTGGCCTGGAGGCTGAGATCGGAGACCGTGCCCTGCCGGCCGGAGCTCGCCGGCTGCCCCAGCAGCACCCGGGCGTGCTCCAGGACGAACCGCCGCCCGGGATCTCCCCCGGCCAGGAGCACCGCCGCGGTGGAGGCCGCCTGCCCGACGCAGAACGTCGAGATCGGCGTGCCGACGAAGGTCATCGTGTCGTAGATCGCCATGAGGGACGTGAACGAGCCGCCGGGCGAGTTGATGTAGAGCGCGATCTCACGCTCGGGGTTCGACGCCTCCAGGTGGAACAACTGGGCGATGACGACGTTCGCTACGCCGTCGTCGATCTCGGTGCCGAGGAAGATGATCCGCTCGGACAGCAGCCGGCTGAAGACGTCGTACGACCGCTCTCCGTACGGCGTGCGCTCGATGACGTTCGGGATCGTGTACTGGCCCATGTCAGATCCCCACCCGTCGCCGCGGACCGGCCGGCCGGACGTCGTCGAGCGAGTCGACGACGCGGTCGACCATGCCGTACTCCACCGCCTGTCCGGCCGTGAACCACCGGTCGCGGTCACCGTCGCGGGAGATCGTCTCCGGGCTCTGGCCGGTGTGCTCGGCGGTGATCCGCTCGACGGTCCTCTTCATGAACTCCAGGTTCTCGGCCTGGATCGCGATGTCGGCGGTGGTGCCGCCGATGCCGGCCGACGGCTGGTGCATCATGATCCGCGCGTTCGGCAGCGCGTAGCGCTTCCCCCTCGTCCCGACGGTGAGCAGGAACTGGCCCATGCTCGCGGCGAAGCCCATGGCGAGGGTCGAGACGTCGTTCGGGATCAGCCGCATCGTGTCGTAGATCGCCAGCCCCGCCGTCACCGACCCGCCCGGGCTGTTGATGTACAGGCCGATGTCGGAGCGCGGGTCCTCCGCCGACAGCAGGAGGAGCTGCGCGCAGACCCGGTTCGCGGAGACCTCGTCGACCTGGGTGCCGAGGAAGACGATCCGCTGCGCGAGGAGCTGCGCGGCCAGGTGGTCGTCGAACCGCGTGGGCGGGGTGTCCCCTTCGGCGGCCCTGGGCCGCAGGGCCGGATCCCAGCCGGTGGTGAGTGATGGCATCGGTCGGACCTCCTCGTCGTGGCGCGGCCCGGCGGCCGCGGTCCCTCCACTCTCGGCCCGCCCGCGCCGCCGCGCCGGGCGTCTCGGCCGGCAGCAGATTCGCCGACGGCAGAGCGCGCCGGCCCGGTTCCCGCCGCCCGGCCCGGCCCGCCGTCGCCGGTGCGCATCCCCTCGGAGTCCGGAGGCGCCGCCGGACGGGGAATTCGGATGCCGGCCGCGCACGGGCATGGTGTGATGGTGCGCTGTGAACAGAACCGGATCTTCCACTGCCGGTGGCTCTGACCTGCAGTTCAGGATGGAGCAGAACCTCGCCGAGCACGCCTGCCACGCGCACCGGCACCTGGAGCGTGCGACCGTCGTGGAGACGGACGACCTCCTGATCGCCGACAGCGGACTGGACGACGACACCTTCAACATCGTCGCGGCGGCGCGTTTTGCCCCGGGCACGGCCCCGGCCCGGATCGCGGAGACCGTCCGGTACCTGGCCGCCACCGGCCGTCCCTTCTCCTGGTGGGTCGGCCCCGCCTCCACGCCGTCGGACCTCGCCTCGCTCCTGGAGTCGGCCGGTCTGCGGGCGTCCGAGACGGAGACGGGCATGTGGAAGGAGCTGCAGGCGCCCCCGCCCGAGCCACGCGCCGGGGACCTGGACATCCGCCGGGTGACCACCCCCGGCGAGCTCGCCGACCACGCGGCCGTCCTGGCCGCGCTCTGGGACCCGCCGGCCGCCACCGTGCGCCGCTTCTTCGCCGATGCGGCCGAGTGGATCCTGGCCCCGGACTGCCCCGCCCGCTACCTGGTCGGCTACGTCGACGGCCGCCCGGTGTGCTCGGCCGAGGTCTTCCTCCACGCGGGAGTCGCCGGGATCTACAACATCGCCACCCTGGCGAGCCACCGCCGGCGCGGCTACGGCGGCGCCATCACCCTGGCCGCCCTGCGCGTCGCGTACGACGAGGGCTTCCGCACCGTGGTCCTGCAGGCGTCCCCGGAGGGCGAACCCGTCTACCGCCGCCTGGGGTTCGAGCCCTGCGGCGCGTTCACCGAGTACGCCGTCGTTCCCTGACACCGCCTCGGGGCGGCGCGGTCGCCGGTCCGCGGCACGACTGCGGGTCCGGCCCGGTGGACGGGGCCGTCCCGGTACGCCGGCCGCGGACCGTGGTGCCGCCGGTCAGGCGCCGACGTAGGCCGCGAGGTGCTCACCGGTGAGGGTGGAGCGGGCGGCGACGAGGTCGGCGGGTGTGCCCTCGAAGACGATCCGGCCGCCGTCGTGGCCGGCGCCGGGACCGAGGTCGATGATCCAGTCGGCGTGCGCCATGACCGCCTGGTGGTGCTCGATGACGACGACCGACTTGCCGGAGTCGACGAGCCGGTCGAGCAGGCCGAGCAACTGCTCGACGTCGGCGAGGTGGAGACCGGCGGTCGGCTCGTCGAGGACGTAGACGCCGCCCTTCTCGCCCATGTGGACGGCCAGCTTGAGGCGCTGCCGCTCGCCACCGGAGAGCGTGGTCAGCGGCTGCCCCAGCGACAGGTAGCCGAGCCCGACGTCGGAGAGCCGGCCGAGGACGGCGTGCGCGGCCGGGGTGCGCGCCTCGCCGGTGCCGAAGAACTCCTCGGCCTCGGTCACCGACATCGCCAGCACCTCGCTGATGTCGCGGCCACCGAGGCGGTACTCCAGCACCGAGGCCTGGAACCGCCTCCCCTCGCACTCCTCGCAGGTGGTGGCGACACCGGCCATCATCGCCAGGTCGGTGTAGACGACGCCGGCGCCGTTGCAGGTGGGGCAGGCGCCCTCGGAGTTGGCGCTGAACAGCGACGGCTTCACGCCGTTGGCCTTCGCGAACGCCTTGCGGATCGGGTCGAGCAGTCCGGTGTACGTCGCCGGGTTGCTCCGCCGCGAGCCGCGGATCGGGCTCTGGTCGATCGACACCACATCCGTGCCGGCGGCTCCCGGCCGCCGGCGCAGCGACCCGTGCACGAGCGAACTCTTGCCGGAGCCGGCGACGCCGGTGACGACGACCAGCACCCCGAGCGGGATGTCGACGTCGACGCCCCGCAGGTTGTGCGTCGTCGCGCCGCGGATCTCCAGCGCGCCGGTGGGCTTGCGCACCGTCTCCTTGAGGGCGGCCCGGTCGTCGAGGTGGCGGCCGGTGACCGTGCCGCTGGACCGCAGCCCCTCGACGGTGCCCTCGAAGCAGACGGTGCCGCCCGCCGTACCGGCGCCGGGACCGAGGTCGACGACGTGGTCGGCGATCGCGATCACCTCCGGCTTGTGCTCCACGACGAGCACCGTGTTGCCCTTGTCCCGCAGCCGCAGCAGCAGGTCGTTCATCCGCTGGATGTCGTGGGGGTGCAGGCCCGTGGTGGGCTCGTCGAAGACGTAGGTGACGTCGGTGAGCGGGGAGCCGAGGTGACGGATCATCTTGACGCGCTGCGCCTCGCCGCCCGACAGCGTGCCCGACGGCCGGTCGAGCGAGAGGTAGCCCAGCCCGATCTCCACGAACGAGTCGAGGGTCTGCCGCAGCGTCGCGAGCAGCGGCGCCATCGAGGGCTCGTCGAGGCCGCGGACCCATTCGGCCAGGTCGCGGATCTCCATCGCGCACGCGTCGGCGATGCTGATGCCCTTGATCTTCGACGACCGGGCCGCCTCGCTGAGCCGGGTGCCGTCGCACTCGGGGCAGGTGGTGAAGGTGACCGCACGCTCCACGAACGCCCGGATGTGCGGCTGCATCGCCTCCTTGTCCTTGGCCAGGAACGACTTCTGGATCTTGGGGATCAGCCCCTCGTAGGTGAGGTTCACGCCCTCGACCTTCACCTTGGTCGGCTCCCGGTGGAGGAAGTCGTGCATCTCCTGCTCGGTGAACTCGCGGATGGGCTTGTCCGGGTCGAGGAAGCCCGACGCGGTGAATATCCGCACCATCCAGCCGTCCGCGGTGTAGCCGGGGATGGTGATCGCGCCCTCGGCGATCGACTTGTTCTCGTCGTAGAGCTGGGTGAGGTCGATGTCGGAGACCGTCCCCCGGCCCTCGCAGCGCGTGCACATGCCGCCGGTGCGGCTGTAGGTCGCCTTCACCGCCTTCTTGGCGCCGCGCTCGACGGTGATCGAACCGCTGGCCCGGACCGAGGGGACGTTGAAGGAGAACGCGGCGGGCGGGCCGATGTACGGCTGCCCGAGCCGGCTGAAGAGGACGCGCAGCAGGGCGTTGGCGTCGGTGGCGGTGCCGACCGTGGAGCGGGGGTCGGCGCCCATCCGCTGCTGGTCGACGATGATCGCGGTCGTCAGCCCTTCGAGCACGTCGACCTCGGGCCGCGCCGGTGTCGCCATGAAGCCCTGGATGAAGGCGCTGTAGGTCTCGTTGATCAGCCGCTGCGACTCCGCGGCGATCGTGTCGAACACCAGAGAGCTCTTGCCCGAGCCGGAGACGCCGGTGAACACCGTCAGCCGGCGCTTGGGGATCTCGACGCTGACGTCCTTGAGGTTGTTCTCGCGCGCGCCGTGGACGCGGATCAGATCGTGGCTGTCGGCAACATGCGGCGCGGACGACTGCGTGTCCGCTCTCGTGGCCATGCTCATCGTGTCTCCGTTGGGTGGTGGGCGAAGCCGTCTCCGCCGTCTCCGGCGGTGTCGCCAGGCTCGGTCCGGACCGGCTTCGAACAGTACGCCCGGCCCGCTCGCGCCGGTGCGGTCGCGGCAGCGGTCCGCCGTCCGCCCCGGCCGGCGGTGCCGGCCGGGGCGGCGCTCCCGGGGGCCGGCCCCCGGCGCGGGGCCCGGCGCGGGGCCCGGTCCGCGGGATCGGGCCTCACTGCTTGCGCGGCTGGTTGAAGCGCAGCATGTTGCCGGAGGGGTCGCGGAAGGCGCAGTCGCGGACGCCGTACGGCTGGTCCATCGGCTCCTGCAGCACCTCGCCGCCCGCGGCCCGGATGCGCTCGAAGGTGGCGTCGCAGTCGTCGGTCTGGAAGATGACACCGCGCAGCAGGCCCTTGGCCAGCAGTTCTGCCATGGCCTGCCGGTCGGCCGGGGAGGCGTTCGGGTCCGCGAGGGGCGGTTCGAGGACGATGTCCACGCCGGGCTGCGACGGCGCGCCGACGGTCACCCAGCGCATCCCCTCGAACCCGACGTCGTTGCGCACCTCCAGGCCGAGGACGTCCCGGTAGAAGGCGAGCGCCTCGTCGTGGTCGTGGACGGCGATGAAGCACTGCGAGAGCTTGATGTCCATGCCCGTCACGCTACGGGCAGGGGGACCGGCCTCGCTTCTCCATTCCTGACCGGTCGCGTGCGGATCTTGGCGATGCAGGCCGGGATGGCGGCGCCCTCGTCATGGCGGCGGGCCCGGTACGAGCTCGGGCTCTCGCCGACCAGCTCGGTGAACCGCGAGCTGAACGATCCCAGCGAGGTGCAGCCGACCGCGAAGCAGACCTCCGTCACCGTCAGGTCGCCCCGCCGCAGCAGCGCCTTGGCCCGCTCGATCCGGCGTGTCATCAGGTAGCTGTACGGCGTCTCCCCGAAGGCGGCGCGGAAGCTGCGGGAGAAGTGTCCCGGCGACATGAGGGCGGCGCGCGCCAGCGCCGGGACGTCGAGCGGCTTCGCGTAGTCGCGGTCCATCAGGTCACGGGCCCGGCGCAGCCGGACGAGGTCTTCCAGCGTCACGCGACCACCATTCCACAGCGGACTGACAACGGGCGCCGACGGACCCGACCTTGCTCGCCCTATCGATTTTCGATAGGTTCCCATCGTGTTTCGATCGAAGGAGCGACGATGGGAAAACTGACGGTGCTGGCGCTGCGCGCCGTGATCGTGGCGCTGCTCGCCGGTTCGGTGTTCGTCCAGACGGTGATGGTGGCGCTGCTGGCCGCCGACCTGAGGGAGTTCGACCGGCGCATCCCGGTCCTCGTGATCGTGGTCCTGGGCATCGTGACGGTCCAGGTCGTCCTGGTCTGCGTATGGCGGCTGGTGACGATGGTGCGGCGCGGAACGGTGTTCTCCCACGCCGCCTTCCGGTACGTGCACGTCGTGATCGGCGCGTTCACGGCGGCCGCCCTCCTGGTGTTCGCGCTCGCGGTGGTCCTGGCACCGGGCGAGGAAGTGGCCCCGGGCATCGTGCTCCTGCTGTGCGGGATCTCCCTGGCGGTCTTCGGGGTCGCGCTCATCGTGCTCGTCCTGCGGATGCTGCTCGCCCAGGCCGTCGCGCGCGACATCGAGGCGGCGCGGATGCAGGCCGAGCTGGCAGAGGTGATCTGATGCCGATCGTCGTCGACATCGACGTGATGCTGGCCAGGCGGAAGATGTCCGTGGGCGAACTCGCGAGCCGCGTGGGGATCACGCCCGCCAACCTGGCGGTGCTCAAGAACGGCCGCGCCAAGGCGGTGCGCTTCACCACGCTCGCCGCGCTCTGCGAGGTGCTCCAGTGCCAGCCGGGAGACCTGCTGCGCTGGGAGCCCGAGAACGAGAACCCGGCGGACCCGGTGAACCCGGAGAACCCGGCGGACCTGGCGGACGGGGCCGCGCACGGGGGGCACCGGTGATCGAGGTACGCGGGCTGACGAAGCGCTACGGCGACGTCCTGGCCGTCGACGACCTGACCTTCGACGTCGAGGCCGGAAAGGTCACCGGGTTCCTGGGCCCCAACGGCGCCGGCAAGTCCACCACCATGCGGATGGTGATGGGCCTGGACCGGCCCACCGCCGGCACGGCCACCGTCAACGGCCGCCGGTACGCCGACCTCGCCGAGCCGCTGCGCGAGGTCGGGGCCCTGCTCGACGCCGGGGCGATGCACCCCGGCCGCACCGGCCGGGCCCACCTGCGGATCGGGGCCCGCGCCAACGGCATCCCCCTGTCACGGGTCGAGGAGGTCATCGACCAGGTCGGCCTCGGCGCGGCGGCCGGGCGGCGGATCAAGGGCTACTCGCTGGGCATGCGGCAGCGGCTCGGCATCGCGGCCGCGCTGCTGGGCGACCCGCCCGTGCTGCTCTTCGACGAACCGGTCAACGGTCTCGACCTCGACGGGGTCCGCTGGGTCCGGTCCCTGCTCCGCGGCTTCGCCGACGAGGGCCGCACCGTGCTGGTCTCCAGCCACCTGATGAGCGAGCTGCAACTGATCGCCGACCGCGTCGTGATCATCGGCCGGGGCCGGCTCATCCGCGACGCCGGCATCGACGAGGTGCTGCGTGGCCTGGGCGGCCGGCGGGTACGGGTCCGCAGCCCGCGCGCCGACGACCTGCACCGCGCCCTGACCGCCCGCGGTGCCGGTGCGGTTGCCGGTGCCGTTGCCGTGGAGCGCACCGCCCCCGGCGAACTGGAGGTCACCGGCCCGGCCGCCGACGAGATCGGCGACCTCGCCCACTCCCTCGGCCTCCCCGTGCACCACCTGGCGGAGGTCGAGCAGTCGCTCGAACACGCCTACCTCTCCCTCACCGAGGACAGCGTCGACTACCACGGCCGCGCACCCGAGCCGGCCGCGAACGGAGCGGACCGATGAGCACCACCACCGTCCTCGCTCGCGCCGGCCGGGCCGAATGGAGCCGGATCTGGAGCGTCCGCTCCAGTTGGGCCTTCGCCGCGGCGACCGCGGTCGCGGTGATCGGCCTCGGCGCGATCCTCGGCCACGAAGCCGCCGGCGACCCCTCCGGCCTCACCCCGGGCGCGAGCGCTTGGAACGGGGGCCGGATGACCGGGATGTTCGCGCTCTTCGGAATCCTCGCGATGTCCGTGGTCACCAGCACCGCCGACCACGGCACCGGCGGCATCGTGCCGACCCTGCAGTGGACGCCCCGGCGGGGCGTCCTGCTCACCGCCCGGGCCGGCGTCATCGTCGCCACCACGACACTCCTCGGAGTGCTGCTGGTGACCGCGGCGAGCACGGTGGTGTGGGCGCTCCTGCCCGAACTCGGGCTGCCGGCCGGCGACGGCGCGGAGGTCCTCGGAGGACTCGGCTACGTCTTCGCCACCGGCGCGGCGCTCGCGGTGGGCCTGGGACTGGCCCTCCGCAGCACCGCCGGCGCACTGGTGACCGTCATCGCACTCGTACTCGTCCTGCCCATGCTGCTGGCGCAGCTCCCCTACGACTGGTCCACCGGCCTCTCCGCCCGCATGCCCGGCTCGGGGGCCCTCTACCTGATCTTCGGCGAGGGCCCGAGCGACGACATGACGACGACGTCGGCACGGCTCACCCTCGCCGCCTGGGCCGTCGCCGCACTGCTGGCCGGCGGCCGGCGCCTGCTGCGCGCCGACGCGAACCGATGACGGCCCCCACGGCCCCCACAGGAAGCAGACCATGACCACAGCCGACATCCCCCGCCGCCCCGGGGGCACCGCCAGTACCGACGTACTGGTGGTCGGGGCCGGGCTGGCCGGCCTCCACACCGCCACGCTCCTCGCCCGGCAGGGCCACGACGTCCTCCTGGTCGAGCGGCGCACCAGCCTCGCCGGCGCGATCCGCACCACGGGGATCTTCGTGCGCAAGACGCTCGACGACTTCCCGCTGCCCCCCGAGCACCTCGGCCCGCCGATCCGCCGCGTGGTGCTCTACCCCCCTGGCCTGCGCCGCCCGGTCAGCCTGGTCAGCGACCGCGACGAGTACCGGGTGGGCGACATGGGGCCGCTCTACGAATCGGCCGCCGCCGTCGCGGCCGACGCCGGCGTACGGATGGCGCTGGGCACGCGCTACGCCGGCCGGCAGGGCGACACCTTCCGCCTGATCGGCCCCGACGGGCCGACGGCGGTCCGGGCCCGCTTCGTCGTCGGCGCCGACGGGGCCCGCTCACGCGTCGCCCGCGACCTCGGCCTGGACCGCAACCACCACCTGCTGGTCGGTGCCGAGGAGGTCTTCGAGCTGCCCGGCAGCGACGAACCACCCACGTTCCACTGCGTGCTCGACCCCTCCCTCGCCCCCGGCTACCTGGCCTGGGTGGTCAACGACGGGCAACACGCCCACGTCGGCGTCGCGGGCTACGCCGACCGCTTCCCGGAAGGTCTCCGACGGACCCTGGAGCGGTTCAGCGCCTCGGCGCCCGGGCTGCCCGGCGTCAACCGCCCGGAGGCGGTGGAGCGGCGCGGCGGCCCGATCCCCGTCGGCGGCGTGCTGCGCCGGATCAGTTGTCCCGACGGGCTCCTGGTCGGGGACGCGGCGGGCGCGGTCTCCCCGCTCACCGCCGGCGGCCTGGACCCGTGCCTGCGGCTGTCGGAGCACGCGGCCGAGGTCCTCCACGACGCACTGCGGACCGGGAGGCCGGACGCGCTGGCCCACTACGACGGAGCCGCCCTGCGCGCCTGCTTCCGGGGACGGCTCACGCTGCGCAGGGGACTGGCCCAGGTACGGACGCCGGCCATGGCAGCGGCGGCGTTCACACTGCTGCGCACACCGCTCGGCCGCGCCGCGGCCGGCCGGGTCCTCTTCGGCGACCGCTCCTTCCCCGACCCGGTCCGCGCGTGAGCACGGGCGGCCCCGCCCGTACGCACCGGGACGGACTCATGGCGCCGCGAAGGGCGACAGCCCCCTGGCCTCAAGTCGCGCAAGCAGAACGTCCAGACAGCCGTCCACCGTGCGCGCATCGACGCGCACTGCGTCACCCGCCAGCGGACCGCCGCTCGCGATGACCATCCACGCCGCTCGCCGCTCGGCCACGCGCTCGCCGTCGACCTTCAGCACGGTGGTGATGCCCTGCTGCGCCAGCCACTCCATCAACTCCGTGATGTCCATCCGCCGCCCTCTCAGCCCGACGACCGTTCCCGGCCCAGGCCGAAAGGGCCGAAGGCTCCCCGATCGTAGGGAGGGATCCCAGGACCCGTACACCGCGGTTCCGTCCGGGCCTGTGTCGCACGCGTACGTCAGTGGGCCTCTCTCCGCCGGGTGCGGAGAGAGGCCCACCCGTACTCGCCACGAGGCGCGCGTTCAGTGCTTCGTGCGGCACCTCACGCACCGCAACGTGACATGGGGGTCGGCCGAGGAATCCAGTGCTACCGGACAAGACCACGGCCGCCATGGGCCCACTTCTCACCCTGAGCAAGGGCCAAGCCCTCTTCAGCGTTGACCGACTCCTGGTCGACCCGGCCACCAGCACCCGCGTGCTGCACCGGACCCTGATCCGTTCAACCGTGCCCCTCGCGTGCCCCACCAGGAGGTAAGCCAGAGGGAACAGCGGACACTCACGGATTAGCTCATACAAAGGGCCTCTGGTATTTTGCGCAGGTCAGAGGCCGTTTATGTGCGGAGGCTGTGGGATTTGAACCCACCGTGACGTTGTCGCCACGACAGTTTTCAAGATCGTCTAATGGTGCTGTAGTGGGCGAACACGCGGTCGCGTTCATCTTCCCAGGTCCAACCCGGATCGGTGCGGTGGAACGGGCTCGTCTTGGCTAGCTCGAAGAATTGCCCGGAAGGCTTTCCCCCCACCTTGTTGACGACAATGGCAGACAGTATCAGGCCCCCGTTGCTGTACTCGCGGCGGCAGGCATCCTCTAGGAGCTCGCTCATCGTCTTAGAACGGTGGTGCACCGGATGGTCGAGCTCCTTCAACTCGGCACTCAGCGCGCTGTACCACCCGGTCCGGCCTTCCCGCGCCCATTGCTGAAGGATCGTGACTGTCGCGTCCAGTGCAGCTGCGTACGCCTCTGTGCCTCGCTTCATGCGAGTCCTCCCCCTAACCGAAGACACTGCGCAGCATCGTGCTGTACGGCAGGGAAGTACAGCAATCCCGATAGCCAGCAAGGTCCGTCCCGGTTTCCGTCTCATTCGCCAGCGTCCGCCCGTTCAGCCCGGTGCAGCGGTAGCGTCCGGGAGGCACCGCTAGACGAATGCAGACGCAGGTGAGCGACTTCGAACATACCGCTCAGCAGAACCCACAGGCTTGGAAAGCGCGCGTCCAGGTCTGTCAGTGCTAGGGCGTACGGTCCGCACATGGCAACCAGACCACCTGAGAACTGGCGGGCCAGCATGGCTGAGGAGACTCGCGAGCTGGCGGCCGGGACGTTGGACCCGGAGTGTGCCTGCATGGCCCAGCTCTACCCGGAGTCGCTGCTGCGGGCCACGGAGGAAGTCCTCCAAGCCTTCGAGGAGGACGTACGCGCACTGACGGCACCATCCGACGAACAGGTCTTCGACACGATCAGGCGAGTCGTCCAGCGCCTCAATGCGATCAATGAGGACGAGCAGCACGGCGGTGCCGGGTACGAGACGGACGAGCGTGAGCAGCTGTGCGAGTACATCGACCAGACCCTGAGCGAACACGGCATCGACGTGGCGGCTCTGGCGGCAAAGAACGGTATCGGGCGCGCCGAGATCACCGACGCGTGGCGCGACTGGTGACGGCCCTCAGTGCAGCAGCGAGGTACGGCAACCATGGTGACCACAACCGACCGTCAGCGGCTCCGGGTGGCCGACTGACCGGGTGGGGAGACCACAACGACCGCGGTGCCGGTAGTTCAGGGCGAAATGGTCTGCACCCTTCTCACGTTTTGAAGACAGTGCCGTGTCAACCGTCTCAATCGGTCGACAAGCCGTGGGCCCGCTTGTACTCCCTGACCAATGAGTCAGGGAGTCGACCTCGGGTGTTCACCGGTCGGCCCTCAGCCTTGGCCCAGGCGCGTACTTGCGCCGGCTCGATGTCGTTCGAGGATGGGATGGGCTTCGTTAGGTCATCAAGCAGGAAGCTAGAGGATGCTGCGATCGCATTCGCCGGGGTGTTCCATAGTGAGTTCGTACCGACAGCCTTCGCCTCGATCGCCGAAGCCAGTGAGCGTAGCCGCAAAGCGATCAGTTCCGGCGGTGCCGTGATCGCGTGATCGCCGCCTCGTTCGAGCACGCCTGCGACGCAGGGACTGCTGAGGAAGGCCAGCGCCTCTTCGATCTCCTTCTTGTCGAGCGGCACCTCCAGCGATGTCTTCGTCTCACGCCAGATGTCTCGTACGTCCAGCGCGCCAGCGCCGAACTCGATGTCGACAGGATCGTTCGCGCTCTTCCACATGGCGTTGACCACGAGCGCCAGTGCTTCGGTCCGCCGTTCCGTCTCGCTCCAGGTGTGCTCGAGTGCGTCGGCTTGGCCCGCGAGAAGCAAGGCGACGAGTTCATGTGGATAGAGCGGGGTCTCGGAGTGGCGGACGACTACCGCTGCGAACTGCTTGGCCGTCAGTACTGCCACGCCTTCCTTTTCTGCCTCCTGAAACACCCAAGTGTCGAACCCGGGACCGACCAGCACAGTGTGGTCGGCGTGGTGGCGAGCGCGATGCTTGCTGAGACGCATGAATTTCACGTCCCGATCGGTTACCAGACCGGCACCGTCCGTCTTGGCTTCCACAGCGATGCGTCGTCGGCTTGTTGGGGAAAGCCACAGTGTGACAACCATGTCTGTCTTGGCTGGCCCGCTGTGCACCTCGACATCCGCACCGAGGTATCGGAAAGCCTCCGCCAAAGCATGCTCGAACCGCTGGTAGTTCGCACTATCCGTGGACGAGCTCACCACTTCGGCCGCCAATCGCTCAGGCAGGGGAAGGCGCTGGCCGTCCTCTGCCGCGATGGTGTGCGCCCCACTTACCACGCTGCCCTGGTGGACATCGTGGCGTTGCTGAAGAGGCAGTGAGCCGGCAAGTGCCGTACCGAGCGCGGTCCTGCGCGTCACATTCCCGATGCGCTCGGCGAGCTCCGCTTCCACGAGGAGAGCGACGCGTGCCGTTACGTCCTTCCGGGCGATACCGGACGTGGGGTACCTCTCGGCCAGGATTGCGGTCAACGTGCCCGAGTCGGATTCGGTTTCCAGAGCGTCCAGGGTTTCTCCGAGCAGGGCCAGGTTGAGATGCAGGTGGCGGATGAGGTCCACGGCCTCCCCGGAGGCGAACCACTCCGCCGCGAGGTCGGTCGCCGCGAATTGGTCCGGCCCCACCTGGACCAGTAGATCGAGGCCTTGGAGAGTGTTGAACGACTGCTCGGCAGATGACTTGCTGACTTCGAAGGCTTCAACGGAGAACTGGATGAACTCGCTGCGGGACAAGCTGGCCGCCGCAGCATCGACGAGGCGGCTGAGGGCCATCACGTTCGCTCCGCCTGCGATGTATCCCAATACTCGCTTGCGCGCCCGCAGCTCCTCCTCAGTGACCTCGTTGAGACGCTCGGCAAGCAGATGCGGAGGTTCTGGAAGCTCTGTGGCAAGGCTGGCCGCCTGTCTCTGCGACTCCAGGTCGCCTGGACGAACCAGGCTCAGCCGGGACAGCAGTGTTAGGCCATCCTTTGTCGGGGTGATCTTTCCATTGGTCCAGTATTCAACCATGCCCGTGCCGCGCATCCAGTGCACTCGCCGGCGAACCTGGTCGAGTGACTTCCAGTTCAGCCCGTAGCTATCGACAGCGATGCGATTCAACTCATCGTAGGTGAGGCCTTCGCCGACCACCTCCAACGTCTCGCCGAAGAAGCGGACATGGGCGTGAAGCACAGCAGTGAGGTACGCGATGTCACCGGTGTCGAGGAAGTGCCTGGCCTCAGGCGTCAGGAGTACACGCGACGGGCGGCCCTCCCGAGCGAACAGGCCGCAGTTCCCCATGTAATGGAGCACCTGACGCAGTGGGACAGGAGAGGCGGCCCCCGGCCAGGTGAACGTTCGGTCCACTAGGGGATCGGCGTTGATGTCCTTCAACAGAGCCGTGAGGTTATCTATGAGCTCGGAGAAGTGGCCCGGAATGTAGGGAGCCGTCCCGGCCCGGGCCAGCCACGGGAGAGGGGTGGGGAAGTCTCCGCCGTCCGGCTCGGGCGCTTGTGACATGGTTGGGGCTCCCGCTAGAGATGGTTAAGCATGTGATGCGGAGCATCACGAGTGCCGCCAATGATGGTCTCAAGTTTCCAGTATTGCCACCGGTTTGGCTCATGTCGGCAATATTTTGGGTGCTTGCTCGGTTGTGCCAGAAGGGGAGTAGGTCGCCGCCTTCGAAGAGCACGCCGGGTGTGCTCGCCGGCAGGATGCCGCCGCATGGTTTGTTGGCGGCGAGGTCAGGAGGATCCGGTAGTGGCGTTACCAGCCCAACTTCCGGTCGTCCTCCGGTATGCCGGTTGCCTTCTCGACCCGCAGGTCGGTACGGCCGAAGGCGTCGTAGGAAGGTAGTTCCAGGTCTGCGGGGAGCCGCATCGCGTGGAGGTCCCGCAGCAGGCCGCCCAGCTCCCCGTAGGTGGGCTTCCGGTCGCCCTCTTCGATCAGGTGCCAGAAGGTCACCGGGCGGCCGGCGACGACCACCGGCTGTTCGAGGTCGTCCACGGTGCGCGCGGCCGGGAAGCCCTCCTCGGCCAGCCAGCGCGAGACCGCCACCTCTCTTCTCACCGAGGGCAGGTAGTCGGTGGACCGCGCAATGCGCACGATCACCCGATGCGCCGCCAGCTGGAAGAGGGCGTTCTCGCCGAGGCGGATCAGCCGCGCGCCGTCGCTGTCGAGCCCGGCGGACCGGCACGCCGCAGTCATGACTTTCGCGGCTTTCTCCGACGTAAACCCCTCTTCCGTCCCCCGCGCAGCGTCGGACGGCATGCCGAACCAACTCCCCATGGCTGTGACTGGCTGCGTGCCGCCGAGGCAGACGACGGCACGCAGCGAACATCAACCCGACCGTACCCAGGGGGAGTGATCGCGACGAGGCCAAGACGTGATGGGTGGCCGACTGCCTACTTCAATGCCAGGCCGGGGATGAAGGCGATGAGTCCGGAGAGGAAGCTTCCTACGCCTGCGAGCGTGACCACGGCAGCCTTGCCATCCGAGAACAGGCCGGAGCAGAACTCCCTGAACCTTCGGCGGAAGATGAGCAGCTTCAGTTTCTGCCACCGGTGCTGCCGTATGCGGCAGCCCAGCAGCAGGCCGTACGCGTTGTTCCGGCAGCCGTCCGCATGTCCCCGTACCGGGGCACCGCACGTAACGGGTGTCTGGAAGAAGCACCACACCGCTGTGGCCGCGGAGAGGATGGCCACGATTGCTGGTCCGACAGCCTTGTCAATCCATGCCGCAATGAGCAGGGCCCCGTCAGAACGCCCCACCAACGTTCCAGTCCGCCGAATCTGCTACGTGCCGAGCGAGCCATGCCGGAAACATATTTTCAGGAGGGCAGCAGTGCTCGGCATTGATCCACATTGGCCGAATCCGTATTACAGGGTCAGCCGTCACTCCCCGGCGGGGCGAAGCCGTGGTAGCCGCTAGGGGTCTTGTCCGGGTACTGGTGGCTGGGGCCGCCCGCACATCGCCGTTCACAACTGGTCGAAGGGCGGGACGATCCTCACGACGATGATCAGGTGGTCTCTGGGGGAGGCCAGGAAGTAGAACCAGCCGTCGGCCGCGTCCATGCGGCGCAGTCCTCCGGTCCGTGGCCCGTTGCCCATGTCGCCGATGTCGACGCCCATGTCGGCCAGCTCGGTGAGCTGGGCGGCGAGGCGTTCCACCTCGGCGACGATCTCGGCCGGTACGCCGCCGGTGACGTGGGCACCGTCCGGGTCGTACTCCCAGCGCCAGGCGCCGCTCACCGCTGGGACGGGGCGGCGAGCGCGGCGTGTGCGTCGTCCAGGATGCGGCCGATCTCGGAGGCCGCCTTGCGGGCCTGGTCGGCGTCGCCGCCGGCGGCGAGTTCCTCCAGGTGCCGCAGCCGCTCCGCGAGGCGCGGCTGCCGCTGGATGTGCACGTAGACGGCCCACTGGGCGACGAAGCGCCGCAGCGGGGCGAGGTCGGAGCCCTGCCGTGCCTGGTCGGCGGCCTGGTCCAGTTCCCGGGTGAAGGCGGGCAGGGCCGCCGGTGCGATCTGGGCGATGGCCTGCCGCAGCGCGGCCACCGTGGCGGGTGGCTGGGGAATGAGCGGTCGGCCTGCGGCGGGGGTGGTCATGGCGTCTCCCATGGGCGGGATTCTGCTCACTGCGGGCAGCGTATGCGGCGGGGCCGCCCGCCGTCCTCCGAACGAGCGACAGCGGCGGGCGGCCCCCACAGGCTCCGGTCAGCCGGTCAGCCGGTCGGCCGGCCGGTCAGCCCTCGGCCTTCGCCACGCCCACCGGGCAGGCCACGCCCGTGCCGCCGATGCCGCAGTAGCCGTTCGGGTTCTTGTCCAGGTACTGCTGGTGGTAGGGCTCGGCCGGGTAGAAGGGGCGGGTGTCGGCGGGGAGGATCTCCGTGGTGATCTCGCCGTAGCCCGAGGACGTCAGGACCGACTGGTAGGCGTCGCGCGAGGCCTTCGCGGCGGCCTCCTGGGCCGGGGAGTGGGTGTAGACGGCGGAGCGGTACTGGGTGCCCACGTCGTTGCCCTGGCGGAAGCCCTGCGTGGGGTCGTGGGACTCCCAGAAGAGCTTCAGCAGCGACTCGTACGAGACCTTCGCCGGGTCGAAGACGACGCGGACGACCTCCGTGTGGCCGGTCAGGCCCGAGCAGACCTCCTCGTACGTCGGGTTCTCGGTGTGGCCGCCCTGGTAGCCGGCCAGGGTGGTCCACACGCCCTCCGTCTGCCAGAACTTCCGCTCCGCGCCCCAGAAGCAGCCCAGGCCGAAGTCGGCGACCTCCAGGCCCTCCGGGTAGGGGCCCAGCAGCGGGTTGCCCAGGACCGTGTGGCGGTCCGGTACGGGGAAGGGGCGCTCCGGGCGGCCGGTGAGGGCCTGCTCCGGGGTCGGGAGGGACGTCTTGTGGTGGCCGAACAGCATCCGCAACTCTCCTCAGTGTGTCGGCGGTGTGTGCGCCGCGTCGCCGCCCCGGCTCTCGTAGCCCGCGACCGCCAGGGCGCGGTACGCCGCGTACTCCGCCGCCGGGTCGCCGCCGTCGACCCAGGGCACGGCACCGACATAACCATCGACGGCCCGCACCTGTTCCATGGCCTCCGCGTACCGCTCGGCGCGCACCAGGAAGCACAGCAGCAGGTGGCGCACGTGCGGCGCGACCGGGTGGTCGTCGGGGGCGTGGTGGAGGGCGTACCGGGCGCCCTCGATGGCCTGTTCGACGACCGCGCTGTGGTACAGGCCGCTCACCATGTTGGCCTCGGGCAGGTGGTCGTAGACCGCGAAGAGCGGCAGCGCCGGGAGCAGGCTGCCCTCGGGGGCGCTGCCCGCCGCGGTCTGCGCGAAGGCGTAGGCGTCCTCCCGGGAGCCCTGGTTCCTGGCGGACCAGTACGGGAGCGCCACCAGGTGCGCGCCCATGTGGTGCGGCACCCGCCTGCGGACCTCCTCCCACAGCTCCTCGAAGTCGGCGCGGCGCACCCCCTGGGCGCGGGCGGCGAACAGCTCGACGATGTGCGCCGTGGGGTCGGCCGGGGCCAGCCGGGCCGCCTCGCGGGCGATGTCGCGGGCCTCCTCCAGGATGATCCGCCGGTCCGCCGAACCGGTGTCGCCCAGCGCCTGCCAGACCAGGAACTGCGCGTACACCTGCGCGCAGGCCGCGTCCCGCGGGGAGGAGGCGCGCCACTCGCGCAGCCAGCGCGCGTCCCGGGGCGCGGCGGGTTCCACCGGCGCGTCCTTGCGCAGGGAGGGGGCGGAGGGTTCCACCGGGGCCTCCGGTGAGGGGGCCGTGCGCGACTGCGCCAGTTCCACCGCCGCCGCGCCCGCCAGCGACTGGACGCGCTGCCAGCGCAGCTCCCAGTCGTCACCGGTCAGGGCGAGCAGCCGGGCGACGGGCCGCCAGTCCTGGGTCCGCTGGGTCTCCTCCAGCGCCTCGATCAGCTCCCGGTCGGGGCCCGGCAGCCGGACGTCGAGCCGTTCGGGAGGCACGAAGCCGTAGCGGTCGGGTCCGGGGACCCGGACCGGGAACCCCCCGCCGCCCCTCAGCTCCCGGCGGCGGCGGACCGCGGGGACGATCAGGAGGCCGATGACGGCGGCGGTGGCGATGAGGAACAGCAGCGCTTCCATGTCTCCACCGTACGGCCCGCCCATTACGCTCGTGGCCATGAGCGACCAGCACGCAGACCGGAACGCGGTACAGCACTTCGAGACCCTCGCCATCCACGCCGGGCAGGAACCCGACGCCGCCACCGGGGCGGTGGTGCCGCCGATCCACCAGGTGTCGACGTTCAAGCAGGACGGGGTCGGCGGGCTGCGCGGCGGCTACGAGTACAGCCGCAGCGCCAATCCGACCCGCACCGCCCTGGAGGAGAACCTCGCCGCCCTGGAGGGCGGACGGCGCGGTCTGGCCTTCGCCTCCGGACTGGCCGCGGAGGACTGCCTGCTGAGAACCCTGCTGGTGCCGGGCGACCACGTCGTCATCCCCAACGACGCCTACGGCGGCACCTTCCGGCTCTTCGCCAAGGTCGCCGGGCGGTGGGGCGTGGAGTGGTCGGTCGCCGACTCCTCCGACCCGGCCGCCGTACGCGCCGCCCTGCGCCCGCGCACGAAGGTGATCTGGGTGGAGACCCCGAGCAACCCGCTGCTGGGCATCACCGACATCGCCGCCGTCGCCGACGTGGCCCGGACGGCGGGCGCCCGTCTGGTGGTGGACAACACCTTCGCCAGCCCCTACCTCCAGCAGCCGCTCGCGCTCGGCGCGGACGTCGTGGTGCACTCGACGACGAAGTACATGGGCGGCCACTCCGACGTCGTCGGCGGTGCGCTGATCACCGCCGACACGGCCCTCGGCGAGGAACTGGCCTTCCACCAGAACGCCATGGGCGCCATCGCCGGGCCGTTCGACTCCTGGCTGGTGCTGCGCGGCATCAAGACGCTGGCGGTGCGGATGGACCGGCACTGCGCCAACGCCGCCCGGATCGCCGAACTGCTGGCCTCCCACCCGAAGGTCACCCAGGTCTACTACCCGGGCCTGGAGACGCACCCCGGGCACGAGACCGCCGCCAAGCAGATGCGCGACTTCGGCGGCATGGTGTCCTTCCGGGTCGCCGGGGGCGAGGAGGCCGCGGTCGAGGTCTGCAACCGGGCGGAGCTGTTCACCCTGGGCGAGTCGCTGGGCGGGGTGGAGTCCCTGATCGAGCACCCGGGCCGGATGACCCACGCCTCGGCGGCGGGCTCGGCGCTGGAGGTGCCCTCGGACCTGGTGCGGCTGTCGGTCGGCATCGAGGCGGTCGACGACCTGGTGGCGGACCTGACCCAGGCGCTCGGCTGAGCGGCTGAGCACGGGCCGCAGGGCCCACCGGAGACGGACCGCGGACGCCCGCCGCGGTCCGTCTCCGTATCTCCGCGTCGCCCTCGCGCCGTGTCCGGACCGCCTCCGCGCCGCCCTTGCGCCGTTCAGCGGTGGGCGTCGTCGGGGTCGGGGGCGAGCGCGGGGTGGCGGCGCGCCGCCAGCAGGGCCGCGGCGGCGCCCCGTACGGCGGCCGTGTGGGGTGCGGGCGCGGGCTGGACGGGGGTGCGCAGCCGCCGGGCCAGGTGGTGGACGACGTCCGGGCGCCGGGCGCCGCCGCCCGACAGCAGCAGGCCGCGGTGGAGGGCGTCGAGCGTCCGCGGGGTCCCGTCCTCGCGCAGCATGCCGGTCACCGTCTCGACGACCGACCCGGCCAGGGCGGCGGCGGTGGTGGACCCGCCGAGGTCGGCGGCGCCCAGGGCGGTGCGGTGGGCGGCGGCCACGGCGCCCCCGGCCAGCAGCGCGATCTCGGTGAGACGGGCCCCGACGTCCACCACCAGCAGCGGTTCGTCCAGGTCGGCGCCCGTGCCCAGGGCGACGGCCCGGACGCTGTCGATGGTCAGGACCGTGCGCGGACGCAGGAACTCCAGCGTCGCCGACGCGGCGGCGCGGTGGTCGCCGCCGCACCCCACGGGGGTGGTGAGGACGACCACGGGGCGGCGGCCGGAGCGGGGCAGGTGGCCGGCCAGCAGGCGGCCGAGCAGCCGGGCGGCGCCCTCGGCGTCGACGATGCCGCCGCGCCGGACGGGACGGGTGCCGCCGGGGCCGGGGGAGGTCACCGTGGGGGCGTCGGCGATCAGGCCCCGGCCGGACAGCCACACCCGGGTGCGGGCGCTGCCCAGGTCGATCGCCAGCCCCGGGGACGGCCGGCGCACCGGCCACGCCCGGTCGCGCAGCGGGGGGAACAGCAGCGGGACCGGGGGCGGCGCCGGCTGGGGTGCCGGGCGCGGCGCCGGGGAGGAGGTCATCGCCCCGCCTCCCCGACCTGCTGGCAGCGCGCGCAGTACCGGGCCTGCGGCACGACCTCCAGGTGGTGCAGGGGGATGGGGCGGGCGCACAGGTGGCAGACGCCGTACCGGCCCCGGTCCATCCGCTCCAGGGCGGCCTCCACGTCGGCGAGGACCATGCGGGCGGACGCCCGGAGCTTGGCGTCGACCTCGGCCAGGCCCGCCGTCCGCCGCCCGCCGTGCCGTCCGTGCCGGGAGCCGGCCCGGGAGCGGGCGAACTCCCGGAGCTGGTCGAGGCGGAACCGGCGCTGCTCCTCCAGGTCCTCCCGCAGTGCGGCCAGCTCCTGGGGGGTGAGTCCGGCGCCGCCGATGTCGGCGGCCTGGTCGTTCACGTGCTTCACGTCCTTGTGTGGGGGGCGCTGGGGCTGGGCGGGGCGCGCGGGAGCGCGGAGGTCGTGGAGGCGGGTGTACGGCCGCCCGTCCGCGCTCCCGGGAGAGGCGCTCCGTCAGGCCGTGTCAGGCCGTGCGCCGCTGGCAGCCGACACAGCAGCGCGCGTACGGCAGGATCTCCAGCCGCTCGGCCGGGATGGCGGTCCCGCAGTCCTGGCAGGTTCCGTAGGTGCCGCGGTCCAGCCGCTCGAAGGCGGCGTCGATCTCCTTCAGCACCCGGCGGACGGCGGCGGCCTGGACCGCCATCAGGTCGTCGGCCGCGTGGTGCTCGTCGTTCTCGACCGCGGCGAGCTGGGAGAGGCGCGAGGTGCGCTCGTGCTCCAGGAGCTGCCGGGCGTCGTGTGCCGTGAGGCGTTCGGGAGGGTCTTCGGCGCGGGCCGCGTCGATCGTCATCGCGGTCGTGGTCCTTCCTGCCGCGGGGGCGTACGGATCGGTGCAACACGGGAGGGCGCGCGGTCCCGTCGTGACGGGGCCGCGCGCCCCTGTGCTCTCCACCATGGACGGCGCGCCGGGCGGTGGCCATCGGTGGCAGCACCCATCCGGGCGGGGGGACGGGCTGTACGCGGCGGGTGGGGGGAGGCGGACGGGGCCGCCGCGGATGGCGGTCGCCCCCGATCGACCGGGGCGCCCCGCCCCCGGCAGGCTGGCCGGAGTCCGGCGGGCCGCGTCCGGCCCGGGCACCGGCGGCACCGGGCGGCGACCGGTCAGCACCGCCCGGCACCGGGCGACAGGAGTGGCGGATAGTGGAGGGGACGCAGGTGATCGAGGAGGTCGTGCGCACCGTGTCCCTGTTCTGGCGGATCTTCGGGCTCAACGCCGTGGTGCTCGGCACGGCCACGGCGCTGCTGCTGTGGGCGCCGGTGACCGTCTCGGTGCCGGTGCTGCTCACCGAGGCCCTCGTCCTGGTGGGCGGCCTGGCCGTCATGCTGGTGGCCAACGCCGCCCTGCTGCGCGTCGGCCTGGCCCCGCTGGAGCGGCTGACCCGCCTGATGACCACGGTCGACCTGCTCCGCCCGGGCCAGCGGCTGCCGGTCGCCGGCCACGGCGGGGTCGCCGACCTGATCCGCACCTTCAACGACATGCTCGACCGGCTGGAGGCCGAGCGCGCCGCCAGCAGCGCCCGCGTGCTCTCCGCCCAGGAGGCCGAGCGGCGCCGCATCGCCCAGGAGCTCCACGACGAGGTGGGCCAGAGCATGACGGCCGTCCTGCTGGAGCTGAAGCGGGCCGCGGACCGCACGTCCGACCGGGAACTGCGCGCCGAACTGCAGCACGCCCAGGAGACCACCCGCGAGAGCCTGGACGAGGTGCGGCGGCTCGCCCGCCGGCTGCGTCCCGGCGTGCTGGAGGACCTCGGCCTGGTCAGCGCCCTGACCGCGCTGGCCACCGACTTCTCCACCCACACCGGGCTGGCCGTGCGGCGCCGCCTGGACGCCGACCTGCCACCGCTGGACCGGGAGAGGGAACTCGTGCTCTACCGCGTCGCCCAGGAGAGCCTGACCAACGCCGCCCGCCACGCCGACGCCGGGAACGTCGAGCTGCGGCTGCGGCGCACCGCCGACGGCGTGGTGCTGAGCGTGAGCGACGACGGCCGGGGGCTGGGCGCCGCCCGCGAGGGCGCCGGAATCCGCGGCATGCGGGAGCGCGCGCTGCTGGTCGGGGCCGCCCTGGACATCGACTCCGCCCCCGGCGGCGGCACCCGGGTGCGGCTGTCCGTGCCCACGGCCGAGGACGCGTCCGCCCCGGGAACGGCGGAGGCGGTCGCATGACCGGCCCGATCACCGGCCCGACGGCTGTCCCGGCGACCGGCCCGGCCGTGCCGGAGCGGGGCGCCACCCGCATCCTGCTCGCCGACGACCACGCGCTGGTCCGCCGCGGGGTACGGCTCATCCTCGACGGCGAGCCGGACCTGTGCGTGGTCGCCGAGGCCGGCGACGGCGCCGAGGCGGTCGCCGCGGCCCGCGAGCACCCCGCCGACCTGGCCGTCCTCGACGTCGCCATGCCGCGCATGACCGGCCTGCAGGCGGCCCGCGAGCTGTCCGCCCGCCACCCGGGCCTGCGCATCCTGATGCTGACGATGTACGACAACGAGCAGTACCTCTTCGAGGCCCTCAAGGCCGGCGCCTCGGGGTACGTGCTGAAGTCGGTGGCCGACCGCGACCTGGTCGAGGCGTGCCGCGCGGCGATGCGCGGCGAGCCGTTCCTCTACCCCGGCGCGGTCACCGCGCTGATCCGCAACTACCTCGACCGCGTCCGGCAGGGCGAGGACGTCCCCGAGCGGGTGCTCACCGCCCGCGAGGAGGAGGTGCTCAAACTGGTGGCCGAGGGGCACTCCTCGAAGGAGATCGCCGAGACACTGGTCATCAGCGTCAAGACCGTCGAGCGCCACCGTGCGAACATGCTGCACAAGCTCGGTCTGCGGGACCGTCTGGAGCTGACCCGCTACGCGATCCGGGCGGGACTGATCGAGCCCTGAGCCGCGGCGCCACGGAGCGTCCGCGGCACCACGCGTCCCGGCCGGGAACCGCCCGGGAACCCCGAGGAGGAGGCGGCATGGCGCAGCGGACCACCGCGTCCTCCGCCCGGGCGGTGCGGCACCGGGCGGTGTGCCGCCGGCCGGACGCGCGCCCGGCCCGCGGCGCGGCCGGGGTGCTCCTGGCGGTGGTGGTCCTCCTGTTGGGAGCCCTGGCACCCTCCGCCGGGGCCGGGACCGCCGGCGGCACGCCGTGGCCGTGGGGCGGGTACGGCACCCCGTACGAGCACGAGCACGAGCACGAGCACGAGTACGAGGCCGACGCGCACCCCGCCTCCCCCCACGCGGCCCTCCCCGCCGGCCCGTACGCCGCCGGCGCGCCCTGCCCGGCCGGGTGCGACCGGCCGCCGCTGCTGTACCGGGCCGCCGCCGGGGAGCGGCACGCCGCGCACCCGGGCGGCGCGGCGCTGCCGGGGGGCGCCCACCTCCCCGGGCCCGCCGCGGGGGCGCGCCCGTCCGCCCTCCCGCCGGCCGCCGCCGGTCCCCTCCTGCACACCGCCCGCCATCCGGGCCGGGCGCCGCCGCCCGCGCGGGGCACCTGACGTTCCCGTCCCGTTCCACCGCGGCCGGACCGGCCGCGGTGCCCCGCAGGAGGAATCCCGTGAAACGCGCCACCCTGGTGCGGGCGCTCCTCGCCCTCACCGTCGTCGCCCTGTCCGTCTACTTCACCGTCACCACCTCCCCCCGCCTCGGGCTCGATCTGCGCGGCGGCACCCAGATCGTGCTGGAGACCCGCGACTCGCCCACCGCCCGGGCCGACCGGGAGGCCACCGACCGCACCCTCGAAGTGCTCCGCCGCCGGGTCGACGCGCTCGGCGTCGCCGAGCCCGGCATCGCCCGGTCCGGGGACAGGCGGATCATCGTCGAGCTGCCCGGCCTCCAGGACCCGCGCGAGGCCGCCGACGTCCTCGGCCGTACCGCCCAGCTCTCCTTCCACCCCGTCCTGGGCGTCGCCGGGGAAGACCGGAAGGCGGAGAAGGCGGGGGAGGGGGAGCGCGTGCTGCCCGACGAGTCCGGGCAGCGGCTGCGGCTGGGCCCGGCCGAGCTCACCGGGGCCGAGGTGGCGGACGCCGAGGCCCAGCTCGACCAGCAGACCGGCGGCGGCTGGTTCGTCACCGTCGACCTGCGCGGCAGGGGGAAGGACGCGTGGGCCGAGCTGACCGGCGAGGCCGCCTGCGCGCAGCCGGGCGACCCCAGGCGCCGGGTCGCGATCGTCCTGGACGACCGGGTCATCTCCTCGCCGCAGGTCGATCCCTCGGTCGCCTGCGACACCGGCATCACCGGCGGGTCCACCCAGATCACCGGCAGCTTCAGCCAGGAGGAGGCCAAGGAACTGGCGCTGCTCATCGACGGCGGCGCGCTGCCGGTGCCGGTGGAGATCATCGAGCAGCGGACCGTCGGTCCGACCCTGGGCGCCGAGGCCATCAGGGCCAGCGCCTGGGCCGCCGTCATCGGCACGGCGCTGACCGCGCTGTTCATCATCGCCGTCTACCGGCTCCTGGGCGCCCTGGCCGCCGTGGCGCTGGCCTGCTACGGGCTCATCTCCTACGCCGCGCTGGTCGCGCTCGGCGCCACCCTCACCCTGCCGGGCCTGGCCGGCTTCGTGCTGGCGATCGGCATGGCCGTGGACGCCAACGTGCTGGTCTTCGAACGCGCCCGGGAGGAGTACGCCGCCCGCCGCGGCAGGAGCCTGCGCACCGCCGTCACGGAGGGCTTCCGCAACGCCCTCAGCGCCATCGCCGACTCCAACATCACCACGCTGCTCGCCGCCGGGCTGCTGTTCTTCTTCGCCTCCGGGCCGGTGCGCGGGTTCGGCGTGACGCTCTCCATCGGCGTGCTGGCCTCCATGGTCAGCGCCCTGATCGTCACCCGGGTGCTGGTGGAGTTCGCCGTCGCCCGCCGCACGGTCCGGGAGCACCCCCAGGTCACCGGGATCGCCCGCGTGGGCAAGGTGCGGGAGTGGCTGACCGAACGGCAGCCGGACCTGATGCGCCACCGGCGGCGCTGGCTGGCCGCCTCCCTCGCCGCCGTCGTCCTGGCCGGCTCGGGGATCGCGGTGCGCGGTCTGGAGTTCGGGGTGGAGTTCACCGGCGGGCGGCTGATCGAGTACTCCACCACCCGGCCCGTCGATCCCGAACAGGCCCGCTCCGCGCTGGCCGACGCGGGCTTCCCCCGCGCGGTCGTGCAGTCCTCGGGGGACGACGACCTCACGGTGCGCACCGAGGAGCTGTCCAACGCGCAGGAGGCCGAGGTGGCCGAGACGCTCGGCGAGCTCGGCGGCGGGGTGGAGAAGGTCCGCGACGAGCTGATCGGCCCCAGCCTGGGGGAGGAGCTGCGCCGGGGCGCCCTGATCGCCCTCGGCATCGCCCTGGCCGCCCAGATGCTCTACCTGGCCATCCGCTTCCGGTGGACCTTCGGGGCGGCGGCGGTCGTCGCGATGGCCCACGACGTGCTGGTCCTCGTCGGCGTCTTCGCCTGGCTGGGCAAGCCGGTCGACGGGGTGTTCCTGGCCGCGCTGCTCACCGTGATCGGCTACTCGGTCAACGACTCGGTGGTGGTCTTCGACCGGGTCCGCGAGCTGTGGGCCGCCAACCGCAGGACGCCCTTCGCGCAGGTCGCCAACGCCGCGATCCTCCAGACCGTGCCCCGGACGGTCAACACCGGCATGGGCGCGCTGTTCATCCTGGCCGCGCTCGCCGTGCTCGGCGGCGACACCCTGACGGACTTCGCCCTGGCGCTGCTGATCGGCATCACGGTGGGCACCTGGTCCTCGATGTTCACCGCGACCCCCGTCGCCATCGAGCTGGAGGCCCGCAGCAGCGCCCCGCCGCCCCGCAGGGGCGGGAAGTCCTCCGTCGCCACCCTGTCCCGCTCCGGCCGGCGGCCGGAGCGCAGGAAGCCCGGCGACACCGGCGCCCAGGTGTGAGCCGGGCCCGGGCCCGGTGAGCGCCCGGCCGTGAGCGCACCGGCGCGCCGTCGTACGCCTGCCAGGTGTACGACGGCGCGCCGGCGTGTGCGTGCGCGCGTGCGCGGGGTCAGGACCGCCGGGCGTCCCCGGAGGGCTGCTCCTCGAAGTCGACCTTCCCGATGTGGCGGTTCATCGACTTCAGCAGCATCCAGACGGCCAGGCCCAGCGCGGCGAAGACCAGGAAGCCGAGGATTCCGGGCGTCACCTTGTTCTCGTCGAACTCCTTGGCGAGGTCGACGAGGCCGGGGGCGTGGGTCAGGGCGAGGGAGGTGGTCGGGCTCATGCCGTCAATTGTCGCGGATGCCCGCGAAGAGGTCGTCCTCGGGGAGGGAGGTGTCCACCAGGGACTTCGCCAGCTCGTACTCCTCCGTCGGCCAGACCTCCCTCTGGATCTCCAGCGGGACCTTGAACCAGCCGCCGTCGGGGTCGATCTGGGTGGCGTGGGCGATCAGCGCCTTGTCCCGGATCTCGAAGAAGTCCGCGCAGGGCACGTACGTGGTCAGCGTGCGCTCGGGCCGCTGGAACTCGTCCCAGCGCTTGAGCCACTCCTCGTAGGGCGACTCCAGGCCGCGCTCCAGCATCGCGTTGTGGAGGGCGAGGGTGCGGGGGCGGTTGAAGCCCTGGTTGTAGTAGAGCTTCAGCGGCTGCCAGGGCTCGCCCGCCTCCGGGTACCGCTCGGGGTCGCCCGCGGCGTCGAAGGCCACCATCGTGATCTTGTGGGTCATGATGTGGTCCGGGTGCGGGTAGCCGCCGTTCTCGTCGTACGTCGTGATGACCTGCGGCTTGAAGGAGCGGATCAGCTTCACCAGCCGTCCGGCCGCCTCCTCCACGTCCTGGAGGGCGAAGCAGCCCTCCGGCAGCGGCGGCAGCGGGTCGCCCTCGGGCAGGCCCGAGTCGACGAAGCCCAGCCACTCCTGCTTCACGCCCAGGATCTCGCGGGCCTCGGCCATCTCCTTGGCCCGTACCTCGTGGATGTGCTCCTCGATGTACGGGTCGCCCTGGAGCTTGGGGTTGAGGATGGAACCGCGCTCACCGCCCGTGCAGGTCACGACCAGCACGTCCACCCCTTCGGACACGTACTTCGCCATGGTCGCCGCACCCTTGCTCGACTCGTCGTCGGGGTGCGCGTGCACGGCCATCAGTCTGAGCTGTTCAGTCAAGGCTCGATCCTCGTTACCTGGTCACGGGAGACGGCTTCTATAGTGACCGAAACGGCATCCGCTTGTATTCCCGATGAGGACCGACAGGACGTGACCCCGATGACCTCGGCGACCCCGGCCCGCGACGGGCTCCCCCAGGGGCGGTACGGACGCTCCGGGGACGAGCGCGCGGACCGCCGGCTGAAGGCGGTCGGCGCGGTGCTGGGCGTGGTGTTCCTGGCGGTGATCGGCTGGTTCGGGGTGTCGTACGTGGGAGGCACCCAGGTCAGCGGCGAACTGATCAAGTTCGACGTGGTCTCCGACCGGGAGGTCGCCGTCCACCTGGAGATCCGCAAGGACGCGGACGTCACGGGCGTGTGCACCGTCAGCTCGCTCTCCAGGGACGGCGCCGAGGTCGGGCGTGCGGACTTCACCTTCGACCAGCGGCGGAGCCGGATCGACGAGGTCGTCACCCTCCGCACCACCGAGCGGGCGACCAGCGCCCGGCTGGTCGGCTGTACGGCGGCCGACGGAACCTGACGATCTTCCCCGAGCCCCGGCGGTTGACCTTCTTCCCTTTTCCGGCGGAATTGTTAGGCTCGTGGTTTCGCCCACCCATGAAGGCGCACGCTTGCGGGTAGGGCGTTGCTTTATATCCCGAGTACCGACGAGGAGCACCTGTGACCCAGACCAGCGACAACGTCACCTGGCTCACCCAGGAGGCGTACGACCAGCTCAAGGCCGAGCTGGAGTACCTGTCGGGTCCTGCCCGCGCCGAGATCGCCAAGAAGATCGAGGCGGCCCGCGAGGAGGGTGACCTCCGTGAGAACGGCGGTTACCACGCGGCCAAGGAGGAGCAGGGCAAGCAGGAGCTGAGGGTACGCCAGCTCACCCAGTTGCTGGAGAACGCCAAGGTCGGCGAGCCCCCGGCGGACACCGGCGTGGTCGCACCCGGCATGGTGGTCACCGTCGCGTTCGACGGCGACGAGGACGACACGCTGACCTTCCTCCTCGCCTCCCGTGAGTACGCGAGCTCGGACGTCGAGACCTACTCCCCGCAGTCCCCGCTGGGCTCGGCCGTGAACGGCAAGAAGGTCGGCTCGGACGCGCAGTACGAGCTGCCCAACGGCAAGCAGGCGTCGGTGAGGATCCTCGACGCCAAGCCGTACCAGGGCTGACCTCCGCGCGCCCCCGCGCACCCGCACGCCCCAGACGAACGCCCCCGGCGGTCACGGGACGTCCCGTGACCGCCGGGGGCGGTGTGCCGCGTGCCGGGCGGGCCTGCGCCGGCCGGGTCAGGCGGCCGAGCGGTACTTGCGCACCGCCAGGGTGCGGAAGAGCGCGATGATCAGCACCGACCACAGCAGCGAGGCCAGCTCCGGGTTCTGCATGGGCCAGGCGTCGGGCGCCCGGTAGCCCGCCGGGAGGTTGCCGAACAGCTCGCGGGCCGCCAGCACGGTGGCGCTGAACGGGTTCCACTCGGCGATGTGCTGGAGGAAGGACGGCATGTTCTCCGACGGCACGAAGGCGATCGAGATGAACGTCAGCGGGAACAGCCAGATCAGCCCGCCGGAGGTCGCCGCCTCCGGGGTGCGCACGGACAGGCCGATCAGCGCGCCGATCCAGGTGAAGGCGTACCCCAGCAGGAGCAGCAGGCCGAAGCCCGCCAGCGCCTTGAGGACGCCCTCGTGGGCCCGCCAGCCGACGAGCAGCGCCACGACGGCCAGCACCACCAGGGTCAGCGCGGTCTGGACGAGGTCGGCGAGGGTCCGGCCGGTGAGGACCGCGCCGCGTGCCATCGGCAGGGAGCGGAAGCGGTCGATGAGGCCCTTGTGCATGTCCTCGGCGATGCCCGCGCCCGCGCCGGCCGTGGCGAAGGTGACCGTCTGGGCGAAGATGCCCGCCATCAGGAACTCGCGGTAGGCGTCCGGGTCCAGGCCGGCGCCGGGGATGTTGATCGAGCCGCCGAAGACGTAGCTGAACAGCACCACGAACATGATCGGCTGGATCAGGCCGAAGATGACCACTTCCGGGATGCGGAGCATCCGGATCAGGTTGCGCTGGGCGATGATCAGCGAGTCCGTCAGGGACTGGCGGAGGCCGCCGCCCGACGAGGGGACCCGGGTGGCGGTCGCCGGGCCGGTGGTGGTGCTCACTGGACACTCTCCTTCCGAGCGGCGGGGCGGCCGGCGCTCCCGGGGACGTCTTCGCCGCCGGTCTCCTCGGCGGCGTGGCCGGTCAGCGAGATGAACACGTCGTCGAGGGTCGGACGGCGCAGGCCGATGTCGTCGATCTCGACGCCGCGGGCGTCCAGCTCGCGGATGGCCTCGGCGAGCAGCTTGGCGCCGCCGACCACCGGGACGGTCAGCTTGCGGGTGTGCTCCTCCAGGGTGACCGCGCCCTTGCCGATGCCGCGCAGGACCTCCTCGGCGGTGCCGATGGTGTCGCGCTCGTGCACGACCACCTCGATGCGCTCGCCGCCGATCTGCGCCTTGAGCTGGTCGGAGGTGCCGCGGGCGATGACCCGCCCGTGGTCGACGACCGCGATGTCGTGGGCGAGGCGGTCGGCCTCCTCCAGGTACTGCGTGGTCAGCAGCAGCGTGGTGCCGCCGGAGACCAGCTCCTCGATGACCTCCCACAGCGCCTGGCGGTTGCGGGGGTCCAGGCCGGTGGTCGGCTCGTCCATGAACATCACGGGCGGGCTGACGACCAGCGCGGCGGCGAGGTCGAGCCGGCGGCGCATGCCGCCGGAGTACGTCTTGGTGGTCCGGTCGGCGGCCTCGGTGAGGTTGAACCGCTCCAGCAGCTCGTCCGCCCGGCGCTTCGCGTCACGTGCGGACATCTGGTAGAGGCGGCCGACCATCTGGAGGTTCTCCCGGCCCGTCAGGTACTCGTCGACGGCGGCGAACTGTCCCGACAGGCCGATGGAGCGGCGGACCTCGTGGGGATGGGCGAGGACGTCGATCCCCGCCACGACGGCGCGGCCGCTGTCGGGCCGCAGCAGGGTGGTCAGCACACGGACGGTGGTGGTCTTCCCGGCGCCGTTCGGCCCCAGCAGGCCCAGCACGGTGCCTTCCGGGACGTCGAGGTCGACACCGTCCAGAGCCCTGACGTCGCCGAAGGTCTTGACCAGCCCCTCGGCGTAGATGGCACCTGGCATGGAGTTCTCCCATGGGTGTGGGTGGTCGTGAAAGTCGGAAGGGATTCGTCCGTGCCGGACGTGTCCGGCACGGACGGGAACGCGCGGTCACACCGCGGGCACGGTGTGGGTCAGCACTATGCACGACGCGATATATCGCGTCAAATCAATCGCGATACGCGATGGTCCGTGCCGTGTCCGCCCGGTGCCCGCGGCATCCTCCCGGGACGGCCGAGGCACCCGGGGCGCGCCGGGCGCCCGCGCCCGACTCAGCCCATCACCGTGTAACCGGCACGACGGAGCGCCGCCGTCACCTCGGCGCAGTGCTGTGGACCCTTGGTCTCCAGATGCACCTCCACCTCCGCCTCCGTGAGCCCGAGGCGGGGATCGGTCCGTACGTGGCTCACGTCGAGGACGTTAGCGTCCGCCACTGACAACTCCCCCAGGAGCGCGGCCAGCGCCCCCGGCCGGTCCGTCAGCCGCAGCCGGAGCGACAGGTACCGCCCCGCCGCCGCCATGCCGTGCCGCAGCGTCCGCTGCAGCACCAGCGGATCGACGTTGCCCCCGGAGAGCACGGCCACCACCGGCCCCTCGAAGGACTCCGGGTCGGACAGCAGGGCCGCCACCGGACTGGCCCCGGCGGGTTCGACGACGAGCTTGGCCCGCTCCAGGCAGAGCAGCAGCGCGCTGGAGAGCGCGTCCTCGGACACCGTACGGACCTCGTCCACCAGTTCGCCAACGATTTTGAACGGCACGTCGCCGGGCCGCCCGACCTTGATGCCGTCCGCCATCGTCGAGACCGACTCCAGCGCCACCGGGCGGCCGGCGGCCAGCGAGGGCGGGTACGCCGCCGCGCCCTCGGCCTGCACCCCGATCACGCGCACGTCCGGACGGAGCGACTTCACCGCCAGCGCCACCCCGGCCACCAGCCCGCCGCCGCCGACGCCGACGACGATCGTGCGCACCTCCGGGCACTGCTCCAGGATCTCCAGGCCGACCGTGCCCTGCCCGGCCACGACGTCGGGGTGGTCGAAGGGGTGGATGAAGACCGCGCCGGTCTCGGCCGCGTACTCCTGCGCCGCCCGCAGCGTCTCGTCCACCACCTGCCCGTGCAGCCGCACCCGGGCGCCGTAGTCGCGCGTCGCGGCCACCTTCGGCAGCGGCGCGCCCGCCGGCATGAAGACCGTCGAGCGCACCCCGAGCAGGGAGGCGGCCAGGGCGACGCCCTGCGCGTGGTTGCCCGCGCTGGCCGCGACGACCCCGCGGGCCCGCTCCCGCGCGGGCATCGCGGCGATCCGCACGTACGCGCCGCGCACCTTGAACGAGCCGGTGCGCTGGAGGTTCTCGCACTTGAGGTGGACCGGTGCGCCCACCAGTTCGCTCAGGTGACGGCTGCCCTCCAGCGCCGTCACCCGGGCCACCCCGGAGAGCGTCTTCTGGGCGGCCCTGATGTCGTCGAGGGAGAGGGCCGGAGCGTCATCGGGACCGGTGTGCCGGTCAGGGCTTGCGACCATGCCGCCAGTCTGGCAGCCCGGTGCCGCGACGGCGCCCCCCGGACCGCCTCCGGACCGTGTCCCCGACCGTTTCCCGGGCCGTCCCGCGGGGCTTTCCGGAGCGTCCCCGGAGCGTTCCGGGACCGTCCGCGGAGGGGCCCGACGGCGGTCACCTGCGGCGCCGCGGACGGTGCCGGCCTATTCGTACGGCGCCGGTACGGGGCGGGCCCGGGCCGCGTACTCTGTGGCAAACCCTCAGACCGTCGTACCCCCGTACTTCCATAGAAGCGAGCAACCGGCCATGCCCACGCACCCGGACATGACGACCGCCCACCCCCACGACGAAACGAGCGACGCCAGCGTGTCCCCCACACCCAGCCCCGCGGACCGGGACCAGGAACGGGACGACCCCACCGCCCTCCTCGACGCCCTCCAGCACCAGGTCGCCCTCTTCGCGCGCCGTGCGGAGCAGACCCGGCTCGGCGGTGTCGGACAGGCCCGCAACTCCATGGACCGGGCCGCGTACCTGCTGCTCAACCGGCTCGACCAGGACGGACCGACGGGCGTCAAGGCGCTCGCCGCGGGCATGGGGATCGACTCCTCGACCGTGACCCGCCAGGTGGCGCCGCTGGTCGAGTCCGGCCTCGTCAAGCGCACCTCGCACCCCGACGACGGCCGCGCGGTCGTCCTCCAGCTCTCCCCCCGCGGCGTCTCGCGGCTGGAGCAGGTCCGCGCCTCGCGGCGCGAGTTGATGGCGCTGCTGACGCGGGAGTGGAGCGAGGACGAGCGCACCGTCTTCTGCGACCTGCTCACGCGCTTCAACCAGGCGCTGTCGGACATCCAGGCGGCGAACTCCTGACCCCCGCCGGCGCCCCCTCGGCGCGCCGCGCGTCCTGACCGGCCGGCGGCCCGCCCGCGTCCCATGGAGTACGGGGAGGCGCGGGCGGGCCGCGGACGCCGCCCGGAACCGGCGGTCCCCGGCGCGGCTTACGGCGCGGCCTTCGGCGGGGTTCCCGGTCCGGGACGCGGAAGAGGCAGGATGGGGACATGGCCAACCGACTCGCCGCCGAGACGTCCCCCTACCTCCTGCAGCACGCCGACAACCCGGTCGACTGGTGGCCCTGGTCGCCGGAGGCGTTCGACGAGGCGCGCCGGCGGGACGTGCCGGTGCTGCTCAGCGTCGGCTACTCGAGCTGCCACTGGTGCCACGTGATGGCCGAGGAGTCCTTCGCCGACGAGGCCACCGCCGCCTACCTCAACGCCCACTACGTGTCCGTCAAGGTCGACCGCGAGGAGCGGCCGGACGTCGACGCCGTCTACATGGAGGCCGTCCAGGCCGCCACCGGGCACGGCGGCTGGCCCATGACCGTCTTCCTCACCCCCGACGGCGAGCCGTTCTACTTCGGCACCTACTTCCCGCCGGAGCCCCGGAGCGGCATGCCGTCCTTCCGGCAGGTGCTGGAAGGGGTGCACGCCGCCTGGACCGGCCGCCGGGAGGAGGTCGCCGAGGTCGCGGGGCGGATCGTGACGGAACTGTCCGGACGGAGCATCGGGTACGCCGAGGGCACGCGGCCCCAGCCGCCCGGCCCCGAGGAGCTGGGGGCCGCGCTGCTCGCGCTGACCCGCGACTTCGACCCCGCGTACGGCGGCTTCGGCGGCGCGCCCAAGTTCCCGCCGTCGATGGTGCTGGAGTTCCTGCTGCGGCACCACGCCCGCACCGGCTCCGAGGGCGCGCTGCAGATGGCCGAGGCGACCTGCGAGGCGATGGCCCGCGGCGGGATCTACGACCAGCTCGGCGGCGGCTTCGCCCGCTACTCGGTGGACGCGCGGTGGGTGGTGCCCCACTTCGAGAAGATGCTCTACGACAACGCGCTGCTGTGCCGGGCGTACGCGCACCTGTGGCGCGCCACCGGCAGCGAGCGGGCGCGGCGGGTCGCGCTGGAGACCGCCGACTTCATGGTGCGCGAACTGCGCACGCCCCAGGGCGGGTTCGCCTCCGCGCTGGACGCCGACAGCGACGACGGCACCGGCCGCCACAAGGAGGGCGCCTACTACGTCTGGACGCCCGCGCAGCTCCGCGAGGTCCTCGGCGAGGAGGACGCCGAACTGGCCGCCGCGTACTTCGGGGTGACCGACGAGGGCACCTTCGAGGAGGGCGCCTCCGTCCTCCAACTGCCCGACGGCGACGGGCCCGTCGACGCCGGGCGGATCGAGTCCGTGCGGCAGCGGCTGCTGGCCGCCCGCGAGCGGCGCCCGCGCCCCGGCCGGGACGACAAGGTCGTCACCGCCTGGAACGGGCTGGCCGTCGCCGCGCTCGCCGAGACCGGCGCGTACTTCGGCCGCCCGGACCTGGTCGAGGCAGCCACCGCCGCCGCCGACCTCCTCATCGCCGTCCACACCGACGAGCGCGGACGCCTGGTGCGCACCTCCCGCGACGGGGTGGCGGGCTCCGGGGCCGGGGTGCTGGAGGACTACGGCGACGTGGCCGAGGGCTTCCTCGCCCTGTACTCGGTGACCGGCGAGACCTGCTGGCTGGAGCTGGCCGGCACCCTGCTCCAGACCGTGCTGGACCGCTTCACCGCCGACGACGGCACCCTGTACGACACCGCCGACGACGCCGAGCGGCTCATCCGCCGCCCCCAGGACCCCACCGACAACGCGGCCCCCTCCGGCTGGACGGCCGCCGCCGCGGCCCTGCTGGCCTACGCCGCCCACACCGGCAGCGCCCGGCACCGCGAGGCGGCGGAGCGGGCGCTGGGCGTCGTACGGGCGCTGGGCCCGCGCGTCCCGCGCTTCATCGGCTGGGGACTGGCCGCCGCCGAGGCGGCCCTGGACGGCCCGCGCGAGATCGCGGTGGTCGGCCCGGCCGGCGATCCCGCCACCGCCGAGCTGCACCGCACCGCCCTGCTGGCCACCGCACCCGGCGCCGTGGTGGCCGTCGGGGAGCCGGGGGCGGACGAGGCCGGGCCGCTGCTGCGGGACCGGCCGCTGCTGGACGGCCGTCCGGCGGCGTACGTCTGCCACCACTTCGTGTGCGACGCCCCCACGGCCGACGCGGAGCGGCTGGCGGACACGGTGGGGACGGCGGAGGCCGTCAGGGCCTGAGCCGCCCGGGCCCCGCGGAACCCGCGGGTTCTCAGCGGGGCGTGCGGGGCGGGTCTTCGGAGGGGCCTTCAGAGGGTGAGGCCGCGCTCCAGCACGGCGAGGGCGCGGCCGACCTGCTCGCCCACGTCGCCCCGCATGCCGTGCTCCGCCCAGTGGAACAGCGCCTCGTTCAGGCAGCCCAGCATCGCGGCCGTGACGACGCGCAGCTCCAGGTCGTCCTCCGGCCGCCCGGTCCGCTCCGACAGCACCCGGGTCAGCATCCGGCCGGTGACCGCGTTGTGCTCGGCCAGACGGGCGCGGACGGCCGGCACGCCGAGGACCAGCCGGACGCGCTGGTCGATCTCGGCGAAGTCCTCCTCGTACATCCGCTCCAGGGCCGAGCACAGGGCCTCCCGCACGGCCCGCACCGGGGGCTCGCCGGGCGGGCGGCCGCGCAGCTCCTCCTCGATCAGGGAGTCGTACTCGTCGGCGAGGACGATGTCCTCCTTGGTCGGGAAGTACCGGAAGACGGTGCTCGGGGAGACCTCCGCGGCCTCGGCGATCTGGTCGACGGGGGTGGCGTCGTACCCCTGCTCGGCGAAGAGCCGGTATGCCGCCTGCCGGATCGCCCTGCGGGTCCGGATCTTCTTCCGCTCCCGCAGGCCGAGCTTGGGCGCGGCGGCGGACGAGGTGCGTGCAGGGGCCATGGAGACCATTGTCGGACATCGGCCCACGTCGACGCCACGGTCCGTGCGGGCACCGTGACCCGGCGGACGGCCGGGCGCGTGCGGGCGGGCACCGCGCACCCGCGTCACCCGCGCGTCACCCGCGTGGGGAAAAACACGGAGCGGCCCGTACGGGGCCCCCGTACAGTGGCCGGTATGCAGGTGATCCAGTCGACGAAACTCGCCAATGTCTGCTACGAGATCCGGGGTCCGGTTCTCGAGGAAGCCATGCGGTTGGAGGCGGCGGGTCACCGCATCCTCAAGCTCAACACCGGCAACCCCGCGCCCTTCGGGTTCGAGTGCCCGCCGGAGATCCTGGAGGACATGCTCCGCAACGCGGGGTCCGCGCACGGCTACGGCGACGCCAAGGGCCTGCCGGCGGCCCGGCGCGCGGTGATGCAGCACTACCAGACCAAGGGCATCGACCTGGACATCGAGGACGTCTACCTCGGCAACGGCGTCTCCGAGCTCATCCAGATGGCGATGCAGGCGCTGCTCGACGACGGCGACGAGGTGCTGGTGCCGGCGCCGGACTACCCGCTGTGGACGGCGGCGGTGGCCCTGTCGGGCGGGACGGCCGTGCACTACCGCTGCGACGAGCAGTCCGACTGGATGCCCGACCTCACCGACGTCGAACGCAAGGTGACCGACCGCACCAAGGCGATCGTCGTCATCAATCCCAACAACCCGACCGGCGCGGTCTACGACGACGAGCTGCTGCGCGGGCTGACGGACATCGCCCGCCGGCACAACCTGATCGTCTACTCCGACGAGATCTACGACAAGATCCTCTACGACGGCGCCACCCACACCCCCACCGCCGCCATCGCCCCGGACCTGCTCACCATCACCTTCAACGGGCTCTCCAAGGCGTACCGGGTGGCCGGCTACCGCAGCGGCTGGATGGCCGTGTGCGGTCCCAAGGCGCACGCCGCCAGCTACATCGAGGGCCTGACGATCCTGGCGAACATGCGGCTGTGCGCCAACATGCCCGCCCAGTACACGGTGGCCGCCGCGCTGGGCGGCCGGCAGTCGATCAACGACCTGGTGCTGCCGGGCGGCCGGCTGCTGGAGCAGCGCGACGCGGCGTACGACCTGCTCACCGCCATCCCGGGCGTGACGTGCGTGAAGCCCAAGGGCGCGCTGTACCTCTTCCCGCGGCTGGACCCCAAGGTCTACAAGATCAAGGACGACCGGCAGATGGTCCTCGACCTGCTGCGGGAGGAGAAGATCATGGTCGTCCACGGCACGGGCTTCAACTGGCCCGAGCCGGACCACTTCCGCATCGTCACGCTGCCGACCGTGCAGGACCTCTCCGACGCGGTGCGGCGGATCGGGTCCTTCCTCGACGGTTACAGCCAGTACTGACCGGCAGTACCGAGCGGTACCGGCCGGCGCACGGTGCTTTCCGTGCCCGGTCCCGAACGCTCCGAAGTACCCTTGTACCGACGGCAACTTTAGACACTGTCTAAGTTAGGATGGACTCCTGCACCTGCCAGGAGGCCATCCATGTACGAACCGATCCGCACGCCGTCGGTCCACACCATGGCCGATCCGGCCAAGACCGAGGGCGGTTTCCCGCGTCGTTCCCGCGAGGAGGAGCTGGACAACCGGCTCGCCGGCCATCTGACCGCTCTGCTGACCGTGACCGACGAGCTCCGGGTGTTCGCCCCGAGCGCGGAGCTGGACGAGGCCGCGCAGCGGCTGGAGGCCCAGGTCGCCCGGCTGTGCGGGGGCCGCGCCCCGCTGCGGGCCACCCCGTCGGCCGGTGCGGGCGGCGACTCCCGGGTGGCCGCCCTCCACCAGCGGGCCCACACCCTCGCCGGGCAGGCCCTGGTGGTGGCCACCTCCCGCTCGAACACCGAGGCCGCCGGACTGGCCGCCGAGCGGATGGAGGCCCACGCCCGGGCGCTCGGCCTGACCGAGGTCGGCTGACCGGCCGGGACCGGTCGGACGCAGGCCCGGCGGACCGTGTTCCGCCGGCGGGGCGCGGGCCGCTCCCGCCGCGGTCCCCCCGCGCCGGAAGGCCGTCGGCCCCCGTCCCGGTGCGCCGCACCGGGACGGGGGCCGACGGGCCGGACCCGGCCGGGCTCAGCCCAGCCGCTCGACCAGGGCGCGGTACTCGTCCCACATCTCCTTCGGCGTGCGGTCGCCGAAGGTGTTCAGGTGCTCGGGGATGAGGGCGGCCTCCTCGCGCCAGACGTCCCTGTCCACGGTCAGCAGGAACCGCAGGTCCTCCCGGGACAGCTCCAGGCCGTCGGTGTCCAGGGCCTCCTCCGTCGGGACGATGCCGATGGGCGTCTCCACGCCCTCCGCCTCGCCGTTCAGGCGGCCGACGATCCACTTCAGCACGCGGCTGTTCTCGCCGAAGCCCGGCCAGACGAACTCGCCCGCGTCGTTCTTGCGGAACCAGTTGACGTAGTAGATCTTCGGCAGCTTCGCCGGGTCGGCCTTGGCGCCGACCTCCAGCCAGTGACCCATGTAGTCGCCCATGTTGTAGCCGCAGAACGGCAGCATGGCGAACGGGTCGCGGCGCAGCTCGCCGACCTTGCCCTCGGCCGCCGCCGTCTTCTCCGACGCCACGTTGGCGCCGAGGAAGACGCCGTGCTGCCAGTCGAACGACTCCGTCACCAGCGGCACCGCGCTCGCCCGGCGGCCGCCGAAGAGGATCGCCGAGATCGGCACGCCCCTGGGGTCCTCCCACTCCGGCGCGATGATCGGGCACTGCGACGCCGGCACGGTGAAGCGGGCGTTGGGGTGCGCGGCCGGGGTGCCGGACCCGGGCGTCCAGTCGTTGCCCCGCCAGTCCGTCAGGTGGGCCGGGGGCTCCTCGGTCATGCCCTCCCACCACACGTCGCCGTCGTCGGTGAGCGCGACGTTGGTGAAGATCGCGTTGCCCCACAGGGTCTTCATCGCGTTGGCGTTGGTGTGCTCGCCCGTGCCCGGCGCCACGCCGAAGAAGCCCGCCTCGGGGTTGATCGCGTAGAGGCGGCCGTCCTCGCCGAAGCGCATCCAGGCGATGTCGTCGCCGATCGTCTCGACCGTCCAGCCGGGGATCGTCGGCTCCAGCATCGCGAGGTTGGTCTTGCCGCACGCGCTGGGGAAGGCCGCGGCCACGTACTTCGCCTCGCCGCGGGGCGGCGTCAGCTTCAGGATGAGCATGTGCTCGGCGAGCCAGCCCTCGTCGCGGGCCATCACCGAGGCGATGCGCAGGGCGTAGCACTTCTTGCCCAGCAGGGCGTTGCCGCCGTAGCCCGAGCCGTAGGACCAGATCTCGCGCGTCTCGGGGAAGTGGGAGATGTACTTGGTGGAGTTGCACGGCCACGGCACGTCGGCCTGGCCCGGCTCCAGCGGGGCGCCGACGCTGTGCACCGCCTTGACGAACGTCCCGTCCTCGCCCAGCTCCTCCAGCACGGCGCTGCCCATGCGGGTCATCGTCCGCATGGAGACGGCCACGTACGCGGAGTCCGTGATCTCCACGCCCAGCGCCGAGAGAGGGGAGCCCAGCGGGCCCATGCAGAAGGGGACCACGTACATCGTCCGGCCGCGCATCGAACCACGGAAGATGCCGCCCCGGCCGTCCTTGCCCGTGAAGATCTCCCGCATCTCCGCGGGGTCCATCCAGTGGTTGGTCGGGCCCGCGTCCTCCTGCTTCTCGGAGCAGATGAAGGTGCGGTCCTCCACGCGTGCCACGTCCGTCGGGTCGGAGGCGGCGTAGTACGAGTTGGGGCGCTTGATCGGATCGAGTTTGGTGAAGGTGCCCTTCTCGACCAGTTCTGCGCACAACCGCTCGTACTCCGCCTCCGAGCCGTCGCACCACACGATGCGGTCGGGCTGGGTGAGGGCGGCGATCTCGTCCACCCAGGCGATCAGTTCCCGATGCCGGGTGGGGGTCGTGTTGCCGGGAGCCGCAGTACTGCGCGCCACAATCGCTCCAGAGGTTGAGGGTTTTTGACGGATATCGCACGTATATCCGTTTTCTGGTGTCCGTATTTCAGGCTCGGCCCCGTGGGGGCTGCGACCCGGATGCTGCGGCATGCTCATCCGGTGCCGACCGTGCTCATTTGATACTCCGCCTCCGGAGCGCTTCTGTCCAGATGGCCAACCCGTGAGTATCGCCACGCGAAGGCAGAAACCTACGCTTGCGTAGGTACGATGAGGTGCATGACCGTCGCAGTATCCGACGCCCCCTCCGGGGCCGTATCCACCGCCGGCCGCGACCCCCTCCACGCGGCCCACCCGGTCAAGCCCCGGCTGCGTGGCTGGCTGCACGCCGGGATGTTCCCGGCGGTGCTGGTCTCGGGAGTCCTCCTGACCGCGTTCGCGCAGACCCCGCGCGGCCGCGCCGCCTGCGCGGTCTACACGCTGACCGCCTGTCTGCTGTTCGGCGTCAGCGCCCTGTACCACCGGGGGAACTGGAGCCCGCGCGCCGCAGCGGTGCTCCGCCGCCTGGACCACGCCAACATCTTCCTGATCATCGCGGGCACCTACACGCCGCTGACGATCCTGCTCGTCCCCGGCGGGCGCGGCCAGTTGCTGCTGTGGGGCATCTGGGCCGCCGCCCTCGCCGGGATCGCCTTCCGCGTCCTGTGGGTGGGCGCGCCGCGCTGGCTCTACACCCCGTGCTACCTCGCGATGGGGTGGGCCGCGGTGTTCTTCCTCCCCGACTTCCTGCGCGCGGGCGGCGTCGCCGTGCTGGTGTGCGTGGTGGCCGGCGGCCTGCTCTACAGCGCGGGCGGTGTCGTCTACGGCATCAGGCGGCCCAACCCCTCACCGCGCTGGTTCGGCTTCCACGAGGTCTTCCACTCCTTCACGCTGGCCGCGTTCGCGGTGCACTACGTGGGGATCTCGCTGGCGGCCTACAACGTCTCCTGACCGGCCGTCGGGAAGTTCTTCCCCGGCCGCACCCGAGCACCCGTCAGGTCCGCCGCCGACACCCCGTCAGCGCCCCCGGTGGCCGGTGCGCCGCACCGAGCGGCCCGCCAGCACGTCCGTACGGCGGCCGTCCTCGATCACGAACCGGCCGTCGACCAGGACGTACGGGATGCCCACCGGCGGGGTGCGCGGTCTGTCGAACGTCGCGCCCGCCGCCACCGTCTCCGGATCGAACAGCACCAGGTCCGCGCGGTGCCCCTCGCGCACCAGCCCCCGGTCCGGCAGCCGCAGACGGGCGGCGGGCCGTCCGGTCAGGTGCGCCACGCACTCCTCCAGCGACAGCACGCCCAGCTCGCGCACGTAGTGGCCGAGGTAGTGCGGGAAGGTGCCGTACGCCCGCGGGTGCGGCCGGTCGCCGACGAGGATGCCGTCGCTGCCGCCGGTGTGGACGCGGTGCCGCATGATCGCCCGGACGTTCTCCTCGTGCCCGACGTGCTGCAGGACCGTGGTGCCCAGCCGGTCCGCCAGCAGCAGCCGCCGTGCCACGGCGAACGGCTCCTCGCCCAGGTCGGCCGCCGACCGCGCCACCGTACGGCCGACGTACCCGGCCAGGGCGGGGTCGGCGGTGCCGGAGACCTCCACGGTGTCCCAGTCCACCGGCACCCCGTGGCAGCCGTCCGAGCCCTCGACCTCCAGCGCGTGCCGGATGCGGGCGCACGCCTCCGGGTCCCGCAGCCGGGCGAGGACCGCCTCCGGACCGCCCTCGAAGGCCCAGCTCGGCAGCAGGGCGGCCAGCGTGGTGCAGCCGGGCAGGTACGGGTAGCTGTCCAGTGAGAGGTCCACGCCGTCGGCCAGCGCCGCGTCCAGCAGCGCCAGCAGCTCGGGAGCGCGGCCGGCGTTGACGGAGAAGTTCACGGTGGCGTGCGCCAGGTGCAGCGCGCAGCCCGCCGCACGCGCCACCTCGACCATCTGCGCATAGGCGTCGAGCGCGCCCGCGCCGTAGGAGCGGTGGTGCGGGCAGAAGTAGCCGCCGTACTCCGCCACCACCCGGCACAGCTCCACCAGCTCGGCGTCCGAGGCGTACATCCCCGGCGCGTAGGTCAGGCCGGACGACAGCCCCACCGCGCCCTGCTCCAGGCCCTCGGCCACCAGGCGCCGCATGCGCCGCAGCTCCCCGTCGGTGGCGGGCCGGTCCTCCCAGCCGAGGACGAGCGCCCGCACCGTGCCCTGGGGGACGAGGTAGGCGGCGTTGACGGCGATGCCGCGGTCGAGCCGGTCCAGGTACTCCCCGACGGTCCGCCAGTCGACGTCGACGCCGGTGCCGTCCCCGTTCCAGCCGGTGATCGCCTGCCGCACCGCGTCGAGCGTGCGGTCGTCCACCGGCGCGTACGACAGCCCGTCCTGCCCGATCACCTCCAGCGTCACGCCCTGGGCGGCCTTCGCAAAGTGGTCGGGATCGCGCAGCAGCGCCAGGTCGCTGTGGGCGTGCATGTCGATGAAGCCGGGGGCGAGGACGAGCCCGTCCGCCCGGAGCACGCGCCGCCCGCCGGGGCGCGGACCGCCCTCGCCCTCCCGCCGGATCACGGCGATCCGCCCGCCGGCGATGCCGACGTCGGCCCGGTAGGCGGGGCCCGCGGTGCCGTCGACGACGCGTGCGTCACGCAGGACGAGGTCCATGGCGGGCTCCCGGGGGTCGTGGCGGGCTCTCGGAGGGGATCGCGGAGGTCTCGGGGTCTCGCGGTGCGCCCGGCGGGGCGCTCAGAAGAACGTGCGGACGAAGTCCGTGACGGTGCCGTCCGCCTCGGTGACCGGGATGAGCTGCCAGCGGTCGAAGACCGTGCAGGGGTGCGACAGGCCCAGGGCCACCCAGTCGCCCACCTCCAGCGCGGTGCCCGGCGCGACGGTGAGGAAGGCGTGCTGGTCGGCCAGCTTCACCACCGACAGGCCGGCCGCGCCGCGCTCCGTCCCGTCCGGCGCGCGGACGGCCACGGGCCGGGGCAGGTCCAGGTCGTAGGAGGCGTCCCGCTTGCCCGCGTTGAGGAAGGCCAGACCCGGCTCGGGCCGGGAGACCACCTGGGCCCACAGCCGGAACGCGGGCCGCAGCGACCCCTGGTCGGGGATGCGGTTGAACGGCGTCAGGCGGTGGTAGTGGACGTCGTCGTGCGCCACGTACGCGCCCGAGCGCAGCAGCCTCAGCACCGGCCGGGACAGTCCGGGCAGGGCCGCGAACTCCTCGGCCACCACGTCGAACCACGCGCTGCCGCCCGCGCTCACCACGATCTCCTCGCCGTCCCCCAGCCCGGCGAAGCGGCCCGCCGCGTCCAGGGCGGCGGCCAGCGCGCCGAGGTCGCGCAGCCACGCCCGCACGCGGTCGGCGTCGGCGTCCGGCACCTCGCCCTCGTAGCCGGCGACGCCGACCAGCCGCAGCGTCGGCACCGCCGCGACCGCCTCGGCGACCCGCGCCGCCTCCGCGGCCGTGCGGACGCCCGTACGGCCGCCGGGGGCGCCGAGCTCGACGACGACGTCGAGCGGGCGGGCGGTCGCCGGACGTGCCGCGTCCGCCGCGTGTGCCGCCGCGCGCAGCGCGGCGTCCATCAGCTCCACGCCGCGCACCGAGTCCACGTAGCAGACGAACCTCACCTCCGGGTCCGCCGCCAGCTCGCCGGCCATCCAGCGCAGCGCGGCGGCGTCCACCACCTCGTTGGCCAGGAAGATCCGCCGGATGCCGAACGCCCGGTAGACGCGCGCCTGCGCCGGCAGCGCCGCCGTGATGCCCCACGCGCCCAGGCCGAGCTGCCGGGCGAAGAGCCGCGGGGACATCGAGGTCTTGCCGTGGGGGGCGAGGGCGAGGCCGTGGCGGGCGCAGAAGCCGGCGAGCTGCCGCAGGTTGTGCTCCACGGCCCCGGCCGACAGCGTCAGCAGCGGCGTGGTGAAGCCGCCGGTGAACACGTTCCGCCGCTCGGCGGCGAGCGCGCCCACGGTCAGCCCGGCCGCGTCCGGGGGCAGACCCTTGAAGCGGTGGTCGACGACCTCGCCGTCGAGACCGGCGAGGCCGTCGAGGCCGGTGGGATCGGCGGGCCGGACGGCGTGCCCGGTGCGTTCGGCGTGCTCGGCGGCCATGGGAACTCCGAACTCCGTGGTGGACGCGACAGGCGTTGCGACATGTGCAACACTCATTGCGTATAGTGCTCGATGCTGTCTAGCATCCCGGCGAACACCCGGTCAACGGGCACGCAGGACCACGCAGGACGGTGTCCGCGGCACCGGGGAGCAGGCGGACCGGAGAGCCGAGGAGCGGAACCGACGGTGACGATGCCCCCCGCCCCTCCCGGCGGCGCCCCCGCCGGGCCCCCCGCCGAACCGGCCGGCCCGCCCTTCGACGTGGTCTGCCTGGGGGAGACCATGGTCGCCTTCCGGCCCGCCGGGCCCGGGCGGCTGGCCGACGCGCCGGTCTTCGTACGCGGCATCGGCGGCGCCGAGTCCAACGTCGCGTGCCTGCTGGCGCGCGCCGGGCACGCGGTGCGCTGGATCGGCCGGGTGGGCGCCGACGGCTTCGGCGACCACGTCCTGGCCGAGATCGCCGCCCGCGGCGTGGACGTCTCCGCCGTCCGGCGTGACCCGCACCGTCCCACCGGCGTGTACTTCCGCACCGACGGCGAGCGCTCCACCACCGGCGAGCGTCCCACCGACCGCGCGCTGGCCGAGGTGCTCTACCACCGCGCCGGATCGGCCGCCTCCGCCATGTCCCCCGAGACCGTCGACCGCGCCGCCGCCGACGCCGGCCGCGTCCTCCACCTCAGCGGCATCACCCCGGCCCTCTCCGCCGGGTGCCGCGCCCTGGTCCAGGAGCTGACCGCCCCCCGGCCCGGGCGCCCGCTGCTGTCCTTCGACGTCAACTACCGGGTGGGCCTGTGGAAGGGCCGGGACCCCGCCCTGCTGCTCGACCTCGCGCGCCGCTGCGACCTGGTGTTCGTGGGGGCGGACGAGGCGCGGGCCGCCTGGGGGATCGAGGACCCCGAAGCCCTGCGGGCCGCGCTGCCCGAACCGTCCGTCCTGGTCGTCAAGGACGGCGGCCGGGGCGCGACGGCCCACACCGTGGACGGGGCCGGCCCCGTCCACGTGCCCGCCCTGTCCGTGGAGGTCGTGGGGCCCGTCGGGGCCGGGGACGCGTTCGCCGCCGGCTTCCTCTCGGCGACCCTGCGCGGGCTGCCCGTGCGCGCGCGGCTGCGGCACGGCCACCTGATGGCCGCCGCCGCGCTCACCGTCCCCGGGGACCTCGCCGAACCGCCCGGCCGGCACACCGCCGACGAGCTGGCCGCCCTCGACGACCGGGCCTGGGGCAGACTGCGGCTCGGCCCCGGCTGGACCACACGGAAGGCGTGACCCATGAGCCAGACCGTCGACCGAGCGCTGAGCATCCTCCCGCTGCTGGCGCGGGGACCGGCGAGCCTCGAACAGGTCGCCCGGAACCTGGAGGTGCACAAGTCCACCGCCCTGCGCCTGCTGCGCACCCTCCACGAGCACGGCCTGGTCTACCGCCAGCCGGACCAGCGCTACCGCCTCGGGGTGCGGCTGTTCGCCCTCGCCCAGGAGGCCGTGGAGAGCCTCGACGTGCGGGCGGTCGCCCACCCGCACCTGACCGAGCTGGGCGCGGCGTGCGGGCACACCGTCCACCTGGCCGTCCGCCAGGAGGACGAGGTCGTCTACATCGACAAGGTCGAGAGCCGCTACCCGGTGCGGATGTACTCGCGCATCGGCAGGCCCGTGGCGATCACCGTCGCCGCCGTCGCCAAGGTCCTCCTCGCCGACCTCCCCGAACCCGAGCGGCGCGCCCTCGCCGAACGGCTCGACTACCCCCGCCACACGCCCCGTTCGACCCCCGGCCCCGCCGCCTTCCTGGAGGAACTGGCCAGGGTGCGCGAGCAGGGCTGGGCCACCGACCTCGGCGGCCACGAGGAGACGATCAACTGCGTCGCCGCGCCCGTGCGCGGCCCGGACGGCCGGGCCGTCGCCGCGGTGTCGGTCTCCGCGCCCACCGTCGCCGCCGGCCCCGACGAACTCCTCCGCCTGCTGCCGCTGGTGCGCCGTACGGCCGACGCCATCGGCGCCGAGTACTCCGGGAAGACCCCGGACGCCCGATCCCGACCCGCCGACCCCCGAGGAGAGCACCCGTGACCACCACGTCCAGTCCGGCCACCGGCAAGACCGCCGTGACCCCGCCGACCCACACCACCCCGACCGCGCGGTTCTCGCACGGGGTGCGCAAGGGCGGCATCCTCCAGGTGGCCGGCCAGGTCGGGTTCCTGCCCGCCGTCCCCGGACAGCCGCCCACCCCGGCCGGGCCGACCCTGCGCGAGCAGACCCTCCAGACCCTCGACAACGTCCGGGCGGTCCTGAAGGAGGGCGGCGCCGACTGGGAGGACGTGGTGATGATCCGCGTCTACCTCACCGACACCGGCCACTTCGCCGAGTTCAACGAGATCTACGACGCCTACTTCGCCGACCTCGCCGGGCCCCCGGCGGCCCGTACGACCGTCTACGTCGGCCTGCCCCCGGGCCTGCTGGTCGAGATCGACGCCATGGCCGTCCTGGACTGACCCGCCCCCGTCCCGCCGCCGTCCCCGTCCCGCCACCCGTCCCGGCCCTCCGCCCTCCGGCCCCGCGCCCGGTGTGCCCCCTTGTGCCGGCCGGTGGCGCACTGTTGTATGCGCCACGCCGGTCACCGGGCAGGAGTCACCGGGCACGAGAGCGGAGGTCGACCATGACCAGTACGGGTGAGACGGACGGGACGGGCCGGACGGACAAGACGGCGGGAACGGCGGAGACGGCGGGGACGGGCGGCGGCGCGGCGCCACCGCCCGACCGGAAGGCGAGCTGGCGGCTCATCGGCCCCGGCATCGTCGTGGCGGCCACCGGGGTGGGCGCCGGAGACCTGGTGGCGACCCTCATCGCGGGCAGCAAATTCGGCTACACCCTGCTGTGGGCGGCCGTCCTCGGCTGCCTGGTGAAGATCTCGCTCGCCGAGGCGACCGGCCGCTGGCACCTGTCCACCGGCCGGACCCTCTTCGACGGCTGGCGCAGCCTGGGCGCGTGGACCACGGTCTACTTCGCGATCTACGTCGTCGTCTGGGGCTTCGTCTACGGCGCGACCGCCATGTCCTCCAGCGCGCTGCCGATCGTCGCGCTCTTCCCCGACACGCTGAGCCTGCGGACGTGGGCCATCCTGTGCGGACTGGCCGGCCTGGCGTTCGTCTGGTTCAACCGGTACGCGGTCGTCGAGAAGATCATGACGGTCTTCGTCGGCGTGATGTTCGCGGTCGTCGTCTACGTGGCGGTCCGCGCCACGCCCCACCTCGGCGACACCGTCGCCGGGCTGCTGCCCGTCCTGCCCGAGGGCTCGCTGGTCTACACGCTCGGGCTGGTCGGCGGCGTCGGCGGGACGATCACCATGGCCGCGTACGGCTACTGGGTCAACGCCAAGGGCTGGACCGACAGCGGCTGGATGCGGATGATGCGGCTGGACAACCGGGTCGCGTACCTCACCACCGGCGTCTTCGTCGTGTCGATGCTGATCGTCGGCGCCGAGCTGCTGCACGCCACCAACACCGCCATCGGCTCCGGCGACCGGGGCCTGCTCGACCTGAGCGATGTGCTGGAGGAGCGCTTCGACACCGTCACGGCCAAGCTCTTCCTGGTCGGCTTCTTCGCCACCTCCTTCTCCTCGGTGGTGGGCGTCTGGCACGGGGTCAGCCTGCTGTTCGCCGACTTCGTGGAGCGCACGCGCGCCGCCCGGGCGCAGCGCACCGGCGGCGAGCCCCCCGTCCTGGAGGTCGCCCGCGGGCAGCGCGAGCGGTCCTGGCCCTTCCGCGGCTACCTGCTGTGGCTGACGTTCCCGCCGATGGGACTGCTGTGGCTGGACAAGCCCTTCGGCCTGGTCGTCGCCTACGGCGTGCTGGGCGCCTTCTTCATGCCCTTCCTCGCCGCGACCCTGCTGTGGCTGCTGAACACCGACCGCACCCCGCGCGAGTGGCGCAACGGGCCGCTCAGCAACGTCATGCTGGCGGTGGCGGGACTGCTCTTCGTCGTCCTGTGCGTCCACGAGCTGCGCGAGCTGCTCTGGTAGGGGCGGGGGAACGCGAGGCGCCGGCGGGAGGACGGGGTCTTCCGTCCTCCCGCCGGCGCCGGGTGCGGAATCCGTTCCGCGGCGGTGCCGTGCGGCGGTGCGGCTACGGCAGCGCGTGGACGTGCGGGCCGACCGTGTTCGACCACCGGTTGCCGTTCGTGGCGTCCCAGTTGGTGGACCAGGTCATCGCGCCGCGGATGCCCGGGTAGGTCTTCGCGGGCTTGAACGAGCCGCAGCCGGTGCCCTTGGCCAGGCAGTCCAGCGCGGCGTTCACCACGGACGGGTCGACGTAGCCGGAGCCCGCGCCCCGGGTGGAGGCGGGGGTGCCCAGACCGACCTGGGACGGGTCGAGGCCGCCTTCGAGCTGGATGCAGGCGAGCGCGGTGAGGAAGTCGACCGAGCCCTGCGAGTACACCTTGCCGTCGCAGCCCAGCATCGAACCGCTGTTGTAGTACTGCATGTTGACGACCGTGAGGATGTCCTTCACGTTCAGCGCCAGCTTGAAGTACTCCGACGACGTGGACTGCATGTCGATCGTCTGCGGCGCCATCGTGAGCACCATGCCGGGGCCGGCCTTCGCCGACAGCGAGCGCAGCGCCTGGGTGAGCCAGGTGGAGTTGATGCCGTGCTCGAGGTCGATGTCCACGCCGTCGAACCCGTACTCCTGCATCAGCCGGTGGGCGCTGTCGGCGAAGCGGGCGGCGGAGGCGGAGTCGTTGACGATGACGTTGCCCTTCTCACCGCCCACCGAGATGATCACCTTCTTGCCCTCGGCCTGCTTGGCGGCGATGTCGTCCTTGAACTCCTGGACCGAGCCGTAGCCGACGGCCGGGTCGAGGTTGAAGGTGATCTCGCCGGGGCTGGCCGTGGAGTCGGCGAACGAGACCGCGATGATGTCGTACTGGTCCTGCACGTCGCGCAGCTTCTGCACCTGCGCGCCGTTGTCGAAGTTCTGCCAGTAGCCCGTCACGGCGTGCTTGGGCACGCCCGTGTCCGGGGTGCCGCCGCTGTCGCCGCGGGTCGTGCCGGTCACGGGGGCGGACTTCGCCGACTCGCCCGCGCCGTTGACCGCGCTGACCCGGAACTCGTACGAGGTGGCGGCCTTCAGGCCGGTCACGGTCGCCGAGGTGCCCTGGACCGCCTGCACCTTCTGGCCGTCCCGGTAGACGTTGTAGCCGGTGGCGCCCTGGACGGTGTTCCAGGTCAGGGTGACCGAGGAGGAGGTGGTCGCGCCGACGGCCAGCCCGCCGGGGGCGGCCGGGGGCTCGGGGTCGGGGTCGCCCGGGTCGCCGGGGTCGCCGCCGGGGCCGGTGAGGGAGACGTCGTCCACGTGGTACGCGCCCTGGCCGTACCAGCCGTGGGTGTAGACGGTGACCGACGTGGTGTTCGGGCCGGTCTTGAAGGAGGTCTTCAACTGCTGCCAGCCGGACGCCCCCGGGGTCCAGGTGGAGACGTCGGTGGTGCCGGTCCCGGTGGCGCCGAGGTAGGCGTAGGAGCCCTGCACCCAGGCGCTGAGCTGGTACTCCGAGCCGGGCTGGACGGTCACGGTCTGGGAGCAGCGGGCGTTGTCGCCGTCCGAGGGGGTCGCCTTCAGCGCGGCCGCGCCGCCGTGCACCGGGGAGCCGACGACCGTGCCGCTGCCCGCGGAGCAGGTCCAGCCGCCCAGGCCGGACTCGAAGCCGGCGTTCTTCACCAGGTTCGGCTCGGCGGCCCCGGCGCTGCCGGTCAGACCGCTGAACGCCACCGTGCCGGCCGCGACCGCCGCCGCGCCGAACGCCGCGACGATCCGGGTACGGGTGCCGATCCTCCGGTGCTTCCCGGGCGTTCCGCCTCTCCCGTCCCTGCGGGCTCTTCGCGTCGTGCCTTCCACTGACTGCCTCCGTGCTGTGGGGGGTGGGGGTGAGCGCGCGTGGGGAGACGGTGGCCACCGTACTGGGCCGGAAGAATGGTTCAGACCAATGAGAATGTCAAGCGGCCGGGAATTCTTGCGCACCTGCGACAAGATCCACACCGTGCACGTGGAGCTGTGGTATGGGGCCGGTTCCCCGGCCGTCCGGAAGAGGGGTGGGCGGCGCACGCGGGCGCGGGACGCGACCGGCCGCGCGGAAATGCGCGGGACTTTCCCCGGGTCCCGCCGGGAGCCGGCGGAACGCTTGCCGAGCATGTGATGTGCCTTTTCAACTTCCATGCGCACAACGGCACTTGATCGGAAAAACCGCCCCGGACCCCGGGCGGTGAAGCGTGAAAACAACGGAACGGCAGTTGCTCTGTCATCAGTTGTCCGTCTTTGGCGGGGCATTGCCGACGAGGTGCGCCCCCTGGTTTCCGATAAGTGTTCTCTGTCGCCTAAAGCGTGGATAAGCTGCTGAGTCGGCAGAACCAGCAGGACTCGACAGGGCAGAGCACGACCAGAGCAGGACCGCAGAACAGTTCTTGGACAGGGGAAGCCCCACGTGCCCACCGCGATAGCCGTCACCAGCGCCGATCTGGCGCTCCCCCCGCCCGACGCGCACACGCCGCCGGCACACGTGCTGACACCGCCCGACCGGCAGCCCCTGGACGCCGCGCTCGCCGAGACGCACCTGCTGCTCGAACAGCACGGCTACCTCGTCGTGCTGTACCCCTCCTCCCTCCCCGCCGCCTTCGTCCAGCGGCTGCACACCGTCCGCTCCGTCCTGGAGAGCGACCGCATCGCCCTGCTGGAGGCCGACCTCCCGCCGCTGGCGACCGGCGTCCTGGCCGGGCAGTTGCGCCAGCTCTCCGTCTGCGACTTCAGCCCCGGCGTCCTCGCCGCCGCCGCCCGCCTGCTGGCGCACTACATCTACGCGGGCGCCCTGCTGAACTCCGTCGCCCGGCTCGACCGCGTGCCCGTCAGCCTCACCGCACACGCCAGGTCCTGGATGCCCGGCACGCAGTTCGCCGTGCTCGCCAGCCCCATGCCCCGTCTGGTGAAGGTCGGCGACGGCCAGCTCACCGGGCCGGAGTTCGGCACGTACCTCACCGTCGCCTCCGGCCAGCTCGCCCCCGACTGGGTGAAGAGCACGCTCGCCCCGCAGTGGAGGGTGCTCGGCCTGCGGGAGACCCCGCTGCCGGAGGACTCCCCACGCTGGTGGGGGACCGGCAAGCTGGTCGAGTTCGCCGCCGCCATCCCGGACATCTCCATCCTGTACCAGCTCGTCAGCTCGGTACGGCGGGAGGAGTGCCACTGGTGCGGGCTGGAGCTGATCGGCGACCGCTGCGCCTTCTGCTCCGCGCCCGTGGCGCCGCCGGACGACCAGCGGAGCCTCCCGGCCACCGCGGGCCGCGCGGCCCGCGCCTCCGGAAGCGCCTCCGGAAGGGCGCGCTGAGGTGCGCCGCCCCGTGCCGGAAGGGCCCGCGGCCCGGCCGCGCGCGACCGCCTCCCCCGTCCGTCCCGCTCACCGCCGACGTCCCTGAACGAGGTAGCCGCAACCATGAACTCACGCCAGCGCCGCGGCGTCATCCTGCTGCTCCTGTCCGTCCTGTGCGCCCTCGGCGCCTTCGCGGGAGTGCTGTCGGTGATCAGCGACGTGGAGTCCAAGGTCGGACCGGAGGTCACGGCGTACCGGCTGGCCAAGAACGTACCGGCCTACCGGACCCTGGACGAGAGCGTGGTGGAGAAGACCGCGATACCCGAGCGCTGGCTGCCGGACACCGCGATCACCGACCTCGACGACATCGACGGCAAGATCGCCACCAACCCGCTGAAGAAGGGATCGCTGCTCCAGTCCGACATGGTGACCGACCAGCCGGAACTGAGAAGGGGCGAGCAGGAGATCGCCATCATGATCGACGCGGCCACCGGTGTCGCCGGCAAGATCCGGCCCGGCTCCCGGGTCAACATCTACGCGACCTTCCGCGACAAGGAGGAGAACGAGGTCTCGAAGGTGATCGTCGACAACGCCCGCGTGATCGACGTCGGCAAGCTCACCTCCATCTCCCGGGAGCGGGAGGACGAGCGCGTGGACCGCGAGTCCGAGGCGGTGCCGATCACCTTCGCGCTGGGTACGCTCGACGCCCAGCGGGTGGCCTTCGCCGAGTCCTTCGCCGTGAACGTCCGCCTGGCCCTCGTCGCACCCGGCGGCGAGGCCGCCATTCCCGAGGACGAACGCACCTACACCCTCACCGGGGACAAGTGAGGCAACGGATGGTCACACGCATCCTCCCGGCCGTCGGCGACGCCGACGCGGCCCGGTCCGTCGCGGCGCTGCTGAGCCGGCTCCCCGACAGCGAACCCGCACGGCCGGCCGGCGACTCCACCTCGCTGCTGGACACCCTCACGGCCCTGGCGGGCGAGTCGGTGGGCGAACTCCCCGAGGTCGTCCTGGTCCACGAGCGCATCGGGCCGCTCCCCGCGCTGGAACTCATCCGGGAGGTCGCGCTGCGCTTCCCGGCCGTCGGGGTGGTCCTGGTCACCACGGACACCTCCCCGGGGCTGTACTCCGCGGCCATGGACGCCGGCGCGCGCGGCGTGGTCGGACTGCCCCTGTCCTACGACGAGCTGGCGGCACGGGTGAGCGCAGCCGCCCAGTGGGCGGCGGGCGTACGACGCCACCTCGGCCCCGGCGGCGACGCCTCCACCGGCCCCGGCGGCACCGCGGTCGCGGTCACCGGAGCCAAGGGCGGCGTGGGCACCACGCTGCTGTCGGTCCAACTGGCGCTCGCGGCGCGCGCCTCGGGCCGCAGCACCGCCCTGGTCGACATGAACCTCCAGGCGGGCGACGTGGCCTCCTACCTCGACGTCCAGTTCCGCCGCTCGATCGCCGACCTCGCAGGCATCAGCGACCTCTCCCCGCGCGTGCTGCAGGACGCCCTCTTCACGCACTCCACCGGACTCGCGCTGCTCCTCGCCCCGGCCGAGGGCGAACGCGGCGAGGAGGTCGACGACCGCGCCGCCCGGCAGATCGTCGGCGCGCTGCGCTCCCGCTACGAGGTCGTGGTCGTCGACTGCGGCACGCAGATGAACGGGGCCAACGCCGCCGCCGTCGAGATGGCCGACACGGCCGTCCTGGTCACCACCCCCGACGTCGTCGCCGTCCGCGCGGCCAAGCGCATGATCCGGCTCTGGGACCGGCTCCAGATCCGCAAGGCGGAGGAGACGGTGACGGTCGTCAACCGCCACACCCGCAGCGCGGAGATCCAGCCGCAGCTCATCGCGCAGATCGTCCGGACCCAGGTGGCGCGCAACGCCGTCCCGGCGAACTTCCGGGAGCTGCAGGCGTCCGTGGACTCCGGCCGGGTGCACGAGCTGGACAGCCGCAGCACCGTCAAACAGGCGATGTGGGCGCTGGCCGGGGAACTGGGACTGGTCAAGGGGGCCGATACGGACCCGGCCGGCAGGGGCAGGGGCAGGAGCGGCGGACAGCACGGCGACCGCGGCTCGATCGGCTTCCGCCGCCGCCGGGGAGGCGTCGACCGGCGCCCGTAGGGGCACCACCGCAACAGCGGGGACATGCGGGCGAACCGGGGAGGGAGGACCGATGCGCGGCACGCGGACACCGGCCGGAGGCGGCCGGGACCGGGGACAGGTGACCGTGGAGTTCGTGGGCATGCTGCCCCTGATCCTGGTCCTGCTGGCCCTGATGTGGCAGCTCGTCCTGGTCGGCTACACCTTCACCCTCGCCGGCAACGCGGCCGACGAGGGCGCCCGGGAGGCGGCGGTGGACGGGGACTGCCAGGAGGCGGCCCGGGAAGACCTGCCGGACGCCTGGCAGGGAGAGGTCCACTGCGGCCCCGGGGAGTCCGGCATGGCCACGGCCACGGTCCGCCTGAAGGTGCCGGTGCTCTTCCCGGGCGCGGCGAACCTCCCCCTGACGGTCACCGGGAAGGCGGGAGCAGTGAGGGAGGAACCGCGATGAGCGTCCACCGGCCCCACGACGGGGACGAGGAGAACCCCGCGCGCCGCCCACGGCGGCTCCGCGCGGACGACGGCCAGGCCTCGCTGGAGTTCGTCGGCTTCCTCCCGCTGCTGCTGCTGATCGGCCTCGCCGCCGTCCAACTCGGCCTCGTGGCGTACGCCGCCCAGCAGGCCGGCACGGCGGCCCGCGCCGCCGCCCGCGCCGAGTCCCTCGGGGAGGAGTCGATCGGCGGCGAGCAGGCCGGCCGCGCGGCCATCAGCGAGTGGCTCGCCGACAGGACCACGTTCGGCCTGTCGGCGTCGGGGGAGGAGGTGACCGCCACCGCCACGGTGGCCATCCCGTCGGTCATCCCCGGCATCGACGGCCTCGGGGAGGTGAGCAGGGAGTCCACCATGCCGCGCGACCGGGACGACTGAGGACCACCGGCACACCGCCGGAGGCACCCGCACCACCCCGCACCACCCGTTCGAACCGGAGGAGTCGGCACATGAGCCTGAGGGCGCGCATCAACGCCCCCGAGACGGCCGGCGGACAGCAGGAGGAGAGCCACCTCGTCGCCGCCTACCGGGTCAAGCTGCTGGAGGAGATCGACCTCGCGGAGATGTCGGCGCTCGCCGCGGCCGAGCGCCGGGTCCGCCTGGAGCGGGTCCTGGGGCACATCATCAGCCGGGAAGGCCCCGTGCTGTCCACGCACGAACGCGCGCTCCTCATCCGCCGGGTGGTGGACGAGGCCCTGGGCCTGGGCATCCTGGAACCGCTGCTGGAGGACGCCTCCATCACCGAGATCATGGTCAACGGCCCCGACCAGGTGTTCGTGGAGCGGGCCGGGCGCGTCGAACGCCTCCCCCTGCGCTTCGCCTCCACCGAGCAACTGATGCAGACCATCGAGCGCATCGTCTCCACGGTCAACCGCCGGGTGGACGAGTCCAACCCCATGGTCGACGCCCGGCTCCCCTCCGGCGAACGCGTGAACGTCATCATCCCGCCGCTGTCCCTGTCCGGCCCCACGCTCACCATCCGCCGCTTCCCCCGCGCCTACACCCTGCGGGAGATGATCGGGCTGGGCTCCCTGGACGAGCAGATGCTCCTGCTGCTCTCGGGCCTGGTGCGCGCCAAGTTCAACATCGTCGTCTCCGGCGCCACCGGCTCCGGCAAGACCACCCTGCTCAACGCCCTCTCCGGCCTGATCCCCGACGGCGAGCGCATCATCACCATCGAGGACGCCGCCGAACTCCAGCTCCAGCAGAGCCACGTCATCAGCCTGGAGAGCCGCCCGGCCAACGTCGAGGGCAAGGGCCGGATCACCATCCGCGACCTGGTGCGCAACTCCCTGCGGATGCGCCCCGACCGCATCATCGTCGGCGAGGTCCGCGGCGGGGAGACCCTGGACATGCTGCAGGCGATGTCCACCGGACACGACGGCTCGCTCGCCACCGTCCACGCCAACAGCGCCGAGGACGCCCTGATGCGGCTGCAGACGCTCGCCTCGATGTCGGAGGTGAAGGTCCCCTTCGAGGCCCTCCGGGACCAGATCAACAGCGCCCTGGACGTCATCGTCCAGCTCAGCCGCTACCCGGACGGGTCGCGCCGCATCAGCGAGATCGCCGTACTGGACTCCCGCGGCCGCCAGGAGTACCGCATCGCGACCGTGTGCCGCTTCGACTCCCGGCCCATGGGCGCGGACGGCGTCGTGCGCGGCGCGTTCCGCTACCTGCCCCTGCCGCGCCGCGTGGCCGAACGCCTCCACCTGAAGGGGGAGCCCATCCCGCCGGCCTTCGGCGTCGCCCGGGACGACAGCCAACTGCTCACCAGAGAAGCCACCTAGGAAGCCAGCACCCGACATGGACAATCTCGCGTTGCCGACGATCGGCGCCACCCTGCTCAGCGGTGTGCTCGCGGTCGCGGGCCTCCACGCCTACGTCTCCGGCAGGGCGCAGCGCCAGGCGCTGATCGACCGGCTCTCGCAGACCGGACAGGCGGGGACGGGCGGGCGCCGCCGCCGGTTCCGGGGCGTCGACCGGCGGCTGAGGAGGACCGGGCTCGGGCGGAGGATCGAACAGCGGCTGGCCGCCACCGGCCTCGACCTGACACCGGGTGAGTTCCTCGTCTACCTGGTCGCGGTGGTGGCCGGCCTGTGGCTGCTGGCCTCCTCCGTCCTGGCCCCCTTCTTCGGGCCGATCGCCGGACTGGTCGGCGTGTGGGCCGCCAACGCCTTCCTCACCTGGCAGCGGAACAGGCGGATCGAGGCGTTCATCGCCCAGCTCCCCGAGCTGTCCCGGGTGCTGGCCAACGCCACCCGGGCGGGGCTCGCCCTCCGTACGGCCCTGTCCATGGCGGCGGAGGAACTCGACGCGCCCGCGGGCGACGAACTCGGCAAGGTGGCCGCCCAGTTGGCCGTGGGCCACTCCATCGACGACGCCCTGAACGAGCTCGCCGACCGGCTGCCCTCCCGCGAACTGGTCGTCCTGGTCACCACCCTGGTGCTCTCCAACCGGGCCGGAGGCGCGGTCGTCAGCTCCCTGCAGAACCTCACCCGCACCCTGGAGGAGCGCAAGGAGACCCGGCGCGAGGTCCGCACGCAACTCTCCCAGGTGAACGTCACGGCCTACACGGTGCCGGCCATCGGCCTGGGCGCCATGCTGCTGATCAACGCCATCGAACCCGGCGCCCTGGACCGGGTCACCGGGAGCTTCGCCGGCCAGGTGGCCGTGGTGGTGGCCCTGGGGCTGTACGTCCTGGGGTTCGTCGCCATCCGCCGCGTCTCCAGGATCGACGTCTGAGAGGGGGAGAGACCGTGGCCGTACTGCTCGCGCTCGCCGTCGGGCTCGGCGTCTACGGGATGTTCGCCGGGATCCGCATGTACCGCGCCGAAACCCGGCTGCCCGGTGACCTCGCGATCGCCCTGGAGGTCGGCTCCTCGCGCACCGGCGCCGTGGGCTCGGCCGTGGACCGGCTGGGCATGCGCTGGGCCCCGGTGGTGCTGCGCCTGATGGGGCCGGCCCGCGTGGACCGCAAGCGCCGCCAGATCAGCATGGCGGGCAACCCCGGCGGCCTGACCATCGACCGCTACGCGGCCCGCCGCGCCGTCTACGGCTTCCTGGGGTTCTTCGGCGCCCTGGTGATGCTGGCCGACGGGCAGCCGGTCCCGGCCGTCCTGCTGGTCGCCTTCGGGCTGTTCTGGGCCGAGGTCGGCCTGTGGGCCGCCGTCCGCAAACGCCGGGAGGACATCGAACGCGCCCTCCCCGACTTCCTGGACGTCCTCGCGGTCGTCGTCAGCGCCGGGCTCGGCTTCCGCCAGGCCCTGGAACGGGTGGCGGAGCGGTACGAGGGGCCCTGGGCCGACGAGCTGCGCATCACCCTGCGCCAGATGGACATGGGCGTCAGCCGCCGCCAGGCCTTCGACGAGCTGCGCCGGCGCAACGACTCCGAACAGGTCGCGATGTTCGTCACCGCGCTCCAGCAGGGGGAGGAACTGGGCGCCCCGATCGTCGACACCCTGATCGCCATCGCGAACGACATGCGGCGCGCCGACGCGCAGAACGCGCGGCGCAGGGCGGCCAGGGCGATCCCCAAGGCCACCATGATCGTCACCACTTTCATGGTGCCCGCGACCATCATCCTGATGGGCGCCGGCCTCCTCCTGGGCTCCGGCACCGACTTCGGCTCCTTCACGGGGGAGTAGGAGCGCGGGCCATGGCGACGACACCGACGGACGCGCCTCCGCGCCCCGCGGCGGCGCCGGGGAGCGCGGAGGCGGACGCCGGGGTGCCCGAGCCCGCCGTCCCGATCCAGGTGAACGCCTTACAGGCGATGTGCCGCCAGGTGTTCCTCTTCCGCCTGGCGATGGTCGCGGTGTCCACCCCGATCGCCCTGGGCCGCACGGCGGACGGCCCGGCCGCCTGGCTGGTGGGCGGCGCGGTCCTGGTCACGTTCATGGGGTCGTACGTCCCCTGCCGCGACTGGGAGAGGTTCGGCCCCCTGCTGCTGCGGCACCCCGTCCTGCTGGGGGTGGACACGCTCTTCGGGGCGCTCCTGCTCGTCACCGCCACCCCCGGCTCCCCCCTCGGCTACGCGGTCGTCTGCACGCCCCTGCTGGCGGGCCTGATGTACGGCCCGCGGGGCGCGGGGGTCTTCGCCGCCCTCCAGCTCCCCGTCCTGGGCGCCGCGTACGCGGCGCACCCAGGGAACCGGGCGGCACTGGCCAGCGCGCTGCTCCTGGCGGGCTTCTGCCTCCTGGCCGGAACCGCCGGCGTCACCGTCCGGAATCTGCTGTTCCGGTTCGGTGAGGCGACCCGGGCCCTGGCGGAGGCCCGCGCCCGCCTCGCCGTCGGCGAGGCGGTGGAGCAGGAACGGTCCCGCCTGGCACGCGAGTTGCACGACTCCGTGGCCAAGACCCTGCACGGCCTCGCCCTGGCCGCGGACGCCCTGGCCGAATCCGCCCACCGCATGGACCCCTCCGCCGTCCGGCACCGGGCCGGACTGGTCGCCCGGTCCGCCCGCCGCGCCGCGGCCGAGTCCCGCGAGCTGCTGTCCGACCTGCGCGGCGAGCCGGACCCGGACGGCGGGGTGGACATCGTCGGCGAACTGTCCGCCCGCACCGCGGACTTCGCCCGCCGCACGGGCCTGCACGCCGTCTTCCGCCCGCCGGGCGCGGCACCCGTGCCGCCCGTCCCGTCCGCCGCGGCGCGGCACGTGCTGACCATCGTCTCCGAGGCGATGGAGAACGCCCACCGGCACGCGCGGCCCACCCGCCTGGAGGTCTCGGCCGGCGTCACCGACGGCACGCTGCGGATCAGCGTCCGCGACGACGGCCGCGGCCTGCCCCCGGACACCGACCTCGACCGGCTCCGGCACGCGGGCCGTTTCGGACTCGTCGGCATGGTGGAGCGCGCCGCCGCGATCGGCGCCCGCCTCCGCATCGGCAGGGGGCGTGCGGCCTCCGGCACCGAGGTCCGGCTCGATCTGCCCCTGGCGGCCCTGCCGCCGCCCGGCACGGCGGCTACGGCGCGGCGCCTCCCCGCCCGGCCACCCCGTACGGCCCCACGGCCCTGACCGCCCGACAGACCCGATCGCCCCGACCGATCCGCCGACCCGAGACCGTCCGCTCCCCGCTCCCGGGAGGAGGCCGCCCGTGACACACCGCGCCCCGCCGCTCCGGATCGTCGTCGCCGACGACAACCCGGTCGTACGGGCGGGCCTGACCGCCCTGCTCCAGGGCCGCGACGGCATACGGGTGGTCGCCGAGGCCGCCGACGGCCGACAGGCCTGCGAGGCCGTGCGGCGACAGCGGCCCGACGTGGTGCTCCTGGACGTCCGGATGCCGGGCGTCGACGGCCTGGCGGCCCTGCCGCACCTGGTCGGCACCGCACCCGTGCTGATGCTGACGTACAGCCGCGAGAGCGAGGTCGTCCACGAGGCGCTGCGGCTGGGGGCGAGGGGCTACCTCGTCCACGGTGAGTTCACCTGCGACCAACTGGCCGCGGCGGTCCGCGACGTCGCGGAGGGCAGGACGTACTTCACCCCCTCGGCCGCCGCCGCGCTGGCGCCCCCGGCGCGAGGGGACACGGCGGACGCTCCGGACGCTCCGGCGCATTCGCGTACACCCGCACACGGACATCCGGGGAAAACCGCCAGTCCGCGCTCAAGTGGCCAGTTAAAAAAGGGAGTACGAGGAGTCTCGAATGCGCCACATCGTTTCCTGACGTCTTCGCAGACGCAATTTGATGTGGCACAGTCAGTACCGGTCCGGGGGGCTTCCCGGGCGGAACGGTTCGGGCTGAGCGGCAGGGAGGCAGAGGTGATGGAACTGATCGCGTCCGGCATGACCAACTCCCAGATCGCCGCCGCCTGCTTCATCAGCGAGAAGACGGTCAAGAACCACGTCAACCGCATCTTCGCCAAACTGCGCGTCACCAGCCGCAGCGAGGCCATCGCGGTCTGGCTGGGCACGGTGTGGAGGGGGAGGGGCCGCCATGGCTGAACGGGACACAGGCCCGCGACCCCACTGCAGCCGGGGCCGCGATCAGGCGGATTGGGCCCTGGGACCCTGGGCCGAGCCGGGTGAACCCGCGTACGTTTCTCGTGTCGCCGACGAGACCTGTCCGAAGCAAGCCGGTGACGGGGACGGCGTCAGGAGCCCAGAATCGTACGCGTCGGCCGATGCACGGTCGGCCGGACTCGGAGGGGAACACCGTGAGCGACAAACTGCTGAAGACCGCCGTCAACGCCCGGATCCGCGTGCGCGGCTGGCGGGACAGCACGGTCGACGCCATGCGGCGGCGCGCGGACGAGGGGCAGTCCGCGGTCGAGTACATGGGCATCATCGTGGTGGTCGTGGCGATCATCATCGCGATCCTCAGCACCAACTTCGGCGACAAGATCTCGGCGGAGATCAGCGAGCAGATCGAGAAGATCACGTCCAGGTGATCCACAGGCACTCCGACGCGGGGCAGGCCTTCCCCATCTACATCACGGCGGTGGCGGGCCTGCTCTTCCTCGCGTTCGCCTACTTCGCGGTCGGAATGGCGTCGGCGAGCCGGAACGACGCCCAGGGCGCGGCGGACGCCGCCGCGCTGGCCGCGGCCCAGGACGCCAGGGACGGACTGCGGGACGACCTCCTGGAACTCTTCGACCCGGACGTCTGGGAATACCTGCTCAGCGGCGAAGGGCTGGACGACACGGTCGGCCCCTGCGGCAGGGCCGCCGAGTTCGCGCAGAAGAACGGCGCGGAGCGGATCGGCTGCGACCCGGTGTACTCCCCCTCCGGTTTCACGGTGGAGGTCAGGAACACCGAGCCGGTCGGGGACTCGCTGATCCCCGGTACGGAGAACGAGTACGCCACGGCCACCGCCACGGCCGTCATCGAGCCCCGCTGCCGCCTCGGGGAAGCCGAGGACCCCGGGGGTGGCGGTGAGGCGAACGAGGAGGACAAGCAGGCGCACGAGCTGCTCTGCGACGGGATCGACGACCCCATCGAAATCGACCCCGACCGTCTCGAAGACCTCGAAGACGTCCTCCCGGACCCCGAAGACCTGTTCTCCGTCCACTTGGCGGACCGGTGAGCGAACGACGAGCAGAGGAAGCGCAATTCATGGGCACACGCGAGATCGGGAAGCTGCTGCGAAGCGCCGCCGCCGTGGTGATGACGGCGGCCCTGGCCTTCACCCTGACTGCGTGCGGTGGCGAGGACGACAAGGCACCGGATGCCGGCTCCTCCTCCCAGCCGTCCGGGGAGGAGAACCAGGGAGGCGGCGAGGCCAACCCGGACAGCGGTTCCGAGGACGGCGAGGCCATGGCGACGGTCAACGGCGCGAACGGGGTGAACATCGTCGTGACCTCGGCGGTCCGGGACGAGGGCGGGTTCGTCACCGTCAAGGGCAGGGTCGAGAACACCAGCGACCAGGCCTACACATTCGACGGCTGGGCCAAGGGAGATCAGGACTTCCTCGACAAGGGTGCTTCGGTCGGCGGCATGACGCTCGTCGACAAGGAAGGGAAGAAGCGCTACTACATCCTCCGCGACACCGACAACAACTGCCTGTGCACGATGTTCCCGGGAGGACTGGGCGCCGGGAAGACCGCGGACTTCTTCGCCCAGTTCCCGGCCCCGCCGGCGAGCACGACCGAGGTCGACCTCCAGGTCCCCACCATGAGCAGCGCCACCATCCGGATCACCGACAAGTGAGGGGCGCGCAGTGATGACCACCCGACCGCGTACCCCCGTGGTGCGCCGCACCGTGGCGGCGAGCGCCGGTGTCCTCCTGACCGCCGTCGCCCTGACGGCGACGGCGGGGGGAACCGCCCTCGCCGACCCCGGCCCCAGCGCGCCCCCGGACTTCGCCCCCTCCCCCTCCCCGCCGATGGAGGTGGACCAGAACGCGCCCGGCCTGATGATGAAGGACGGGGCCACCCTCAAAGCGCCCAAGGTCCTCGACATCCGCTCCATCATCGAGGAGCAGGGCGGTGCCGAACGGCGCGAGGACTCCAACAGCCAGACCAAGTTCACGCTCCAGGCCGAGGTGCTCTTCGGCCGGAACAGCGCCCGGCTGAACGGCGAGGCGTACGCCCGCATCAAGGACATCGCCGAGGAGATCGACAAGCAGGGCGCCACGGCGGTCAACGTCTTCGGCTTCACCGACAACCTCGGCTCCTACGAGCACGGCAGGAAGCTCTCCAAGGACCGCGCCGCCGCCGTCCACCGGCAGTTGGTGAGGGAGCTCGCCTCCAACGTCACCTTCAACATCCGCGGCTACAGCGAGGACTACCCGATCGCCGACAACTCTACGGAAGAGGGCCGTAAGAAGAACCGCCGCGTGGAGGTCTCCTTCCCGCGCGGCGGGTGACCGCCGGGTTCACACCTCCAGCGTGACCCGCACGCCCGGCCGCAGCCCCCAGCGCGCCATGGCGCCCGCCTCGGCCTCCAGCACGTGGCGGGCGCGCGGCCGGGGGAGGCCGAGGCGGCCGGGCCTCATCGTCCGTACGGCCAGGACGTTCAGGCGGCGGTCGAGGTAGGCGACGTCGATCGGGAACCGCATCCGGAAGGTGTGCACGCCGCCGGCGGGGGTCAGCAGGATCGCCCCCTCGACGCCGTCGCGCCCCAGCAGGCCGCGGGTGCGGGCCCGGTAGGACGCGGCGATCTCCACCGGGACGCCGGTCGCGCCCCCCGCGACGCGCAGCGTTCCCCTGCCGTCCCGTAGGCGGCCCATGCCCCTCCTCCCCGCCGCCCCCGCTCCGGTGCGCGGCTCCGCGGCTTCGCGGCGCCGTTCTACCAGAGGACGGCGGGGCAGGGCAGGGGACGGCGCGGCCCGGCCGCCGTACGCTCACCACGTGCTTCTCACCCTGATCGCCCTCGCCGCCTGCTACGGCACGGCCACCGGGCTGCTCGTGCCGCGCGCCGCCTACCGGCTCGCCGTCGAGCCGGAGGCGCCGTGGCGCGCGCACTGTCCCGGCGGGCACGTGCTGCCGGGGTGGGCGGGACCGGCCCGGTGCGGGGAGTGCGGGCGGGGCAGGAGCGGGGCGTACGGGCCGAGCGCCGCGGCGGCGGCCGGGATCACGGCGGTGGTGTGCGCGCTGCTCGCCGCGGCCGTCGGTGGGCGGCCGGAGCTGGGCGTGTGGCTGCTGCTGGCGCCGCCCGTGGTGCTGCTGGCGTTCGTGGACCACGCGGTCCACCGGCTGCCGGACGTCGTGACCCTGCCGCTCGCGGCGGGCGCCGCCGTCCTGCTCGGCGTCGCCGCGCTGCTGCCCGGCGCGGGCGGGAGCTGGACCCGGGCCCTGCTGGGCGGGGTGGTGCTGGGCGGGGCGTACCTCGTGCTGTTCCTGATCAACCCGCGTGGCATGGGCCTGGGCGACGTCAAGCTGGCGGTCCCGCTGGGGGTAGTCCTTGGGTGGTACGGCTGGGGCACGCTCCTGACCGGGGCCTTCGCGGGCTTCCTGTTCGGCGCGGTCTACGGGATGTCGCTGGTCGCCGTGCGGCGGGCCGGCCGCAAGGAGGCCATGCCGTTCGGACCGTTCATGGCGGCGGGGGCCTTCGCCGGCGTGCTGCTGGGGGGACTGACCGCGTGAATCCGGCAGTCGGTGCACGGAGCACACCGCCGCAGGGGCTATGGTGGAATCCCCCCCTCGGGCCGGTCCGTATCCCCCCCACGGACCGGCCCGCTTTTTGTTGCCCGCTCCCGCGCCCGGCGCCGGCGGCCCGGTGGGGGCCTCTGAAGGGACGGGGCGGCTCAGCTCTCGCTGCTGCGGGCCCAGAGGTTCACCCCGGGGGCCGAGACCGCGTACCTGTCGATCTCCGCCAGCTCCTCCTCGGTCAGTTCCGGGCCGTCGAGCGCGGCGACGTTCGCCTCCAGTTGCGCCACGCTGCTCGCGCCGATCAGGGCCGACGTCATCCGCGGGTCCCGCAGCACCCAGGTCAGCGCGAGCTGCGCCAGGGACTGGCCGCGGCGTTCGGCCATGGCGTTCAGGCCGCGCAGCCGTCCGACCACCTCGTCGGTCAGCAGCCCCGGGTCCAGGGAGGTCCCCCGGGCGGCGCGGGAGCCCTCGGGGATGCCGTTCAGGTACTTGCCGGTGAGCAGTCCCTGCGCCAGCGGGGCGAAGCAGATGCAGCCCATGCCCTCCGCCTCCAGGGCGTCCAGGAGGCGGTCCTCCTCCGTCCAGCGGTTGATCATGGAGTAGGAGGGCTGGTGGATCAGCGGCCGGACGCCCATGTCGCGCAGGATCCGCGCCGCCTCGCGCGTCCGCCGCGCGCTGTAGGAGGAGAGGCCGACGTACAGCGCCTTGCCCTGCTGGACGGCGGACGCCAGCGCGCCCATCGTCTCCTCCAGCGGGGTGTCGGGGTCGAAGCGGTGGGAGTAGAAGATGTCGACGTAGTCCAGCCCCATCCGCCTCAGCGAGGCGTCCAGCGAGGACAGCAGGTACTTCCGCGAGCCCCACTCGCCGTACGGGCCGGGGTGCATCAGGTAGCCCGCCTTGGTCGATATGACCAGCTCGTCGCGGTACGGGCGGAAGTCCCGGGCGAGGATCCTGCCGAAGTTCAGCTCGGCCGCGCCGGGCGGCGGGCCGTAGTTGTTGGCCAGGTCGAAGTGCGTGATCCCCAGGTCGAACGCGCGGCGCAGGATCGCGCGCTGCGTCTCCAGCGTCCGGTCGTCGCCGAAGTTGTGCCACAGGCCCAGCGATATCTCCGGGAGCTTCAGCCCGCTGCGGCCGGTGCGGCGGTAGCGCATGGCGTCGTAGCGGGAATCGGCGGCGAGGTACGGATGTGCGTCGTTCATGCGTTCCTGCTTATCACTGTTCTGTGACGTTCCCGGTTCGTGCGGCCGAGTGAACGCGCAGTAAGGTGCTTAGGCCCTGTCCGGCCGATCCCCGCGGGCCACAACTCCCCTTCTCCTGGTCTTTTGCCGGGAGTGTCCCCTTTTCTCCCCTGCCGGAGGCGGGAAGTCGCGGGACGGTCCACGGAGGTCGGCCGGACAGGAGACCTGGTGCTCGGGACCGGCATGGAGGGGCTGACAAACCGATGCTGCAATCTTCCCGGGGACGCACCCGGTATCCCCAGTGGCTGCGCCGACTGGTCTACAGGCTCTACGCCCACCGGGTGGAGGGCCGTCTGGACCATGAGCAGGTGCCCAAGCACATCGGCGTGATCCTCGACGGCAACCGCCGCTGGGCGCGGGCCGCCGGCGGTACGACCGAGCAGGGCCACCAGGCCGGGGCCGAGAAGATCCGGGAGCTGCTGGGCTGGTGCGCCGAGACGGACGTCGAGGTGGTCACGCTGTGGCTGCTGTCCACGGACAACCTCAACCGGCCCGCCGAGGAACTCACCCCGCTGCTGGGCATCATCGAGGACGCGGTGCGCGACCTGGCCGCGGACGGCCGCTGGCGCGTGCACCACGTCGGCACGCTGGACCTGCTGCCCGACCACACCCAGCGGGTCCTGAAGGAGGCCGAGCAGGCCACCGCGGACAACCGCGGGATACTCGTCAACGTCGCCGTCGGCTACGGCGGGCGGCAGGAGATCGTCGACGCGGTGCGCTCCCTGCTCGCCGAGCGGGCCGCGCAGGGCGTGACCCTGGAGGAGCTGGCGGAGAACCTCGAGGTCGAGGACATCGCGGAGCACCTGTACACGCGCGGGCAGCCCGATCCGGACCTGGTGATCCGCACCAGCGGCGAGCAGCGGCTGTCCGGCTTCATGCTCTGGCAGAGCGCCCATTCGGAGTACTACTTCTGCGAGGTGTTCTGGCCGGCCTTCCGGAAGGTGGACTTCCTGCGCGCGCTGCGGGACTACGCGGCACGCCACCGCCGTTACGGCACCTGAGGCATCCGGGGCCCGCCCGGGGCTGCGGTCACCGTCCGTTCGTCTGGCCTTGGCATATGCCATGGCATGGCGTCGGCGAGGACAGGGAATATCCCCTGCAGGCCGACTCCCGATCCAGGGAGGCGGCCCCGGGAGGCCCTTTGCACACCACGGACGCCCGTGCGCACCGCACGGAGGACGCGGAGGGCCGGTGCCCGGCCCGTGCACGGGGCCGGAGCCCGGCCGCATCCCCCGCGACGCCGTCGCACCCCGAACTCCTCCGAGGGGGTAGGTCCATCCGTGGTGACCAGCACCAAGCGCCGAGACCACGACCGGCGCACCTACGTCATCGACACCAGCGTCCTGCTCGCCGACCCGGCGGCCATGACCCGCTTCGACGAGCACGAGGTCGTGCTCCCGGTGGTCGTGGTCACGGAGTTGGAGGCCAAGCGCCACCACCCGGAACTGGGCTACTTCGCCCGTCAGGCGCTCCGGCGGCTGGACGAGTACCGCGTGCGGTACGGGCGGCTGGACGCGCCGATCCCGATCGGTGAGCTGGGCGGCACGCTCAGGGTCGAGCTGAACCACTCCGACCCGGCCGTCCTGCCCTCCACCATGCTGAACGACCACGGCAGGCTGGGGGACAACGACGCGCGCATCCTGGCGGTGGCCCGGAACCTCCAGGCCGAGGGGCACGACGTCACCGTCGTCTCCAAGGACCTGCCGCTGCGCATCAAGGCGTCGTCCGTCGGCCTCCTGGCCGAGGAGTACCGGGCCGAGCTGGCCATCACCGAGTCCGGCTGGACGGGCATGGCCGAGCTGACCCTGGCCGCCGAGGACATAGACGAGCTGTTCGCCGCGGAGAGCGTCCACGTGCCGGAGGCCGCGGAGCTGCCCGTGCACACCGGCCTCGTCCTGCACTCCGAGCGGGGCCGGGCCCTGGGGCGGGTGACGCCCGACGGGCGGATCAGGCTCGTGCGCGGGGACCGCGAGGCGTTCGGCATCCACGGGCGCAGCGCCGAGCAGCGCGTCGCGCTGGACCTGCTGCTCGACCCGGAGGTCGGCATCGTCTCGATGGGCGGCCGGGCCGGCACCGGCAAGTCCGCGCTGGCCCTGTGCGCCGGCCTGGAGGCCGTGCTGGAGAGACGCCAGCACCGCAAGGTGATGGTGTTCCGCCCGCTGTACGCCGTCGGCGGCCAGGACCTGGGCTACCTGCCGGGCACCGCCGACGAGAAGATGAACCCCTGGGCGCAGGCGGTCTTCGACACCCTCTCGGCGGTGACGACCGGTGAGGTCATCGAGGAGATCGTGGCCCGCGGCATGCTGGAGGTGCTGCCGCTCACGCACATCCGCGGCCGTTCGCTGCACGACGCGTTCGTGATCGTCGACGAGGCCCAGTCGCTGGAGCGGAACGTCCTGCTGACGGTGCTGTCGCGCATCGGCCAGGACTCGCGGGTCGTCCTCACCCACGACGTCGCCCAGCGCGACAACCTGCGCGTCGGGCGGTACGACGGGGTGGCCGCCGTGGTCGAGCGGCTCAAGGGGCACCCGCTCTTCGCGCACATCACCCTCACCCGGTCCGAGCGGTCGCCGATCGCGGCCCTGGTGACCGAGATGCTGGAGGACGGAAGGATCTGATCCTTTTCCGCCCGATGCGGCGCCGAGTCCGAAAAGGGATGGAAAAGGAGAAGAATCGTCCCTGATCCGCTCCGCTCCTGATTCGCCCGTACATCGGGCCAGTTGGGCGACGGACCCCGTGCGGCAAAACCCAGCAGCGTAGCCGTACGGGGCCCGTCGCGCGTCGTTTTCCGAGTAATCCGAGCACCGAACGCGGTGTGAGCTTTCCCACGTGTCACGGAATTGCATCTGCCGTTTCGTTTCCGGCAGTGTGTGGTTCCTGTCAGGCCCCGCATACGGCACACACGCACCATCCGCACCACCCGGTGCGGCCCCACAAGTCAACAGCAGCGCGCCGTATGCCGCCCGAAGCACCACGCGGGCTCTCCCGGGAGGAGAGACCCCAGCCGGGCCAGAGCCTCCCGTGGCCAGCACGAGGGAGGCCCGTGCCAGGGGCACGATTGCGCCCGCGAGGTCACCTGGCGGGCAGTGTGGAAGGAAACCGTGTGACTCGGATCTCGGTCCGGGGATTCGCCGTGGCATCCGCCACCGCGGTCACCACCGTCGGCGCCGTCGTCGGTGTGGCCGCGGGAAGTGAGCAGGGCACGACCGAACCGGTCGAGGCCACTGCGGCGGACGCGACGCTCCTCGCAGACATACCCGTCGGCCAGCAGGCCCAGGTACAGACCGCTTCCCTCACACAGCAGGCGGACAACGCCGCCATCGCCGCGGACGCGGCAGCGAAGAAGGCAGCCGAGGAAGCCGCCCGCAAGCAGGCCGCCAAGGACGCGGAGGCCAAGAGGGAAGCGGCGGAGAAGGCGGCCAAGGCGGCCAAGGCGGCGGAGGAGGCCAAGAAGCGCGAGCAGGCGCAGCAGGCCGCCAGCCGCTCGGCGGAGCGCACCGACTTCGCGGTGCAGAGCTCCTACACGATCGCCGAGGTCAAGGCGATGGCCCAGCAGATCGTGGGCGCCGGCCAGTTCCAGTGCTTCTCCAACATCGTCGAGCGTGAGAGCGGCTGGAACTACCAGGCCCAGAACCCGTCCTCGGGCGCGTACGGCCTCGTCCAGGCGCTGCCCGGCTCGAAGATGGCCTCGGCCGGGGCCGACTGGCGGACCAACCCCGCCACCCAGATCAAGTGGGGCCTGAACTACATGAACGAGCGCTACGGCAGCCCCTGCGGCGCCTGGGAGTTCTGGCAGGCCAACCACTGGTACTGACACCGGCCCGCGGACCCCGCGAGCCGTGCCGCTCCGGCACCTCGAACCCCCTGCCCGCCGGGCAGGGGGTTTAGCGTGCCTGATGGGAAGCAACCCTTTACCCCGGTAACGTCGTCCCAGGACGGGACGGCCGGTACGGCGCACGCCGGACCGGACGGGGCCGGGCCGCACCGGACCGGTCCTACAAGGACACAGGGGGCGAAGGAAGCGGCATGTCGAAACTTCAGAGGCTGAGGGTTGGTGTGTCGCGCCTCGCCGACCGGCTGACCGAGACCCGGGCGCGCGCCGAGAAGGCGGACGACGACCTGCCACCCCCCGTACCGGCCGGAGTCGACGCCCGGCACCCGGGCCGCTCGTCCGCCGTACCGCCCGGGCCGCCCCCGCCCGCGTACATGGTGCCGTGGGGAATCCGGGTGGCGGCCGAGGCGGGATGGCGGCTGCTGATCCTGGCCGGGGTCATCTACGTCCTGATCAAGGTGATCAGCGCCGTCAGCCTGCTCGTGCTGGCCTTCACCGTCGGTCTGCTGTTCACCGCGCTGCTCCAGCCGACGGTCGCCCGGCTGCGGCGGCTGGGCATAGGGCGCGGCCTGGCGACCATGATCACCTTCATCACCGGGGTGGCGGCGCTGGGCCTGGTCGGCTGGTTCGTGGTCTGGCAGGTGATGGAGAACCTCGACGACCTCACCAAGCAGGTCCAGGGCGGCATCGAGGAGTTGAAGACCTGGCTGCTCAACAGCCCCTTCCACGTCACCGAGGGCCAGATCAACAACATCGCCGACAGCCTGAACGAGTGGCTCGGCAGCAACAGTCAGGAGATCACCAGCGCGGGACTGCAGGGCGTGACCGTCGTCCTGGAGTTCCTCTCCGGTGCGCTGCTGGCGGCGTTCGTCACCATCTTCCTGCTCTACGACGGGCGGAACGTGTGGAACTGGACGCTCAACTTCGTGCCCCGGGTCGCGCGCGCCGGCGTCGCGGGCGCCGGTCCCAGGGCGTGGACGACGCTCACCCGCTATGTGCGCGGCACGGTGATCGTGGCCTTCATCGACGGCTTCTTCATCGGCATCGGGCTCTACTTCCTGGACGTCCCGATGGCCGTGCCGCTGGCCGTCTTCATCTTCCTCTTCTCCTTCATCCCGATCGTCGGTGCGGTGGCCTCCGGCGCGCTGGCGGTCATCGTCGCGTTCGTGGCCAACGGCGTGGTCACCGCGCTGCTGGTCCTCGCGGTGGTCCTGGCCGTGCAGCAGTTGGAGGGGCACGTGCTCCAGCCGCTCATCCTCGGCCGGCTGGTACGGGTGCACCCCCTGGGCGTGGTGCTGGCGGTGACCGGCGGCAGCCTCATCGCGGGCATCCCCGGCGCGGTGACGGCCGTGCCGCTGGTGGCGGTGCTCAAGTCCGTGGTCATCTCCCTGCGGAGGTACGCGGCGGAGAACGCGCTGCACGGCGGGGTCACCCCCCACGGCGCCACCGCTGCGGCGGCCGCGCCGCCACAGGAACCGAAGGCTCCGAAGGCCGGGGGTTCCGCGGACCTCCCGGAGCGGTAGCCGGAGCAGCGGAGCGCGTTCCCGGACCCTCGGGCCCCGCCGTGCGGCGGGGCCCGAGGTGTTCGGCGCGCCTTCCGCGGGCGTCCGCCGGGCCCGGCCGGTCCGGTACGGCGGGGCAGGTCTTCCGGTGGTGCCCTCCGCCGGGTTAAAGTGCTATCACTTTGCTAGAAAAACGATCCATGGAAACGGGGGACTGCCATGTCCGCTGCCGCCGCACAGACCGTCGGAGACCTTCCCGAGATGCCCGCGCCGCGGGTGCGCGAGATACCCGCGCACTCCGTCTCCGGCGGGCTCGCCCTGCTGCTGGGCCTGCTGGGGCTGCTGGCCGGGGCCGGCGGCGTCGTCGCCGGGGCGCGGCTCGCCTCCGGGGAGTCGGGGGGAGTGGGGGCGGCGCTGATCGTCACCGGGGTGCTGCTGGTGATCGGCTCGGTCTTCGCGATGGCCGGGCTCAACATGGTCGAGCCGGGCGAGGCCCGGGTCGTCCAGCTCTTCGGGCGCTACACCGGCACCGTCCGCAAGGACGGACTGCGCTGGGTCAACCCGCTGACCACCCGTAAGAAGATCTCCACGCGGGTGCGCAACCACGAGACGGCCGTGCTCAAGGTCAACGACGCCTACGGCAACCCGGTCGAACTGGCGGCCGTCGTCGTCTGGCAGGTGGAGGACACCGCGCAGGCCACCTTCGAGGTGGACGACTTCGTGGAGTTCGTCTCCACGCAGACCGAGGCCGCCGTGCGGCACATCGCCATCGAGTACCCCTACGACGCCCACGACGAGGACGGCCTGTCGCTGCGCGGCAACGCCGAGGAGATCACCGAGAAGCTGGCCGCCGAGCTGACCGCCCGGGTGCGGGCGGCGGGCGTGCGGATCATCGAGTCGCGCTTCACGCACCTGGCGTACGCCCCCGAGATCGCCGCCGCGATGCTCCAGCGCCAGCAGGCCGGCGCGGTGGTCGCGGCCCGCCGGACGATCGTGGACGGCGCCTGCGGCATGGTGGAGGACGCCGTCGCCCGGATCGCCGCGCAGGACTTCGTCGAACTGGACGAGGAGCGCAAGGCCGCCATGGTGAGCAACCTGCTGGTCGTGCTCTGCGGCGACCGCTCCCCGCAGCCGGTCCTCAACGCGGGATCGCTCTACCAGTGACCACGCCACCGAAGGGCGAGGGCCCCGGACGGGACGTCCCCGGCGAGGACGTCCCCGCCGGGGACGGGCCCGGGCAGGAGCCGCGGCAGCGGCGCCGGCGCGAGCGCAAGCAGGTGCTGCTGCGGCTGGACCCCGCCGTCCACGACGCGCTCGCGAAGTGGGCCGCGGACGAGCTGCGCAGCACCAACGCGCAGATCGACTACCTGCTGCGCAGGGCCCTGACCCAGGCCGGCCGCATGCCCGGGGACGCCCGCCCCCATCCCCGCCGGGGCCGCCCGCCGCGCACGGAGGACTGACCGCCGCGCGGCGGGCCGCCGCCGCTCCGGAGGCGGGCCGGAACGCCGGAGAAGAGCCGTACACCGCGTGTATACGTCGCGTGTATACACGTGGTGTACAGTCCTCGGCATGTCCATCGGCCACACCCTGCTCGGACTCCTGGAGACCGGGCCCCGCCACGGTTACGACCTCAAGCGCGCCTTCGACGAACGCTTCGGCCACGACCGCCCGCTGCACTACGGGCAGGTCTACTCGACCATGTCCAGGCTGTTGAAGAACGGCCTGGTGGAGGTGGAGGGCATCGAGCCCGGGGAAGGCCCCGAGCGCAAGCGCTACGCCATCACCGACGCCGGGATCACCGACGTCGCCGCCTGGCTGGGCCGCCCCGAGAAGCCCGAGCCGTACCTCCAGTCCACCCTCTACACCAAGGTGGTCCTCGCGCTGCTGACCGGCCGCGACGCGGCGGAGCTGCTGGACGTCCAGCGCTCCGAGCACCTGCGGCTGATGCGCGAGCTGACCCGGCGCAAGAAGGGCGGCGACCTCGCCGACCAGCTCATCTGCGACCACGCCCTGTTCCACCTCGAAGCCGACCTGCGCTGGCTGGAGCTGACCGCCGCGCGCCTGGACCAACTCGCCCGGGAGGTGCGCGGATGACCACCGCCGACCTGCTGCTGACCGCCAGGGACCTGCGCAAGTCCTACGGCCCCACCCCCGCCCTGGACGGCGCGGACTTCTCCGCCCGCCCCGGCGAGGTCGTCGCCGTGATGGGCCCCTCCGGCTCGGGCAAGTCCACCCTGCTGCACTGCCTGGCCGGGATCGTCCGGCCCGACTCCGGCACGGTCCACTACCGCGGCCGCGAGCTGTCCGCGATGCCGGACGCCGAGCGCAGCGCCCTGCGCCGCTCCGAGTTCGGCTTCGTCTTCCAGTTCGGCCAGCTCGTGCCCGAACTGACCTGCGTGGAGAACGTCGCCCTGCCGCTGCGGCTGACCGGCACGGCCCGCAAGGAGGCCGAGGCCCGGGCCACCGAGTGGCTGGAGCGGCTGGAGGTCCACGACGTGCGCCACCACCGGCCCGGCCAGGTCTCCGGCGGGCAGGGCCAGCGCGTCGCCGTCGCCCGTGCCCTGGTCACCGAGCCGCGCGTGATCTTCGCCGACGAGCCCACCGGCGCACTGGACTCCCTCAACGGCGAGCGGGTGATGCAGCTCCTCACCGACGCCGCCCGGGACACCGGCGCCGCCGTGGTGCTGGTCACCCACGAGGCCCGGGTCGCCGCCTACTCCGACCGCGAGATCGTCGTCCGCGACGGCAGGGTGCGGGACATGGCGGGAGCGGCATGAGCGCCCTGGACTCCAGGCGGCCACCGGCCCCGGACCGGACGCCGCCCCCGCCGTCCGCACCGTCCCCGCAGCCCGCCGGACCGGCCCGCTGGGCCGCCGACCTGGTGCTGGGGGCCCGCTTCGCGCTCGCCGGAGGACGCGAGGGCTGGGCGCGCACCGTGCTCACGGCGGTCGGCGTCGGCCTCGGCGTCGCCGTGCTGCTGGTCGCCACCTCCGTGCCGAACATGCTCGGCGCCCGTGAGGCCCGGGCCGAGGCCCGGGAGAACTACGGCATCTCCGAGGAGGTGAAGCCCTCCGACCGCAGCGCGCTCTACCTCCACGCCGACACCGAGTACCGCGGCGAGAACGTCCGCGGCCGGTACCTCCAGCCCGACGGCGACCGCCCGCCGCTGCCCCCGGGCGTGGAGAAGTTGCCCGGTCCCGGTGAGATGGTCGTCTCGCCCGCCCTCGCGGACCTGCTCTCCTCCCCGGAGGGCGCCCTGCTCGGGGAGCGGCTGCCCGGCCGGATCACGGGCACCATCGGCGACGAGGGACTGCTCGATCCGGGGGAACTCGCCTATGTGGCGGGCAGCGACGCCCTCGACGAGACGGACAGGGCCTACCGCATCGACCGCTTCGACCAGGTGGGCGAACCGGAGCCGCTGGACGCCGTACTGCTGCTGCTGGTGGTGGTCGTCTGCGTGGTGCTGCTGTTCCCGGTCGGGGTGTTCATCGCCACCGCCGTCCGCTTCGGCGGCGAGCGCCGCGACCGCAGGCTCGCCGCGCTGCGGCTGGTCGGCGCCGACGCCCGGATGGTCCGGCGCATCGCCGCCGGCGAGTCGGCGGTCGGCGCGCTCCTCGGGCTCGCCGCGGGCGTCGCGCTGTTCCTGCCGGCGCGTCAGCTCGTCGGCATGGTCGAGGTGTTCGACATCGCCGTCTTCCCGGCGGACGTACGGCCCAGCGCCCCGCTGGCCGCGCTGATCCTGCTGGCCGTGCCCGTCTCCGCCGTGGTCGTCACCCTGCTCGCGCTGCGCGGGGTCGCCATCGAGCCGCTGGGCGTCGTGCGAAACGCCGGGGTCCGCCGGCGCCGGCTGTGGTGGCGCCTGGTGCCGCCCGCGCTCGGCCTGCTGCTCCTGCTGCCGCTGGTCGGCGGGATCGACCCCGACCAGTCCTCGATCGACGCCTACCGCATCGCCACGGGCGTGGTGCTGCTGCTGGCCGGCGTCACGGCACTGCTGCCCTGGCTGGTCGAGGCGGTGGTGCGCCGGATGCGCGGCGGTCCGCTGCTGCCCCTCCAGCTCGCCGTCCGCCGCCTCCAGCTCGACAGCGGTCCGGCCGCCCGCGCGGTCAGCGGCATCGCCGTCGCGGTCGCCGGCGCCATCGCCGTCCAGATGCTGTTCAGCGGTACGGGCGCGATGTACACCGAGGAGACGGGCCAGGACCCGGGCCGCGCCCAGGTGCGCGTCATGGCCGAGGCCCGCGACGGCGACGACGTCCGCGAGCTGACCGGACGGCTCGCCGCCACCCCGGGCGTGCGCCGGGCGCTGGGGATGGCCGTCGGCTACGCCCCGCCGATCGGCGCGCACCCGGACGCCTCCCACACCCCGATCACCGTGGCCGACTGCGCCACCCTGGAGGAGCTGGCCCGGCTCGGCCCCTGCGCGGACGGGGACGTCTTCCTGGTGCCGGCCGGGGAGGGCGAGGACAGTCCCGGCGCCCGCCGCGGCGCGTCGCTCAACCTCAACCCCCCGCGGTACACCGACCCGGCCCAGAACGAGCCCGTGCAGGTGGGCGACCCCGTCCCGTGGACCGTCCCCCGCGACGCCCGTACGGTGCCGTCCCGGCCGGACCCCATGGGACAGCGGGTCGGGGGCGTCCTCGCCACCCCGGGCGCGATCGACGTCTCCCGGATGCCGGAACCCAAGGCCGAGATCCTGCTGCGGATCGACCCCGCGGTGCCCGACGCGGTGGAGCACGTCCGCAACACCGCGGAGGCCGGTACCCCCTGGGTCCAGGTGATGGAGCTGCGGAGCAGGGACCGCGCCAAGGAGTTCGTCACCATCCAGCGCGCCCTGTACGCCGGTGCCGCCGGGGTGCTGCTGCTGATCGGCGCCAGCATGGTCGTCTCGACGCTGGAGCAGCTCCGCGAGCGCAGGCGGCTGCTGTCGGTGCTGGTCGCCTTCGGCACCCGGCGCTCCACGCTGAGCTGGTCGGTGCTGTGGCAGACCGCGCTGCCCGTGCTCCTCGGGCTGGCGCTGGCGGTCGCCGGCGGGATCGGGCTGGGAGCCGTCCTGATGGCGATGGTCTCCACGCCGGTCGCGGTCGACTGGGCGAGCCTGGGGATCATGACGGGCATCGGCGGCGCCGTGATCCTGCTGGTGACCGGCCTCAGCCTGCCGCCGCTGTGGCGGATGATGCGCCCGGACGGGCTGCGCACGGAGTGACCGCCCGTGCGCCGGGACCGGCCGCCGGGCCCGCCGCGCGCCGCCGCCCGTACGGCCCGCCCCGGGCCGTACGGGCGGCGCGTACGGCGCTCCCCACGGGGAGTCAGCGGCGCAGGTCCCGCAGGCGCTTGCCGCGCCTGGGCTTGGCCTCGACCCCGCCGAAGACCGCCGCGCCGCGCACCACGATCACCGGCGCGTCCGGATCCGCGGACTCCAGGGACCGCACGTCGTAGCCGCCCATGATGCCGGTGCCGCTGCCGCGCAGGGTCACGTTCTCCGGGACCTTGATCTCGACGCCGCCGAAGACCGCCGTGGCGTTGATGACGATCTCCCGCTGCTCGAACAGGGCCTCGGACAGGTCGATCTCGACCCCGCCGAAGAGGGCGAAGGCGTTGATCCTGCCTCCCACGCGCCAGCGGCCCTTGCGGGAGGCGCCGCTGAAGATCGCCACCAGGTTCTCGCCGCCGCCCGCGCCGCACGGGGAGCGCGGGACGGCGGTGTGCGGGGCCGCCCCGGGGGCGGGCCGGGGAGTCTCCTGCCGGCCCGCGGGCAGGTCGCGGACCAGCGGCGTCAGTTCGCCGATCGTCTTGGCCCGGTACACCGCGTCGATCCGCTCGGCGTGCTCCTCGGTGTCCAGCCGTCCCTCCGCGAGCGCCTCGCGCAGGATCTCCGCGATCCGGTCGCGGTCGGCGTCCGACGCGCGCACGTCCGCCTCGGCCACGGGCCGGATGGGCTGTTCCGCGGGGTGTTTCCGCAGGGAGGTCTTGTCGTCCACGCTGTCGTCCACGCACTCAGACTAGCGAACGCGATACATCGCGACTAGGGGGTGAGGGGAAGCGGCGACCGCCGGGTGAGCCCGACCTCACACCTCCGCCGCCCGCGCGGAGTCTTACCCTGTGAGACGCCGTCATCGAGAGGAAGAGACGTCCATGCCTGCTGGTTCCAGCCCGGCCCCCGCCGCCGGCTCCCGTCCGGCCGCCCCGGAGTTCGCCTACACGGACCTGCTCCCCCTGGGCGAGGACACCACCCCGTACCGCCTGGTCACCTCCGAGGGCGTGAGCACCTTCGAGGCCGGCGGGCGGACCTTCCTGAAGGTCGAGCCGGAGGCGCTGCGCACGCTCGCCGCCGAGGCGATGCGCGACATCTCGCACTTCCTGCGCCCCGCGCACCTGGCCCAGCTCCGCCGCATCCTGGACGACCCCGAGGCGTCCCCCAACGACCGCTTCGTGGCGCTGGACCTGCTGAAGAACGCCAACATCGCCGCCGCCGGGGTGCTCCCGATGTGCCAGGACACCGGCACCGCGATCGTGATGGGCAAGCGCGGCCAGAACGTGCTGACGGCCGGGCGCGACGAGGAGGCCCTCTCGCGCGGCATCCACGACGCGTACACCAAGCTCAACCTGCGCTACTCCCAGATGGCCCCGCTGACCATGTGGGAGGAGAAGAACACCGGCACCAACCTCCCGGCGCAGATCGAGCTGTACGCCACCGACGGCGACGCCTACAAGTTCCTGTTCATGGCCAAGGGCGGCGGCAGCGCCAACAAGTCCTTCCTCTACCAGGAGACCAAGGCCGTCCTGAACGAGGCGTCCATGATGCGCTTCCTGGAGGAGAAGATCCGCTCGCTGGGCACGGCGGCCTGCCCGCCGTACCACCTGGCGATCGTCGTCGGCGGCACCTCGGCCGAGTACGCGCTCAAGACCGCCAAGTACGCCTCCGCGCACTACCTGGACTCCCTGCCCACCTCCGGCTCCCCGACCGGCCACGGCTTCCGCGACCTGGAGCTGGAGGAGAAGGTCTTCGAGCTGACCCAGAAGCTGGGCATCGGCGCCCAGTTCGGCGGCAAGTACTTCTGCCACGACGTGCGCGTGGTGCGGCTGCCCCGCCACGGCGCGTCCTGCCCGGTGGCCATCGCCGTCTCCTGCTCCGCCGACCGCCAGGCGCTGGCGAAGATCACGGCCGAGGGCGTCTTCCTGGAGCAGTTGGAGACCGACCCGGCGCGCTTCCTGCCCGACACCACGGACGCCGAGCTGGACGCGGACGTGGTGCGGATCGACCTCAACCGCCCGATGGACGAGATCCGCGCCGAGCTGTCCAAGTACCCGGTCAAGACCCGCCTGTCGCTGAGCGGCCCGCTGGTCGTCGCCCGCGACATCGCCCACGCCAAGATCAAGGAGCGGCTGGACGCGGGCGAGGAGATGCCGCGGTACCTGCGCGACCACGCCGTGTACTACGCGGGCCCGGCCAAGACCCCCGAGGGCTACGCGTCCGGCTCCTTCGGCCCCACGACCGCGGGCCGGATGGACGCCTACGTCGAGCAGTTCCAGGCGGCCGGCGGCTCCTTCGTCATGCTGGCCAAGGGCAACCGCTCCCGGCAGGTCACCGAGGCGTGCAGGAAGCACGGCGGTTTCTACCTCGGCTCGATCGGCGGCCCGGCCGCCCGCCTCGCCCAGGACTGCATCAAGAAGGTCGAGGTCCTGGAGTACGAGGAACTGGGCATGGAGGCCGTCTGGAAGATCGAGGTGGAGGACTTCCCGGCGTTCATCGTCGTCGACGACAAGGGCAACGACTTCTTCACCGACCCCGGTCCGGCCAAGCCCTTCGTCACCTCCATCCCGGTCCGCTCCGCCGACTGACGGCACGGGTCCCGCCGGCCGGCCGGGAAGTAGATTCGTCCCATGACCGGGACGAGCGAGGAACACCAGGACGACAGGCAGGACTACAGGATCGAACGCGACTCCATGGGCGAGGTGCGGGTGCCGGCGCACGCCAGATGGCGGGCGCAGACCCAGCGCGCCGTGGAGAACTTCCCGATCTCGGGCCAGCGCCTGGAGCGCGCGCACATCCAGGCGCTGGCCCGGATCAAGGAGGCGGCCGCCAGGGTCAACGCCGACCTCGGCGTCCTGGAGACGGACATGGCCCGGGCCATCGCCGAGGCCGCCGCCGAGGTCGCCGAGGGGCGCTGGGACGACCACTTCCCGGTGGACGTCTTCCAGACCGGCTCCGGCACCTCCTCCAACATGAACATGAACGAGGTCGTCGCCACCCTCGCCGCCGAGCGGCTGGGCGCGCCGGTGCACCCCAACGACCACGTCAACGCCAGCCAGTCCTCCAACGACGTCTTCCCCTCCTCCATCCACATCGCGGCGACCGCGGCCGTCACCGGGGACCTGATCCCGGCGCTGGAGCACCTGGCGGGCGCGCTGGAGCGCAAGGCGGAGGAGTTCGCCGAGGTCGTCAAGTCCGGCCGCACCCACCTGATGGACGCCACGCCCGTCACGCTCGGCCAGGAGTTCGGCGGCTACGCGGCGCAGGTGCGGTACGGCGTGGAGCGGCTGCGCGCCTGCCTGCCGCGCCTGGCCGAGCTGCCGCTGGGCGGCACGGCGGTGGGCACCGGCATCAACACCCCGCCCGGCTTCTCGGCGGCGGTGATCGCGGAGGTGGCCCGCACCACGGGGCTGCCGCTGACCGAGGCCCGCGACCACTTCGAGGCGCAGGGGGCCCGGGACGGCCTGGTGGAGACCTCCGGCCAGCTCCGCACGATCGCCGTCGGCCTGACCAAGATCGCCAATGATCTGCGCTGGATGGCCTCCGGCCCGCGCACCGGCCTGGCCGAGATCCGCCTGCCGGACCTCCAGCCCGGCTCCTCGATCATGCCCGGCAAGGTCAACCCGGTGATCCCCGAGGCGGTCCTGATGGTGGCCGCCCAGGTCATGGGCAACGACACCACGGTCGCGGTGGCCGGGGCGTCCGGCAACTTCGAGCTGAACGTGATGCTCCCGGTGATCGCCAGGAACCTGCTGGAGTCGATCCGGCTGCTGGCGAACGCCTCCCGCCTGCTGGCCGACCGCACGGTCACGGGCATCGAGGCGAACGTCGAGCGCGCCCGCGAGTACGCGGAGTCCTCGCCCTCCGTGGTGACCCCGCTGAACAGGTACATCGGCTACGAGGAGGCCGCGAAGGTCGCCAAGCGGTCCCTGGCCGAGCGCAAGACGATCCGCGAGGTGGTCCTGGAGTCGGGCTACGTCGAGCGCGGCCTGATCACGCCGGAGCAGCTCGACGAGGCCCTGGACGTGCTGCGCATGACCCGCCCCTGAGGCCCGTGGCGCCCGCCCGGCCCGTCCCCGCCGCCCTCCCGCGGCGGGGACGGGCTGTGGCGTGGATCGCGGAACGTTCCGCCGGCCGCGACTAGGATCCGTGCATGACAGCGCAAACGGAGGACAACACGGACACGGCGGGCGGCACCCGCTGGAGAGTCGGCGAGCACATCCTGTGGCGCTACCGGGCCAACGGGAGCGATCACCTCCACATCTGCCGGCCCATGACCGTCGTCCGCGACACCCCGGAGCTGCTCGCCGTGTGGATGGCTCCCGGAACCGCTTGCGTCAAGCCGCAGCTCGCCGACGGCACGCCCGTGCACCGCGAACCGCTCGCCACCCGCTACACCAAGCCGCGCAGGACCGTCCGGTCGCGGTGGTTCGGCACCGGGGTGCTGAAGCTGGCGCGGGCCGGCGAGCCCTGGTCGGTGTGGCTGTTCTGGGAGCCCGGCTGGCGGTTCAAGAACTGGTACGTGAACCTGGAGGAGCCGCTGCGCCGCTGGGCGGGCGGCGTGGACTCCGAGGACCACTTCCTGGACATCGTCGTCCACCCCGACCGCACCTGGGAGTGGCGGGACGAGGACGAGTTCGCCCAGGCGCAGCGCGCCGGCCTGATGGACGCCGCCCAGGCCGAGCGGGTGCGGGCCGCGGGGCGCCGGGCCGTGGAGGTGATCCGCGCGTGGGGCAGCCCCTTCCGCGACGGGTGGGAGGACTGGCGGCCCGACCCCGCCTGGCCCGTGCCCCGGCTGCCGCTGGACTGGGACCGCGAACCGGCCCGGATCGGTTGAAAGGACTGGTGGGGGCGCCCCTGCTTCTCGCATGATGGCGACGGACATTCCGCAACCCCTTGCTGTGCCCCCGGACGGCGACCGTAGGATCGACCCGGACTGCCGGACAGCCCACCCGCACGAACTCCTGGGCCCCACAAGGGACTTGGCGCACGGCCGCGAGAGGAGCCCCAGACGTGAGCAACACGGACGGTCATCGGACGTACGCGGGCTACGACCGGACGGCGATCGACCGCACCGGGCAGGCCGAGGCCTTCGACGCCATCGGGGACCGCTACGACGAAGCCTTCCCCCACAAGGAGGGGCAGCTCGCCGCCGGTGCCTGGCTGGCGGAGCAGCTCCCCGCCGGGTCGCGGATACTGGACGTCGGGTGCGGCACCGGGGTCCCCACGGCCCGCCAGCTCACCGAGGCCGGTCACCGGGTCGTCGGCATCGACCTGTCCCCGGGCATGGTCAAGCTCAGCCGGGACAACGTCCCCGGCGCCGAGTTCCACCGGATGGACCTCGCCGACCTGGAGAGCCGCGGCCTGGGGCCCTTCGACGGCGTCGCCGCCTTCTTCGCCCTGCTGATGCTGCCCCGCGGGGAGATCCCCGTCGCCCTGCGCACGCTGCACGGCCAGTTGCGGCCCGGCGGGCTGCTGGCCCTGGGCATGGTCGAGGCGGACGTGGACGACTTCGCTATCCCGTTCCTGGGGAATACGATCCGGGTATCCGGCTATCTACGGGACGAACTGCGCCAGGTGGTGCGCGACGCGGGCTTCGAGATCGCCGGGGAGGAGTCGTTCGCCTACGCACCGGCCAGTACGGACGTCTCCCCCGAGATCCAGCTCTTCCTGCACTGCCGACGCCCCTAGCCCCCAAGCGCTGGGCACGCCCGATGCGCGGCCCCGGACGGATGGAAACCCAACGCGTGACGGAGTATCCGACCCCCCAGCAGTCCGCTGCCCGGCCGACGGGCGGCGGCGCCCGCACGGCCACGCCCGTGGCGGGCCACGCCGACGCCGCGCGCGCCGCGCTTCCCGAGCCCCGCGACGACCGGCGCGCGTCCGAGCGCACGGCCACCGCGTCCCAGGACGCCCCCCACAGCATCCCCGCCCAGCCTCCCGATCCGGCGGCGTCCCCGCCCGCGCCGGAGACGGGCCACACCCGGCCCGCCGGCGGTGACGAGGAACACGCGAGCCGCCTCAGGCCCGGCGCGCCGGACAGACCGGGCCGGGGCACCGCGCCCGGCGCGGTCGAGCACCCGACCGGGGACGAGCGGGCCGAGCGGGAGCGGCGCGGGGGCGACCGGCTGCGCTTCGTGGGCGCCGCCACCCGCCGGATCGCCCGGGGCGTGGACCTGGACGAGACCGTGCTCGGACTGTGCCGGGCCACCGTGCCCGCGTTCGCCGACGCGATCCTGGTCTACCTGCGCGATCCGCTGCCGGTGGGGGACGAGCGGCCCACCGGCCCCGCCCTGCTGCGGCTGCGGCGCACCGACCGGCTGCCGGACTACGCCGCCCCGGCCCCCGCCGACCAGGACGGGTCCGACACCGGTGAGTTCCCGCTGCCCCTGCTCGCCGTCCCGCCGGAGGGGGCCGGCAGCGGCGCGTCGGAGCTGATCGAGGTGCGCGGCGGCGGTCCGCTGGCCGAGGTGCTGCGCGGGGTGCGGCCGGTCTTCGGCGACGCGCCCACCGCCCGCGAGGCCCTGCCCGAGCTCCTCGGTCCCGGGCGCGACGTCCCGGCCGGGCGCCGGGCGATCCTCGCCCCGCTGCGCGGCCGCCGCCGGGTGATCGGCGCGGCCGTGTTCCTGCGCCGCCCGGACCGGGCCGCCTTCGAGTCCGACGACCTGCTGGTCGCCGCGCAGCTCGCCACGCACACCGCGCTGGGCGTGGACAAGGCGGTGCTCTACGGCCGCGAGGCGTACATCGCCGACGAGCTGCAGCGCACCATGCTCCCCGACGAGCTGCCCCAGCCCACCGGGGTGACGCTGGCCAGCCGCTACCTCCCGGCGGCCGAGACCGCCCGCGTCGGCGGCGACTGGTACGACGCCATACCGCTGCCCGGCGGCCGGGTGGCGCTGGTCGTCGGGGACGTCATGGGCCACTCCATGACCTCCGCGGCGATCATGGGCCAGCTCCGCACCACCGCGCAGACCCTGGCCGGTCTGGACCTGCCGCCGCAGGAGGTGCTGCACCACCTCGACGAGCAGGCCCAGCGCCTCGGCAGCGACCGCATGGCGACCTGCCTGTACGCCGTCTACGACCCGGTCGCGCACCGGATCGTGGTGGCCAACGCCGGGCACCCGCCGCCGGTGATGCTCCACCGCGACGGCCGGGCGGAGGTGCTGCGCATCCCGGCGGGCGCGCCCATCGGGGTGGGCGGCGTGGACTTCGAGGCGGTGGAGCTGGACGCCCCGGCGGGCGCGACGCTGCTGCTCTACACCGACGGCCTGGTGGAGTCCCGGCACCGCGACGTGTGGACCGGGATCGAGCACCTGCGCGAGAAGCTCACCGAGACGGCCGGGCTGACCCGCCCCGACACCCCGCCGCCGCTGGAGCCGCTCTGCGACGAGGTGCTGGACATCCTGGGGCCGGGCGACCGGGACGACGACATCGCGCTGCTGGCGGCCCGCTTCGACGGGATTCCGCCGAGCGACGTGGCGTACTGGTACCTCGACCCGCGCGCCCAGACCGCGCGCCAGGCCCGCCGCCTGGCGCGGCGCGCCCTGGAGCGCTGGGGTCTGGAGGAGCTGACGGACTCCGTCGAGCTGCTGGTCAGCGAGGTGGTGACCAACGCCGTCCGCTACGCCGAGCGGCCCATCACGCTGCGGCTGCTCCGTACCGACGTGCTGCGCTGCGAGGTCGGGGACGACGTGCCGCAGCTCCCGCGGCTGCGGCAGGCCCGGGCCACGGACGAGGGCGGCCGGGGCCTGTACCTGGTCAACCGGCTCGCCCGGCGCTGGGGCGCGACCCGGCTGAGCACCGGCAAGGTGGTGTGGTTCGAGATCCCGCTGCCGTGACGTGACCGGACGCAGCGGGCCGGACCGCCGCGGACCGGACGCCGCGGAGGAGGGACGGACCGGAACGGACCGGACGGCCCCGCACCCAGGGGGGTGCGGGGCCGTCCGCCTCCGCGTGCGGCGCGGGGCGCCGGGCCGTGTCAGACGCCGGCCAGCGTGGCCTCGGCGTCCAGCACCGTGCCGACGGCCTGGATGACGGCGGCGATCTTGAACGCCTCCTGGATCGTCTCGCGGTCCACCCCGGCCTTGCGCAGCACCTGCTCGTGGGAGTCCAGGCACTGCCCGCAGCCGTTGACGGCGGAGACGGCCAGCGACCACAGCTCGAAGTCGGTCTTGTCCACGCCCGGGTTGCCGATGACGTTCATCCGCAGACCCGCGCGCAGGTTGCCGTACTCCGGGTCCGACAGCAGGTGCCGGGTGCGGTAGAAGACGTTGTTCATCGCCATGATGGCGGCGGCCGCCTTGGCCGCGGTGTACGCCTCGGGGGAGAGGTTGGCCTTCGCCTCCGGCTCCAGCTCGGCCAGCACCTTCGGCGAGCGCGAGGCGATCGCGCAGGCCAGCACCGTGCCCCACAGCTGCTGCTGGGGCAGGTCGGAGTTGCCTATCACGGAGCCGAGGTTGAGCTTGAGGTCCTTGGCGTAGTCGGGCAGGGCCGACTTCAGGTCGTCCAGAGCCATGGGTCGGATCCTCACTCGCCGGCGAGCAGCTTGACCGGGTCGAGGGTCTCCTCGCCCTTGGTCCAGTTGCAGGGGCACAGCTCGTCGGTCTGCAGGGCGTCCAGCACCCGCAGGACCTCCTTGGGGTTACGGCCGACGGAGCCGGCGGTCACCATGGTGAACTGGATCTCGTTGTTCTGGTCGACGATGAAGACCGCACGCTGGGCGTAGCCGTCCTCGCCCTCGACGCCGCAGGCCCGCATCAGCTCGTGCTTGGGGTCGGCCAGCATCGGGAAGGGCAGGTCGCGCAGGTCGGGGTGGTCCTTGCGCCAGGCGTGGTGCACGAACTCCGAGTCACCCGAGACACCGAGGATCTGGGCGTCGCGGTCGGCGAACTCGTCGTTCAGCTTGCCGAAGGCGGCGATCTCGGTCGGGCAGACGAAGGTGAAGTCCTTCGGCCAGAAGAACACGACCTTCCACTTGCCCTCGTAGGTCTTGTGGTTGATCTGCGTGAACGCCTTCTCGGCGTCCAGGTCCACGCAGGCGGTCAGGTCGAACTCGGGGAACTTGTCACCGACAGTGAGCACACGCTCTCCTTGTTGCGCGGAAATGCCCCTGGGTGGGGTTTTCCTGAGGGTTGGACGTGATCCACACTGCCATAGCCAACATTGATCACAGAAATAGCTAGAATCACTGGCGTTGATCGGAGGTGGTTATCGGTGACCCCGTCGGCCCGCAGGCCGCGGCGGCAGTCCCATCGGGCCGGGCGGGCCCGTCAGCCCAGCCTGTCCCAGCTCAGAGCGTTCGCGGCCGTGGCGGAGCATCTGCACTTCCGGGAGGCAGCCGCGGAGATCGGCATGAGCCAGCCCGCCCTCTCGGGCGCCGTCGCGGCGCTGGAGGACTCGCTGGGAATTCAGCTTTTGGAGCGTACGACGCGCAGAGTACTGCTCTCCCCTGCGGGTGAACGGCTGGCCGTCCGGGCCCGCACGGTCCTGGACGCGGTGGGCGAGCTGATGGAGGAGGCCGAGGCGGTGCGGGCGCCCTTCACGGGCGTCCTGCGGCTCGGTGTGATCCCGACCTGCGCGCCGTACCTGTTGCCGACGGTGCTGCGACTCGTTCACGATCGCTATCCCGAACTCGACCTCCAGGTGCACGAGGAGCAGACCGCCTCGCTGCTCGACGGACTCCTGGACGGGCGGCTCGACCTGCTGATGCTCGCGGTGCCGCCGGGCGCGCCGGAGCGGGCGGACGCCGACGGCGTGGTGACGGTGCCGCTGTTCGACGAGGACTTCGTGCTGGTGACGCCCCGCCACCACGAGCTGGCCGGCCGGGACGGGGTGCCGCGCGAGGCGCTGCGCGAGCTGGACCTGCTCCTTCTGGACGAGGGCCACTGCCTGCGCCAACAGGCCCTGGACGTCTGCCGGGAGGTCGGGCGGTCCGAGGGCGTGTCGGCCACCACGAGCGCCGCCGGGCTCTCCACGTTGGTCCAGCTCGTGGCGGGCGGGCTGGGCGTGACGCTGCTGCCGCGCACCTCGCTGCACGTGGAGACGGAGCGGAACGAGCTGCTGGCGACCGCCCGCTTCGCCGACCCGGCGCCCTCGCGGCGGATCGGCCTGGCGATGCGGGCGGGCGCGGCCCGGCGGCACGAGTTCGAGACGCTCGCCAAGGATTTGCGGGAGGCAATGCGTCCGCTTCCGGTGCGGATCGTGGCCTGACGGCCCGGCGGCGGGGCGCCGCCCCGCTGGTCGCACCGCGCTCACGCTGCGCACACCGTGCCGTGCGCCCTGCCGTGCGCCGCCGGCGGCGGCGGGGACGGGGGCTGCCGGTGATACGCCACCGTATGCATAAGCGCGCGCACAGTGGGTAGGCCGCATGCATCGTCTCTCGTACGGCCGCAGCGCGAACTGCCGTGCGCAGCAAGGCGGAACAGGGTGACTCAATCGACAGATCGAACAGCCGTAGCCGTCGTCAGGAGTAGACCGTGCTGCCAACGCCGCATCAGTCTCTGCAGGCCGCCGCCGTCCCCGTCCAGCGCACGTCCTCGCGGGAGCAAGCCGGACCGTGGCACTCCGAGGCGGTCTGCCGCAGGGACGAGGCCGGGTTGTTCTTCGCGCCCTCCAAGGAGCCCACTGCCGCCCGTCTTTCCCGGGAACAGGCGGCCAAACGGGTCTGCGCGCGCTGCCCGGTGCTCATCGAGTGCCGTGAGCACGCGCTGCTCCAGCCCGAACCCTACGGCGTGTGGGGCGGGCTGACGGCGGCCGAGCGCAGGGTGATGCTCGCCCGTCGCCGCCGCCGCGACACCGACCTGGGCCAGTCCGCGCAGGTGTCCCGCATCGCCTGACCGGACCGGCCGCCTGACCGGACCGGCCGTCCCCGGCCGACCCGGTCACCGGGCCGTGCCGGTGCGCACGCCCGTCGCGGCGCCCCGCGAGGCGGCGGGCCCGCGGCCCGCCGCCGGGGCGGTCAGCGGGCCCGGTCGAAGTCGATGGCGCTGTAGGCGCGCAGCTTCGACAGCTTGTGGGTGGAGTCGATCAGCCGGATCGTGCCGGACTTCGACCGCATCACCAGCGACTGGGTGGTGGCGGTCTCCGCGCGGTAGCGCACCCCCCGCAGCAGCTCGCCGTCGGTGATGCCGGTGGCGACGAAGAACACGTTGTCGCCGCTGACCAGGTCGTCGGTGGTCAGGATCCGGTCCAGGTCGTGGCCGGCGTCGAGGGCCTTCTGCCGTTCCGCGTCGTCCTTCGGCCACAGCCTGCCCTGGATGACGCCGCCCAGGCACTTGATCGCGCAGGCGGCGATGATGCCCTCCGGCGTGCCGCCGATGCCCAGCAGCAGGTCGACGCCCGTGCCCTCCCGCGCGGCCATGATCGCGCCCGCCACGTCGCCGTCCGAGATGAACTTGATCCGGGCGCCCGACTCCCGGATCTCCTTCACGATGCCCTCGTGGCGGGGCCGGTCGAGGATCACCACGGTGACGTCCTCGGGGGCGCCGCCCTTGGCCTTGGCCACCCGGCGGATGTTGACCGAGGGCGGGGCCGTGATGTCGACGAACTCGGCCGCTTCGGGGCCGGTGACCAGCTTGTCCATGTAGAACACGGCGCTCGGGTCGAACATCGAGCCGCGCTCGGCCACGGCCAGCACCGACACCGCGTTGGCCATGCCCTTGGCGGTCAGCGTCGTGCCGTCCACCGGGTCCACGGCCACGTCGCACTCCGGGCCGGTCCCGTCGCCCACGCGCTCGCCGTTGTAGAGCATCGGGGCCTCGTCCTTCTCCCCCTCGCCGATGACGACGACGCCGTTCATCGAGACGGTGGAGATCAGGGTGCGCATGGCCTTGACGGCGGCGCCGTCCACGCCGTTCTTGTCGCCGCGGCCGACCCAGCGGCCCGACGCCATGGCGCCGGCCTCGGTCACCCGGACGAGTTCGAGGGCGAGGTTGCGGTCGGGGGCCTCGGGGCTCACTTCGAGCTGGGAGGGGAGGTGGTGGTGATCGGTCATCGTGACGCACCTTTCTGCACGTCTGTACGGCGTCCGAACGCGACGGCCGAAGCTTGAGGGTGCCTTCGACCCTAACCGGGATGACGACAAAGTGAGCAGGGTGCCCCACGGATGAGCGCTTCGGGGCGCTTCGAGGGGCGGCGGAGGCGTGACGGGGGGTGGTGGCCCGGACGGGGGCGGGCATGGGGGACGATGGAGACGTGGAAAGAAAGCGCGGCAGCCAGACAGCGCGGGACATGACACTGTCGATGCTGGTGATCCTCCTCGGCGCCGGCTTGGTGTACCTGTTCATCCCGCACGACGACTCCCTGGACCCGGTCCGCCCGATCAGCTACGACATGGAGCTGGTCACGGCCCGGCGCGCGGCGCCGTACCCGGTGGCCGCACCGGTGGGTCTGCCCGGGACCTGGCGCGCGACCTCGGTGGAGTACGAGGCGCGAAGCGACCACGGAGCCGCCTGGCACCTGGGCTTCATGGACCCGGAGAACGAGTACGCGGCCGTCGAGCAGAGCGACGGCAGGCCCGCGCCGTTCATCGACGAGGTCACCCACGGGGCGGAGCCGACCGGGCGCACCCAGACGATCGACGGCAGGAAGTGGACCCGCTACGAGGGGCCCAAGTACGACGCGCTGGTGCTGGAGGAGAAGGCGGTGACCACGGTGGTCACCGGCACGGCACCGTTCGACAGCCTCGCACGGCTGGCCGCCTCGCTGGAGGCCCGGAAGGGCTGACCCGGCCGGGAAGGGCACGGCCCGGGGGCGTGGCTCCGGCCCTGCCTGCGCCGACCGCGGCCGGCGCCCTGCCGGCCGCCACCGGTCCCCGCGTCCGGGCGGGTGGCTCACACGCGCGCCCCGGTTCCGGCGGGGAGGGCCGGCCGTTCGGCGACCGCCTCCGCCGCGCGGCCCCCGCTACGCGTCCTCCTCCTCGCCCTCCTCGGCCTCTTCTTCCTCTTCGCCCTCCCCGGTGTCCCCGGCTTCCCCGGCGGCGTCCTCCGCCAGCACCGCGTCCAGCCGGGCCCGGGCCCCCTCCAGCCGGCGGCGGCAGACCGCCGCCAGCTCCTCGCCGCGCTCCCACAGGGCGAGCGACTCCTCCAGGGTGGAGCCGCCCGCCTCCAGGCGCCGGACCACGGCGATCAGTTCGTCGCGCGCCTGCTCGTAGCCCATCTCCCCGATCGGCGGCGGGGTGCTCATGTCTGTCATGCGGCCCAGCCTAGGGCCGGGATGCGACACCCCGGCCGCCTCACCGGCCTCACCCGTCCTCGCCGCCGCGCCGCGCGACGACCGTCAGCCCGCCCTCGGCGACGCGGGCGCGCAGCTCCTCGCCGTCCGCCACCTCCCGCGCCGCCCGCACCACGGTCCCGTCGGCCCGCTGGAGCACCGCGTAACCACGCCTGAGCGTCGCCGCGGGCGACAGCGCGACGACCCGGGCGACGGTGTGCTCCAGCTCCGTCGCGGCCCGGTCCAGCAGGTGCCCGAACGTCCGGCGGCTCCGGTCGAGCAGCGCCTCGACCTGCTCCTCGCGCTCCTCCACCATCGTGTACGGCCGGGCCATCACCGGGCGGCTCATCGTGTCCGCCAGGCCGCGCTCCTGCCGCTCCAGCATCCCGCCGAACGCCCGCCGCGCCCGCTCGCGGAGCTGCTCCACCCGCAGCAGCTCCTCGCGGACGTCCGGGACGACGTCCTTGGCCGCGTGCGTCGGGGTGCGGGAGCGCAGGTCGGCGACCAGGTCCAGCAGGGGGGTGTCCGGCTCGTGCCCGATGGCCGAGACCACCGGCGTGACGCAGTCGGCCACCGTCCGCACCAACTGCTCGTCGGAGAAGGGCAGCAGGTCCTCCACGCTGCCGCCACCCCGGGCCACGATGATCACGTCCACGGCCGGGTCGGCGTCCAGCTCCTTGACCGCCTGGATCACCTGCGGCACCGCGTGCACGCCCTGCACGGCCACGTTGCGCACGGCGAAGCGGACGGCGGGCCAGCGCTGCCGGGCCGTCTCCAGCACGTCCCGCTCGGCGGCGGAGGCCCGGCCGGTGACCAGGCCGACCAGCCGGGGCAGGAAGGGCAGCGGCTTCTTCCGCTCGGCCGCGAACAGGCCCTCGGCGGCCAGGGACTTCTTGAGCTGCTCCAGGCGGGCGAGCAGTTCGCCGACCCCGACCAGCCGGATCTCCGCCACCCGCAGGGAGAGCTGGCCGCGCGGCGCGTACCACTCGGGCTTGCCGTGCACCACCACCCGGGCCCCCTCGCCCACCATGTCCGCGACCTTGTCGAAGACGGCGCGGTAGCAGGTCACGGTCAGGGAGACGTCGTACGAGGGATCGCGCAGGGTCAGGAACACCACCCCCGCGCCGGGGCGCCGGGAGAGCTGGGTGATCTGCCCCTCCACCCAGACGGCGCCGAGCCGGTCGATCCACCCGCCGATCAGCCGCGACACCTCACCGACGGGAACCGGCGCCTCGGGCGACGTGTTGAGAGCCATGCCAGGAGGCTAGCCGCCCGTGCCGACACCCCGCAGGCACCGGCCCGGCCGGGAGCCCGTTCCCGTCCCTTTCCCCATCCCCGTCGTGTCCGTCGCACCGGCCCCGGGGCCCGCCGCGCCGGCCCGTACGATGGGCCCATGACTGCTACGACCGCACGCCGGGTGCTCCTCGCCGCTCCCCGCGGCTACTGCGCGGGGGTCGACCGCGCCGTGATCGCCGTCGAGAAGGCCCTGGAGCAGTACGGCGCGCCGATCTACGTGCGCAAGGAGATCGTCCACAACAAGTACGTCGTGGAGACCCTGCGCAAGAAGGGCGCGATCTTCGTCGACGAGACCGAGGAGGTGCCCGAGGGCTCCATCGTGATCTTCTCCGCGCACGGTGTCGCCCCGGTCGTCCACGAGGAGGCCGAGCAGCGCAAGCTCGCGACCATCGACGCGACCTGCCCGCTGGTGACCAAGGTCCACAAGGAGGCCGTCCGGTTCGCCAGGGAGGACTACGACATCCTCCTGATCGGCCACGAGGGCCACGAGGAGGTCATCGGCACCAGCGGCGAGGCGCCCGACCACATCCAGCTCGTCGACGGCCCCGAGGACGTGGAGAACGTCCGGGTGCGCGACCCCGAGAAGGTCGTCTGGCTCTCCCAGACCACGCTCTCGGTCGACGAGACGATGGAGACGGTGGACGCGCTCAAGCGGCGGTTCCCCAAACTGGTCAGCCCGCCGAGCGACGACATCTGCTACGCCACGCAGAACCGGCAGACCGCGGTCAAGCAGGTCGCCGCCGAGGCGGACCTCGTCATCGTCGTCGGCTCGAAGAACTCCTCCAACTCCGTCCGCCTGGTCGAGGTGGCGCTCGGCGCGGGCGCCAAGGCCGGGCACCTGGTCGACAACGCCTCCGAGATCGACGAGGCGTGGCTGGAGGGCGTCACCACGGTGGGCGTCACCTCGGGCGCCTCGGTGCCGGACGTGCTGGTCCAGGGCGTTCTGGAGTGGCTCGCGGAGCGCGGCTTCGACGACGTGGAGGTCGTCCAGCCGATGGAGGAGAAGCTGACCTTCTCCCTGCCCAAGGAGCTGCGCCGGGACCTGCGCGCCGAGGCGGCGCGGAAGGTCGCCGCCGGCTAGGCCCGGTCGGCGGACCGGCCGGACCTGAGGAGCCTGGCGGACCTGAGGAGCCTGGCGGGTCCGAGGAACCGGCCGGACCCGCCGGACCTGGCGAGCCTCCTGGTGCCCCGGGCCCGTCCGGGGCCGAGGTTGACGCGGGCGACGACGACCAGTACGGCGGCCAGCGTGCCGCCGTACACCCACCCGGCGTTGACGGCCAGCGCGGTCGCCAGGTCCACCAGCCACCCGGTGAATCCGTCGGAGTCGCCGCCGAGGAACAGCAGCCCGGCGGTGAAGGCGATCGGCGCCGTGATCGGCGCGGCGGCCAGGTCCGCCGGCCTCACCCACAGCGCGCACACCGCGCTGACCAGGACGAAGCAGATCCCGTACACGGCGGTGCGGCCGTCCAATAGCAGCGCGTCCAGCCCGCCGACCGCCGTCATCGACCCTCCGGCCAGCAGCCCGCAGCCCAGCCCGGTGAGCCGCGCGCCCGGCGGCCAGGTGCGCCGGGCGGGCCCGGCCCGTCCCGCCGCCCCGGCGTCCGCGCGCGGCCGGCCTCCCGCGCTCCGCTCCCGTCCGGTCCGCTCCCGTCCGGCCCGCCGCTCACCGGGCCGGGCGCCGGCGGGAGGGGGCTGCGCCGCACGGCGTGGCCGAGGGTCGCGTTCGATGTGCGCACTGTGTTGCTCCACCGCACCAACGTAGGACGCCGACCGGCCCGGAGCCGGGCACGGACACGCCCGGGCCGCCCATTGGGTGCCCGTAGACTGGGGGATCGGCCCCACCCGGGGCGTCCCACCCAGATCCTCTCGCTACGGGAAGTCGCCACGTGTCGCTCACGATCGGAATCGTCGGCCTGCCCAATGTCGGCAAGTCGACCCTGTTCAACGCCCTGACCAAGAACGACGTCCTGGCGGCCAACTACCCGTTCGCCACCATCGAGCCCAACATCGGCGTCGTCGGCGTCCCCGACGCGCGGCTGGCCAGGCTCGCCGAGATCTTCGACTCGGAGCGCATCGTCCCGGCGACCGTGGACTTCGTCGACATCGCGGGCATCGTGCGCGGCGCGAGCGAGGGCGAGGGGCTGGGCAACAAGTTCCTGGCGAACATCCGCGAGTCGGACGCGATCTGCCAGGTCATCCGGGCCTTCAAGGACGAGAACGTCGTCCACGTCGACGGCAAGGTCTCGCCGAAGGACGACATCGAGACGATCAACACCGAGCTGATCCTCGCCGACCTCCAGACCATCGAGAAGGTCCTGCCCCGGCTCCAGAAGGAGGCCCGGGTCAAGAAGGACGTCCAGCCCAAGGTGAAGGCCGTCGAGGAGGCCAAGGCCCTCCTGGACGAGGGCCGCACCCTGTTCTCCGTGGGCATCGCCCAGGGCACCGAGCGGGCCGCGCTCCTGCACGACCTGCACCTGCTCACCACCAAGCCCTTCCTGTACGTCTTCAACGTGGACGAGGAGGAGCTGACCGACGAGTCCTTCAAGGAGGAGCAGCGCGCGCTGGTCGCCCCGGCCGAGGCGATCTTCCTCAACGCCAAGCTGGAGTCCGACCTCGCCGAGCTGGACGAGGCCGACGCCCTCGAACTCCTCCAGTCCGTCGGCCAGGACGAGCCGGGCCTGGCCACCCTCGCCCGCGTCGGCTTCGACACGCTCGGCCTGCAGACCTACCTCACGGCGGGCCCGAAGGAGGCCCGCGCCTGGACGATCAAGAAGGGCGCCACGGCCCCGGAGGCGGCCGGTGTGATCCACACCGACTTCCAGAAGGGCTTCATCAAGGCCGAGGTCATCTCCTTCGAGGACCTGGTCGAGGCGGGCTCGGTCGCCGAGGCCCGCGCCCGGGGCAAGGCCCGCATGGAGGGCAAGGACTACGTGATGCAGGACGGCGACGTGGTGGAGTTCCGCTTCAACGTGTAGCCGCTCCGTTGCCCAGGGCTGGGGAACGCGTCAGGTTCGCAGGTCTGAGGGGTCGAGCCGGCCGGAGCTCGACCCCTTCGCCGATCCTGTGCCGGCTTGGCGCTCACTCTCAGCGGCGGGGGTCCGGAACGAGCTTGTCCAGGTCGAGGGAGATCTCGAAGGGCACCGGTCGCCGGAGCGCGCCGCGGAAGATGCCGGCGGGGGCGTAGGCGCCGGTCGGCTCGTCCAGTTCGTATGCGTGGACCACGGGGGCGCCTTTTTCGTCCTCGACGCACCAGTAGTGCGGGATGCCCGCCTCCGCGTACTTGCGGAGCTTCACCGTGCGGTCCCGGTGGGCGGACTCGGGAGAGACGACCTCGATCACGAGCCGTACTTCGTCCGGTTGGAAGCACGTGCGGTCGGGGTCGTAGGGGGCGGTCGTCAGGAGGATGTCCGGCTCGGGGCGGTTGCGGGCGTCGAGCCGGATGGTCATCTCCCGCTCGACCTCGAAGCCCTCCGGTGCTTGTGCCATGAGGGTGGTGGTCAAAGCGGTGACGAGGCGGCCGTGCCAGGACCGCTGCGGCGACATCATGAAGACGAGGGCTCCGTCGATGAGTTCGGTGTGGCGGGGCGCCTCGGGGAGGCGGTCCAGATCCTCCGCGAACCAGCCTTCCTCGCGTGGCGGGCGCATCCAGTCGGGAAGTGCGGTCATGGCTCAACCGTAGCGACTCGACGGGGCCCGGATCACGGGGACGTCAACGGCGTGATCGTCCTGTCCGGGGACCGACGCGTCAGGTCTGCCACCGGTGCCGATCCTGTGCCGCCTTGGCTCTCTCAGGAGCATGTTTCCGCAGGTCGCAGTGGTGTGTTGAATGTTCCGCCGCAATGCCTGACGGAGCGTGACCATCTCCGGTCCCTGCGGCCCACAACAGGAGGGGACGAAACCCGCGCTGAGCAGCGCTTCATCACATCGGGTGAAACCGTGGCCGATTATTGCGGCTTGTAACGTTCTGTTGCCAAGCTGTTGCACAACGTCAAGCCGTTGGGAGGACACGGTGCCTTTCGGTGAGCAGCCCGCATATCTGCGTGTGGCCGGAGACCTGCGGCGGAAGATCGTCGACGGTACGCTTCCGCCGCGCACCCGGCTGCCGTCCCAGGCCCGCATCCGCGCGGAGTACGGCGTCTCGGACACCGTCGCCCTGGAGGCCCGCAAGGTGCTGATGGCCGAGGGGCTGGTCGAGGGGCGCTCCGGGTCGGGGACGTACGTGCGCGAGCGGCCCGTGCCGCGCAGGGTGATCCGCACCGGCTACCGGGCGGTCGGCGACGCCAGCCCGTTCCGGCAGGAGCAGGCCGACGACCGGGTGGGCGGCACCTGGGAGTCCTACAGCGAGCAGGAGGACGCCAGTCCCGCGATCGCGGAGCGGCTGCGGATCAAGGAGGGGGAGCGGGTGATGCGCACCCGCTACCTGTTCCGGGTCGGCGGCGAGCCGTCGATGCTCTCCACCTCCTGGGAGCCGCTGGCCCTCACCGGGCGCACCCCCGTGATGCTGCCGGAGGAGGGGCCGCTCGGCGGACGGGGGGTGGTCGAGCGGATGGCGGCCATCGACCTGGTGGTGGACAACGTGGTGGAGGAGGTCGGCGCCCGCCCCGGGCTGGCGGAGGAGATGATCGAGCTGGGCGGGGTGCCCGGGCACACGGTGCTGGTGATCGAGCGGACGTACCGCGCCGGGGGACGTCCGGTGGAGACGGCGGACGTGGTCGTCCCCGCGGACCGCCACCGCATGGTGTACCACCTGCCCGTGCGCTGACGCGCTCCGCGCGCCCCCTCCCCGCTCGTACAGGTGGCCGAAACCATGTCGCATCGTGCCAAGGCGAATGCGGTGAGTGAGACCCGGGCGTAGGCTCGGGCATATGCAGATCGGCAGATCGTTAGGGGACGGCGCACGGCACGGGGCGTGGGGCGCGGGGAGCACACGATGAGCGAGAGCGGGATCGCGCTCCCCTGGATGGTCATCCGGCAGGACGCGAACGGCAACCGCTACCGCGTCGGCCGGTACGCCACCCGCGCCGAGGCGCAGAGCATGGCCGAACGCCTGAGCGCGCACCGTCCGGGCGGCTCCGGCGCGGAGGGGGCGGACGGCGGCGCGGGGGAGAGGCGCTATCTGGTGGAGCGTCTGCGGCGCGGAAGCGGTGATCACGTCTGATGCCATGCACAATCGGGTATATGGACATTTAGTCCTCATTGGCCGGATCATGACGGTCTGGTGATGACCCGAGCATGGACTGAGGACGGTGTGAACGACACCCCCGAGACATTCCAGGGCGCGGTCGAGAGGGTGGCCACCTCGCTGCTCGACACCCTCCGCGTCGGTGTCGTCATGTTCGACACCGACGGGTACGTCCTGCTGTGGAGTCCCACGGTGGAGGAGATCCTCGGCTGGCCGGCCGAGCACATCGTCGGCCGGTACTACGGGGACTACCTCGTCCGCGACCCCTCCTCCACCGCCAACCCCATCGAGGCCGGGAGCATCTACGACGTCCTGAGGGAGGAGAAGTACTGGCGCGGCATCCTCCGCGTGCGCCACCTGGACGGCCACATCGTGGAGGTCGAGGGCCGGGCCTCGCTCATCACCCCGTCGGACGCCAAACCGTTCATTCTGGCCAACATCGTCGAGACCTCCCGGCTGCGCGCCGTCGAGCACGACCTCGCCGCCCTCGACGCCCTCTTCACCACCTCCCCGCTCGGCATCGCCGTCTTCGACACCGAGCACCGGTACGTCCGCGTCAACGAGGCGCTGGCCCGGCTCACCGGAAAGCCGGTCCCCGAGATCCTCGGCAAGACCCTCCACGAGGTGCTGCCCAGGCGCATGGCCGACGACCTCGCCCAGATCCAGTCGCTCGTGCTGGAGACCGGCCGCCCCGTCGTGGACACGGTCCTCATGGCGCCCGACGGACACGGCTGGCGCTCGGTGTCGTACGGCAGGCTCACCGGCCGCGACGGCCGGGTCCTCGGGGTCAGCTCCACGGTGATGGACGTCACCGAGCGGCGTGACGCGATGGAGAAGATCGAGCGCGCCCGCCAGCGGCTGAAGCTCCTGGACGACGTCGGAGTCGCCCTCGGCGACCTGCTGGACGTCCGCAGGATCGCCACGACGCTCGCCACCGCGCTCGTCCCGCGCTTCGCCGACTACTCCAGCGTGATGCTGTACAGCGCCGTCGCGTACGGCGGCGAGCTGCCCCGCCCCGACCACCCGCCGGACATCCCGCTGCTCCAGCTCGGCACCGCGGCCAAGAAGCGCGGCCCCGTCGTCGACCGCCTGCTGCGGACCGGCCAGGACATCGCCTTCGAACCGGACTCGGTCTTCGGCAAGGTGCTCACCTCCGCCGTCCCCCACCTGGTGATGTCCCAGCACGAGCTGCTCTCCGCCACCTATCCGGGCGACCCCAAGGCCCAGGCGGCCCTCGACCTGGGCATCCACTCCCTGATGGTCGTCCCCCTGCGCGCCCGCGACACCGTCCTGGGACTGCTGGTGCTCGGCCGGGCCGACGGCCGCGTCCCCTTCGACCGCGACGACCTGGCGCTCACCGTGGAGCTGGCCGGGCGCGCCGGGATCAGCCTGGACAACGCCCGCCTCTACGCCCGCGAGCGCGAGAGCGCCCTGATGCTCCAGCGCAGCCTGCTGCCCCAGCACGTGCCCTCCCCGACCGGCGTGCAGGTCGCCTACCGCTACGTCCCCGGCGGCAGCACCTCGGAGACCGACGCCGAGGCGGGCGGCGACTGGTTCGACGTCATCCCCCTCGCCGGCGGCCGGGTCGCCTTCGTCGTCGGCGACGTGATGGGCCACGGGCTGCGCGCCGCGGCCACCATGGGCCGCCTGCGCACCGCCGTGCGCACCCTGGCCGGGATCGACCTGCCCCCCGACGAACTGCTGCGCCGGATCAACGACATCGCCGACGACCTCGCCCAGGGGCCCGACGAACCCCTGATGGCCACCTGCGTCTACGCCGTCTACGACCCCTCCAGCCGCCGGTGCACCGTCGCCGTGGCCGGGCACGTGCCGCCGCTGCTGCTGGTGGACCGGCACACCGGCACCTGGAGCGTCGTCCCCGTCGAGGCGCCCTCCGGCGCCCCGCTCGGCATCGACGGCGTGGCGTTCGAGTCCACGGACCTGCGCGTGGAGGAGGGAGCGGTCCTCGTCCTCTACACCGACGGGCTGATCGAGCACCGCGGCGAGGACATCACCGAGGGCCTGGACCGCCTGGTGTCCCTGCTCGGCGGCCTCCCGGTCCGGCCCGGCCTGGAGGACATCTGCGACCACGTGCTCGCCGGCATGGACCCGGGCGGCGCCTCCGGCGCTCCCGGCGGCGTCGACGACGTGGCCCTGCTGGTCGCCCAGCTCGGCGGCCTCCCCGAGGGCATCGCCACCTCCTGGACCTTCCCCGCCGAGACGTACGCCGCGCGCCGGGCCCGGGAGGCCGTCCGCCGGACGCTGCACGACTGGGAGCTGGACCCGCTGATCGACGACACGGTGCTGCTCGTCAGCGAACTGGTCACCAACTCCCTGCGCCACGCGCGCGGTCCCATCGGCGTGCGGATGGTGCGCGGCACCACCCTGCTGGTGGAGGTCTCCGACCCGCTGCCCGTCCCGCCCCGCGAACGCACCGCCACCGTGGACGACGAGGGCGGACGCGGCATCCAGCTCGTCGCCCGCGCGGCGCGCCGCTGGGGCACCCGGCACGGCCCCATCGGCAAGACCGTGTGGTTCGAGCTGACGCTGCCCTGAGGGCACTGGGCTCGATTCCACCAGGTCCCGCCCCGGTCGTGACCACTTCGCGCCTTGACGCTGTGTCGAGAGCACCGGAAAAATTGCGCCTCGCCACGCCACGTGTCTCCGCTCTTTCCGCGGTGCCGCCGGGCCCGGTCCGCACGGCCGCACTGCCACGGCGTGTGGTTCGAGCCCACTCCGCCTGGTTAGGAGAAAGGGGGGAACGGGACCGGCTCGGGTCCTGTCGGAAGTGGCAGGGACCGTGCGGTGAACGGGACCGGTGTGTTCCGGGTGGTCAGTACACCTGGGAGGATGCTGGACCGGGACAGGAAGGGGCGGCGTTGAGCGACATTCCAGCCGAGGCGGGAAAGCCGGACGACGTACGCCGGGCCCTGGCCTTGCTGAACGCCGCGGGGGCCCGGATCGGCAACTCCCTGGACCTGGACACCACCGCCCGCGAACTGCTCGACGTCGCCGTGCCGCAGTTCTGCGACCTGGCCTCCGTGGACCTGTTCCCCGAGGTGTTCTCCGGGGAGGGCCCCCGGGCGGGCGAGGGCCTGGACGGCACCCGCCCGCTGCGGCGCGTGGCCTTCGCCAGCGCCGTCTCCGACGGCCCGATCACCCTCGGCCACCGCACGAGCGGCGCCCCCGACCCCGAGCCCGTCGAACTCGGCAGCATCCACCGCTACCCCGCCGGCTCCCCGTACGCCGACGCGCTGCGCACCGCGCGCGTCCAGCGCGCCGCGGGCACCCTGGTGCAGTCCACCCTCGCCGTGCCGATGGTCGCGCGCGGCCGGGTGCTCGGGCTGGTGCAGTTCTCCCGCACCAAGGGCAGCGAGCCCTTCGGCGAGCGCGACGCCGCTCTCGGCGCGGAGTTGGCCTCCCGCGCCGCCGTGTGCATCGACAACGCGCGGCTGTACCGCAGGGAGCACGAGCGCGCCCTGATACTCCAGCGCAGCCTGCTGCCGCCGGACGACCCCGAGGCCGCCGGCCTGGACATCGCCTGCCGCTACCTGCCGGGCAGTACGGCGACCGAGGTGGGCGGCGACTGGTTCGACGTCATCGAACTGCCCGGCCACCGCACCGCCCTGGTCGTCGGCGACGTGATGGGGCGCGGGCTGCGCGCGGCCGTGGCCATGGGCGAACTGCGCACGGCCGTACGGACGCTGGCCCTGCTGGACCTGGAGCCCGCCGAGGTGCTGGGCGCCCTCGACGAGATCGCCAGGGGGCTCGGCGCCCCCCGCGGCGGACGCAGCGAGCAGTCCGGCAGGTCCGCCGACCTCTCCGAGGTCTACCTGGCCACCTGCGTCTACGCCGTCTACGACCCCGTCACCCGCCGCTGCACCTTCGCCAACGCCGGCCATCTGCCGCCCGTGCTCGTCGAACCCCGCGAGGACGGCGACGACCAGCCCGCGCTGCTGCTGGAGGTCCCCAAGGGGGTACCGCTGGGCGTGGGCGGCGAGCCCTTCGAGGAGACGGAGGTCGAGCTGCCGGACGGCTCCCTGCTCGCCCTGTACACCGACGGCCTGGTGGAGTCCCGCTACCAGCCGCTGGACGAGGGGCTGCAGGCCCTGCGCACCACCCTCGCGGGTCCCGACCGCCCGCTGGAGGACGTCTGCGACGAGGTGCTGGGCGCGCTGGAGACCCACCACGGCGAGGACGACATAGCCCTGCTGCTGGCCCGGATCCAGGGGCTGCCCGAGGGGGCGGTGGGCGACTGGCAGTTGCCCGCCGAGCCCCGTTCGGTCGCCCGCGCCCGCGACCTGGCGTGCCGCCAGCTCGCCGCCTGGGAGCTGGACGACCTCAGCGACACCGCCGAACTGCTCGTCAGCGAACTGGTCACCAACGCGCTGCGCCACGGCGAGGGGGACATACGCCTGCGCCTGCTGCTGGACCGCACCCTGGTCTGCGAGGTCTGGGACACCAACCTGGTGCAGCCGCGCCGCCGCCGCGCCCGCGACACCGACGAGGGCGGACGCGGCCTCCAGCTCGTCGACCTGCTCTCGGCGGGCTGGGGCAGCCGCCGCACCCCCCGGGGCAAGATCGTCTGGTTCGAACTCAACCTCCCGGAGGACGGGGAGCCCAAACCCCCGGACACGGCGGAGGCCCTGCTGAGCATGTTCTGACGCCGGACGGCCCGGGCGGCCCGCCGTCGGTCGCGCCGCCGGCCGCGCCGTCAGCCGCGGCGGCGCCGGATCCTGCTGCCGAGCCAGACCAGCGGGTCGTACTTGCGGTCCGCCGCGCGCTCCTTCAGGGGGATCAGCGCGTTGTCGGTGATCCTGATGCCCTCCGGGCAGACCTCGGTGCAGCACTTGGTGATGTTGCAGTAGCCCAGGCCGTGCTCGTCCTGGGCCGCGGCCCGGCGGTCCAGCCCCCGTTCCGCGGCCGCGTCCAGCGGGTGCATGTCGAGCTCCGCGACGCGCATCAGGAAACGCGGACCGGCGAACGCCGTCTTGTTCTCCTCGTGGTCGCGGATCACGTGGCAGGTGTCCTGGCAGAGGAAGCACTCGATGCACTTGCGGAACTCCTGCGAGCGCCCGACGTCCTCCTGCATCATCCGGTACTCGCCGGGAGCCAGCCCCTCGGGCGGTACGAAGGCGGGGACCTCGCGGGCCTTGGCGTAGTTGTAGCCCACGTCCGTCACCAGGTCGCGCAGGACGGGGAAGGCGCGCAGCGGGGTGACGGTGACGGTCTCGGCGCGGTCGAAGACCGACATCCGGGTCATGCACAGCAGCCGGGGGCGGCCGTTGATCTCCGCGCTGCACGAGCCGCACTTGCCCGCCTTGCAGTTCCAGCGCACCGCCAGGTCGGGGGCCTGGGTCGCCTGGAGGCGGTGGATGACGTCGAGGACCACCTCGCCGTCGTTGACCTCGACGGTGAAGTCCTGGAGCCCGCCGCCACCGTCGTCGCCGCGCCAGACGCGGAAGTGGGCCCGGTAGCCGCCGTCCGCGGTGCCCGCACTCTCCTGCCGTTCGCTCACTTCGCCGTCAGCTCCTCGTCGGTCAGGTACTTCACCAGCTCCTCCTTCTCGAAGAGTGCGAGGAGGTCGGGGCGGATGGGCGGCATCTCGCGGCGGGTCAGGGAGATCCGGCCGCCGGACGCGCCGGACCCGCCGGGCTCCTCCGCGGCGAGCGCGCACAGCAGGTTCACGCGGCGCCAGGAGCGCTCCATCCCCGGATGGTCGTCGCGGGTGTGGCCGCCGCGGGACTCGGTGCGCTCCAGGGCGGCACGGGCCACGCACTCGCTGACCAGCAGCATGTTCCGCAGGTCGAGGGCCAGGTGCCAGCCGGGGTTGAACTGCCGGTGCCCCTCCACGCGGGCCCGCTCGGCCCGCTCCCCCAGGGCGGCCAGGCGCCTGAGCGCCTCGGCCATCTCGCTCTCGCGGCGGATGATGCCGACGAGGTCGTTCATGGTCTCCTGCAGCTCCCGGTGGACCGTGTACGGGTTCTCGGCCGGTCCCCCGGCGGCCCCGGTGTCCTCCGCGGTGCCGAACGGGCGCAGCGCCTCGGCCACCGCGGCGTCGACGTCCTCCCCGGCGACCGCCGGACGGTCGGCACCGGCCAGCGCCGCCGCGTACCGCGCCGCGTGGAGCCCGGCCCGGCGGCCGAAGACCAGCAGGTCCGACAGGGAGTTGCCGCCCAGCCGGTTGGAGCCGTGCATGCCGCCGGCCACCTCGCCCGCGGCGAACAGGCCGGGGACACCGGTGGCCGCGGTGGTGTCCGGGTCCACGTCCACGCCGCCCATCACGTAGTGGCAGGTCGGGCCGACCTCCATCGGCTCGGCGGTGATGTCCACGTCCGCCAGCTCCTTGAACTGGTGGTACATCGACGGCAGCCGCCGCCGGATCACCTCGGCGGGCATCCGGGTGGAGACGTCCAGGAACACCCCGCCGTGCGGGGAGCCCCGGCCCGCCTTGACCTCGGCGTTGATGGCGCGGGCCACCTCGTCGCGGGGCAGCAGCTCGGGCGGGCGGCGGTTGTGGTCGGGGTCGTCGTACCAGCGGTCGGCCTCGTCCTCGGTCTCGGCGTACTTGTCCCGGAAGACGTCCGGGACGTAGTCGAACATGAACCGCCGGCCCTCGCTGTTGCGCAGCACGCCGCCGTCGCCGCGCACGGACTCGGTGACGAGGATGCCCTTCACCGACGGCGGCCAGACCATGCCGGTCGGATGGAACTGGACGAACTCCATGTTGACCAGCGGCGCCCCGGCGAGCAGGGCGAGGGCGTGGCCGTCCCCGGTGTACTCCCAGGAGTTGGACGTCACCTTGAACGACTTGCCGATGCCGCCGGTGGCCAGCACCACGGCCGGCGCCTCGAAGACGAAGAAGCGCCCCGACTCGCGCTCGTAGCCGAAGACGCCCGCCACCCGCCCGTCCCGCTTCAGCACGCGCGTGACCGTGCACTCCTGGAAGACCTTCAGCCGCGCCTCGTAGTCGCCCGAGGCGCGGAAGTCCTCCTGCTGGAGGGAGACCACCTTCTGCTGGAGGGTGCGGATCAGCTCCAGGCCGGTGCGGTCGCCGACGTGGGCCAGCCGGGGGTACTCGTGGCCGCCGAAGTTCCGCTGGGAGATCCGCCCGTCCTCCGTACGGTCGAACAGCGCGCCCCAGGTCTCCAGCTCCCACACCCGCTCGGGGGCCTCGCGGGCGTGCAGTTCGGCCATCCGCCACTGGTTGAGGAACTTCCCGCCGCGCAGGGTGTCGCGGAAGTGGACCTGCCAGTTGTCGCCCTCGTTGACGTTGCCCATGCTGGCCGCGATGCCGCCCTCGGCCATCACCGTGTGGGCCTTGCCGAAGAGGGACTTGCAGATCACGGCGGTCCGCAGCCCCTGCTCGCGGGCCTCGATCGCCGCCCGCAGCCCGGCGCCGCCCGCCCCGACGATCACCACGTCCCACTGCCGGCGCGTCACGTGCGTCATCTCTGGTGCATCCCTCTCAGAAGAAGCGGGGGTCGGTGAACACGCCCGTGGCCAGCAGGTAGACGTAGAGGTCGCAGAGCGCGACGCTGACCAGCGACGCCCACGCGAGCTCCATGTGCCGTGCGTTGAGCCTGCTGACCCAGCCCCACATGCGGTAGCGCACCGGGTGCTTCGAGAAGTGCCGCAGCCGGCCGCCGACGATGTGGCGGCAGGAGTGGCAGGAGAGCGTGTACGCCCAGATCAGCACGGTGTTGACCAGGAAGACCACCGTGCCCAGCCCCATGTGGCCCCACTCGTAGTCCGCGTTGCGGAAGGTGAGCAGGGCGTCGTAGGTGAGGACCGCCGCGACGGCGACCGCGGCGTAGAAGAAGTAGCGGTGGCTGTTCTGCAGGATCAGCGGGAAGCGGCTCTCCCCGGAGTACTTCCGGTGCGGCTCGGCGACCGCGCAGGCGGGCGGCGAGGCCCAGAAGCCGCGGTAGTACGCCTTGCGGTAGTAGTAGCAGGTCAGCCGGAAGCCCAGGGGCAGGATCAGGATGACCAGGGCGGGGGAGAGGGTCCACCACCCGCCCACCAGGGCGGCGTTGGGGCCGCCCTCCATCGGGACGCAGTTCTCCGACAGGCACGGCGAGTAGAACGGCGAGACGTAGGGCGCCGCGTAGTAGTCGCCGTTCGCGAAGGCCCGCCAGGTGGAGTACACGACGAAGGCGAGCAGTCCGGCGACGGTGGCGGCCGGGGCGAGCCACCAGCGGTCCGTTCTCAGATGCCGGTCGGCGATGGCGGCGCGCGTGCGGCCGCGCACGCCGCCGTCGTTCGGATGGGGTTCGGTACCAGTGGCCAACGGGCTTCTCCGGGGGTCTCCGGGCGGGGGCGTGAGGCGGCTGGGCCGTGCCCCGCCGCTACGGCGTGCGCCGGTCGCGCGGTGCCCCGAGCCCCTCGTCCTCGGCTCCGGCCCACAGCGCGCTGTCGTACGGGGTGTCCGGGACGATCACGACGTCCGGGGGACTCTCCCCGTCGAGCGCCCCGCCGAGCGCCCCGTCGCGCGGGCGCGGTACGGAGGCGCGGAGCAGGGCGAGGCTCTCGCGCAGGTGCTCCGTGTCGCTCCTGACCCGCCGGATCTCCAGCCCGCCGCCGACCTCCCGCTCCATCCGGCCGATGGTGCGGGCGAGCTCGTCGAGGCAGCGCTGGGCCGTTGTCAGCTCGTCCTGTAACGACATGACGTGCCCACCTCCCAGGGGTGGTGCTGGCATGACCATGGGAGTGTCGCGCGTCACACTCCTCTTGTGAAGGGCGCCGCGGCGGTTTCCCGGAAGGCGGGGGAAAGTTCCCGGCCACCGGGCGGACGCCGGCCCCGCCGGCCCGCCCCGGCCGGCGCGGGCGGACGCGGGGAGACGCGGGGGCGGGCCGGCGTGCCCCGTCCACCGGGCCCGGGCCCGTACCATGGGAGGACGAAGGCCGTGGCGATGATCAGCCCGGCGGGCGCGCGACGAGCCGGTCGCGCAGCCATCCACGACCCCCGGGAGAAGCGCCCCCAGCATGCCCACGCGCCACGACATCCGTAACGTCGCCATCGTCGCCCACGTCGACCACGGCAAGACCACCCTGGTCGACGCCATGCTCAAGCAGGCCGGTGCCTTCGCGGCACACCAGCACGTGGACGACCGCGTGATGGACTCCAACGACCTGGAACGCGAGAAGGGCATCACCATTCTCGCCAAGAACACCGCGGTCAAGTACCACCCCAAGGACGGCGGCGACCCCGTCACCATCAACATCATCGACACCCCCGGCCACGCCGACTTCGGCGGCGAGGTGGAGCGCGGCCTGTCCATGGTGGACGCGGTGGTGCTGCTGGTGGACGCCTCCGAGGGGCCGCTGCCGCAGACCCGCTTCGTCCTGCGCAAGGCGCTCCAGGCCCGGCTGCCGGTCATCCTGTGCATCAACAAGACCGACCGCCCCGACGCCCGGATCGACGAGGTCGTCGACGAGACCTACGACCTCTTCCTGGACCTGGACGCGGACGAGAGCCAGATCGAGTTCCCGATCGTCTACGCCTGCGCCCGCGACGGCGTCGCCTCGCTGACCAAGCCGGAGGACGGCACCGTGCCGGCCGACAGCGACAGCCTGGAGCCGTTCTTCACCACCCTGCTGGAGACGGTCCCGGCACCGGTGTACGAGGAGGGCGCCCCCCTGCAGGCGCACGTCACCAACCTCGACGCCGACAACTTCCTCGGCCGCATCGCGCTGTGCCGGATCCGGCAGGGCACGCTGCGCAAGGGCCAGACCGTGGCCTGGATGAAGCGCGACGGGTCCGTGCAGAACGTCCGCATCACCGAGCTGCTGATGACCGAGGCGCTCACCCGCAAGCCCGCCGAGGAGGCGGGCCCGGGCGACATCTGCGCGGTCGCGGGCATCTCCGACATCATGATCGGCGAGACCCTGGCCGACCCGGAGAACCCGGTGGCGCTGCCGCTGATCACGGTGGACGAGCCCGCCATCTCGATGACCATCGGGACGAACACCTCGCCGCTGGTCGGCAAGGGCGGCAAGGGCCACAAGGTCACCGCCCGCCTGGTGAAGGACCGGCTCGACCGGGAGCTGATCGGCAACGTCTCGCTGCGCGTGCTGCCCACCGAGCGCCCCGACGCCTGGGAGGTCCAGGGCCGCGGCGAGCTGGCGCTGGCCATCCTGGTGGAGACCATGCGCCGTGAGGGCTTCGAGCTGACCGTCGGCAAGCCCGAGGTGGTCACCAAGGAGATCGACGGCAAGGTGTACGAGCCGGTCGAGCGGATGACCATCGACGCCCCCGAGGAGTACCTGGGCGCCATCACCCAGCTCATGGCGAGCCGCAAGGGCCGCATGGAGACGATGACGAACCACGGGTCCGGCTGGGTCCGGATGGAGTTCGTGGTGCCCTCGCGGGGCCTGATCGGCTTCCGCACGGAGTTCCTGACCGAGACGCGGGGCACCGGCATCGCGCACAGCATCTTCGAGGGCCACGAGCCGTGGTTCGGCGAACTGCGCACCCGCAACAGCGGCTCGCTGGTGGCCGACCGGGCGGGGGTGGCGACGCCGTACGCGATGCTCAACCTCCAGGAGCGCGGCACGCTCTTCGTCGAGCCGGGCACCGAGGTGTACGAGGGCATGATCGTCGGCGAGAACTCCCGCGCCGACGACATGGACGTCAACATCACCAAGGAGAAGAAGCTCACCAACATGCGGGCGGCCGCCGCGGACACCACGGAGAACCTGGTGCCGCCGCGCAAGCTGTCGCTGGAGCAGTGCCTGGAGTTCTGCCGCGAGGACGAGTGCATCGAGGTGACCCCGGAGACGGTGCGCATCCGCAAGGTCGTCCTGGACCAGAAGGAGCGCGCCCGCGCCGCGGCCCGCGCCAAGCGCTGAGCACCCGCCCCTCCAGGCGGCGCAAGAGGGTGCGAGGGGGCGCCCGGACGTATGGTCCGGGCGCCCTTTCGCGCCGCGCCGGAGCGCGCGGAACGTCCGGCATCCGGGGGGCCCGGGGCGTGCGCCGCGGGTACGCTCGGCGTATCGGCGGGGAATGCCGCCCTTGAGGTGGTATGGGTCCGGTGAGAGGAACCCCGGACACCGAGGAGACAGTCATGTGCGGAGCCGTGCGCCCGACCGGCGCCCCCGCGGGGCCCCCGGTCCGCCGCGACCGTGACGGCCGCCCGGCGGGGCCCGTCCGCCGTGCCCGCGGGGCCGGAGGGGGAACGCCGTGGGGCCGGAGCCGTGGTCACCGGACGGTCGTACGCAGTTCAGAACCGCGCGTTCGTATATCGGCGCAGCGACAGCTAGGTTGCGGATTTATTAACGTCTTTACGGGTTCAATCTGACTATATGTCCGATCGTGACTGACGGTGTCAAGCACGTTAGGACCTCGATCTGCCAAACCTTCGCTCAAGATGTGAGGAGCGGGCCCGACGGAGGGCCTGGACCTCTTGACTGGGCTGGGAGCCGATTGCGAAAGTCCCGCTCAGCCATGGCATTTCGCAGTGCCGAAGAATGAGCGGGTTCCGCCAACACCCACAGCGCGGGGGCGCAACGCGATGACGAGTCCAACCCAGGCCGCGACGGTCGGGGCCGACAACCCTGGCCCGGACACCGAGAGCCTGAGCAAGGAGCTGACGGCCGGCAACGGCGAGCTCGCAGGCCGGTCGCCCGGCCAACTGATGTGGATGCGCTTCAAGCGTGACCGTACCGGCGTGATCAGTGCCTGCGTAGTGATTTTCTTCTTCGCGATCGCTGCTCTCGCGCCGGTGATCTCCTGGCTCTACGGCAAGGACCCGTACACGCTGTACGGCCAGCAGAACTACGAACTGCTGGACGAGTTCGGCTTCCCGGCCGGCCCCAACGGCGGCATGTCGTCCGAGCACTGGTTCGGCATCGAGCCCGAGCTCGGCCGTGACGTCTTCATGCAGCTCCTGTACGGCATGCGGACCTCGCTCTACACCGCGCTGGCGGTGACGATCCCCATGGTGGTCACCGGTGTGCTGATCGGCCTGGTCGGCGGGTACTTCGGCGGGAAGGTCGACTACTGGCTCGGCCGGTTCACGGACTTCATGATGGCCCTGCCCAGCCAGCTCACCCTGATCGCGACGATGCCGGTCGTGGTGGCGGTCTTCGTGTCGCCCACCGAGGAGACCCCGGTCTACGTCCGGGCGTGCGCGATCATCATCGTCCTGTGGATCCTCGGCTGGATGGGCATGGCGCGCCTGGTGCGCAGCCAGGCGCTCACCCTGCGCGAGCGCGAGTTCGTGGAGGCGGCGAAGGTCTCGGGCGCCTCGCCCTGGCGGATCATCCGCAAGGAACTCCTCCCGAACCTGGTCACCCCCATCCTGGTGCAGGCCACCTACATGCTTCCCTCGGCGATCCTGACCGTGGCCTTCCTGTCCTACGTGGGCGTGGGCTACGTGGAGCCGACGCCGGACTGGGGGCGGATGTTCAAGACCGCCGCCACCATCTACGAGAACGACCCGACGTACATGTTCTTCCCCGGCGTGGCCATGGTGATCTTCGTGGTGGCCTTCAACCTCCTCGGCGACTCCGTGCGGGACGCCTTCGACCCCAAGTCCGGACGCTGATCGCGTCCAAGAGGGGGGCTGCCACCCCAATACCGGGTGACCGGACGCGACAGGGCAGCAGACGGATCCCAACTGACAGGCAGGTGCAGCAAGCATCATGAATCCCATCCGATCGCGCAGAGCGCGCGGCGCACTCATCGCCCTCGCGGCAGGCTCGCTGGTGCTGACCGGCTGCGGCGGCGGCAGCGACAACAAGGACGGCGGCAAGGACACCGGCGTCTCCAAGGAGGAGGCCAAGGCCCAGGCCCTCGCCGTCGAGTACGGCGACGCCGCCGCTTCCAAGGGCCCGGCCGCGGATGTCGAGGGTGCCAAGGAGGGGGGCACGATCCGGGTCTACCAGGAGGACGACTTCTCCCACCTGGACCCGGGTCAGATCTACGTCAGCGACGCCAACCAGCTCTCCTCCCTGATCCACCGTGGTCTGACCACGTACAAGGAGGACGGCAAGGGCGGCATGACCGTGGTCGGCGACCTCGCCACCGACTCCGGCAAGGAGTCCGACGGGGGCCGCACCTGGACGTACACCCTCAAGGACGGCATCAAGGACGAAGAGGGCGACCCGATCACCTCGAAGGACGTCCGCCACACCATCGAGCGCCTGTACGCCCCGCACATCACCGACGGCCCGATGTACATCCAGCAGTGGCTCTCCGGTGACGGCACCACCTACCGCAAGGCCCTGCCCGACGGTCCGTACAAGGGCAAGCACCTGCCGGACTCCGTCCTGGAGACCCCGGACGAGAAGACGATCGTCTTCCACTTCAAGGAGCCCCGTCCGGACCTCCCGCAGGCGCTCGCCATGGCCGGGTACTCCATCGTGCCCGAGGAGGACGACACCAAGGCGAAGTACGACCACGCCCCCGTCGCCCTGGGCCCGTACAAGATCGCCGAGTTCAAGCCCGGCAAGACCATGCAGCTGGTCAAGAACACCGAGTGGGACCCGAAGACCGACCCGGTGCGCCACCAGTACGTCGACGGCTGGAACATCACCTTCAACCACAGCCGCGCCGACCAGACCGAGCGCATCCTGTCCGACCAGGGCGAGTCCAAGAACGCCATCCAGATGAACGGCTCGGTGGACTCCACCAAGGTCCGGCAGGTCATCCAGCGGGCCAACAACCGCACGATCAAGGGCTACCAGCCGTACGTGTGGCAGCTCAACATGAACATGGACCGCATCAAGGACAAGCGGATCCGTGACGCCATCACCTACGCGCTGCCCAACGCCCAGATCCTGCGGCCCGACGGCGGCTCGTACGGCGGTGAGCCCGCCGGCGGTCTGCTCGCCCCGACCCTGCCGGGCTACGAGGACGGCTACGACCCGTACGGCAAGCTCGACAAGCCCAACGGCGACCCGGAGAAGGCCAAGCAGCTCCTGAAGGAGGCCGGCGCCGAGGGCATGAGGCTCGTCTACGGCTACGCCAACGTGCCGCACCGCCAGAAGCAGGCCGTCATCATCGAGAAGGCCCTGGAGAACGTCGGCTTCGACGTCCAGAAGAAGGACATCGACCAGGCCACCTGGTACGAGCAGGTCGGCAAGGTCAAGAACGGCCTGGACATCTACATGACCGGCTGGGGCCAGGACTGGCCGTCCCCGTCCACCGTCATCCCGCCGTCCTACGACGGTGAGCAGATCGCGGACGGTTCGGCGAACTACTCGCACATCAACGACAAGCACGTCAACGCCGAGTCCGACCGGATCCTGAAGATCCAGGACCCGGAGGAGGCCACCGCCGAGTGGGTCAAGCTGCACAAGTACATCGTGGAGAAGGTCAACCCGGCCGCTCCGCTGTACTACACCAAGCAGCTCCAGATCTACGGCTCCAACATCGGTGGTGCCCGGTACAGCACGGTGAAGAGCTACATCGACCTCACCCGCCTGTACCTCAAGAAGTAACCGGCCCAGGCTCAGGCGGTGGGTTCCCGGGGAGCGCGCTCCCCGGGAACCCACCCGCGGGCTTTCGCTCCGCTCGTCCCCTCCCGTCGTTGTCGCCGTGCTGAGAGCAGCGAACCACCACCATGTTTAAATTCCTCCTTCGCCGGTCGCTCGGCGCCATCGTCATCCTGATCCTGATCAGCGCCTTCACGTTCTTCATGTTCTTCGCCATCCCGCAGGACCCGGCCATGCTGGCGTGCGGCAAGAACTGCACCGAGCCCGCGCTGGAAATCATCCGCAAGAACCTCGGGCTCGACCAGCCGGTCCTGGTGCAGTACTGGGAGTTCATGAAGGGCATCGTGGCCGGGCGCGACTTCTCCGTCGGCCACTGCGACGCGCCCTGCTTCGGCGTCTCGTTCGACGACAACCAGATGGTCTGGGACACGATCATGGACCGCCTTCCGCTGACGGTCTCCCTCACCGTCGGCGGACTGGTCATCTTCCTCACCCTGGGCGTCGGCGCCGGCATGATCGCCGCCCGCAAGAAGGGCACGCTGATCGACAAGACGTTCAGCTCCGCCTCGCTGGTCCTCAGCTCGATGCAGATCTACTTCCTCGGCCCGATCGTGCTGGGCGTCCTGGTCTACAGCACCGGCTGGATGTCGGCCCCCAAGTACGTGCCCTTCACCGAGGACCCGGGGGCCTGGTTCGTCGGCCTGCTGATCCCGTGGTTCGTGATGTCGCTCATCTTCACCGCGAACTACACCCGTATGGCGCGCTCCACGCTGATCGAGCAGTTGCAGGAGGACCACGTCCGCACGGCGAAGGCCAAGGGCATGTCCCAGCGGTACGTCTTCTTCCGCTACGCCTGGCGCGGTTCGCTGACCCCGATCGTCACCATCCTGGGCATCGACCTGGGCGCGCTGCTCGGCGGCGCGATCGTGACCGAGTTCACCTTCAGCCTGGCCGGCGTCGGCCGCCTCGCCGTCAACTCGGTCCTCAACAAGGACCTGCCGCTGACCATGGGCGTCATGCTGGTCAGCGCCGCGTTCATCCTGCTCTGCAACCTTGTCGTGGACGCCGTCTACGGTCTCATCGACCCGCGCGTGCGTCTGTCCTAGGAGAACGACCGTGACCACACTCACCAAGACCGAGGACGCGTCGTCCCCGACCGGGGCGGGTTCCTTCCTCTCGGTTCGCGACCTCCACGTCCGGTTCTCCACCGAGGACGGCATCGTCAAGGCCGTGAGCGGCCTCTCCTTCGACGTGGAGCGGGGCACGACGCTCGGCATCGTCGGTGAGTCCGGATCCGGGAAGTCGGTCACCAACCTCGCCATCCTGGGCCTGCACAACCCGCAGTCCACGGAGATCACCGGCGAGATCGTGCTGGACGGCCAGCAGTTGATCGGGGCGCCGGAGAAGACGCTGGAGTCGCTGCGCGGCAACAAGATGGCGATGATCTTCCAGGACCCGCTGACCGCGCTGTCGCCGTACTACACCATCGGCCGCCAGATCGGGGAGCCGTACCGCAAGCACATGGGGGCCTCCAAGCGCGAGGCGCGCGAGCGCGCGATCGAGATGCTGGGGAAGGTCGGCATCCCCAACCCCAAGACGCGGGTGGACGACTACCCGCACCAGTTCAGCGGCGGCATGCGGCAGCGCGCCATGATCGCCATGGCGCTGGTGTGCAACCCCGACCTGCTGATCGCGGACGAGCCGACCACCGCCCTGGACGTCACCGTCCAGGCCCAGATCCTCGACCTGCTCAAGGACCTCCAGCAGGAGTTCGGCTCGGCGATCATCTTCATCACCCACGACCTGGGCGTGATCGCCAACATGGCGGACGACATCATGGTGATGTACGGCGGCCGGGCGGTCGAGCGCGGTACGGCCAGGGAGGTGCTGCGCGCTCCCCAGCACCCGTACACCTGGGGGCTGCTCAGCTCCATGCCCCGGCTCACCGGCGACGTCGGCCAGGAGCTCAGGCCGATCGAGGGCACCCCGCCCAGCCTGCTCAACCCGCCGTCGGGCTGCCCCTTCCACCCGCGCTGCGAGTTCAAGGACAAGGTGCCCGGCGGGGTGTCCTGCTCCCAGGACAGGCCCCTGCTGCCCGAGGGGCGCGGGGCGGCCTGCCACCTGACGGCGGAGCAGAAGCGGACCTACTTCATCGAGCAGATCAAGCCCCGGCTGGGCTAGGGAGACCGAGAGATGAGCGACGAACTCACCCTGACCAAGCCGGAGAGCGCCGCGCCGCGTACCGGCGAGCCCCTGATGGAGGCCAGGGGGCTGACCAAGCACTTCCCGATCAAGGGCGGCTTCCCGATCCGGCGGACCGTCGGCGCGGTCCAGGCCGTCGACGAGGTCGACCTCACCGTCTACGAGGGCGAGAGCTTCGGCCTCGTCGGCGAGTCCGGCTGCGGCAAGTCCACCACCGGACGCCTGCTGACCCGCCTGCTGGAGCCGACGGGCGGCACGATCACCTACCGGGGCCGGGACATCACCCACGCCAAGCGCAGGGAACTGGCGCCGATCCGGTCCGAGATCCAGATGATCTTCCAGGACCCGTACTCGTCGCTGAACCCGCGCCAGACGGTCGGCACGATCATCGGCGGGCCGATGGAGATCAACGGCATCAACCCGCCCGGTGGCCGTGAGAAGCGGGTGCGGGAGCTGCTGGAGATCGTCGGCCTCAACCCCGAGCACTACAACCGCTTCCCGCACGAGTTCTCCGGCGGCCAGCGGCAGCGCATCGGGGTCGCCCGCGCCCTGGCCCTGGAGCCGAAGCTGATCGTGGCCGACGAGCCGGTCTCCGCCCTCGACGTCTCCATCCAGGCGCAGGTCGTCAACCTGCTCCAGCAGGTGCAGCGCGACATGGGCATCGCCTTCGTCTTCATCGCCCACGACCTGGCGGTGGTCCGGCACTTCTCCCAGCGCGTCGCGGTGATGTACCTCGGCAGGATCGTGGAGGTCGGCGACCGCGACTCGATCTACACCCGGCCGCGGCACCCGTACACCCACGCCCTGCTGTCCGCCGTGCCCGAGGCGGTGCTGCGCGACGAGGACGAGGGCGAGCAGCGCGAGCGCATCCGGCTCGCCGGCGACGTGCCGTCGCCCATCTCGCCCCCCTCCGGCTGCCGCTTCCGCACGCGCTGCTGGAAGGCGCAGGACAAGTGCGCGACGGAGGTGCCCCCGCTGGTGCGGATCGAGGGCAACGCCGAGGGCCACCTGACGGCGTGCCACTTCCCCGAGGAGGGCAGCGTCACCCGGGACGCGGAGATCGTGCTCGACCCGGGGCTCGCCGCCATGGAGGGCAGGGACGGGAAGGACGGCGGCCCGGCCGCCAAGACCTCCTGAACCGGCCGTACGCGCACGGGTGCCGCCGCGGCCGGGCCGCGGCGGCACCCGTGCGTCGTGCCGGGGGACGGCCGCACCGCCGTCAGGCCGCCGTCACGCCACCCCCAGCGACCGCTTGAGGAAGGCGACCTGGAGCAGCAGCAGGTTCTCCGCGACCTGCTCCTGCGGGGTCATGTGCGTCACCCCGGACAGCGGCAGCACCTCGTGCGGACGGCCCGCGGCCAGCAGCGCCGAGGACAGCCGCAGGGTGTGGGCGGCCACCACGTTGTCGTCCGCCAGACCGTGGACGATCATCAGCGGCCGGTGCCGCCCGGCCGGCGCGGACAGCCCGTCGTCGGTGACCAGGGAGTTGGCCGCGTACACCTCGGGCCGCTCCCCGGGCAGGCCGAGGTAGCGCTCGGTGTAGTGGGTGTCGTACAGCCGCCAGTCCGTCACGGGCGCGCCCGCCACGGCCGCGTGGAAGACGTCCGGGCGGCGCAGGACGGCCAGCGCCGCCAGGTAGCCGCCGTAGGACCAGCCGCGGATGCCCACCCGGTCCAGGTCCAGCGGATGGGTCTCGGCCAGCGCGTGCAGCGCCTCGACCTGGTCGTCCAGGGTGACGCCCGCCAGATCGCCCGCCACCGCCTTCTCCCAGGCGGGGGAGTGGCCGGGGGTGCCGCGGCCGTCCGCGACCACCACGGCGAAGCCCTGGTCGGCGAACCACTGCGAGGTCAGGTGCGCGTTGTGCGCGGCCACCACGCGCTGGCCGTGCGGGCCGCCGTAGGGGTCCATCAGGACCGGCAGCACCCCGTCCCCGTCGCGGTAGCCGGTGGGCAGCAGCACGGCGGCGGGGATCCGGCGCCCGCCCGCCCGCAGCAGCCGGGGGCGGGCGGTCAGCACGGGGGTCTCGGCGTGGGAGGCGATGACCGCCGGCGGCTCCGGGGCGCCCCCGCCGCTCCCGGGCAGGCGCAGCACCTCGGCGCGGGAACCGGGGCGGTCCGGGGTCGCGGTGGAGAGCACCACCGTGTCCCCGCCGCGGACGGCGGAGGCGACGTGCGGGGTGCCCTCGGGGGAGACCCGCTCCCAGCCGCTCCGGCCGCCGCGGAACCAGGCCCGGTAGACGGCGATCTCGCCCACCGGGGTGTCCTCGGGGGCCTCCGGCCCGGCGGAGGCGGAGAACAGCACGTCCTCCTCGCCGATGTCCAGCACCGCCCGCACGTGCAGCGCGGCGGAGGTCAGCGGGCGGTCCCCGACCACCAGGACCCGGGCCCCGTCCCGGTCCGCGATCCGCACCAGGCGCCCGTCGGGCGCCCAGGCGGGCACCCCGGGGAACAGCTCCAGCCACGCCGGGTCCTGCTCCTCGTGCAGCGGCGCGGTACGGCCGGTGGCGGTGTCCACGGTCAGGTGGAGCTGGCTCTTCTGGTCGCGGGACTGGACGAGCAGCAGGGGCGGTCCGGCGGCCGACCAGTGGACGCGCGCCAGGTACGGGTAGCGGTCCCGGTCCCAGACCACCTCGGTGCGGCCCGCACCGCCCCCGTCCGCCGCACCGGCCGCGTCCCCGGGGCCTTCGAGGTCGATCAGATGGAGCGTCACCTCGGCGTTGGGCGTGCCGGCGGCCGGGTAGGCGACCCGGGCCGGCTCGCTGCCGGGGTGGGCCGGGTCGGCGATCCACCAGCGGCGCACGGCCGAGTCGTCCACCCGGGCGGCCAGCAGCCGGGTGCCGTCCGGGGACCACCAGAAGCCGCGGGAGCGGTCCATCTCCTCGGCCGCGACGAACTCCGCCAGACCCCATGTCGTACGGCCGCCGCCCGGGGTCTCCTCCGGCTCGGCCAGCACCCGGTCGGAGCCGCCGCCGGCGTCGGTCACGCGCAGGGCGCCGCCCGCCACATAGGCGATGCGCCGTCCGTCCGGGGACGGGCGGGGGTCCACCACCGGGGTGGGCGTGGGCAGTTCGCGCGCGGTGGCGGTGCGCAGGTCGGCGGTGAACAGCCGTCCCGAGAGGGCGAAGGCCGCCGTCTCCACCGCGGAGTCGGTCGCGTAGCCGACCACCCCGGCCGACCCCTCGCGGCTCCGCTCGCGCCGGGCGCGCTCCTCCGGCGACAGCTCCTCGTCCGCCCCGCCGAGCAGGGCCACGGGATCGGCCGCCACGCGCTCCCCGGGCCCGTCCGGGGCGAGATCCCGCACCCACAGCAGGTTCGCCCGGTCGGTGCCGCCGCGGGAGCGGAGGAAGACGATCCGGGAACCGTCCGGTGCCACGGTGAACGCGCGCGGCGCCCCCAGGGTGAAGCGCTGCGTCCTGGCGTACTGGCGTGGAAACGACATGACCATGGCCCGAGCGTACGGCGTGGACCCGCCCGCCTCCCGGTGCCGCCGCTCCCCGCCCTTCCGGCGCCCCCTGCGCACCCCGCGTCCGCCGCTGCCCGGCCGCCCCCGGCACCCCGTCACGGACGGGCGTGACCAAGGTCACAGGGGTGTGCGCCCCTCTTCTGCATCCGTGCACCGATCCATGCCGTCTAACGGAAAGTTAAGATCCGTTGCGCATCGTCCGTGATGGGGTATGTAGTTCCTGACAGTCCCCGTCGTACAAGTGTCCTGTCCCGTTCGACCGCGCGCTCTTGGAGGTGAACCGCCGTGGCACTCTCGATTTCGGCGGTGGTGCTGCTGGCGATCATCGTCTTCCTGCTGATCAAGAAATCAGGGCTGAAGGCCGGGCACGCCCTGGTCTGCATGCTGCTGGGCTTCTACCTGGCCAGTTCGTCCGTGGCGCCCACGATCAGCGAGTTGACCTCCAGCGTTGCGGGGATGATCGGCGGCATCAAGTTCTGACGGGCGCGCGCGGCGTAGGCTCGGCACCATGACCGAGCTTCCCGCGCGCCGCCTGATGCTGGTCCACGCGCATCCCGACGACGAGTCGATCACCAATGGCGTCACCATGGCGCGATACGCCGCCGAAGGGGCGCACGTCACCCTGGTGACCTGCACGCTGGGCGAGGAGGGCGAGGTCATCCCGCCCGCCCTGGCGCACCTCGCGGCCGACCGCGAGGACGCGCTGGGCCCGCACCGGATCGGCGAACTGCGTTCGGCCATGCGGGAGTTGGGCGTGGCCGACCACCGCTTCCTCGGCGGGCCGGGCCGCTACCGCGACTCGGGGATGCTCGGCACCGGGGCCAACGAGCGCGCCGACTGCTTCTGGCGGGCGGACGTCGACGAGGCCGCCGCCCACCTCGTGGAGGCGATCCGCCAGGTGCGCCCCCAGGTGCTCGTCACCTACGACCCCGACGGGGGCTACGGCCACCCCGACCACATCCAGACCCACCGGGTGGCGATGCGCGCGGTGGAACTGGCGGCCGACCCGGCGTACCGCGACGGGCGGGGCGAGCCGCACCGGGTCGGACGCGTCTACTGGAACTGCGCCGCGCGGTCGGTGGTCGAGGAGGGCTTCGCCCGGCTGCGCGCCGACGGCGGCGGTCCGTTCCCGGACCTCGCCTCGGCCGACGACGTGCCGGGGGTGGTGGACGACTCCGAGGTGGCCGCCGTCATCGAGGGCAGCGAGGCCGAGGCGGCCGCCAAGGCGGCGGCGATGCGCGCCCACGCCACCCAGATCGTGGTGGCGGACTCCCCGTCAGGTCCCGCCCGGTCCTTCGCCCTCTCCAACCGGTTGAGCCAACCGCTTCTGCACACCGAGCACTTCCGGCGGGCCGACGGCGTCGTGCCGGCCGAGCCGGTGCGCGACCTCTTCGAAGGCATCGTGGAGACCGAGGGAGCCGCGGGATGAACGCGAGGGCGGGACGGATCGCCGCGTACGCCGTACTGGCCGTGCTGGGCGGGGTGGTGGCCCTGGCGGGCGCGCTCGTCCAGGCCGGCTGGTTCCCGCTGGGGCTGCTGCTGGCGCTCGGCGGGGCCGTGGCGCTGTTCTACGGCGGCGCGCGGCTCACCCGTACGAAGGTGGGCGCGGCGGCACCGGCGGGCGGGTGGATGCTGGCGGTGCTGCTGCTGACCACCACGCGCGCCGAGGGGGACTTCCTCTTCGGCACCGGAGCGGGCACCTACGTCTTCCTGCTGGGCGGGATGTTCGCCGCTGTGATGTGCGCCACGGTCGCACCGTCCGAACACTTTCCCCCACCGATCGGCGGGCGCGGTGAAAGCGGTATGCAGGCGCGGTGAAGCGGTCGTGAAACGGTCGGCGACGATCGGCCCGCGGTCGACAACAGGCCAGGACATGGCCCACAATCCGCCGGGTGATATGCCGGTATGACCCCGCCGCGGGCCGTACCGGGACGGTGATTCGGTACTCCCGGGGTTCGTGGCGGCGGCCCCCAGTAAGGTGGTGCGCGCCGGCGAGCCGCTCGTGCGAGCCGATCGGAACCATGGCGGGCGGCGAATCCAACCGGGAGATCCTGCTTTGAGTCGTGAAACTGAGAGTCCGTCCTCCGGCCCCCAGGCGCGGGGCGGTACCGCGTACCCGTCGGGGACCGAGCCGTACGGCACGCCGGCCAACGGCGTGCCGACCAACGGCGCGCCGGGCGAGCCCGCGGAGCGGGGCGCCGCACAGCCGGGCGAGCCGAAGACCGAGACCACGCTGACCACCCGCATCCGGATCAACATCCCGGGTTCCCGGCCCATCCCTCCGGTCGTCGTGCGCAAACCCGTCGGCGAGGACGCCGCCGCCGGCGAGAAGACGGCGGGGACGGGCGCCCCGTCGGACACCGCCGGCGGCGCGAACGGCACGGGGGCGGCGACCGCCGCGGGCGCGCCGAAGGCGGCCCAGGGGGCGAACGGCGCGGCCGGAGCCGCCGGCTCCCCCGCGGCGGGCTCCTCCGCACCGGGGGGCTCCTCGTCCTCCGGCGGCAGCCAGACGACCAGTTCCTGGTTCGTCCCGCGCAAGCCTCCGGCCGCCGGCAAGTCCGGCGGTACGCCCGCGGGCACGTCCGGCGGTACGTCCGGTTCCGGGACGGGGTCCCCGGTCTCCACCGCCGCCCCGCCCGGACCGCCGCGGCAGCGCACCGACACCCCGCCGCACGGCTTCGCCACCGGCCCGCTGGAGAGCACCGGCCCCCTGGAGGCGACCGGTCCGCTGGAGACCACCGGTCCGATCGCCACCGGCCGCGCCGACGCGTCCCCGCCGCCGGGCCCGGGCCACACCCCGCCGCACGGCTTCCCCGCCGCGGCTCCGCCGCCCGCGCCGGGCCGCGGTCCCAGCGGGCCGACCACCGGGCCGGGCACCGGCGACATGCCGCTGCTGCCGCCCGGGTTCCAGCAGCAGGGCGGCGGACGGTCTCCGTTCTCCCCGGCGGACTCCCCGACGTCCTCCCCGGCGGACACCGGACTGCAGCCCGCCGTGCCCGGGGCCGACGCCGCGCCCGAGCCCCCGCGGACCGGCGGTCCGCAGTCCGACCTCGGCCGTCCCGCCTCCGCCGGCGGCCGGGTCTCCGGCGACACCCTGGTCAGCGGCATCCCCGCCGTACCGCCGCTCGACGACGACGGCCGGGCCGCGCCGCCCGGCGGGCACGGCGCCCCGGCGCCGCCGCCCGCCCCGGTGGCCCCCAGGCGGGGCCGCTCCAAGCTGGTCCTGGTCGGCGTCGCCGCCTTCGGCGTGCTCGGCGTCGCGTACGGCGCCGGCCTGCTGCTCGACCACGCCGACGTGCCCAACGGCACCACCGTGCTCGGCGTGGAGATCGGCGGCACCAGCAAGGAGGCGGCGGTGGACAAGCTCGACGCCGTCCTCGCCGAGCGCGCGGAGAAGCCGCTGGTCCTCACGGTCGAGGGCCAGGACAAGGCGCTCAAGCCCAGCGTCGCGGGTCTGGCGCTCGACACCGAGACCACCGTGCGCAACGCCTCCGGACGGGACTACAACCCCGTCTCCGTCATCGGTTCGCTCATCGGCGGCGCCCGCCACGCCGAGCCGGTCTTCACGGTCGACGAGGAGAAGCTCACCGCGGCCCTGAAGGACCTGTCCGGCGAGAGCCCGGACGGCGCGGCCCAGGACGGCATGGTCAAGTTCGTCGACGGCAAGGCCGTCGGCGTCCCCGGCAAGCCGCACAAGGCGGTCGACGTCGCCAAGGGCGCCGACCTCGTGGAGGACGCCTACCGCCGGCAGGTCGCCACCGGCCAGGACGCCGCCGTCACGCTGCCGGTCTCCCTGCAGCAGCCCGAGGTGGACCAGGCGGAGATCGACCGGGCGATCCGGGAGTTCGGCGAGCCGGCGATGTCCGGCATGGTCACGGTCAAGGCGGGCGACAGGTCGATCCCGTTCAGCCCCACCGGATCGCTGCCGAAGTTCCTGTCCATGAAGCCGGTCAACGGCAAGCTCGTGGACACCTACGACCTGAAGGTGCTCAAGGAGCTGTACGGGAGCACCTTCGACGGCATCCTGATCACCCGCGGCAACGGGACCAAGACCCCGGTCACCCCCCAGGACGTCGCGGGCGCGCTGCGCGAGGCGCTCAAGGAGACGGACCCCGCCAAGCGGGTCGGCGTGATCGAACTCGACCCGCAGTAGCCCCCCGGCCCGCCACCGCCGCCACCGGCCCGCACCCGGCTAGTTGAGCCGGGCGCGGGCCGCCCGCGCCTGGCGGCGGACGGCGTCGGCGGTGGCGGGCTCCATCGCGGCGATCGCGTCGGCGTAGCCCTCCAGCTCCCGGGCACCGCCGGGGAAGTCGCCCCGCTCGACCAGCAGCCGGGCACGCTCGTAGCGCAGCCGGGCCGGAGGGTGCGGCAGCAGGAGCGACAGCTCCACCGCCCACAGTTGGACGTCCGTGTGCTCGGGGCGGGCCGCCGCCCAGGCGCGGATGTTGTTCAGCACGCGCAGCACGATCTCCAGCGGACCGGCGGGCCGCAGCATCGCCTCCGACAGCACCACGCCCGCCGAACTCGCCACGAGCAGCTCCACGTCCTGCTCGTCCAGCAGCCGGCCCCCGGCGAAGGGATCGGCCAGTACGTGCTCGCCGTCGGGGTCCCCGAAACCGACCACGAAGTGCCCCGGGAGCGCGACCCCGTACACCGGCGCGCCCGCCCGGCGCGCGACCTCCATCCACACCACCGACAGCAGGATCGGCAGGCCGCGCCGCCGCCTCAGCACCTCGCCCAGGAGCGAGGACTCCAGCCGGCGGTAGTCGTCGCCGGTGCCCCGGAAGCCGTGCTTCTCGCCGAGCAGGACGGCCAGGGCGCGCGCCCAGCCGCGCGCGTCCCGCGCGGACTCGTACGGCAGCAGGCCCGTGAGCCGGTCCAGCTCGATCTGCGCGGCGTCGATGCCCTCCTCGCCCAGCGCGGGATCGGCCTCGGCGTTGATCAGCAGGCACAGCAGCGCCAGGTCGGGCCGCCCGGACCGGGCGGCCTCCGCGAAACGCTCCCGCACCGCAGGGGTGTCACCGCTGTCCATGAACCACTCCGTACCCGGGTTCAGCCGCGCGGAGCGCGGCGGTAGTGGTAACTGTGGTGATCGGCGAAGCCCAGCCGGTCGTACAGCGCCCGGGCGGCCGTGTTCTCCGGCTCGACCTGCAGGTACGCCGCCGAGGCCCCCTCCGCCAGCGCCGCGCGGGCCAGCTCGGCCATCACCGCCGTCGCCAGCCCCTCGCGCCGCCGCGCCGGGGCGACCTCGACGGCGGCGAACCCCGCCCACCGGCCGTCCACCACACACCGCCCGATGGCGGCCGGCGGGGCGTCCTCGTCCCCGCTCCCGCCGGGCACGGTGGCGAACCACACCGACGGACCGCCGGTCAGCACCGTCAGCGCGGCACCGGCCGGCCCCGAGCCGCTGCGGCGGTACGCGCCCAGCCAGGCCGCGTCCGGCCGCCGCGACAGCCGCACCCGTCCGTCCGGCTCGCGGTCGGCCAGCGGGGCGAGCGCGGCCGTGCGGAGGACGGCGAACCGCTCGGCCGTCCAGCCGCGCCGCTCCAGTTCGGCGCCCAGCAGCTCGTCGCTGTCGGCGCCGCCCGTGGTGACCTGGACCAGGGCGGGCAGCCCGCGCTCGCCGTACCAGCGCACGACCTCCGCCAGGGCCGTATCCAGCGCCCTGCCCGGGTCGCCGAGGGGGAGGACGGAGTTGGCGCGGCCGGTGAAGCCGCCGGAGGCGCGGAGCGTCCACCCGCCCAGGCGCGCCGTCTCCACCGCGGGCCAGCCGCGCGCCGCCACCTCCGTCAGCTCCCGCACGCTCGCCGCCGGGCCCCTGCGGCGGGCGGGCTCGGCGGGCACGACCTTCCCCGCCACCAGGGCCGATTCCTCGATGCGCACGATCCGGCCGCCGCGCCGGGTGATCGAGAGCACACCGTCCGTCCACGATGTGAGAACGCCGACGGTGTCGGTGAAGGCCGGACCAGCCCCGCCGGAACCGGTCAAACTGCGCACCGACACCCGTTTCCCCACGTCCGCGGCGCTGATGCGGACCTCAAGACGTCCGCCCACGGTGAATTCCACGATCCTGACCACCCCTCCTGTTCGTCTCCTGCCCGGGAACGGAGATACTAGGTGCGGGCATCGACGACGCCGCGCTCCCGCGCGCCACGCGGCTCAGCCACAAACCGGACCGGCTGCCGCGCCCTACCGAGGAGGAACGACAGCGTGACCTACGTCATCGCGCAGCCTTGTGTCGACCTGAAGGACAAGGCATGCATCGAGGAGTGCCCCGTCGACTGCATCTATGAGGGCCAGCGGTCCTTGTACATCCACCCGGACGAATGCGTCGACTGCGGGGCCTGCGAGCCGGTCTGCCCGGTCGAGGCGATCTTCTACGAGGACGACGTGCCCGAGGAGTGGAAGGACTACTACAAGGCCAACGTCGAGTTCTTCGACGAGCTGGGATCGCCCGGCGGAGCCAGCAAGCTCGGCCTGATCGAGCGCGACCACCCCTTCGTCGCCGCGCTCCCGCCGCAGAGCCACGACGAGTGACCCTGTCCCGGACCTAGCGCCGCCTCCCGGTCCCGCACGGCCTCGCCGCCGTGCGGGACCGGGGCTTTTCCCGGACGAAAGACCCCGGGCCCCGCCCCGGAAGAAAGCGAGCCAGCAGTGCCACCCCTGTCCTCCCGACTGCCGGTCTTCCCGTGGGACCGGCTGGAGCCCTACAAGAAGACCGCGGCCGCGCATCCGGACGGCATCGTGGACCTGTCCGTGGGCACCCCGGTGGACCCGGTGCCCGAGGTGGTCCGGAAGGCGCTCGCCGCCGCCGGCGACAGCCCGGGCTACCCGACGGTGTGGGGCACCACCGAGCTGCGGGACGCGATCGTCGACTGGTGCGGGCGGCGGCTGGGCGCGCGGGGGCTGGCGCACACCCACGTCCTGCCGGTCGTCGGCTCCAAGGAGCTGGTGGCCTGGCTGCCGATCCAGCTCGGGCTGGGGCCCGGGGACAAGGTGGCGTACCCGCGGCTGGCGTACCCGACCTACGAGGTGGGGGCGCGGCTGGCCGGCGCCGAACCGGTCGTCTACGACGAGCCCCGCGAGGTCGATCCCGAGGGGCTGCGGCTGCTGTGGCTGAACTCCCCCTCCAACCCCACCGGCCGGGTGCTGCCCAAGGAGGAGCTGAGGGCGACCGTCGCCTGGGCGCGCGAGCACGGGGTGCTGGTCTTCAGCGACGAGTGCTACCTGGAGCTGGGCTGGGAGGCCGACCCGGTCTCCGTCCTCCACCCGGACGTCTGCGGCGGCGGCCACGAGGGCGTCGTCGCCGTCCACTCGCTCTCCAAGCGCTCCAACCTGGCGGGCTACCGCGCCGCGTTCCTGGCCGGGGACGAGGGGGTGCTCGCCGAGCTGCTGCGCGTGCGCAAGCACGGCGGGATGATGGTGCCGGCCCCGGTGCAGGCCGCCACCGTGGCGGCGCTCGGCGACGACACGCACGTGATCGAGCAGCGCGAGCGCTACGCGGCGCGCCGCTCGGCGCTGCGCACCGCGCTCCAGGCGAGCGGGTTCCGCATCGAGCACAGCGAGGCGTCGCTGTACCTGTGGGCGACGCGGGACGAGCCCTGCTGGGACACGGTGGAGGAGCTGTCCCGGCGCGGCGTGCTGGTGGCCCCCGGCGACTTCTACGGCCCGGCGGGGGAGCGGTTCGTGCGGGTCGCCTTCACGGCGACGGACGAGCGGATCGGGGAGGCCGTACGGCGCCTCACCGCGTGAGGCGTCCCGCCCCGCGCCCGGCACGCACGGACGCGCACGAGGACGCACACACGGACGGGGCCCGGGGATCGGTGTGGATCCCCGGGCCCCGGGCGTATGACGCGGCGGACGGCCGACACGCGCCTACGGGCGTCAGTCCAGCGACAGGTCCTTGAGCGGCAGCTTGCCGACGGCGGGCAGGGAGTCGGCCTTCGGCAGGTTCTTGACGACGGGCAGCTTGCCCTTGCCCTTCCCCTTGCCTTCGGCCTTGCCCTTGCCTTCGGCCTTCCCCTTGCCCTCGGCCTTGCCCTTGCCTTCGGCCTCCGTGCTCCTGGTCGTGGCCTTGCCCTTGCCTTCGGCCTTGCCCTTGCCTTCGGCCTTGCCCTTGCCCTCGGTGGCGGGCTTGGCGGTCTCGCCGAGGAAGGAGTCGGTGGAGCCCACCGCGTCACCGGCGGTCTTCTGCACGGTCGGCGCCGTGGCCCGGCCCGCGGAGCCGAGGGTCCTGCTCGCGGCGGGCACGGCCTTCTTGACGGCCTTGCTGCCCAGGTCGGCCGCCTTGTCGCCGGTGCTCCGCGAGGTGTCGTCGATGGTGTCGCCCAGGTCCGCGCTGTCCAGGTCGCTCAGTCCGCCCAGGTTCTTGGCGGACGGCAGGAGATCGGCGGCGTTCGCGGAACCGGCCGCGCCGATGGCGGTGGCGGCACCCGCTGCGACCAGCAGCGCGGTCCGTGCGATCCGGCGCGAGAGGGGGAGGGACATGTTGCTCCTTCGGCGGAGAAGAGGCTTCTTCAGGAATTCCTACGGACTCGTGCGTCCGAAAGGCGTCGTGCGCTTCCGGCCGGGGCGGCGCCCGCCGGACGCTGTGCCTATCGCGTCGGGAACCCCGGAAGTTGCGGTCGCCCGGGTAAAGGATTGGCAATGCGCCGCATTGTCCGACCGGGATCAGAACGGACAATCGGGCCAGGACGAATGCCGTCGCAAAAGCGCCGGAGCCCCGTGTTTCCAGGGGATCCGGCGGATGCGGAGGGCATGCCGCGCACCGGGCACAGGACCGTCCGGCGGGCCGTTCACGGCCCCCCGTTCGGGTGACGGCGGAAATCACCGCGGGGTGACGCCGGGCACTACTTCGCGGTGACGATGACGACCTCCGGGCGGAACGCGCCCTCGGTCGTGCGCCAGCCCTCCTTCGCCCTTCCGGCTTCCCAGACCCGCTTTCCGTAGGAGACGCGTTCGATCCCCAACTCGGAGGAGTGGGCCACGGCCCAGTGCGCCACCTCCCAGCCGCGGCGGTCGGCGTCCGCCCCGGTGCCGCGCGCCGGGGTGTGGACGGGAACGGAGACCACCGGGCCGGGCGCGCTGCGGCCGCCCCCGCCGCTGCCGCCGACCTCGGCGGGGTCGGGCAGCACGTCCTCGCCGAACTCGCGGATCAGCTTCTCCCGCACCCGCACCGGGTCGCCCGCGGCGGTCCCGTTCGCGGGAACGCAGTTCAGGGCCGCGGCCCGGCGGCCGGTGAGCGCGGCGGTGAGCATCGCCGCCCTGGACTCGTGCTTGGCGTAGGCGTCGGGGAACCCGCTGCGCTGCACCCGCTGCGCGGCGACGGTCAGCGGCAGCCGGGAGTAGCCGGGGATCTCCACCAGGTGCTCGTAGAACTTCCCGGCCGCGTACACCGGGTCCATGATCTGCTCCGGCGTCCCCCAGCCCTGGGAGGGACGCTGCTGGAACAGGCCGACGGAGTCCCGGTCGCCGTAGTCGATGTTGCGCAGCGCCGACTCCTGCATGGCGGTGGCCAGGGCTATGGTGACCGCCCGCTCGGGCAGGCCCCGGGCGGAGGCGACGGCCTCGATGGTCGCGGCGTTGGCGGCCTGTTGAGGCTCTATCACGTACGGGTCACCGCTGCCGTCGGCGGTCACCGTGCAGCTCGCCGGTCCGGACCCGCCGGGATCGTGGCGCACCAACAGGTACCCGGCGAGTCCGAGCAGCACGACGCACGCGGCGGCGGAACGCACCAGCCGGCCGCGACGTGGGGTGGAAGCTCGCTCGGACACGCGACAAAGGTACCGGTGCGTAGCGCGTGCGTGGTCCGCCCGTGCGGCACGGACCGGGGACGGGACCCGGAACGGGCCCGGGACCGGGAGCGGGGCCCGGTACGGGACGGCGGGTAGGGTCGGCGGCATGGAGCGTGCCCACCCCGTCCCCGACACAGTCCCCGACACGGCCCCCGACACGGGTTCCGGCGCCGGCCCCGGTGCCGTCCTCGACCTGACGCAGGACGCGGCGCGGCTGACCGCGCAGCTCGTCGACCTCCCCTCGGTCAGCGGCGGCGAGAAGCCGCTGGCGGACGCGATCGAGACCGCGCTGCGCACCCTGCCGCACCTGCGCGTGGACCGCCACGGCAACAACGTCGTCGCCCGCACCGCACTCGGCCGGGCCGAACGGGTCGTCCTCGCCGGGCACGTCGACACCGTGCCGATCGCCGGCAACGTGCCCTCCCGTCTGGAGGACGGCGTGCTGTGGGGCTGCGGGACCTCGGACATGAAGTCCGGGGTGGCGGTCCAGCTCCGGATCGCCGCCACCGTCCCCGCGCCGAACCGGGACCTGACCTTCGTCTTCTACGACAACGAGGAGGTCGACGCGCACCTCAACGGCCTCGGCCGCCTCGCGGAGGCCCACCCCGACTGGCTGGCCGGGGACTTCGCGGTGCTGCTGGAGCCCTCCGACGGCCGGGTCGAGGGCGGCTGCCAGGGCACGCTGCGGGTGAAGCTGCGGACCGCCGGACAGCGGGCGCACTCCGCGCGGAGCTGGATGGGGGAGAACGCGATCCACGCCGCCGCGCCGATCCTCGCCCGGCTGGCCGCGTACGAGCCGCGCCGTCCGGTGATCGACGGGCTGGAGTACCACGAGGGGCTGAACGCCGTGGGCATCGAGGGCGGCGTCGCGGGCAACGTCATCCCGGACGAGTGCACCGTGACCGTCAACTACCGCTACGCGCCCGACCGCACCGAGGAGGAGGCGCTCGCGCACGTCCGGGAGGTGTTCGCGGACTGCGGGGTGAGCGAGCTGGTGGTGGACGACAGCTCCGGTCCCGCCCGGCCCGGCCTGTCGCACCCGGCCGCCGCGGCCTTCGTGGCGGCCGTCGGCGGCGAGGTGCGGCCGAAGTTCGGCTGGACCGACGTCTCCCGGTTCAGCGCGCTGGGCGTGCCCGCCGTCAACTACGGTCCCGGCGATCCGAACCTGGCGCACCGGCGCGACGAACGCGTCGAGACCGCGGCGATCCTGCGCTGCGAGGAGCGGCTGCGCGCCTGGCTGACCTCCTGACCCCGGCCGGTCTCCCGGTCTCCCCGGCTGATCCGCCGGCCGGCTGGGTATCCGGTGGTGCGGGTCCGCGGCGGAGCGGTCGCCGGAACGCCCGGAGGAATTCCGCTCCGTGTCACGCGGACCTGCGTACCCTGGCGGCCGGCCGGTACGTCACACGCGTCACAGCCGAGTGCGGTCGCGCCGCAGTCGAGGAACAGCCGAGGAACAGCCGAGGAAAGGGAGCACGATATGGCCAATGCGGACGGGTCCGGGCAGCAGGGCAGGCCGCGGGAGCAGCGCCTCGGGCCGGTGGTGCGCCGCCGCGGGCAGGTCCAGTCCAGCACCACCGACCAGCGGCTGCTGGACACCGCCGGCCCCTCGGACTGGGTCCACCAGGACCCCTGGCGGGTCATGCGCATCCAGTCGGAGTTCGTGGAGGGCTTCGGCACCCTCGCCGAGATCGGCCCCGCCATCAGCGTCTTCGGCTCGGCGCGCACGCCCGAGGGCTCGCCCGAGTACAAGGCCGGGGTGCGGATCGGCCGGGCCCTGGCGGAGGCCGGGTTCACGGTGATCACCGGCGGCGGCCCCGGCGCCATGGAGGCGGTCAACCGGGGCGCGAGCGAGGCGGGCGGCGTCTCGGTCGGCCTGGGCATCGAGCTCCCCTTCGAGCAGGGGCTGAACCCGTACGTCGACATCGGTGTCAACTTCCGCTACTTCTTCGTGCGCAAGACGATGTTCGTGAAGTACGCGAGCGGCTTCGTCGTCCTGCCCGGCGGCATGGGCACGATGGACGAGCTGTTCGAGGCGATCACCCTGGTCCAGACGCGGAAGGTCACCCGCTTCCCGATCGTGCTGTTCGGCTCGGACTACTGGCGGGGCCTGGTGGACTGGCTGCGCGAGACCGTCGTGGCGGGCGGCAAGGCGGGCCCGCACGACCTGGAGCTGTTCCACCTCACCGACGACGTGGACGAGACGGTCGCGCTGGTCACCAAGGAGATCGCCACGCCGGACCGGTCGGCGGAGCACGGCCTGCCGAAGGAGCCCTCCTGACCCGCCGCGCTCAGGCCAGGCCGCGGCGGGCGACGGCCGGCGGGCGGTGTCCCGCGATGGAGGCGACCATGTCGAGCACCTGCCGGGTCTCGGCCACCTCGTGGACGCGGAAGACCCGGGCACCCAGCCACGCGGAGACCGCGGTCGTGGCCAGGGTGCCGGTCAGCCGCTCCTTGACGGGCCTGTCCAGGGTCTCCCCGACGAAGTCCTTGTTGGACAGCGACACCAGCACCGGCCACCCCGTGGCCACCATCTCCTCCAGCCGCCGGGTGACCTCCAGGGAGTGCCGGGTGTTCTTGCCGAAGTCGTGACCGGGGTCGATCAGGACCGCGTCCCGCCGCACCCCCAGCTCGACCGCGCGCTCCGCCAGCCGCACGGTGGTCCGCAGCACGTCGGCCATGACGTCGTCGTACGCCACCCGGTGCGGCCGGGTCCGCGGCCTGGCACCGCCGGTGTGCGTGCACACCAGCCCGGCACCGTGGCGCGCCGCCACCTCGGCCAGCTTCGGGTCCGCGCCGCCCCAGGCGTCGTTGAGCAGGTCCGCGCCCGCCTCGCAGACCGCCTCGCCGACCTCGTGCCGCCAGGTGTCCACGCTGATCACCACGTCCGGGTGGCGCCGCCGCACCTCGGCGACGAAGCCCGCCGTGCGCCGCACCTCCTCCTCGACCGTCACCTCCTCGCCGGGGCCGGCCTTCACCCCGCCGACGTCGATGATGGCGGCGCCCTCCGCCACCGCCCGCTCGACCCGCTCCAGCGCCGGTCCGTCGAGGAAGGTGGCGCCCCGGTCGTAGAAGGAATCCGGCGTCCGGTTCACGATGGCCATGACCACCGTCTCGTGTTCGCCGAACTCACGCCGTCCCAGCCGCAGCATCCGTCGTCCTCTCCTCGTGGCTGATCCGTGGCCACTGCACAGATGTCCCGCCGCCGACCCTAGCCGTCGGCGGCGCATGGCACGATCACAGGAGAGCCGTACAGGGCCGCACCGCCGTGTCCGGCCGTACCTGTCGTTGGCGTGACGGATTCGGGGAGATGGCGCCGTGTTCTGGTTTCTGCTGATCGCGCTGGTCGTGGTGGTCACCGCGGTCGCGCTGGCCGTGGTGGGCGGCGGTGACGGCCCGGGCCGCACGGCGACGGGCGGGCTCGCGGACGCCCCGCCGGACCGGCCCGAGGCCTGGCTGCCGCCCGACCGCCCGGTGAACCGCGCGGACCTGGAGGCCCTGCGGCTGCCGGTGGCCGCGCGCGGCTACCGGATGGCGGAGGTCGACGACGTCCTGGACCGGCTCGGCGCCGAACTGGCCGCACGCGACGCCCGGATCGCCGAGCTGGAGGCGTCCCTGGCGGGCGCGCAGGCGGCGTCGATGGGCCGTGACGACCTGTTCCGGAAGCCCGGCGACACCGCCGAGGAGTCCCGGTGACCGCCGCGGGCGGGGCGCTGCCCGGCCCGGACGGACGGCTGCGCTGCCCGTGGGGCGTGGCCACGGAGGACTACACCGCGTACCACGACGACGAGTGGGGCCGCACCGTGCGCGGTGACGACGCGCTGTTCGAGCGGCTGTCCCTGGAGGCCTTCCAGTCCGGTCTGTCCTGGCTGACGATCCTCCGCCGCCGCGAGGGCTTCCGGGCGGCGTTCGCGGGCTTCCGGATCGCCGAGGTGGCGCGGTTCACCGAGGCCGACCGGGAGCGGCTGCTGGCCGACCCGGGCATCATCCGCAACCGCGCCAAGATCGACGCGGTGCTGGCCAACGCCCGGGTCGCGGCCCGGTGGGAACCCGGGGAGCTGGACGCCCTGGTGTGGTCCCACGCCCCCGACCCGGACGGCCGTCCCGTACCGCGCACGCTCGCCGACGTCCCCGCGGTCACCCCGGAGTCCACGGCGTTGTCGAAGGCGCTCAAGAAGCGCGGGTTCCGCTTCGTCGGACCCACTACGGCGTACGCCCTGATGCAGGCGTGCGGCCTGGTCAACGACCACCTGGCGGACTGCTGCGCCCGCACCCCGCACCCCGGCCGTGAACGCCCGGCGGGACCGTGACCGGGGCCGTGACGGGGGCCGTGACCGGGGCCGGGGCGGCGGCGGGCGCGGCGGTCAGCGGCCGAGGTAGGTGGGCTTCTCCTTCCTCACGAACGCCTCCACCGCGATCCTGTGGTCCTCCGAGGCGCCGGCCCGGACCTGGAGTTCGGCCTCCTTCTCCAGCGTCTCGGCCAGGGAGTGCGACGCGCCGTAGGCGAGGGACTCCTTGATCGCGGCGTAGGCGGCCGTCGGGCCCTGGGCGAGCTGCCGGGCCACGGCCACGGCCTCGTCCGCCAGCCGGTCGGCCGGGACGACCCGGTTGGCGATGCCCAGCTCCAGCGCCTCCTGGGCCGTCACGCTGCGGGGGAAGAGCAGCAGGTCGGCGGCGCGGGCCGGGCCGACCAGGCGCGGCAGCGTCCAGGACACCCCCGAGTCGGCGGTGAGCGCCACCCCGGCGAAGGAGGTGTTGAAGGCGGCGGTGTCGGCGACCACGCGGTAGTCGGCCGCGAAGGCGAATCCCGCCCCGGCGCCGGCCGCGACGCCGTTGACGCCCGCCACCACCGGCTTGGGCATGCCGGCGATGGCGAGGGTGATGGGGTTGTAGTGCTCCCGCACGGTGTTCAGGGCGTTGCCGCCGTCCTCCCGCAGCATGCCCACGTGCTCCTTGAGGTCCTGGCCGACGCAGAACGCCCGTCCGCTGCCGGTCAGCAGCACCGCGCGCACGGCGGGATCGCCGGCCGCCCGCCGCAGCGTGTCCCGCAGTGCCTCCTTGAGCGCGGTGTCGAGGGCGTTCATGGCGTCGGGACGGTTGAGGGTGATGGTCGCGAGACCCTCGGACACTTCGTAGAGCACGTTGTCTGCCATGGAGCCAGCATGACAAGGACCGGCGGCGGCCGATATATGCCCGTCCATGTGAGCTGCGTCAAACAAATCGGTCTCGGAAATCCAGAGAAGAGCGCGCAGTATCGCAGCTTGATCGCCGAATTGGGTGGTTTTGTGTGAGCGCGTTGTGCAAGGGATGCGGACCGATGTTGGTCATGCGGTCACGTGATGCGGGATAATGACCGGGAAGCAATGTGTTCGACGCCGGTGACACCTGGGTTGTCGGCGGAGATCAGCTGGTTTCAGGAAGGGGAACGAGCATGGCGGCCATGAAGCCGCGGACGGGCGATGGCCCGCTCGAGGTGACCAAGGAGGGGCGGGGCATCATCATGCGCGTTCCGCTCGAAGGCGGTGGACGACTCGTCGTCGAGCTGACCCCTGACGAAGCGGATGCACTCGGCGAAGCTCTCAAGAAGGCCTGCGGCTGAGGAGCCCCCGGCACCGCTCTCGCCGCACCACTGCCTTCGTCGCACCTTTGTCGCCGCCGCCCCCGGAGCGCCCAGCGCCCGGGGGCGGCGGTGTGTCCGGGGTCCGGCGCCCCGGCCCCCCGGTCAGTGCTCCCGCTTGACCGCGCACAGCAGTCCGTCGCCCACCGGCAGCAGGGACGGCAGCAGCGCGGTGCTGTCCCGGACCGTGCGCAGCAGCTCGCGCAGCCTGAGGACCTCGGCGGGCTGGGCCGAGGAGTCGACGGTGCGGCCGTCGGCGAAGACGCCCTCGAAGCAGACCAGCCCGCCCGGGCGCAGCAGGCGCAACGATTCGTCCAGGTACTCCAGGCACTCCGTCCGGTCGCCGTCGCAGAACACCAGGTCGTACCCGCCGTCCGCGAGCCGCGGCAGGACGTCCAGGGCGCGGCCCGGGATGAAGCGGGCACGGTTGGCCGCGAAACCGGCGGCGCGGAACGCCTGGCGGGCGATCTGCTGGCACTCCGGGTCGGTGTCCACGGTCGTCAGCACGCCGTCCGGCCGCATGCCGTGCAGCAGGTGGATCCCCGAGACCCCGGTGCCGGTGCCGATCTCGGCCACCGCCTTGGCGTCCACGGCGGCCGCCAGCAGCCGCAGCGCCGCACCCGTGCCGTCCGACACCGGGCGCAGCCCCGCCTCCCGGGCACGGTCACGAGCCCAGCGCAGTGCTGCCGAGTGCTCGACGTGCTCGGCGTGCTCGGCGCCGTACGCGTCGGCGAACGCCCAGCTCGTCAGCCGGTTGCCGGTAATCGCCCTCTCCTGTCCCCGGGGTCCACGCAACCGTGACTGTATCCGCTGCCGTCGGGAACCCGCAGATGGGACCGCGCGTTGGTCAAGGACGAGGCCGTACGGCAGGCGGCGGGGGAACGTACATGGCACAAGACCAAAAGACGGTCAAAGAAGCTTATCCGGAGCTAACGGGCGAGGTGGCTATGGTAGGGGCTCCACTGGACACCACCAGAGCCGACAGGGGAGGTGCGGCTGCGGCCGGTGACCGGGGAGTGCTGAGGCGCTTTCTCAGGTCGTCCGGCGAGCCGAAATCCGTGAACGACACCGCTGACCACCGCCACGCCGCCGACTCCGCGACCACCGCGACCTTCGCCACCGACGCGGGCGCTCCGGCGTGGACGCCTCCCACCTGGGAGGAGATCGTCAGCACCCACAGCGGGCGCGTCTACCGGCTCGCGTACCGCCTCACCGGGAACCAGCACGACGCCGAGGACCTCACCCAGGAGGTCTTCGTCAGGGTCTTCCGCTCGCTGTCCACGTACACCCCCGGCACCTTCGAGGGCTGGCTGCACCGCATCACCACGAACCTGTTCCTGGACATGGTGCGGCGCAAGCAGCGCATCCGCTTCGACGCGCTCGGCGAGGACGCGGCCGAGCGGCTGCCCAGCCGTGAGCCCTCGCCGCAGCAGCACTTCAACGACACCCACTTCGACGCCGACATCCAGCAGGCCCTGGACACGCTCGCCCCGGAGTTCCGGGCGGCGGTGGTGCTCTGCGACATCGAAGGGCTGTCGTACGAGGAGATCGCCGCGACGCTCGGCGTGAAGCTCGGCACGGTCCGCAGCCGCATCCACCGCGGCCGTTCCCACCTGCGCAAGGCTCTCAAGCACCGGTCGCCCGAGGCACGCGCCGAGCAGCGCGCGCTGGCCGGAGCGCTCCCCGGTGCCGTGAACGCGGAGGGCGGCACCGCGTGAGTGGCACATACGACTACGACATGGAACCGACCCCGGCCGAACAGCACCTGGGCGACTGTCTGGCGGCCCTGGTGGACGGCGAGCTGGAGCACGAGACGCGCGAGCGGGTCCTCGCCCACCTCGCGACCTGCCACACCTGCAAGGCGGAGGCCGACGCCCAGCGCAGGCTGAAGAGCGTCTTCGCCGACGCCGCGCCCCCGCCCCCCTCGGAGGGGTTCCTCGCGCGGCTCCAGGGGCTCCCCGGAGGCCTTGACGACGATCCGCCGGAGGGGCCGATAGACCGGCCCAGATCCGCCTGGGACTTCGAGTACCTGCCGTCCCGCAGCATGCTCACCCCCGACCGGGGGTTCCGCATCCACGAACCGGACCGGACGTCCTCGCGCGGGCGCCGCTTCGCCTTCGCGGCGGCCGGCGCCGTCTCGCTGGCGGCCTTCGCCATCGGCGGGGCGCTGACCTCCGCCACCGGCGGTCCCACGACGGCCACGGGCGGGGAGGGCGCCACGGCGGCCAGCCCCCTGCGCACGGCCGCGGCCGGCGCGGAACGCGGCGGTGAACGGTCCGGCGGGCGCGGCCGGGAGGAGGTCGGCACGCTGAGCGGGCCCACCACGGCGCCGACGCCGGTGCCCTCGCCCACCCGGTCCACGGCCCCGCCGGAGTCCGGGTACACGCCCCGGCCGTGGCAGTACGGGCCGATGACCGTACCGGTGCTCGACGTGTCCCCCACGGTGCACCCGCCCCTGATACGTCCGACCCAGTACACGGCCCAGCGGCTGGACACCGGACTGTCGGGGCAGCACGCCCCCGTGGGCCGGCCGTTCGCCGACGCGTCGCCCTCCGTCACGGTCACCGTCGCGGCCCCCACGTCCACCGCCTCCGCACCGGGCCGCTGACCGGCCGCCCACGCCGGTCCTCCCCGGGCACGGACCGGGGCGCGGACTCTCCCTCCGGCTCCGCCGGGGGCGCTTCCGGCGCCTCCGGCGGGCCTGCCCGCGCCCGGTGGCCGGGGCCTGGTTGAATCGTGGCGATGTGGTGCTGGTCCGCGCACAGGGCGGCGCGGGCGAATGTGGAGAGAGCATGGACGAGGGGAAGGCCACCGGGCCGCAGCCGACGTGGTGGAGCCGTCCACGCGGGACCTCCGCCCCGCGCCCGGTGGGAGGAGGCCGGACCACCGAGGCCGCGCCGCGGCCGCTGCACGCGGAGGACCCGTACAGCACGCCGCCCTACGGCGGTCCGGGCCCCTGGGCCCCCGCACCGCCCGTCCAGCGGCCCGTGGCGACTCCCGCGCAGGGCACCCGGCTGCCGCCGCAGGCCCCCGCACAGGAGGCCGCGGCGCTCCCGGGCGCACCGTTCGCGCGGTACGACCCGTGGGCCCCGCCATCCTCGGCGCCGTCCCCGGTGCCGCCGGCGCCGGCGCCCGCCCCGTACGGCCCGCAGCTCCCGCCCCCGGCACCGCCGGTGCCGCCGCGCCGGCGCAGAAGCCGGACGGTCGCCGCGGCCGTCGTCCTGGCGCTGTTCGCCGGAGGCGTGGGCGGCGGTTTCGGTGCGTATCTGGAGCGCCACGGCGGGCTCGGCGCCGTCGAGCTGCCCCAGGCGCCCGCCGAGGACATCGACCGCGCCCCGGACAGCGTGGCGGGGATCGCCGAGCGGGCCCTGCCCGGCGTGGTGACCATCCACGTCCGGGGCTCCGGCGAGCGGGGCACCGGCACCGGCTTCGTCCTCGACCGGCGCGGCCACCTCCTCACCAACCACCACGTGGTGGAGCCCGCGGGCGGCGGCGGTGAGATCAGGGTCACCTTCAACGACGGCGAGACCGCCGCCGCCGAGGTCGTCGGCACCGACAGCGGCTACGACCTGGCCGTGCTGAAGGTGGAGGGGAGCCACGAGCTGCACCCGCTGCCGCTGGGCAACTCCGACTCGGTGCGGGTGGGCGACCCGGTCGTGGCGATCGGCGCGCCGTACGACCTGGCGGGCACGGTCACCGCGGGGATCATCAGCGCCACGGAGCGTCCCATCACGGCGGGCGGCGAGCACGACGGCAGCGACGTCAGCTACGTGGACGCGCTGCAGACCGACGCCCCGATCAACCCCGGCAACTCCGGCGGCCCGCTGATGGACGCCCGCGGCCGGGTCATCGGCATCAACAGCGCGATCCGCGCCGCCGGCGACGGTGCGCCGGAGACCGGCCGCGGCGGCAGCATCGGCCTGGGCTTCGCCATCCCGGTCAACCAGGCCAAGCGGGTGGCCGAGGAGCTGATCAACACCGGCCGGGCCACCCATCCGGTGATCGGCGTCACAGTCGACATGGAGTACTCCGGCGACGGCGCCCGGGTCGGCCTCGCCCCCGGCCAGGCGGGCACGCCCGTCGTGCCGGGCGGACCGGCCGACCGGGCGGGGATCGAGGAGGGCGACGTCATCACCGCGGTGGACGGCACCCGGGTGCGGGGCGGCGAGGAGCTGATCGTGAAGATCCGCAGCCACCGCCCCGGCGACCGGCTGGAACTGACCGTCGAGCGCGGTGGCCGGGAGAGGTCCGTGACGGTCGTCCTCGGCTCGGCGACCGGGCCGTGACCGCCGCCGTGACGACCGTTGTTCGCGGCGGTGACTCCCGCCCCGGGGCGCCGGGCGGGTACCGTGACTGTGGCCGCACGGGTCGTGGACTTATCTGAGGGAGCTGCACGGTGTTCTTCGACATAGGGCCCCTGGAGCTGATCGCGCTCATCATCCTGGCGGTCCTTGTCTTCGGGCCGGAGAAGCTGCCGAAGGTCATCCAGGACGTCGCCCGGTTCATCCGCAAGGTCCGGGAGTTCTCGGACAACGCCCGGGACGACATCCGCAGGGAACTGGGGCCGGAGTTCAAGGACTTCGAATTCGAGGACCTCAACCCCAAGAACTTCGCCCGCAAGCACCTGCTGGACAACGACGACCTGGGCCTGAAGGAGATCCGCAACGGCTTCGACCTGCGCCAGGAGCTCGCCGAGGTCACGGACGCGGTCAACGGCAGGGAGATCGCCCCCGGCGGCGCCAAGGACTCCCCGGGCACCTCCGCGGGGGCGGCCGGAGCCGCGGGAACGGCGGCCCCGGGCGGCCCTTCCGCCGACCGGCTCCGCAAGGGCGGCCCTTCCGCCGACCGGCTCCGCAAGGACGGCCCGGCCGCCGGGGACGAGCCGCCGCCGTTCGACGCGGACGCCACCTGACGCACTCCTCGCCGGTGAACCGGGAGGGCCACCTCCCGTAGAACACAGCCGGTCCTGTCCGATTCGGCGGACAAGGGTGGCTATCCTCCCTGTGTCCGAGGCCGGGCCGCCCGAGGGGGCGGGCCCACCACGACACGGGGCACACGAGGAGGCGTCGCACAGATGGAGACGACGGGCCGGGCAGGGCCGCTGGGCGCGTCCGCGTCCGGGGCGGACCGGGTGATCGATGGCTATCTGATGGCCAGCTTCCCCTGGTACGGCCTCGACGAGGCCTTCACCGGTCCGCGCTGGCTGATGCGGGTGGGCGCCGCCGCCGACGGCACGGTGGAGCACGGTTCCACCGGCCACGGGGAGGAGCCCTCCTTCCGGTCCGAGGCCGGCCCGCACAACCAGCGGTTCGTCGTCGTCGTGACGGTCGTCGACCGTCCGGTGCGCAGCAGCCCCGACGGCACGGGCGTCCTGGAGGCCACCTCGGTCTCGTCGGCGGCCTGGCTGGCCGGGTCGGGTCTGCTGTCATGTACCTGGCCCACCCAAATGGAGCGCGGGCTCCGGCAGCAGTGGCTCGACCAGCAGACGGCGATCGCCTGGGACCTGGCGGACGACCTGGACGGTCCCGCCTGGTCCACCCTGTCCCTGCCGGTCGACGGCACCCCGACCGACTTCCGCTACCGGGAGTCGGAGTACGGGTGGGTGCTGGCGGGCCCGACCCGGGAGGGCGTGCACATCGGCGCGTACGGGCGGGGGATGAGCGCGTACGGACTGGGCTTCTCGGTGATCAAGGACATCACCACCTACCGCCACTGACCGCCGGATCACCACGGCGGCGCCGGCGGTACGGCACGGGGCGGCGCGCCCGGTGGCGCGCCGCCCCTGACGGGCCATCAGGCCCTCGGGCCCGCGGCCTCAGAACTTGTTGCGCGGGGTGATCCCCAGCGACATGCCGGACAGTCCGCGCTTGCGCCCGCCCAGCTTGCCCGCGATCGCGCGGATCGCCGAGCCCGCGGGGGAGTCCGGGTCGGTCAGCACCACCGGCCTGCCCTCGTCGCCGCCCTCGCGCAGCCGCACGTCGATCGGGATGGAACCCAGCACCGGGACGGTGGTGCCGGTGGTCCTGCTCAGCCCGTCGGCGACGCGCTGGCCGCCGCCCGTGCCGAAGACGTCGACCAGTTCGCCGCAGTGCGGGCAGGGCAGCCCGGACATGTTCTCCACGACGCCCACGATCTTCTGGTGGGTCTGCACGGCGATGGACCCGGCGCGCTCGGCGACCTCGGCCGCCGCCTGCTGCGGGGTGGTCACCACCAGGATCTCGGCGTTCGGGATGAGCTGCGCCACCGAGATGGCGATGTCGCCGGTGCCCGGGGGCAGGTCCAGCAGCAGCACGTCCAGATCGCCCCAGTAGACGTCGGCGAGGAACTGCTGGAGCGCGCGGTGCAGCATCGGCCCGCGCCACACCACCGGGGCGTTGCCCGGGGTGAACATGCCGATCGAGATCACCTTCACGCCGTTGGCGGACGGCGGCATGATCATGTTCTCGACCTGGGTCGGCCGGCCCTCCGCGCCCAGCATGCGCGGCACCGAGTGGCCGTAGATGTCGGCGTCCACGACACCGACCTTCAGGCCGTCGGCCGCCATCGCCGCCGCCAGGTTGACCGTCACCGAGGACTTGCCGACGCCGCCCTTGCCGGAGGCGATCGCGTACACCCGGGTCAGCGAGCCCGGCCTCGCGAACGGGATCTCCCGCTCGGCCTGGCCGCCGCGGAGCGAGGCGGCCAGCTCGCGGCGCTGCTCGTCGCTCATCACGTCCAGGGAGACCCTCACGTCCGTGACGCCCGCCACACCGCGGACCGCCTCGGTCACGGAGGAGGTGATGGTCTCGCGCATCGGGCAGCCGGAGACCGTCAGGTAGACCGTGACCGCGACCGAGCCGTCGCTCCCGATCTCCACCGACTTCACCATGCCCAGGTCGGTGATCGGGCGGTGGATCTCCGGGTCGTTCACGGTCGCGAGCGCGGCGCGGACCGCGTCCTCGGTGGGGGCTCCGCTGCGTGCCGCGGACGTGTCAGTAGCCATGCCCCGATGGTACGGCGCGCCGGCGGTGACACCGAAGGCAGCGGCCTCCGGCCCGTTCACCGCGCCGCGTCACAGCCCCCGCGTCACAGCCCCCGCGTCACAGCCCCCCGGGCCGCCGCGCCCGCCTCACCGGGACCTGTCCCGCCCGCGGTCGGCGGCCGGCTCCACGAGGCCGCGCTGCTCCAGCTCCTTCACCAGGTCCTGCAGCTCCGAACGGATCCAGTCCCGGGTGGCGACCTCGCCCATCCCCATCCGCAGCGCGGCGACCTCCCGGGTGAGGTACTCGGTGTCGGCGATGGAGCGCTCGTTCCGCTTGCGGTCCTGCTCCAGGTTGACCCGGTCCCGGTCGTCCTGCCGGTTCTGGGCCAGCAGGATCAGCGGGGCGGCGTACGACGCCTGGAGCGACAGCATGAGCGTCAGGAAGATGAACGGGTACTCGTCGAAGCGCAGGGGCCGCGGGGCCAGCGTGTTCCAGGCGACCCACAGGATGATGGCCACCGTCATCCAGACGATGAACCGCCCCGTGCCCAGGAAGCGGGCGATCCGCTCCGACAGCCGTCCGAAGGCCTCCGGGTCGTACTCCGGCAGCGGGCTGCGGCGCGGCACCATGGGCTGGTCCAGCCGTGCCCGGCGCCCCCGCCCGGTGACCGGCGGAAGGCTCCGCTCGCGTTCCCTGCGCGCCATGCGCTCGTCCCGTTCCCTATCGGCCATCGGCGTTCCCCGGGTCCTCCCCCTGGCTCTCGTGCTCGGTCTCGTGCGGACCGCGTACCCCGATCGCCTCCCGGGCAGCCGCCTCGCGCCAGTCCTCCGGCAGCAGGTGGTCCAGGACGTCGTCGACCGTGACGGCGCCCAGCAGCGATCCGCCCTCGTCCACCACCGGCGCCGCCACGATGTTGTAGGCGGCCAGGTAGCTGGTCAGCGTGGACAGCGGGGTGTCCGGCGGCAGCGGCCGCAGATCGGTGTCCACCACCGCGCCGACCAGCGTGCCGGGCGGTTCGCGCAGCAGCCGCTGGAAGTGCGCCAGGCCCAGGTACTTCCCCGTCGGGGTCTCCTCCGGCGGCCGGCACACGTACACCTGCGCGGCCAGCGGCGCCGGCAGGTCCGCCACGCGCATCCTGGCCAGGGCGTCGGCCACCGTGGCGTCGGGCCGCAGCACGATCGGCTCGGTCGTCATCATGCCGCCCGCGGTGTGCTCCTCGTACGTCAGCAACCGCCGTACGGGTGCCGCGTCCTGCGGCTCCATCAGCCGCAGCAGCCGTTCCTTGTCCTTCTCGGGCAGCTCGGAGAGGAGGTCGGCGGCGTCGTCGGGGTCCATCGCCTCCAGTACGTCCGCGGCGCGCTCGTCCTTGAGCTTGCCCAGGATCTCCACCTGGTCGTCGTCCGGCAGCTCCTCCAGCACGTCCGCCAGCCGGTCGTCGTCCAGCGCGGCGGCGACCTCCTCGCGGCGCTTGGACGACAGGTGGTGCAGGACGTTGGCGAGGTCGGCCGGACGGAGCTGGTCGAAGACGGCCAGCAGGTTGGCCGCCCCCTGGCCCTCCTCCTCCAGCGAGAAGCCGGTCACCGCGGACCACTCGACCGTCAGCGTCTCCCCGCGCCGCCGCAGCGCGCCGCCCTTGCCGCGCCGCACGAAGACCTTGTCGATCAGCCATTCGCGGCGCGCCGGGAGCTGGGTCAGGCCGACGTCGAGCACGGTGACCTTCTCGCCCGTCTCGACCAGCGTCACCTGCCGGTCCAGCAGCTCGCCCAGGACCAGGGTCTCGGTGGGCCGCTGCTCGAAGCGCCGCAGGTTGACCACGCCGGTGGTGATCACCTGCCCCGACTCCACGCCGGTCACCCGGGTCATGGGGAGGAAGACGCGCCGCCGGCTGATCACCTCGACGACCAGTCCCAGCACGCGCGGCGGGAGGTTGCCGACGCGCAGCATCGCCACCACGTCCCGCACGCGGCCGACCTGGTCCCCGACGGGGTCGAAGACGGCGATGCCGGAGAGGTGTGAGACGAAGACCCGCGGGGCGCCCAGCGCCATGCCTGCCCTCCGCTCCTCGCTCGTGCGTTCCGGTGTGTGCTGCCGTGTGCCGTGTACCCATGTGCGGCCGAGTGCCTGCATGGGAGACATGACCCGAATGCGGCTTTCAGGTTAACGCGCCCCGTCCGGTCCCGTCCGGCGGTACGGGCCGGACGGCCGTCTTCCGTTCGTGCTCGGCGCCCCCGGTAAGGTGCGGTTCCTGCCCCCGACTTCAGGAGGAAGAGCGGACGTGACTGCGTGGGTCCACGGTGTTCGTGCCCGGAGTGCGGCGGTGGTGGGGGCGGTCCTCGCGGTGCTGACGGTCGTGCTCGCGGGATGCGCCTCGGAGGACCCGGACAAGGGGACCAACGGGGTCGGCAGACTCCCCGCCGCCAAGATCGAGGACAAGGCCCGCAGGGCCGCCCTGGCGGCGGGGTCCGTACGGTTGTCGGGCAGCGTGATCAGCAAGGGCCGCACCTACCGCCTGGACATGCGGTTGAAGGACAACGGCGGTCTCGGCGAGGTCTCCGCCAAGGGCGGCCCCCGCTTCGAGCTGCTGCGGGTCGGTGAGGACCTCTACCTCAAGGCCGACGCCGACTTCTGGGTCGACCAGGGGCAGGGCGACAGGGAGCCGACCGAGACCGACCTGTCGGCGGCCCGCAAGCTGGAGGGCAAGTACGTCAAGGTGCCGCCCGGCGACCCCGCCTACAAGCAGCTCAGCGGCTTCACGGACAAGGACGTGCTGCTCGACGGGCTGCTCGCCCTCCACGGCAAGCGGGAGACCGGCGACCGGGACGAGGTCGAGGGCGTGCGGACGATCGAGGTGCGGGCCGCGAAGGGCGACGGCGGGGTGCTCAGCGTCGCGCTGATCGGCAAGCCGTACCCGCTGCGGCTGGAGCGCGGCGGCGACGCGGGCGTGGTCGAACTCACCGAGTGGGACAAGGAGTTCACACTGCGGGCCCCGGCGAAGGAGCAGGTCGTCGACTACGGCAGGAGGATCTCGGCCGCGGAGTGAGCCCGGAGGGGGTGCGCGCGGGGTGAACGTGCACGGGGCGAGCACGGCGGGCGGCCCCGCGTGGCCCGCCGTCCGGCCCTCCGCGTCCGGTCTCAGCCCGTGCGGCGCCCGCGGCGCAGCAGCAGCTTCGGCAGCCCCGCCGGGGCCGGCCGGCGCGTGGTCGCCGCCGTCGGCAGCGGGGCGGCGGCCCGCGGGCCGTCCGGCATCGCGCCGGGCCCCTCCAGGAGCGCTCCGGCGGGCTCCAGCCGCAGGACCCGGCACTCCCGGGCCCAGCGCTCGGCGATCGTCACGGCGTCCGGCGCGTTGAGCCGCTTGCCCGCCAGCTCGGCCACCGCGGCCCGCCACGGCTCGCCGTCCGGGGACAGCTCCACCACCCGGGCCGGCCAGACGACCAGCAGACCGCCCTTGTCCTTGCTGCGCGCGGTGACCGTGGCGGTGCCTTGGTGAACGAGCCCGAGCCCGGCCAGCGGCTGCTCCGCCGGGCCGTCCCCCACCAGGCAGACGGCCCCGTCGTGCCAGACGTGCCACAGGGCGCGGTCGGGCCCCTCGGGGCCGCGCACCCACACCAGGGCGGACTTCTTCGCCGACTCCTCGATCAGCGCCAGGTCGAGCGCGGGGACGGACGTGGTGGCCATACGGCGACCCTACCGCCGCACCGGCCGCCCCCGCCCGCCCCCGCCCGCCCCGCAGCCCGGGCAGCCGGCGGGACCGGCCCCGCCGCACGGCTCCGCCCCTTGCGCCGGGACCCTTACGCTGGGATGAGCCGTGCGGAGGACGGCGAACGCCCCAGAACATCCCCGAGACCTCCCGGGAGGAGACCCGTGCGCACCGCCGAGACGCCCGCCGCCCCCGCGGGCCCGGCGTCCGGCACCACCACCGGGCACCCGGGCACCGGAGTGGACCTCCTCCTGCTGGCGGTCGCCGTCTCCGGCATCTCGCTGTCCGCGCCCCTGATCGCGGCCACCGCCGCACCGGCCCTGGCCATCGCCTTCTGGCGCAACGCGATGGCGGTCGGCGCGCTCGCCCCGCTGGCCCTCGTCCGCCACCGGGCCGAGCTGCGCTCCATGGGCCGCCGGACGGCCGCGCTGGCCGTGGCCGCCGGGGCGCTGCTCGCCCTGCACTTCGCGCTGTGGCTGCCCAGCCTCCACATGACCTCGGTCGCCTCCTCGACCGCGCTGGTCACCACCACGCCGATCTGGACCACCCTGCTGCTGCGGCTGCGCGGCCACCGGCCGCCCGCACTGGTCTGGGCGGGCACGGCCGTGGCCTTCGCCGGTGTGGTGCTCCTCACCGGCATCGACCTGACGCTCTCGCCGCGCGCCCTGGCCGGCGACGCCCTGGCGCTGGCGGGCGGCATGGCGGCGGCCGGGTACGTCCTGCTCGGCGCCGAGGTGCGCCGCACGGTCTCCACCACCGCCTACACCTGCGTCTGCTACACCACGGCGGCCGTGCTGCTGCTGGCCGCATGCCTGGCCTTCGGAGCGGACCTCGGCGGCTACGGCGGGGAGACCTGGCTCAAGCTCGCCCTGCTCACCCTCACCGCGCAGTTGCTGGGCCACTCGCTGATCAACCGGGTGGTGCGGGGCCTGGGGCCGTCGGTCACCTCGACGGCGATCCTGCTGGAGACGCCGGGCGCGGCGCTGATCGCGGCGCTCTGGCTGGGGCAGGCTCCGCCCGCGGCCGTCTACGGGGCGCTCGCGGTGATCCTGCTCGGCCTGGGCCTGGTGGTCCGGGCGAACACCGGGCCGGCGCCCCCTACAACCAGCCGTTCCGCTTGAAGCCGCGGTGGATGGCGTAGCAGATCCCGGCGATCACGGCCATGACGGTCGGGTAGCCGTACTTCCACTGCAGCTCCGGCATGTAGTCGAAGTTCATGCCGTAGATCCCGGCGATCATCGTCGGGACGGCGAAGATCGCCGCCCACGAGGTGATCTTCCGCATGTCCTCGTTCTGCGCGACCGTCGCCTGGGCGAGGTTCGCCTGGAGGATGGAGTTGAGCAGGTCGTCGAAGGAGAGCACCTGCTCGTTCACCCGGGTCAGGTGGTCCGCGACGTCGCGGAAGTACTTCTGGATGTCGGGGTCGATCAGCCGCATCGGCCGCTCGCTCAGCAGCTGCATCGGCCGCAGCAGCGGCGAGACCGCCCGCTTGAACTCCAGCACCTCGCGCTTGAGCTGGTAGATCCGCCCCGCGTCGCGCCCGCGGCGGCCCTTGCCCGCCTCCGAGAAGACCTGGATCTCCACCTCGTCGATGTCGTCCTGCACCGCGCCGGCGACCGCCAGGTAGCCGTCCACCACCTGGTCGGCGATGGCGTGGAGCACGGCCGAGGGACCCTTGGCCAGCAGCTCGGGGTCGTCCTCCAGGCGGTGGCGCAGCGTGCGCAGCGAGCCCTGGCCGCCGTGCCGGACGGTGATGATGTAGTCCCGGCCGGTGAAGCACATCACCTCGCCGGTCTCCACCACCTCGCTGGTGTCGGTGAGTTCGGCGTGGTCGACGTAGTGGATCGTCTTGAAGACGGTGAACAGGCTGTCGTCGTAGCGCTCCAGCTTCGGCCGCTGGTGCGCGTGCACGGCGTCCTCGACGGCGAGCGGGTGGAGGCCGAACTCGCGGGCGATGCCCGCGAACTCCTGCTCGGTGGGCTCGTGCAGACCGATCCACACGAACGCCCCGGTCCCCTCGCACTCCCGCGAGCGCAGCGCGCGCAGGGCCTCGGCGGGGGACAGGTGCTTGGCGAGGCGGCGGCCGTCGCGGTAGACGGCGCAGTCCACGACGGCACTGGTGGCGGTGGAGTCGCCGGCGCTGTCGTGGGGGTAGGGGGAACGGACGCCCCGGCGCAGGGTGGGGCGGACCGCGGCGCGCAGGTCACGGATCATCGACATGCTGGGCTCCTTCGCGTGCCGAGCCGCCGTCGACGGGCGCAGCGCTGCCCGGAATGGGGACCTACGGAGGCCGGAGGCCGGAGGTCTGCAAAGCGGGCACCACGCGAACCGTGCGCACAGGCGGCATTCGCTGAGAACGTCGGTCGAGCAAGAACTCACGCGCTCTTCCGCGAAGCCGGTCCGCGGGGGAGAAGCAGGTCTTCCGCAGGTTTCACCGCCCGGTGGCGGATGGAGGGAGGGAAGACGGAAGACTCTCAGGCGCGGGAACGTGGCTGCCGGGCGGAAGAGCAGCTGGTACTGCACGGTCGACTCGGATCCATCGCAGCCCCACCTCCTCCGGCCGGTCCCCGTTGGGGGAATCTCCGTACACGCCTTGACCAGCAGTCAACGGTAGCACTCACGGGACCCCCGCCGTACCGCCCTGGGGTTCCCGCATACCCTCTTTGCCTGATCCATACACGATCTATGCTCGCGGTATGGCACACGTTCTCCGGCTGGTCGAAGCCCGTCTGCGCACCGCCCTGGGAGAGCCCGACGCGCGGGCCGCGGTGACGTTCCTGGGCACCGACCGGATCGAGGTGCTGCGCTTCACCGGCTCGGACGGCGACGGGAACGGCGTGGTGCGCTACGTCACCCTCGGGATGTCCGCCGCGCCCATGACCGACCCCGCCGCCGCCCTGGCCGACCCCGAACGCGGCCCCCGCACCGAGCTGGTGCTGACGGTGCGGGCCGGGTCGGCCGACACCGACAAGGTGCTGCGCCCGCTCGCCGTGCTGGCCGCGTCCCCGCAGGTCGAAGGGGTGGTCGTGGCCCCCGGCGCCTCGCTGGACGTGGGCGAGCCGCTGTGGCCGCAGGCGCCCTTCACCTCCGTGCTGGTCGCCGAGGGCGGCGGCCTGGTGGAGGACCTGGAACTGGATCCGCCGATGGACCCCGTCCGCTTCCTGCCCCTGCTGCCGATGACGCCCAACGAGGCCGCCTGGAAGCGGGTGCACGGTGCGGCGGCGCTGCGGGAGCGCTGGCTGGCGCACGGGACGGACCTGCGCGATCCCCGGCGCGCGTCCGTACCGCTGACGGACTGAACGGAACCCGGCGGGAACCGGGCGGGAACCCGGCGGGAACTGACGGGGGCTCGGGCGGAGCGCGCGGACCGCACGATCCGTACACGATCCGTATGAGTGATCGTCCTTGACGCGGCGGCGCCCGGGGAGGACCGTGGTGCTCCATGAGGGGCGAACCCAGTTGCCCGAAGTGCGGTGGCCGTGTCCGGGCACCCGGTCTCTTCGCCGACTCCTGGCAGTGCGGCGTGCACGGCACGGTGCACCCGCTGCAGCCGGTCCTCCCGCCGAGCGTCGAGGCGCTCGGCGTCGTGCTCCACCGGGCCCGGGTCCCGGTGTGGATGCCCTGGCCGCTGCCCATAGGCTGGCTGTTCACCGGGATCGCCTACGCGGGCGACGACCGGAGCGGCGGCCGGGCCACCGCCGTCGCCTGCTCGGGCCCCGGACCGCTCGGCGGCCCCGGCGAACTGCTGCTCGTCGCCGAGGAGCTGGGCGTCGGACTCGGCGCGCGCTTCGCCGGAGTGCCCGGTCCCGACCCCGGCCCGCTGATGGACGTGGGCAAACCGCCGCACGCGAAGGTCCTCGCCACCGGGCGGCCCACCCCGCTGTGGCTCGTGGGCGACACCCCCGACGACCGCGCGGTGTTCGCGGGCGAGGCGTGCGGACTGTGGCTGTGGGCGATCATCTGGCCCGAGCAGTCCGGGCTGCTGATCTACGACGAACTGGTGCTCACCGATCTGCGGGACGCGGGGGCCGAGGTGGAGCTGGTGCCGTGCGGGGCGCTGTCCCCCCGGCTGCTCGACGCGCCCTCCGGCCCCTGAACCGGCCCGGGGCGCCCGCCGGGGAGGGACCGCCCGCCGCGAGGGGCGGTGGGAGCGGTGCTCTATTCTGAAGTGTCCGTTTCAGCCGTTCGCCGTGGGAGCCCCTGCCGTGCGCATCGACCTGCACACCCACTCGACCGCGTCGGACGGTACGGACACCCCCGCCGAGCTGGTGCGGGCCGCCGCGGCCGCCGGACTGGACGTGGTGGCGCTGACCGACCACGACACGGTCGCGGGGCACGCCGAGGCCGCCGGGGCACTGCCCGAGGGCCTGACCCTCGTCCCCGGCGCCGAACTCTCCTGCCGGCTGGACGGCGTGAGCCTGCACATGCTGGCGTACCTGTTCGACCCGGACGAGCCGGAGCTGGCGCGCGAGCGCGAACTCGTCCGCGACGACCGGGTCCCGCGCGCCCGGGCCATGGTGGCCAGGCTCCGCGAGCTGGGCGTGCCCATCACCTGGGAGCGGGTCGCCGAGATCGCCGGGGAGGGCGCGGTCGGCCGCCCGCACATTGCCACCGCGATGGTGGAACTGGGCGTCGTCAAGACCGTCTCTGACGCCTTCACCGCCGAGTGGATCGCCAACGACGGCCGGGCGTACGTCGAGAAGCACGAGCTGGACCCCTTCACGGCGATCCGCCTGGTCAAGGGCGCGGGCGGGGTCGCGGTCCTCGCGCACCCCCTGGCCGTCAAGCGCGGCCGGTGCGTGCCGGAGAGCGCCATCGCCGACCTGGCCGCCGCCGGGCTCGACGGCGTCGAGGTGGACCACATGGACCACGACGCCGCGACCCGCGACCGGCTGCGCGGCATCGCCCGCGACCTCGGCCTGCTGACCACCGGATCCAGCGACTACCACGGCACCCGCAAGACCTGCCGGCTCGGGGAGCACACCACCGACCCCGACGTCTGGGCCGAGATCGCCGCCCGGGGATCAGGCGCGGCACCCGTCTCCGCCTGACCCCCGTCCGATCCGCTGCCCGATCCGCCGTCCGACCCCGCGCAAGGCACCACCGTGTTCGACTTCGCTGTCTTCGGATCCGTCTTCGTCACGCTCTTCGTGATCATGGATCCGCCCGGCATCATCCCGATCTTCCTGGCCCTCGCCTCCGGCCGTCCGGTCAAGGTCCAGCGGAAGATGGCCCTCCAGGCCACCCTGGTCGCCTTCGGGGTGATCGCCGCCTTCGGCCTCTTCGGCCGGCAGATCCTCGACTACCTGCACGTGTCGATCCCCGCGCTGATGGTCGCGGGCGGGCTCCTGCTGCTGCTGGTCGCGCTCGACCTGCTCACCGGCCGGAGCGACGAGCCGAAGCAGAGCAAGGACGTCAACGCCGCGCTCGTACCGCTGGGCACGCCCCTGCTGGCCGGGCCCGGCGCGATCGTCTCCGTCATCCTGGCCGTGCAGCGCGCGGACGGACTGGGCGGTCAGCTCTCGGTGTGGTCGGCGATCGCCGTGCTCCACGTCGTGCTGTGGCTGGTGATGCGGTACTCGCTGCTGATCATCCGCGTCATCAAGGACGGCGGCGTGGTCCTGGTCACCCGGCTCTCCGGGATGCTGCTGTCGGCGATCGCGGTCCAGCAGATCGCGGGCGGCGTCACGCAGTTCCTCCAGGGGAACGGCTGACCTGCCGGGCCGGGCCGGCGCCGGCCGCCCGGCAGTCGTGCCAGAAGGCCGCCAGGGCGTCCGCCGTCTCCTTGGGGCGCTCGACGGCCGGGGAGTGCTCGGCGCCGTCGATCACCGTGCGCCGGGCGTCCAGCCGCCGTGCCATCTCGTCCATCAGCGGCACCGGCCAGGCGTAGTCCACCGCGCCGGAGAGCACGTGCTTGGGCAGGGGTACGGCCGCCAGCTCGGCGACCCGGTCCGGTTCGGCGAGCAGTTGGCGGCCGGTGACGAGGAGCTGTTCGGGGACGTTCGCCAGCCAGCGGCGGTGCAGGAACTCGGCCACGGCGGGCGGGGTCGCGCTGTCGGCGGCCTCCGGCGGGTCCATGTCGCGCATCGCCCGCCAGACCGCCTCCAGGTCCATCGCCGCCAGCGCCTCCAGCAGCAGTCTGGTGCGGGCCTGCTGGGCGGGGGAGATGGCGGCGGGCCCGGAACTCATGATGGTCAGCGACCCGAAGGGCGACGCGTCCCGCAGCACGGCGGCGCGGGCGACCAGCCCGCCCATGGAGTGCCCCAGCAGGTGGACGTCCCCGCCGAGCGCCTCCGCCAGGGCGAGCACGTCCCGGGCCAGCTCGTCCTGGACGTAGGCGGCCTCCTCGCGCGGGCCGCCGGTCTCGTACTGCCCGCGGCCGTCCACGGCCACCACCCGGAAGCCCTGCCGCGCCAGCGGGGCGAGGAGGGTGATGAAGTCCTCCTTGCTGCCGGTGAACCCCGGCACCAGCAGGGCCGTTCCGGCGCGCGGTTCGCCGGCGTCGTGCACGGCGAAGCCGCCGCGCGCGGTCGCCAGTCGGTACGCCCGCGCACCGGGGGGCAGGGTGAGGGTCGGCGGCTTGCTCATGCGGTGAGGCTAGCGGCCTTCCGCACCGACCCGCACCGGCGGCCGCCGCCCGTGGCCGGCCCGGGGGCCGGTGTCCGGGGCGGCGCCGCGGTCAGCCCTCCCGGGTGGCCTCCGCCGCGGCGGACGCC
>NZ_DASQNP010000071.1:0-149632 GCF_035644915.1 Streptomyces sp.
TGGCGGGCGACAAGGTCAACCGCATCCTGGGCATCGTCAACGGCACCACCAACTTCGTGCTGACGCGCATGGACGAGACCGGTGCCGGCTTCGCCGAGGCGCTCGACGAGGCGACCGCGCTGGGCTACGCCGAGGCCGACCCGACCGCCGACGTCGAGGGCTTCGACGCCGCCGCCAAGGCCGCCATCCTGGCCGGGATCGCCTTCCACACCCGCGTCCGCCTGGACGACGTGCACCGCGAGGGGCTGACCGAGGTCACCGCCGCGGACATAGCCTCCGCGCGGCGCATGGGCTGCACGGTCAAACTGCTGGCCATCTGCGAGCGTTCCGCCGACGGGCGGTCCGTCACCGCTCGCGTCCACCCGGCGATGATCCCGCTCAGCCACCCGCTGGCCTCCGTCCGCGAGGCGTACAACGCGGTCTTCGTCGAGGCCGAGGCCGCCGGGCGGCTGATGTTCTACGGTCCCGGCGCGGGGGGCGCGCCGACCGCGTCCGCGGTCCTGGGCGACCTGGTCGCCGCCTGCCGCAACAAGCTCAGCGGCTCGCGGGGACCGGGGGAGTCCGCCTACGCCCAGCTCCCCGTGAGCCCGATGGGCGAAGTGATCACCCGCTACCACATCAGCCTGGACGTCGCGGACAAACCGGGTGTCCTCGCCCAGTGCGCCACCGTCTTCGCCGAGCACGGAGTCTCCATCGACACCGTGCGCCAGCAGGGCAAGGGCGGCCCCGACGGCGACGCGTCGCTGGTCGTGGTCACCCACCGGGCGCCGGACGCCGCCCTGTCGGCGACCGTCGAGGCGCTGCGCAGACTGGACACCGTACGCGGCGTCGCGAGCATCATGCGGGTCGAAGGGGAATGAGAGAGATGACCACCGCCACCACCAGCCCTCGAATGTCCGGCACCCGCCAGTGGCGGGGCATCATCGAGGAGTACCGCGACCGGCTCCCGGTCACCGACGACACCCCGGTCGTGACCCTCCGCGAGGGCGGTACGCCGCTCGTGCCCGCACAGGTGCTCTCCGAGCGCACCGGCTGCGAGGTCCACCTGAAGGTCGAGGGCGCCAACCCCACCGGCTCCTTCAAGGACCGCGGGATGACGATGGCCATCAGCCGCGCGAAGCAGGAGGGCGCACAGGCGGTCATCTGCGCCTCCACCGGCAACACCTCCGCCTCGGCCGCCGCCTACGCGGTGCGGGCCGGGATGGTGTGCGCCGTCCTGGTGCCGCAGGGGAAGATCGCGCTGGGCAAGATGGGGCAGGCGCTGGTGCACGGTGCCCGCATCCTCCAGGTCGACGGCAACTTCGACGACTGCCTCACGCTGGCGCGCGGGCTGTCGGACAACTACCCGGTGGCGCTGGTCAATTCGGTCAACCCGGTGCGGATCGAGGGCCAGAAGACCGCGGCGTTCGAGGTCGTCGACATGCTCGGCGACGCCCCCGACATCCATGTCCTGCCGGTCGGCAACGCCGGGAACATCACCGCCTACTGGAAGGGCTACCGGGAGTACGCCGACGCGTCCGCCGGCGACGGCGCCCACGCCTCCCGCACGCCGCGGATGTGGGGCTTCCAGGCGTCCGGTTCGGCGCCCATCGTCCGGGGCGAGCCGGTCAAGGACCCGCGCACCATCGCCACCGCCATCCGCATCGGCAACCCGGCCTCCTGGGAGGCCGCCGAGCGGGCCCGCGACGAGTCCGGCGGGCTCATCGACGAGGTGACGGACCGCCAGATCCTGGCCGCCTACCGGCTCCTGGCCGCGCAGGAGGGCGTCTTCGTCGAGCCGGCCTCGGCCGCCTCCGTCGCCGGTCTGCTCAAGGCGGCCGAGGAGGGGAAGGTCGATCCGGGCCAGAGGATCGTCTGCACCGTCACGGGCAACGGCCTGAAGGACCCGAACTGGGCCGTGGAGGGCGCGCCGCAGCCCGTCGTCGTCCCGGTCGACGCGGCGGCCGCGGCCGAGCGCCTGGGACTGGCGTGAGGGACGGGGCGCACGCGGCCCCGGGAATGCGGGCGTGTCCGGTACGGGTACCGGTATAGGGGGGCGCACAGCGGCGCGCGACACGCATCGTGCGCCTCCTGTACGCCCTATGTCGCCACCGAACCGTCCTTCGATAGGCTGGGTACACGTCCCGACCTGGCGTACGGCATGTGCCAGAGGTCAGTGGACCGGTCCGGCTCTCGGCCGCGGTTCCCGCACGGCGCGTGACGCCGTGCGCCTTCGACCCGCACCAGGCAGCATCCGACCAGATTCGATCAAATCTGACCAAATCTGACTGATCCCGACCAACTCCGACCAGCACAGTCACACAAGGAGAGTCATCGAGCGATGGCCGGTCCCGCGTTCCGCGCCGCCGCCGTCCGGGTGCGCACCCCCGCCACCAGCGCCAACCTCGGCCCCGGCTACGACGCCCTCGGCCTGGCCCTGGGCCTGTACGACGACGTCGTGGTCCGCGTCGCCGACTCCGGACTGCACATCGACATCGCCGGCGAGGGCGCCGACACCCTGCCCCGCGACGAGAGCCACCTGCTCGTGCGCTCCATGCGGGCGGCCTTCGACCTGCTGGGCGGCCAGCCGCGGGGCCTGGAGGTCGTCTGCGCCAACCGCATCCCGCACGGCCGCGGCCTGGGCTCCTCCTCGGCCGCCATCTGCGCGGGCATCATGGCCGCCCGCGCGGTGACCACCGGCGGCGCCGAGAAGCTGGACGACATCGCCATGCTGGAGCTGGCGACGGAGATCGAGGGACACCCCGACAACGTCGCGGCCTGCCTGCTGGGCGGCTTCACCCTCGCCTGGACGGACGGCGGGGCCACCCGGGCGATCAGGATGGAGCCGCACCCGTCCGTCGTCCCGGTGGTCTTCGTACCCGACCGGCCGGTGCTCACCGAGACCGCCCGCGGACTGCTGCCCCGCACCGTTCCGCACGTGGACGCCGCCGTGAACGCCGGCCGGGCGGCCCTGCTCGTCGAGGCGCTCACCCGCCGCCCCGACCTGCTGCTCCCGGCCACCGAGGACCGGCTCCACCAGGAGTACCGCGCCCCGGCGATGGAGGAGAGCGTGGACCTGGTGCACCGACTGCGCGCCGACGGGGTGCCCGCGGTCATCTCCGGCGCGGGCCCCACGGTGCTCGCGCTGGTCGAGGACGGCGCGGCCGACAAGGTCGCGCGGCTCGCGGGCGACGGATGGGCGGCCAACCGGCTGACCCTCGACGCCGCGGGCGCCAGCGTGCTGCCGCTGGCCACCACGGGCCAGTGACACGAATGCCGGTCTCGGAGAGGGGGAATGTTTGTTGGGTCCGGTAGTGTTAACCTCAAGTCTGCACTCGCAGCCTCCAGGGACGTCCCGAAGGTGGCGCGGTGCTCTCCGTGATCCCGTGGGTACATTCCCATAAGGGAACACCCCTTCTTCCGGGAGCCTCCTGAACTGCCTGAGCAGCCTGCCGAGCAGTACGAGCTCGCTCCGGAACGGCGTGATTGACGCACGTCATCCCCTCACGCCACCCCCGTATTGATTCCTCCGCCGTACATCCAGGCGGAAACCACCGCCCCGGCCCGGTCGGAAAAAGGACCGCCGCCGGACAGCACAACCGGTCGCCGAGCCAGACAGGCCGACGCCCGCTCCAGGGAAGGACCCTTCGTGAGCGATACCACCGATCTGATGGGCGTGGACACCGCCGAAGCCGCCGCGCCCGCCACGGACGCTCCTGCCGCGCCCGCATCCGGTACCGCCCCCAGGCGTCGCCGCTCCGGCACGGGCCTTGAGGGCATGGTTCTAGCCGAACTGCAGCAGGTCGCCTCCGGCCTCGGCATCAGGGGCACGGCGCGGATGCGCAAGAGCCAGCTCATCGAGACCATCCGGGCCAAGCAGGCCGAGAACGCCGCGAACGCCGGCGGTTCCGGGAACGCGGGCACCGAGGCCCAGGCCGCCCCCGCCGCCGAGACCAAGCCGCGGCGCCGCGCGACCTCCAAGGCGCGCACGGGCGAGAGCACCGAGCCCGCCGGCGACGCCGCGCAGCAGCAGATCGACATCCCCGGCCAGCCGGGCAGCGACGAGCCCGCCGGTGAGCGCCGTCGCCGCGGCAAGGGCGACGCCCGGCCCGCCGAGACCCCGGCCGCCGCGGACGGCGAGGACAGGCCCGCCGAGCAGCGCGGCGACGGCGGCAAGGGCGCCGACGGCAAGCAGGACAAGCAGGAGAACAAGCAGGACAAGGGCGACCGCCAGGCCCAGGGCCAGGCCAAGGGACGCCAGCGCGACCGCCGCAACAAGAACGACGGCGGCGGTGGCGGCCAGCAGAACAACCAGGACGGCGGCAACCGCCAGAACCGCGACAGCCGTGACGGCCGCGACAGCCGTGACAGCCGCGACAGCCGTGACGGCCGCGACGACGACTTCGAGGGCGGGCGCCGCGGACGCCGGGGCCGCTACCGCGACCGCCGCGGACGCCGCGGCCGCGACGACTACGCCGCCGAGCCGCAGATCTCCGAGGACGACGTCCTGATCCCGGTCGCCGGAATCCTGGACATCCTCGACAACTACGCGTTCGTCCGCACCTCCGGCTACCTGCCGGGCCCGAACGACGTGTACGTCTCCCTCGCCCAGGTGCGCAAGAACGGCCTGCGCAAGGGCGACCACATCACCGGTGCGGTCCGCCAGCCGCGCGAGGGCGAGCGGCGCGAGAAGTTCAACGCGCTGGTCCGCCTGGACTCGGTCAACGGCATGTCGCCCGAGAGCGGCAGGAACCGCCCCGAGTTCAACAAGCTGACCCCGCTGTACCCGCAGGAGCGGCTGCGGCTGGAGACCGAGCCGGGGCACCTCACCTCGCGGATCATCGACCTGGTCGCGCCCATCGGCAAGGGCCAGCGCGGTCTGATCGTGGCCCCGCCGAAGGCGGGCAAGACCACGGTCCTGCAGTCGATCGCCAACTCCATCACCCGCAACAACCCCGAGTGCCACCTGATGGTCGTGCTCGTGGACGAGCGGCCGGAGGAGGTCACCGACATGCAGCGGTCGGTCAAGGGCGAGGTCATCTCCTCGACCTTCGACCGCCCCGCCGAGGACCACACCACCATCGCCGAGCTGGCCATCGAGCGGGCCAAGCGGCTGGTGGAGCTCGGCCACGACGTGGTGGTGCTGCTGGACAACATCACCCGCCTGGGCCGCGCGTACAACCTGGCAGCCCCGGCGTCGGGCCGCATCCTGTCCGGTGGTGTCGACTCCACCGCGCTCTACCCGCCGAAGAAGTTCTTCGGCGCCGCGCGGAACATCGAGGACGGCGGCTCCCTGACGATCCTCGCCGCCGCGCTGGTCGAGACCGGCTCGCGGATGGACGAGGTGATCTTCGAGGAGTTCAAGGGCACCGGCAACATGGAGCTCAAGCTCGACCGGAAGCTCGCCGAGAAGCGCATCTTCCCGGCGGTGGACGTCGACGCGTCCGGCACCCGCAAGGAGGAGATCCTGCTGGGCGCCGAGGAGCTGGGCATCGTCTGGAAGCTGCGGCGCGTCCTGCACGCGCTGGACCAGCAGCAGGCCATCGAGCTGCTGCTGGACAAGATGAAGCAGACGAAGTCCAACGCCGAGTTCCTGATGCAGATCCAGAAGACGACCCCGGCGCCGGGCAACGGCGACTGAGCCCGTCCGGGCCCGTCCGGAGGCAATGCGGCGAGGGCCGCCCCACCACGCACGGTGGGGCGGCCCTCGCCGCGCGTACGGGGGCGCGGTCCACCGGAGCCCGGAGGACGCGGACGCGGACGCGGAGTGATCCGGGCCGATGCGGGTACGCCGTCGCGGTGGAGAGGGAGCGCAGATGGCGGACGACGACACCACCGGAGGAGAGGCGCCGGGGGAGGGCCCGGCCCCCCGCGCGCGGCGCCGCACGGCGCTGCACGCCGCCGTCTGGGGCACGGTCGGCGCGCTCGTGCTGGCCGGGGCCGGGCTCGGGCTCGTCTACCTGAGGATCGACGGCAACGTCGCGGGCGTCGACATCGACTCCGCCCTGGGGCCCGACCGGCCCGCGGACGTCCCCGACGGCTCGCTGGACATCCTCCTCCTCGGCTCCGACAGCCGCTCCGGCGACAACCGCCGGTACGGCCGCGACGACGGCACCGCGCGCTCCGACACCGCGATGATCGTGCACGTCAACAAGGCGCACGACCGGGTCAGCGTCGTCTCCATCCCCCGCGACACCCTCGTCGAGCGGCCCGAGTGCGACAAGCCCGGGGGCGGCACGGCGCCCGCCGCGCGGCGCGCGATGTTCAACGAGGCGTACGAGACCGGCGGCCCCGCCTGCGCGGTGAAGACGGTCGAGTCGATGACCGGCATCCGCATGGACCACTACGTCGAGATCGACTTCACCGGCTTCAAGGAGGTGGTCGACCGGCTCGGCGGCGTGCCGGTCACCACCACCGAGCCGATCGACGACGAGGACAGCCACCTGCACCTCCCCGCCGGGCGGCACACCCTGGACGGGGAGCGGGCCCTGGCCCTGGTCCGCACCCGCAAGAGCGTCGGCAACGGCAGCGACCTGGGGCGCATAAGGCTCCAGCACGCGTTCGTGCGGGCGTTCGCCGAGCGGGTGCGGAACGTGGGGGTGTTCTCCGACCCCAAGCGGTTCTACGGCCTCCTCGACACCGCCAGCTCCGCCCTCACCACCGACTCCGCCCTCGCCTCGGCCCCCCGCCTGGCCGGCCTGGCCAAGGCCCTGCGGGACGTCGACCCCCGGGACGTCCGGACGGTCACCCTGCCGGTGCGCTACTCCTCCGCCGACCCCAACCGGGTGGTGCCGGTCAGGAGCCGGGCCGAGCGGATCTGGCGGGCGCTCAGGGCGGACGAGCCCGTTCCGGCGTCCGCGGCGGAGGGGACGGCCGCCGCGGAATAACCTCCGCCGCCCCCTGGTTTGGGGAGGCGCGCCCGGTGATGGCAAACTGGTGCGTCGGTCCCGGTTCACGCGCAGGCAGCGATCCTTCCCGCCCGCCATCGGGCGCGAGGAGCCGGTGCGACCCGGTGCCCTCCCGAAACCTAGGAGATACCTTGAAGCGCGACATCCACCCGGAGTACGTGGAGACCCAGGTGAGCTGCACCTGCGGCAACTCCTTCACCACCCGTAGCACCGTCACCAACGGCACCATCCGCGCGGACGTGTGCTCCGAGTGCCACCCGTTCTACACGGGCAAGCAGAAGATCCTCGACACCGGTGGCCGCGTGGCCCGCTTCGAGGCCCGCTTCGGCAAGAACGCCGGGTCGAGGAACAAGAAGTAGCGACCTCCAACGCCGGTCCTCGGCCGTCCCCCCGGGCGGCCGGGCCGGCGTTTTGCCGTCCCGGCAGGCCACCACCCCACACATAAGGACTTCAACGATGTTCGAGGCGGTCGAGGAACTGATCGGCGAGCACGCCGACCTCGAAAAACAGCTCGCCGACCCCGCCATCCACACGGACCAGGCCCACGCGCGCCGGCTCAACAAGCGGTACGCCGAGCTGACCCCCATCGTGGACACCTACCGGGCCTGGAAGCGCACCGGGGACGACATCGCCACGGCCCGCGAGCTGGCCGCCGACGACCCGGACTTCGCGGCCGAGGTCAGGGAGCTGGAGGCCCAGCGCGAGGAACTGACCGAGCGGCTGCGGCTGCTGCTCGTCCCGCGCGACCCCAGCGACGACAAGGACGTCATCCTGGAGATCAAGGCGGGTGAGGGCGGCGAGGAGTCCGCGCTCTTCGCCGGCGACCTGCTGCGCATGTACCTGCGCTACGCCGAGCGGCGGAACTGGAAGACCGAGATCCTGGAGGCCAACGAGTCCGACCTCGGCGGCTACAAGGACGTCCAGGTCGCCGTGAAGAGCAGGGGCGGCGCCGCGGAGCCCGGCCAGGGCGTCTGGGCCCGGCTGAAGTACGAGGGCGGCGTCCACCGCGTCCAGCGGGTGCCCGCCACCGAGTCCCAGGGCCGCATCCACACCTCCGCGGCCGGCGTCCTCGTCCTCCCCGAGGCCGAGGAGGTCGAGGTCGAGATCAACCCGAACGACCTGCGGATCGACGTCTACCGCTCCTCCGGGCCCGGCGGCCAGTCCGTGAACACCACCGACTCCGCGGTCCGCATCACCCACCTGCCCACCGGCATCGTGGTCTCCTGCCAGAACGAGAAGAGCCAGCTCCAGAACAAGGAGCAGGCGCTGCGCATCCTGCGCGCCCGGCTGCTCGCGGCGGCCCAGGAGGAGGCGGAGCGGGAGGCCTCGGACGCGCGGCGCAGCCAGGTGCGTACCGTGGACAGGTCGGAGCGCATCCGCACCTACAACTACCCGGAGAACCGGATCTCGGACCACCGGGTGGGCTTCAAGGCGTACAACTTGGACCAGGTGCTGGACGGCGACCTGGACGCGGTGATCCAGGCCTGCGTGGACGCCGACGCCGCGGCCAAGCTCGCCGCCGCACAGTAACCGCGCCGCGGGCCGGCAGGCCCGCACAGGCTCGTACGGGACGGGTGGAGGACGAGGAAACGTGAACGTACTGCTCGCCGAGGTGGCCCAGGCCACCCAGCGGCTCGCCGACGCCGGAGTGCCCTCCCCGCGCTTCGACGCGGAGGAGCTGGCGGCGTACGTCCACGGGGTCAGGCGCGGGGAGCTGCACCTGGTCGCGGACGCCGACTTCGACGCCCGCTACTGGGAGGCGGTCGCCCGGCGCGAGGCCCGTGAGCCGCTCCAGCACATCACCGGCCGCGCCTTCTTCCGCTACCTGGAGCTCCAGGTGGGCCCCGGGGTGTTCGTGCCCCGTCCCGAGACCGAGTCCGTCGTCGGCTGGGCGATAGACGCCGTGCGCGCCATGGACGTCGCCGAACCGCTGATCGTCGACCTGTGCACCGGCTCCGGCGCCATCGCCCTGGCGATGGCCCAGGAGGTGCCGCGCTCGCGCGTGCACGCCGTGGAGCTGGACGAGGGGGCGCTGGAGTGGGCCCGCAAGAACGTCGAGGGCTCCCGGGTCGTCCTCCACCACGGCGACGCGCTGACCGCCCTGCCCGAGCTGGACGGCCAGGTCGACCTCGTCATCTCCAACCCCCCCTACATCCCGCTCACCGAGTGGGAGCACGTCGCCCCCGAGGCCCGCGACCACGATCCGCAGGTCGCGCTGTTCTCCGGGGAGGACGGCCTGGACGTCATCCGCGGCATCGAGCGCACCGCGCACCGGCTGCTGCGTCCCGGCGGCCTGGTGGTCGTCGAGCACGCCGACACCCAGGGCGGCCAAGTCCCCTGGATCTTCACCGAGGACCGCGGCTGGGCGGATGCCGCGGACCACCCCGACCTCAACAACCGGCCCCGTTTTGCCACAGCCCGCAGGGAGGTGCCGTAAATGGCACGGCGTTACGACTGCTCCGACGCGACCGACCGCGCGACCGGCCTGCGCGAGGCCGCCTCGGCCGTCCGCCGCGGCGAACTCGTCGTGCTGCCCACGGACACGGTCTACGGCATCGGCGCCGACGCCTTCAGCCAGGAGGCCGTCGCCGATCTGCTGGCGGCCAAGGGGCGCGGGCGCGGCATGCCCTCGCCCGTCCTGATCGGTTCCCCGAACACCCTCCACGGTCTGGTCACCGACTTCTCCGAGCAGGCCTGGGAACTGGTGGACGCCTTCTGGCCGGGGGCGCTCACCCTGGTCGCCCGGCACCAGCCCTCGCTGACCTGGGACCTGGGCGAGACGCAGGGGACCGTCGCCGTCCGGATGCCGCTGCACCCGGTGGCGATCGAGCTGCTGACCGACGTCGGCCCGATGGCGGTGTCGTCCGCCAACCTCACCGGCCACCCGGCCCCGCAGGACTGCGACGCCGCCCAGGAGATGCTGGGCGACTCCGTCGCCGTCTACCTCGACGGCGGCCCCACCCCGGACTCGGTGCCCTCCTCGATCGTCGACGTCACCGGCCCGGTGCCCCGGCTGCTGCGCGCCGGCGCGCTCGGTGTGGAGGAGCTGCGCAAGGTGGTACCCGGCCTCGAGGTCGCCAGTTGACGCCGTCCGAAGGGCGTGGCATACCGGTCTTCCGCATCCTCCACGTCTCCACCGGCAACGTCTGCCGCTCCCCGATCACCGAGCGGCTGACCCGGCACGCCCTGGTGGAACGCCTCGGCGACGAGCGGGCCGGCGGGCTGGTCGTGGAGAGCGCGGGGACGTGGGGCCACGAGGGCGCGCCGATGGAGGAGCACGCGGCGGCGGTGCTGCACGAGTACGGGGCGGACCCGTCCGGCTTCACCGGCCGCGAGCTGCTGGACGAGCACGTCATACGCGCCGACCTGGTGCTGACCGCGACCCGGGACCACCGGGCGCAGGTGATCTCCATGGGGCACTCCGCGGGGCTGCGCACCTTCACGCTCAAGGAGTTCACCCGGCTGGTGCGGGCCATCGACCCCGCCACCCTGCCCGAGCCCGACCCGGACGGCGGCGTGGTCGAGCGGGCCCGCGCCCTGGTGCGGGCCGCCGCGGCGCTGCGCGGCTGGCTGCTGGCGCCCAGCGCGGAGGCCGACGAGGTGTACGACCCCTACGGCGCGCCCATCACGTACTTCCGCAGCGTGGGCGAGGAGATCCACGCGGCCCTCGAACCGGTGGTCACGGCCCTGACGGGCGTTCCGGCGCGCACCTAGGCGGAAGCCCCGGACCGACGGCGGGAGGACGGCCACGGGGGGCGGTGCGCAACCGTTCACCGCGGACCGTTGTCTAAGGTGTGGTGTCTCAGGGGTGAGCCTGGGAAGCCTGCGAGAGTTCTGGGGAATCCGTGCGTGAATACCTGCTGACGCTGTGCGTCACGGCGGCGGTCACCTATCTCCTCACCGGGCCGGTGCGGAAGTTCGCCATCGCGGCGGGCGCGATGCCCGAGATCCGGGCGCGCGACGTGCACCGCGAACCGACGCCGCGGCTCGGCGGCATCGCCATGTTCGGCGGGCTGTGCGCGGGCCTGCTGGTGGCCTCCCAGCTCACCAACGTGGGCGACGTGTTCCGGCTCTCCGACGAGCCCCGCGCGCTGCTGGCCGGCGCCGGGCTCATCTGGCTGCTGGGCGTCCTGGACGACAAGTGGGGCGTGGACGCGCTGGTCAAGCTCGGCGGCCAGATGATCGCCGCGGGCGTGATGGTGTGGCAGGGCCTGACGGTGCTGTGGCTGCCCGTGCCGGGCGTGGGCAACGTCGCGCTGACCCCCCTGCAGGGCACCCTGCTGACGGTCGCGCTGGTCGTCGTCACCATCAACGCGGTCAACTTCGTGGACGGCCTGGACGGCCTGGCCTCCGGCATGGTCTGCATCGCCGCCGTGGCGTTCTTCATGTACGCCTACCGGATCTGGTACGGCTACGGCATCGAGGCCGCCGCGCCCGCGACGCTCTTCGCGGCCGTCCTGATGGGCATGTGCCTGGGCTTCCTGCCGCACAACATGCACCCCGCGCGGATCTTCATGGGCGACTCGGGGTCGATGCTCATCGGGCTGGTGCTGGCCGCCGGGGCGGTGTCCGTCACCGGCCAGGTCGACCCGGACGTCATCACCGACAGCACCGGCTCGGTCAAGACCACGGTCCAGACGATGGTGCCGGTCTACATGCCCGTGCTGCTGCTGCCGCTGTCGGTGCTGGCGGTGCCGATCGCCGACCTGGTGCTGGCGATCGTACGGCGCACCTGGCGGGGCCAGTCGCCGTTCGCGGCCGACCGCGGCCACCTCCACCACCGGCTGCTGGAGATCGGCCACTCGCACAGCCGCGCCGTCCTGATCATGTACTTCTGGTCGGCGCTGATCGCCTTCGGCGCGGTCGCCTTCTCGGTGCGGTCCTCCAGCCTGGTGATCGTGCTGACCATCGTGCTGCTGAGCGCGGTGGGGCTGGTGATCCTGCTGATGCCGCGGTTCACCCCGCGGGTGCCGCGCTGGGCGCAGGCGCTGGTGCCCCCGCGCTACCGGATCCGGCCGGAGCCCGCGGACCGGGACACGGACCAGGGCACGGACCAGGACGCAGGGCCGGAGGGGGCGGAGCGGAGGCCCGGGCCGGCCCCGCGGAAGCCCAGTGGCGCGACCGCGCTGCGGGAGTACGAACGCCTGGCGCGCCACAAGGTCGACAGCCGTTCATAGCAGGTCACCGGGGTGCCGTCAGCACAGCGCCCCGGGAATTACCCCGTGCGTGTGATGGTCGGCACACGAACTAGGTAAAGACCTCATCAAATAGTTTGTGATACCGTTCACGAGAACCCGGTGCCCATCGGAAGAGCCGTAGTGCGGCGGCTCTCACACGGGCGAGGTCCTGGATCCTCGATCGCCGGGGATACGCTCGTCAGCGACGACAAGACGCCCCCGAAATCGGAGCCTCCCCATGCAGTCGAATGACGTTCGCATGCTGCTGAGCTGCGCCGTCCCGACCGCCGCCGCCGGTGTGGTGGCCGCGGGTGTCAGTGGTGCGCTGGCCGGTGGCGAGGGTGCGATCGGCGCGGCTTTCGGGGCGGTCGTCGTCATCCTCTTCATGGGGAGCGGACTCGGCGTGCTCCAGTGGGTCGCCAAGTCCTTCCCCCAACTGTTCCAGGCCATGGGCCTGCTGCTGTACCTGGCACAGATCCTGCTGCTCGCCGTCGTGCTCGCGGTTTTCCAGGACACCACGCTGTTCGACACCACCGCGTTCGGCCTCTCCCTGCTCGCGGCCACTCTGGTGTGGATCGCGGCCCAGGCCCGTGCGCACCTGAAGGCCAAGATCCTGTACGTGGAGCCCGAGTCGTCCCCGGAAGGGAAGCCCACCGTTCAGGGGCCGAAGTCGTGATGTGTAGGGCTGGGATAAAGACGCGTTCGAACTCCTGCTATCGTCCGGTGCCAACTGCGGTAGCGCAGGCGCGGGTGGTTGGATCCGCAGGCTCGTCCACAGGCTCTCCGAAACGGAAGCGGCAGCCGGAGCAGCTCACCAGCCGCCCCCATATCCGCAAGTCCAGTCCAGTGCCGTTCCGTGGCCGTGCGCCGCGCCGACACATCGAGGTTGCCGTACCCATGCGCCATGTTGAAGGAGCTCGCGGTGAGTGCTGACCAGATGCTCGCCTTCGAGACCGACTGCCACATCTTCGAGGGGTGCGGCTTCCCCGCCCCGGGCCTGCACTCGTTCATCTTCGAGCCGATCTTCACCGTTGGCGGATTCGAGTTCAACAAGCCGATCCTGCTGGCCCTTCTCGGCACCGTCGCGATCGTCGGGTTCTTCTGGGCGGCCTTCAACAAGCCCAAGCTGGTGCCGGGCAAGCTGCAGATGATCGGCGAGGCCGGATACGACTTCGTGCGCCGGGGCGTCGTCTACGAGACGCTCGGCAAGCGGGACGGCGAGAAGTACGTCCCCTTCGTCGTCGCCCTCTTCTTCTTCGTCTGGGTGATGAACCTCTGGTCGGTGATCCCGCTGGCCCAGTTCCCGGTGACGTCGATCTTCGCCTTCCCGCTCGGCCTGGCGCTGCTGGTCTACGTCGTCTGGGTCGGCCTCACCTTCAAGAAGCACGGCTTCGTCGGGGCCTTCAAGAACTTCACCGGCTACGACAAGTCGCTCGGCGCCGTGCTGCCGCTGGTCATGGTGATCGAGCTCTTCTCGAACCTCCTCGTGCGCCCCTTCACCCACGCGGTGCGGCTCTTCGCCAACATGTTCGCGGGCCACATGCTGCTGGTGATGTTCAGCATCGCCAGCTGGTACCTGCTGAACGGCATCGGAATCGCCTACGCCGCCGTCTCGTTCGGCATGACCGTGCTGATGGTGGCGTTCGAGCTGTTCATCCAGGCGGTCCAGGCGTACGTGTTCGTCCTGCTGACCTGCACCTACCTCCAGGGCGCGCTCGCCGAGCACCACTGAGCCAGTCCGTCCCCACCCGAGTCGTCAGGCGGCCAACCCCCGCCTGTCCTGTGAAAGAGAAGGAAGAAACCTCATGTCCGTTGCGCAGACGTTTCTGGCCGAAGGCGTTACCGGCAACCTGGGCTCCATCGGCTACGGCCTCGCCGCGATCGGTCCCGGCATCGGTGTCGGCATCGTCTTCGGTAACGGCACCCAGGCCCTGGCCCGTCAGCCCGAGGCCGCCGGTCTGATCCGTGCCAACCAGATCCTCGGCTTCGCCTTCTGTGAGGCGCTGGCCCTCATCGGCATCGTCATGGGCTTCGTCTTCCGCGCCTGAGCCCGGACGCACCAAACCCATTCCCGACGGAAGGCACTGATGTGATCGCCCTGGTACAGGTAGCGGCCGAGGAGGCGCAGAACCCCCTCGTCCCGCCCATCCCGGAGCTCGTCGTCGGTCTGATTGCCTTCGCCATCGTTTTCTTCTTCCTCTGGAAGAAGCTCCTCCCGAACATCAACAAGGTTCTGGAGGAGCGGCGCGAGGCGATCGAGGGCGGCATCGAGAAGGCCGAGGCGGCTCAGCTCGAGGCGCAGCAGACCCTTGAGCAGTACAAGGCCCAGCTCGCTGAGGCCCGCCACGAGGCCGCGCGCCTGCGCCAGGAGGCGCAGGAGCAGGGCGCCGCACTCATCGCCGAGATGCGTGCGGAGGGCCAGCGGCAGCGTGAGGAGATCATCGCCGCCGGACACGCCCAGATCGAGGCCGACCGCCGGCAGGCCGCGCAGGCGCTGCGCCAGGACGTGGGCAAGCTCGCCACCGAACTGGCCGGCAAGCTCGTGGGCGAGTCCCTTGAGGACCACGCCCGGCAGAGCCGTACGATCGACCGCTTCCTCGACGAGCTCGAGGCGAAGGCGGCGGCTTCCGCCGAGTCCTCCGGGGCCGCCCGATGAACGGAGCGAGCCGCGAGGCGCTGGCCGCCGCTCGCGAGCGGCTGGACGCGCTGACGGACTCCACGTCCGTCGACGCGGCCAGGCTCGCCGACGAGCTGGCAGCGGTCACCGCGCTGCTCGACCGCGAGGTGTCGCTGCGTCGGGTCCTGACCGACCCGGCGCAGTCCGGCGAGGCCAAGGCCGAGCTGGTCGGACGCCTGCTGGGCAACCAGGTGGGCGGCGAGACGGTCGACCTGGTCTCCGGCATGGTCCGCTCCCGCTGGTCGCGTTCGCGCGACCTGGTGGACGCGGTCGAGCAGCTCGCCGATGTCGCCGACCTCGTCGCGGCCGAGCGTGACGGCAGCCTGGACGACGTCGAGGACGAGCTGTTCCGGTTCGCCCGGACCGTCGCCTCCTCGCCCGAGCTGCGCTCCGTCCTCGGCGGCAAGGTCGCCGACGACACCCTCAGGACGGCCAGGACCGAGCTGCTGCACCGGCTGCTCGGCGGCAAGGCCCGGCCCGCCACCGAGCGACTGGTCGTCCGCCTGGTGCGCCAGCCGCGCGGTCGTAGTCTTGAAGCAGGCCTGGAGGCCCTCTCCAGGCTGGCAGCGGAGCGCAGGAACCGGTCGGTGGCGGTGGTCACCTCCGCCGTGCCGCTCAGCGACCACCAGAAGCAGCGCCTCGGCGCGGCGCTGGCGAGGCTGTACGGCCGCGAGATGCACCTCAACCTCGACGTGGACCCCGCGGTCCTCGGCGGTGTCAGGGTGCGGATCGGCGACGAGGTCATCGACGGCACCATCGCGGAGCGCCTCGAGGAGGCGACCCGGCGGATGGCGGGCTGACCCGGCGGCCGACGGACGTCATGCCGTAGGCGCACACACCAACTCAAGAAGCAGTACTGGCGGCCCGAGTTGGGCCGTAGCAGACATATACGGGCCCAACAAGGAGAGCAGGGAACCCAGATGGCGGAGCTCACGATCCGGCCGGATGAGATCCGGGATGCGCTGGAGAACTTTGTCCAGTCGTACACGCCGGACGCGGCCTCGCGCGAAGAGGTCGGGACGGTCAGCGTTGCCGGTGACGGCATCGCGAAGGTCGAGGGTCTTCCCTCGACCATGGCGAACGAGCTGCTGAAGTTCGAGGACGGCACCCTCGGCCTCGCCCTCAACCTCGAGGAGCGCGAGATCGGTGCGATCATCCTCGGTGAGTTCAGCGGCATCGAGGAGGGCCAGACGGTGCGCCGCACCGGCGAGGTCCTCTCCGTCGCGGTCGGCGACGGTTACCTCGGCCGTGTCGTCGACCCGCTGGGCAACCCGGTCGACGGCCTCGGCGAGATCCAGACCGAGGGCCGCCGCGCCCTCGAGCTGCAGGCCCCCACGGTCATGCAGCGCAAGTCGGTGCACGAGCCGATGGAGACGGGCTACAAGGCCGTCGACGCGATGACCCCGATCGGCCGCGGCCAGCGCCAGCTGATCATCGGTGACCGCCAGACCGGCAAGACCGCGCTCTGCGTCGACACGATCATCAACCAGCGCGACAACTGGCGCTCGGGCGACCCGAAGAAGCAGGTCCGCTGCATCTACGTCGCCATCGGTCAGAAGGGCTCCACCATCGCCTCCGTGCGCGCCGCGCTGGAGGAGGCCGGTGCCCTGGAGTACACCACCATCGTCGCCGCCCCGGCGTCCGACCCGGCGGGCTTCAAGTACCTGGCCCCCTACACCGGCTCGGCCATCGGTCAGCACTGGATGTACCAGGGCAAGCACGTCCTGATCATCTTCGACGACCTGTCCAAGCAGGCCGACGCCTACCGCGCCGTCTCCCTGCTGCTGCGCCGTCCGCCGGGGCGCGAGGCCTACCCGGGCGACGTCTTCTACCTGCACTCCCGGCTGCTGGAGCGCTGCGCCAAGCTGTCGGACGAGATGGGTGCCGGCTCGATGACGGGTCTGCCGGTCATCGAGACCAAGGCCAACGACGTCTCGGCGTTCATCCCGACCAACGTCATCTCCATCACCGACGGCCAGTGCTTCCTGGAGTCCGACCTGTTCAACGCGGGCCAGCGCCCGGCGCTGAACGTCGGTATCTCCGTCTCCCGCGTCGGTGGCGCCGCCCAGCACAAGGCCATGAAGCAGGTCTCCGGCCGACTGCGCGTGGACCTGGCCCAGTACCGCGAGCTGGAGGCGTTCGCCGCCTTCGGTTCCGACCTGGACGAGGCCTCCAAGGCGGCGCTGGAGCGGGGCAAGCGCATGGTCGAGCTGCTCAAGCAGCCGCAGTACAACCCGTACCCGACCGAGGACCAGGTCGTCTCCATCTGGGCCGGCACCACCGGCAGGATGGACGACGTTCCGGTGGAGGACATCCGGCGGTTCGAGCGCGAGCTGCTGGACACCCTGCACCGCGAGCACAAGGACCTGATGACCGGCATTCGCGAGGGCGGCAAGATGTCCGACGACACGCTCCAGGCGCTGTCGGACGCCATCGCCTCCTTCAAGAAGCAGTTCGAGACCTCGGACGGCAAGCTGCTGGGCGAGGGCTGAGCATGGGCGCTCAGGTCAGGGTCTACAAGCGACGGATCCGTTCCGTCAGCTCGACCAAGAAGATCACCAAGGCGATGGAGATGATCGCCGCCTCGCGCATCGTCAAGGCACAGCGCCAGGTGGCCGCGTCCACTCCGTACGCCAGGGAGCTGACCCGTGCGGTGGCCGCGGTCGCCACCGGTTCCAACACCCGGCACCCGCTGACCACCGAGGCCGAGAACCCGACCCGGGCCGCTGTCCTGCTCATCACCAGCGACCGCGGTCTGGCGGGCGGCTACTCCTCCAACGCCATCAAGGCGGCGGACCGGCTGACCGAGCGGCTGCGGGCGCAGGGCAAGGAGGTCGACACCTACGTCGTCGGCCGCAAGGGCGTGGCGTACTACGGCTTCCGCGACCGGAAGGTCGTCCAGTCCTGGACGGGCTTCACCGACCGGCCGTCGTACTCCGACGCCAAGGCCGTCGCCGGGCCGCTGATCGAGGCGGTCCTGAAGGACACGGCCGAGGGCGGCGTCGACGAGCTGCACATCGTCTTCACGGAGTTCGTGTCGATGATCACGCAGACGCCGGTCGACAAGCGGCTGCTGCCCCTCAGCCTCGACGAGGTGGAGGACCGGGGCGCCGGCGGCCTGGAGACGGCGGAGAAGAAGGAGCCGCAGGTCCTGCCGCTCTACGACTTCGAGCCCTCCTCCGAGGACGTCCTCGACGCCCTGCTGCCGCGGTACGTCGAGAGCCGCATCTACAACGCCCTGCTCCAGTCGTCGGCCTCCGAGCACGCCGCCCGCCGGCGCGCGATGAAGTCGGCGACCGACAACGCCGAGGAGCTCATCAAGTCGCTCACGCGGCTTGCCAACCAGGCCCGCCAGGCCGACATCACCCAGGAAATCAGCGAGATCGTCGGTGGTGCCAGCGCGCTGGCCGACGCTTCTGCGGGGAGTGACTGACAACTATGACCACCACTGTTGAGACGGCCACGGCGACGGGCCGCGTCGCGCGGGTCATCGGCCCGGTCGTCGACGTGGAGTTCCCCGTCGACGCGATGCCGGAGATCTACAACGCGCTGACCGTCGAGGTCGACGACCCGGCCGAGAAGGGCGCCAAGAAGACGCTCACCCTCGAGGTCGCCCAGCACCTGGGTGAGGGCCTGGTCCGCACCATCTCCATGCAGCCCACCGACGGCCTGGTCCGCCAGGCCCCGGTGACCGACACCGGCGAGGGCATCACGGTGCCCGTCGGTGACGTCACCAAGGGCCGGGTGTTCAACACCCTGGGCCAGATCCTCAACGAGCCGGAGGCCGAGGCCGAGGTCACCGAGCGCTGGCCGATCCACCGCAAGGCCCCGGCGTTCGACCAGCTCGAGTCCAAGACCGAGATGTTCGAGACCGGTCTGAAGGTCATCGACCTGCTGACCCCGTACGTCAAGGGCGGCAAGATCGGTCTGTTCGGCGGCGCGGGCGTCGGCAAGACCGTCCTCATCCAGGAAATGATCATGCGTGTGGCGAAGCTGCACGAGGGCGTTTCCGTGTTCGCCGGCGTCGGCGAGCGCACCCGTGAGGGCAACGACCTGATCCAGGAGATGGCCGAGTCCGGCGTTCTCCCGCAGACCGCGCTGGTCTTCGGGCAGATGGACGAGCCCCCGGGGACCCGTCTGCGCGTGGCCCTGGCCGGCCTGACCATGGCGGAGTACTTCCGCGACGTCCAGAAGCAGGACGTGCTGTTCTTCATCGACAACATCTTCCGCTTCACCCAGGCCGGTTCCGAGGTCTCCACGCTGCTGGGCCGCATGCCCTCCGCGGTGGGTTACCAGCCGAACCTGGCGGACGAGATGGGTCTGCTCCAGGAGCGCATCACCTCCACCCGCGGCCACTCGATCACCTCGATGCAGGCGATCTACGTGCCGGCGGACGACCTGACCGACCCCGCCCCGGCGACCACCTTCGCCCACCTGGACGCCACCACCGTTCTGTCGCGTCCGATCTCGGAGAAGGGCATCTACCCGGCGGTGGACCCCCTGGACTCCACCTCCCGGATCCTGGACCCGCGTTACATCTCCAAGGAGCACTACGAGTGCGCCACGCGGGTCAAGGGGATCCTGCAGAAGTACAAGGACCTCCAGGACATCATCGCCATCCTCGGCATCGACGAGCTCGGCGAGGAGGACAAGCTGGTCGTCCACCGCGCCCGCCGCATCGAGCGCTTCCTGTCGCAGAACACCCACGCGGCGAAGCAGTTCACCGGCCTGGACGGATCGGACGTCCCGCTGGACGAGTCGATCGCCGCGTTCAACGCGATCGCGGACGGCGAGTTCGACCACTTCCCGGAGCAGGCGTTCTTCATGTGCGGTGGCCTGGACGACCTCAAGGCCAAGGCCAAGGAGCTGGGCGTCTCCTGACGTCCGCGCCCGCGGACAGGGGGCGGGTCCGCCCGTCCCCTGTCACCGCACCCGGTTATTCTGTGAAAACCCCAGTTTCGAGGAGCCACTGTGGCTGAGCTGCACGTCGAGTTGGTCGCCGCGGACCGTCAGGTCTGGTCGGGCGAGGCCAGCCTGGTCGTCGCGCGCACCTCGTCGGGTGATATCGGCGTCATGCCCGGCCACCAGCCGCTGCTCGGTGTGCTGGAGTCGGGTCCGGTGACGATCCGTACGACCGGCGAGAGCGGGGACGGCACCGTCGTCGCCGCGGTGCACGGCGGCTTCATCTCCTTCGCGGACAACAAGCTGTCGCTGCTCGCGGAGATCGCGGAGCTGTCCGACGAGATCGATGTCCAGCGCGCCGAGAGGGCGCTGGAGAGGGCGAAGGCGGAAGCGGACGCCGCCGCCGAGCGGCGCGCCGAGGTCCGGCTTCGGGCTGTGACGGGCGCGCGCTGAGGCCCGCGCGCATGGACGTACCTCAGCCGCGGATCGCACCGGAGCACCGCTCCGGAGCGGTCCGCGGCTGAGGCGATGATGGCTGCGGTACGGACGTAACGGACGGACGAGGCGAGGAGGTCGGTGAAGATGGTCCTCGCTCTGGTGCTGTTCGGAGCGGTGCTGGCGCTGGTGCTGCTGGGACTGTTCGCCTTCGGGTTGCGACGGCGGCTGATCCAGCGGTCGGGCGGCACCTTCGACTGCAGCCTGCGGTGGAACGCGCCCGAGTTCCCCGAGGGCGCCGAGTCCAGCGGCAAGGGCTGGGTGTACGGCGTCTCCCGCTACAGCGGTGACCACATCGAGTGGTTCCGGGTCTTCTCCTACGCGCCCCGGCCGCGCCGCCTGCTGGAGCGCGAGGCGATCGAGGTGCTGGAGCGCCGCACCCCGCAGGGCGAGGAGGAGCTGGCGCTCCTGTCGGACGCCGTGGTCCTCGCCTGCTCGCACCGGGGCACCAGGGTGGAGCTGGCGATGAGCGAGGACGCGCTGACCGGCTTCCTGGCCTGGCTGGAGGCGGCGCCCCCCGGCCAGCGGGTGAACGTGGCCTAGGCCGTTTCTCTCGGCTCGCGGCGGGCGGCGGGTGATGGCGGACGTTTCCGGGTGGCACTCCGGGGCGATGCGGCCCTGGACCGCCTCCACCGAGAACGATCTGCGGCGTCTGCTCAACGAGTGGGATCCGATCGGCGTCGCCGACGAGGTGCGCGACGAGTACGACTGCATGCTCGCCCCCTTGCTCCGCCTGCTCCATGGCGGCGCCGGCCGAACGGAGATCGGTGAGTTCCTGCGGCACGAGTCGGCGGCTAACTTCGGTCTCGATCCCCCGGGCCTGCGGCCCGATGCGACGGCCGGCCGGATCGTCGCCTGGTGGACGGCTGCCGGCCCGTCCGACGGCACTTGAGAACGGGTGTCCACCGCGCTGAGGGCGCAGGCCGACGGGGCCGTGGACCGGACCGTCCCGGTGTGCTGAAACGATCGTGCGGGCTCACCGGCACGCGGCAGGGGCCCGTGGAAAGGGACTCCTGCCGGCGAACCGGAGGACCGTGCCGCCGGCCGGTCCCGCGGCGGACCGGCCCCGAGGATTCACCTCGCGGCCGACGGCAACCACCGGCCTCCGACCGCCTCGGGCAGTGGCACGGCACCGCCGGGCGCCTCGGGAGGACGGCGACCGTCCCTACGGCCGGTCTGCGCGCCGCGGGCAGTCCCCTCCGGCCTGCCGGGTGATCCGACGGAACGGCCCGGGGCTGCGGGCCCGGTGGGGTCCGGCAGGACGCGAACCGGGGAGACGGCCCGCAGGCCCGTCTCCCCGGTTCTCCGTGCGTGTGGCGGGTGCCGGCCGCTAGCCGTTCAGCCCGTTGTGCATGGCGGTGATCAGCTCACCGTTGGCGGTGTCGCCGCTGAACTCCCAGAAGAAGGCGCCGCCCAGACCCTGCTGCTTGGCGTAGCTCATCTTCCCGGCGATGGTGGCGGGGGTGTCGTAGCTCCACCACTCGTTCCCGCAGTGCGCGTACGCGGTGCCGGCGATGGTGCCGTTGGCCGGGCAGCGGGTCTTGAGGACCTTGTAGTCCTCGATGCCGGACTCGTAGGTGCCGGGCGCGGCGCCGGTGGCGGTGCCGCCGGGCTCCTTCTGGGTCACGCCGGTCCAGCCGCGGCCGTAGAAGCCGATGCCCAGCAGCAGCTTGCTCGCCGGGACTCCCTTGGCCTTGAGCTTCTGGATCGCCGCGTCGGAGTTGAAGCCCTGCTGCGGGATGCCGGAGTAGGACGTCAGCGGCGAGTGCGGGGCGGTGGGGCCCTGGGCGGCCCAGGCGCCGAAGTAGTCGTACGTCATCACGTTGTACCAGTCGAGGTACTGGGCCGCGCCGCCGTAGTCGGCGGCGTCGATCTTGCCGCCGCTGGACCCGTCGGCGGTGATCGCGGCGGTGACGAGCTGGTCGCCGAACTTGGCGCGGAACGCCTGGGCCATGGTCTTCATCACGCCCGGGCCGCTGGTGTCACAGGTCAGACCACAGGCGTTGGGGTACTCCCAGTCCAGGTCGATGCCGTCGAACAGGCCCTTCCAGCGCGGGTCGTTGACGAGCTGGTAGCAGGAGTCGGCGAACGCGGCCGGGTTCTTCATGGCGTCGGGGAAGCCGCCGGACCAGGTCCAGCCGCCGAAGGACCACAGGATCTTGATGTGCGGGTACATCTTCTTCAGCTTCAGGAGCTGGTTGAAGTTGCCACGCAGCGGCTGGTCCCAGGTGTCGGCCTTGCCGTCCACGCTCTGGTCGGCGGTGTAGGCCTTGTCGATGGCGGCGAAGGAGTCGCCGATGGTGCACTTGCCGCCCTGGACGTTGCCGAAGGAGTAGTTGATGTGGGTCAGCTTCTCGGCGGAGCCGGAGGTGACCAGGTTCTTCACGTGGTAGTTGCGGCCGTAGATGCCCCACTCGGTGAAGTAGCCCAGGTTGACGTACTCGCCGCCGGGGTTGCCGCCGTCGCCGCCGGAGGTCTTCACGGTGACGGTGCCGCTGGCCGGGCCGGTCTGGTCAGCGGTGTCGCGGGCCTGCACCGAGTAGGTGTAGGAGGTGCCCGCCGTCAGCCCGGAGTCGGTGTACGTGGTGCCGGTGACGGTGGCGACCTTGGCGCCGTTGCGCAGGACGTCGTAGTTCTTGACGCCCTTGTCGTCGGTCGCGGCGCCCCAGCCCAGCTTGACCGAGGTGTCGGTGATGTCGCTCGCGGTGGGGGTGCCGGGCGCGGTGGGCGGGGTGTCACCGGGGACCTCGCCGCCCGAGCCGTCGCAGGGGCGGCCGTTGAGCGTGCAGTTGCCCGGGCTGCCGCTGCCGGAGCCGTTGAAGCCGAAGCTGACGCTGGCGCCGGGGGCCAGGGTGCCGTTCCAGCTCTTGTTCTTCGCGGTGTAGGTGCCGCCGGAGCCGGTGACGTCGGCGTCCCAGGAGGAGGTGACCGTGGTGCCGGAGGGGAAGTCCCACTTCAGCGTCCAGCCGTTGATGGTGGTGTCGCCGGTGTTCCGGATCGTCCACTTGCCCTCGAAGCCGCTGTCCCAGCCCGAGACCTTGGTGTAGGTCGCGGTGGCCTCCTCGGCGGCCTGGGCCGGGGAGGCCAGGGCCACCATGGCACCGAGGGGCATCAGCAGGGCGGCCGTGAGGGCGAGGGTTTTGCGTCTGACGCGGTGTGCGGTGGTCTTCGTTCTCAAGAGCGCTCCTCGCACAGGGGTCCGGCGGAGCCGGACCGTCGGGGGTTGTCCGCGCCGCTCGTGGAGAGTGCCATGAGCATGGCATGTGCGTGCGGTTGTCCAGGGAGCGTAGAGAGGTCTGGACCACCGGTCAATAGGTCTGTACCAAAGGAGGGATTATGCCCCGACGACTCCCAACTCCTGTGCCAGCACCGCCGCTTGGACCCGGCTGCGCAGCCCCAGCTTCGCCAGGAGCCGGCTGACGTGCGTCTTCACCGTGGCCTCCGCCATCGACAGCCGGCCGGCGATCTCGGCGTTGGACAGCCCCTCGCCCAGGCACGCCAGCACCTCGCGCTCCCGCCGGGTGAGTGCGTCGAGCACCGAGGGGTCGGCGCCGCGCCCGGTCCGCGGGGCGGTGGAGGAACGGGCGAACTCCCGGATCAGCCGCCGCGTCACGGCCGGGGCGATCACGCCCTCGCCGCGGGCCACCGTCCGTACCGCGTCCACCAGCGCCGCCGCCTCGCTGTCCTTGAGCAGGAAGCCCGCCGCGCCCGCGCGCAGCGCCCCGAAGACGTACGAGTCGAGGTCGAAGGTGGTCAGCACCAGCACGTCCGCCAGCCCTTCGGAGACGATCCGCTCCGTGGCCGACACCCCGTCCAGGCGCGGCATGCGCACGTCCATCAGCACCACGTCGGGCCGCAGCCCGCGGGCGAGCCGCACCGCCTCCTCGCCGTCGGCCGCCTCCCCGGCGACCTCGATGTCCGCGGCGCCGCGGAGGATGAGGACGAGTCCGGCGCGTACGGCCGACTGGTCCTCGGCGACGAGCACCCGGATGGTCATGTGCCGGTCCTTCCCCTCGTTCCCTCCCCGCCCTCCCCGGCGAGTTCCTCCCCGACGGGCAGCACCGCCCGCACCTCCCACAGCGCGCGGCCGTCCGCGCCCGTGACCGGGCCGGCCGCGAAGGTGCCGCCCAGCAGTTCCACGCGCTCCCGCATCCCGATCAGCCCGGCGCCCGAGCCCGGCGCGCGCGGGCCGGGCCGCTCGGCGTACGGGCTGGTGGCCCGGACGGTCAGCGGCCCGTCCCCGGATGCGGACAGGGCGACGGTCACCTCGCCGGGGGCGGCGTGCTTGAGGGCGTTGGTCAGCGACTCCTGGACGATGCGGTAGGCCGCCAGCTCCACGGGCGCGGGCAGCGGGCCGCCGGACCGCTCGTCGCGCAGGACGAAGGTGAGGCCGCCGGCCGCGCCGTGCGCCCGGGCGTGGTCCAGCAGCACGTCCAGCCCGTCCAGCTTCGGTGCGGCCGACGGCTCCTCGTCGCCGTCCGCGCCGCGCAGCAGGCCGATCAGACGGCGCATCTCCGCCAGCCCCTGCACGCTGTTCTCGCGGATCACCGCCAGCGCCTTCCGGGACGCCTCGGGGTCGTCCAGCGACTGCGCCGCGGTGGCGTGGATGGCGATGGCGGAGAGGTGGTTGGCCACGACGTCGTGCAGCTCGCGGGCCATCCGCGAGCGTTCGGCCGTGACGGCCTGGACGCGGTCCATCTCCGCCAGCAGCGCGGTCTGCTCGGCCCGCAGCCGTTCGGCCGCGGCGGCGTTGCGGTGGTCGCGGACGATGACGGCGGTCCAGGCCGGCGCGACCGTGACCACCCCGCAGACGACCCCCAACAGCAGCGCCTCGGGGCTGCGGAGGGCGGCCGGTGCCCCGACGGTCACGGCGACGGTCAGCACCACGCTCACCGGCAGCACCGCCCGCGACAGGCGCGGCCGGCCGTAGAGCACGGCCGCGTAGACCACGTCGGTGAACATCATGACCGTCGCCAGCAGCGACCCGGTGAGCGTGTCGCCGGCCAGGGCGGCCACCGCGAGCGGCAGCGCGACGGGCGGCGCGGTGCGGCGCAGCAGCTCGGCCAGGCACATCGCCACCAGCGGCAGCAGCGCCCAGTCGCCCAGCTCACGGGCGACCGGCTGGTTGTTGAACAGCCCCAGCCGCCACAGCACCAGCCCGCCGGCCAGGCCGGCGGCGGCGATCAGCACGTCGTCGCGGTGCGGGCGCGGGAACGGGGGACGAGCGGTCACCCCACCATCCAACACGGCCGGCCGGCGTCCCCGCCTCCGCACCACGGCCGGTGCGCGGGCGGGAGGAGTACATCGAAGGATGCACCCCGGAATCGTCGCGGCAGACGACGTCCGGGCGGCCGGGCGCGACCAGGCTGGAGGCAGCGGATCCGGAGAGCCGAGAACCGGAAAGGAAGCACCCCTGTGGTCGTCACCCTGATCATCGTCTGCGAAGTGGCCTTCTGGGTGCTGCTGGTCGCCGGACTGGGCCTGCGGTACCTGGCGCGGATGCCGCGTCTGGGGGCGGCGGTGCTGCTGTGCGAGCCGCTGCTGGAACTGGTGCTGCTGGTGGCCACCGCGGTCGACCTGCGGGGCGGTGCCGAGGGGGACTGGACCCACGGCCTGGCGGCCGTCTACATCGGCTTCACGGTGGCGTACGGCCACTACATGATCACGTGGGCGGACGGGCACTTCGCCCACCGCTTCGCGGGCGGCCCGCCCCCGGTGAAGCCCCCGAAGTACGGGATGGCGCGGGCCGTCCACGAGTGGAAGATGTGCGGGCGCTCGGTGCTCGCCGCGGTGATCGCCATAGCGTTGCTCCAGGGCGCCGTCTGGTACGTGGACGACCCCGGGCGGAGCCAGGCGCTGGTGGGGTGGCAGGCCCGGATGCTCCTGGTCATCGGCATCAGCCTGGTCATCGCGCTCAGTTACACGGTCTGGCCGAAGAAGGCGCCCGCGGGGAGGGAGCCCGCGGACGCCCGCCGGTAGCCGAGGAGCGGGCAGGCCCCTAGCGGTTCTCGCCGGGGACCCACAGGACGTCGCCGACCTCCTTGTTGGCCGCCCTCGCCAGGATGAACAGCAGGTCCGACAGCCGGTTGAGGTAGGTCGCCGTCAGGCGGTTCATGGTCGCCCCGTGCTCCTCCAGCGCGGCCCACGTCGAGCGCTCGGCGCGGCGGACCACCGTGCACGCCTGGTGGAGCAGGGCCGCGCCCGGGGTGCCGCCCGGGAGGATGAAGCTGCGCAGCTTCTCCAGGTCCGCCAGGAAGCGGTCGCAGTCCGCCTCCAGCCGGTCGATGTAGCTCTGCTCCACCCGCAGCGGCGGGAACTCGGGGTTCTCGACCACCGGCGTGGCGAGGTCCGCACCCACGTCGAACAGGTCGTTCTGCACCCGGGTCAGGACGGCCGTGATCTCCTCGGGCAGGTTGCCCAGGGCGATGGCCACCCCGATCGCGGCATTGGCCTCGTTGGCGTCGGCGTAGGCCGCGATGCGGGAGTCGGTCTTGGCGGTGCGGCTCATGTCGCCGAGGGCGGTGGTGCCGTCGTCCCCGGTGCGCGTGTAGATGCGTGTCAGATTGACCATGAACCGAGCCTAGCTACGCCCCGGCCCTGCGGAAGAGGTGTGTGCCCGCCGTCACGGAGACGGCCGCCAGTGCGGCGGCCACCGCGGCGCCCAGGAGCACCGTGCCGTCGCCGTAGTCGCCGACGTAGGCCGCCCGCACCGCGTCCACCACGTAGCGGAAGGGCACGAGGCGCGAGACGGCGTCCAGCCAGGCGGGCGCCAGCGACATCGGCAGCAGGACGCCGGAGAGCAGCACCGCGGGCAGGTTGACGGCGTTGACGACCGGCGCGAACTCCTGCGGGGTGTCGACCCGCATGGCGAGCGCGTACGACAGCGAGGCCAGCGACAGCGCCAGCAGGCCGGTGAAGAGGAAGCCGACCACCACGCCCGGCACCGGCGCGCGCAGGCCGAAGGCGGTGCCGACCAGGACCAGCAGCAGGGACTGCACCAGCAGCACCAGGACGTCCCGCAGCACGCGCCCCAGCAGCAGGGCGAGCCTGCTGACGGGCGTCACCCGCATCCGCTCGACCACGCCGGTCTGCTTCTCGACCAGGATGCCGAAGCCGGCGAAGGCCGCGCTGAACAGGCCGAGTTGGACGAGGAGTCCGGGGACGAGGACCTGCCAGGAGTCGCCCCGGCCGCCGAGCGGGACGTCCTCCAGCAGGGGGCCGAAGAGGACGAGGAAGAGCAGGGGCTGGAGCAGGCCGAAGACCAGGCCGATCCTCGAGCGCAGGGTCTGCCGCAGATAGCGGCCGAAGACGATGCCGGTGTCGGAGAGCACGCGGGACGGCTCGCGGCCCGCGGCGGTCACGGGGGGCATGGGGGTCATGGGGTGGGGGTCCTCCTCGGTCCTTTTTCGTGTGTGCCGGTTCCCGTGCGCCGCTCAGATCGCGACGGGGGCGTCGTCCCGCGGTGCGGTGTCGCGGCCGGTGATGGCGATGAAGGCCTCCTGCAGGGTGGCGTCGGGCGAGCCCGCGTACTCCTCCTTCAGGTGCCGGGAGGTGCCCTCGGCGACGATCCGCCCCCCGTCCACGACGACGAGGCGGTCGGCGAGCGCGTCGGCCTCGTCCAGGTAGTGCGTGGTGAGGAAGACGGTGGTGCCGTGCTCGTGGCGTATCCGGCGGACCAGGTCCCACAGGTCGGCCCGGCTGCCGGGGTCGAGCCCGGTGGTGGGCTCGTCCAGGAAGAGGACGTCGGGGCGGTGGACGAGGGCCATGGCGATGTCCAGGCGGCGCCGCCGGCCGCCGGAGAGGGCCCCGCACGCGCGGTCGAGCAGCCCGGTCAGGCCCAGCTCGGCGGCCAGTTCCCCGGCGCGGGCCGCGGCCTCGGCCTTCGGCAGCCGGTACAGCCGCCCCTGGGTGGTCAGCTCCTCGCGCACGGAGACCTGGGGGTCCACGCCCCCGGACTGGGCGACGTAGCCGATCCGCCGCCGTACGCCGGCGGGGTCGGTCAGGAGGTCGTGGCCGGCCACGGTGGCGCTGCCGCCGGTCGGGGCGAGGAGCGTGGCGAGCATGCGCAGCGTGGTGGTCTTGCCCGCGCCGTTGGGGCCGAGGAAGCCGAGGATCTCGCCGTGTTCGACGGTCAGGTCGATGCCGCGCACGGCCTCGACCCGGCCGGTCTTCGTCCGGAACGTCCGGCTGAGGGCGGTGGTGTGGATGACGGGTGGCATGGCGCAAGAAAAGCACAGGGACTTAAAACTTGCAATCTCTCCAAGTTTTAAGTTTCCCCAGCGAGGTTACGATGGGTCCATGGCGGGCCTCAGGGAGCGGAAGAAGCAGCAGACCAGGCGGCACATCGCGGACGTGGCGACCGGCCTGTTCCTGGAGCGCGGCTTCGACGCCGTGACGGTGAGCGAGATCGCGGAGGCCGCCGAGGTCTCCGTCAACACGGTCTACAACTACTTCCCGGCCAAGGAGGACCTGTTCTTCGACCGGGAGGAGGAGGTCGTCCAGCGCCCCTCCCGCGTCGTCCGGGAGCGCGCCCCGGGCGAGTCCGCCGCCGAGGCCCTGCTGCGCACGCTCCGCCGGGACGTCACGGAGCGCAGTGCCGACATCGGCATGAACGAGGGCTACGGGCGCTTCCTGCGCGTCCTGCGGCAGTCCCCGGCGCTGCTGGCCCGGGTGCCCCGGATGGACCGGGCGACCGTGGACGCGCTGGCCGCCACCCTCGCGGAGGAGACCGGGGCCGCCCCCGACGACCCCGTTCCCGAACTGGTCGCCGCCCAGCTCGTGATCCTGCAGAGCGTCGTCCACCGGATCGTCGGCCAGGCCGCCCTGACCGGCGGCGCGCCCGAGGAGGTGGCGCGGCAGGCGCTGCGCAAGCTCGACGCGGCCGAGGCCCTGTTGAGCGAGACGGTGCTCAACTACGCCCGGCGGCCCGCCCCGTGACGCCCGCCGGTGTGACGTCCGCCAGGTGAGACGTGACGCGCATCTCTTCCCCGCCCACCGGGCCCCCGCGAGCGCTAAGGTCCGCCTGAGAGCCGCACAGCACAGGAGCAGAAGGGGCAGTCGACGTGGCCAAGAAGCTTGCCGTCATCGGCGCCGGACTCATGGGGTCGGGCATCGCGCAGGTCTCCGCCCAGGCGGGCTGGGACGTGGTGCTGCGCGACATCACCGACGAGGCCCTGACCCGCGGCACGGACGGCATCAAGGCGTCGCTCGACAAGTTCGTCGCCAAGGGGAAGCTGACGGCCGAAGAGGCCGGGGCGGCGCTCGGCCGCATCACCACGACCACCGACCTCGACGCCGCCGCCGACGCGGACATCGTGGTCGAGGCCGTCTTCGAGCGGATCGACGTCAAGCGGGAGATCTTCCGCACGCTCGACGGCCTGGTCGGGGACGGGACGGTGCTGGCCTCCAACACCTCCGCCATTCCGATCACCAAGATCGCCGCGGCGACGGAGCGCCCCGAACGGGTCGTGGGCACGCACTTCTTCTCGCCCGTGCCGATGATGCGGCTGTGCGAGCTGGTGCGCGGACACAAGACGAGCGACGAAACCCTCGCCGCCGCACGGGAGTTCGCCGAGAGCGTGGGCAAGACCTGCATCGTCGTCAACCGTGACGTCGCGGGCTTCGTCACCACGCGGCTGATCTCGGCGCTGGTCGTCGAGGCCGCCAAGCTGTACGAGTCGGGGGTCGCGACCGCCGAGGACATCGACACCGCCTGCAAGCTGGGCTTCGGCCACGCCATGGGCCCGCTGGCCACCGCGGACCTCACCGGCGTGGACATCCTGCTGCACGCCACCGAGAACATCTACACCGAGTCCCAGGACGAGAAGTTCGCCCCGCCGGAGCTGATGCGGCGGATGGTGGACGCGGGCGACATCGGCCGCAAGAGCGGTCAGGGCTTCTACCGGTACTGAACCCGTACGGCACACCTCGGGTCGCCCTCTCGGGTGAATTCGGTATCGGTTCGGGTACGGACGGCAACTCGACCGCCGAAGCGGCAGTCAGTTGTGGTGAGACATACGCAGACAACGGTCACACACGAACCACTTCTTCCGGGGGAGCGGATATGCACATCAGGGGCGACCACGCGGAACTGGTCGTCGGAGGTCGCCTCGACGTCCGCAGCGCGGCGGACGCCCGTACGGTCCTGCACACCGCGGTCGACTCCGGAGAGGGCGACCTCGTGCTGGACCTCGCCGAGCTGGACTCGTGGGACGCGACCGGCCTCGGCGTGATCATGGGCGCGCACCGGCGGGCGGGCCGGTGCGGGCGCCGTCTCGTCCTGCGGGACGTGCCGCCCCAGATGCAGCGGCTGCTGGTGGCCACCCGCCTGCACCGCATCCTGGCCATCGAGGGCGACAACCTCACCGGGGGCGGCACCCTCGCCAAGCCGTGAGCCGGGCCAAGCCGTGACGATTCCGGCAGGGTGCCGCCGGGGGTGTTGCCGACAGTCCCGGACTAGGGTCTAGGGTTCGGATTCCCGCCGCCTACACTGCGCTGCGGACGGCCACCGGACCACGAGCGAAGGCGAGCGTACGGTCGGCCCGGGAGAGCTGAGCTTCAAGTACGCACCGCATCTGGGGGCACCGAACCATGGACCCGACCCACCGGGGACCCGAGGAACAGGACAGTGGGGCCATCACCCGCGCGATCCCGCTCATAGCGGGTGAGTACCTGCTGACGATCAATCCCGTCGACGGCAGTGAGATCGAGCCCTGCCCGCCCGGCGAGCACCCCGGCACGCCCCGGCGGCGCACCGCCGAATCCCGTGCCGAGCGGGAGCGCGCCGCGACGGCGCCGGTTCCCCCGGGGACCTCGCTCCCCGACCTGCCGCTGCTGGAACGCGACGAGGAGCGCGAGCGCCTCGTCCGGCTGCTCCGGCGCGGCCGGTCGGTCCGGCTCACCGGGCCCCGGGGCTCCGGACGCAGCGCCCTGCTGGCCGCCGTCGCCGCCGAGTGCGCCGACCTCGCCCCGGACGGCGTCGTCCGCCTCAGCGGCTGCCAGCGCACGCCCGGCGACCTGCTGTACGAGCTGTTCGCCGCCGTCCACGACGCCCCCCGCCACCGTCCCGGCCACGCCGAGCTGCTGGAGGCGCTGCGCGACGTCGGCGCGGTCGTCCTGCTGGACGACGTCGAGTTCGGCGGCAAGGGCCTGGACTCCCTCCTCGCCGCCACGCCCGAGTGCGCCTTCCTCGTCTCGGCCACGCCCGACACCCCCGCCCCCTCCGCCGACGCCCCCCTGGAGGAGGTCTTCCTCTCCGGCATCAGCCGCACCGCCTGCCGGGAGCTGATGGAGCACATCGCCCGGCGTCCGCTCACCGAGGAGGAGGCGAACTGGGCGTCGGACCTGTGGTTCGAGTCCGAGGGGCTGCCGCTGCGGTTCGTCCAGGCCGGGGCGCTGCTGCGGCAGCGCGACGCGGACGCGGCGGACGGCACGGACGCCGCCGCGCCGCTGCCGGCGCTCACCGAGAGCGCGGCCACCGCACCGCTGCTGGCCGCCGGACTGTCCGAGGTCGCCCGCGAGGTCCTGCGCTTCGCCGTCGCGCTCGGCGGCGTACTGCCGCACCCGTCCCACCTGCCCGCGCTGGTGGACGACCCCCACGCGGACGAGGCCCTGGGCGAACTGCTCGCCTGCGGCCTGGTCACCACCGCCGGAGCGCACTACCGGCTCGCCCCGGGCGTGACCGGACGCCTGGCCGAGGCCGGGTACGAGGAGGGGGCGGACGACCGCGCCCACACCGTCGCCCGGCACTACGCCTGGTGGACCGGCCACCCCTCGGTCACCCCGGAACAGGTGGCGCAGGAGGCCGAGGCGGTGCTCGCGGCCGTCCAGGGCGCCCAGCGCGGCGGCCACCCGAGCGCGGCCGTGCTGCTGGCCCGTACGGCCGCGCCCGTCCTCGCCGCGTCGCTGTACTGGAGCGCCTGGGAGCGGATGCTGCGCGGCGGCCAGGAGGCGGCGCGCACGGCGGGCGAGGTCGCCGAGGAGGCGTACTTCCACCACGACCTGGGCGTGCTGGCCCTGTGCACCGGCAACCTGGACCGGGCCCGCGCCGAACTGGAGGCGTCCATCGGGCTGCGCGGAGTGCTCGCCGACCGCCGGGGCACGGTGGCCGGGCGGCGCGCGCTGGCCCTGGTCGAGGACCGCTCCGCGCTGCGGGCCGGAGACCCGGGCGGTGCCCCGCGGAGCCAGGCCGCCCCGGCCGGGCTCACCAAGCCCCTCGCCGTGTCCCCGCCGAGCGCGGCGGCCGCCCCGAACGCGCCGACCGAGCGGATCGCGCCGGTCGCGCCGACGGAGCGGACCGCGCCCACGGAACGGACCGCGCCGACCCCGGTGCTCGCCCCGTCCGGACCGCAGACCACCGGCGGCACACCGGCGCTGGACAAGCTGCCCCCCGCCCTCACCGTCCCGCCGGTGACGGTGGGCAGCGCGTACGACGAGCCGCACGACACCGGGGCGCTGACCCGGCCGACACCGGTGGTCCGGGACGCGCACGGCCGGGGCGGCGGGAACGGCGGCCCGGGCCGGGGCCCCGGCGGCCCCCGGAAGCTCGCCGCCCTGGGGGCCCGGCGCAACATGCTCGCGGCGGGCGCGGGCGCGCTGCTGGCCGTGGCGGTCGGCGCGGTCGTCACGCTCGGCGTGACCTCGGACGGGGAGGAACCCACCGGCAGCGTGAACCCGTCGGTCTCCTCCCAGGAGGACGAGGGCATCACCGTGGAGAACCCCGAGCCGAGCTCCAGCGACCGGCCGGAGAAGCCGGGACCGAGCAGCGCGCCGGGCACCTCCGGCACGCCGTCCACCTCCGGCACCCCCTCCTCCGGCGCCTCCGGGTCGTCCACCGCCACCTCCGAGGCACCGCGGGCGGACGAGTCGGACGCCTCCGCCGGCGAGGACCCCTCGGGGCCCTCCTCCGGGCCGACCTCCAGGCCCACCACCAGGCCGACCACGCCGGACGAGCCGGAGCCGACGGACACCGGCACCACCGAGCCGGAGCCGACGGACACGGGCACCACCGAGCCGGAGCCGACGGACTCCTCCGGCAGCGGGGGGACCTCCAGCGGCGGGACCACCAACACCGCCAGCGGGCCCGCGTCCGGCAGCGCCGTCCCGAGTGACGGCCAGGTCCAGGGGAGCGGCCCGGCCACCGGGCCGGCGGGCCCGGGGGAGAGCCCGGTCATGTGACACGTCCGCCCCCGGCCGGATCCGCCTGGACGCGGACCCGGCCGGGGGCGGGACGGTGGAACGCCGTGACGGCCCTCAGAACAGCCGCAGCTTGTCGTCCTCGATGCCGCGCAGCGCGTCGTAGTCGAGGACGACGCAGTCGATGCCGCGGTCCGTGGCCAGCACGCGCGCCTGCGGCTTGATCTCCTGGGCCGCGAACACGCCCCGCACCGGCGCCAGATGGGGATCGCGGTTGAGCAGTTCCAGGTAGCGGGTGAGCTGTTCGACGCCGTCGATCTCGCCGCGCCGTTTGATCTCGATCGCGACGGTGTTCCCCTCCGCGTCCCGGCCCAGGATGTCCACCGGTCCGATGGCGGTGGGGTACTCGCGCCGGATCAGCGACCATCCCTCGCCGAGGGTCTCCATTCGGTCAGCGAGCAATTCCTGGAGGTGTGCCTCCACGCCGTCCTTGATCAGGCCCGGATCGACGCCGAGTTCGTGCGAGGAGTCGTGCAGGATCTCCTCCATGGTGATGATGAGCTTCTCACCCGTTTTGTTCACCACCGTCCAGACGGTGACCCCGTCCTCCTCGCTTTCCTTCAGGGTGCATGGCGGAGACATCCAGTTGAGGGGCTTGTAGGCCCTGTCGTCCGCGTGGACCGAGACCGATCCGTCGGCCTTCACCAGGATCAGACGGGGAGCCGACGGGAGGTGGGCGGTGAGCCTTCCGGCGTAGTCCACGGAGCAGCGGGCGATGACGAGACGCATGGTCGGTCACGCTACTGGACACCGGGTGGTGCACGCGATTCGCCCCTGGTTCTCCCCGTTCGACGATGGCTTGTTGTGTGCCCACACGCCTGGTGCCGCCGTACGCGGCGGCATAACGTTGCAGCCGGGGGCGTCGCCGTACGAGATCGTTCGGTTACGCGGCGGGGCCTCTGTCCCGTCCGTGAGATCCCGTTCGTCCGGGATCGCGAGAGGAGTCATCATGTCGCTCGACGTCTCACCGGCCCTCCTGGAACAGGCCGAGCGAGGCGAAGTGGACGAAGCCGCCTTCGTCGACTGCGTCCGTACGTCCCTGCCCTACGCGTGGGACATGATCAGCTCCCTGGTGGCCCGACTCAAGGTGGACGGCGGGGACATCGCCGACAACCAGACGCCGCCGCCGGACGAGCAGGCCCGCGGCCAACTGCTGCGCGCGCTGGCGAGCGACGCGATACGCGGCGCGCTGGAGCGGCACTTCGGGGTGAGACTGGCCTTCCAGAACTGCCACCGGGTGGCGGTCTTCCCGCTGGACGCCTCCGCGGACGAGCGGCTCGCCCGCTTCACCTCCATCCGCGGCCAGCTCCTCAACCAGTCGCCGGAGCTGCGCGACTGCTGACGCCCCACCGCTGACGCCCGTCCACCGTATCCGGCGCACGGTGTTCGGGCCCCGGCCCTACGGCCGGCGGCGGGACGGCCGGCCGGGTCACGGTGTCGTGCCCGGCCCCGTACGCGCCGACGCGCTGTACGGCGCATCCAACGGCGTACGCGCTGCCGCTGCTCGGGGGAGGAGCGGCAGCACCTCGGCGCCCAGCCGCTGGACGTTCAGCTCGGTGCCGACCAGGTCCCCCGAGCCCTCCACCAGAAGGGCGAACCGGCTGATCCCGGTCCGTTCCGCGGTGGCCGCGAGCCGGTCCGCGCACAGCCGGGGCGGGCCGACCGGGTGCAGCGAGCACAGCAGCTCGGTGTAGGCGAGCGGGTCGCGCATCGCGCGGGCCCTGCCGTCCACGGTCGTGTGCGCCTCCAGGCCCTGCCGCAGCCAGCCCGGCATCGCCTTGGTGAGGGTCTCCACGGCCTCCTCGCGGGTGTCGGCCACCTGCGCCACCCCGGCCGACACGTGCCCGGCCGCCGCCACGGCCTCCGGCGCGAGACCCGCCGCCCGCGCCTCGCGCCGCCACAGGGCGACCATCTCCGCCTTCTCCTCGTCCCCGCAGTGCATCCCCAGCAGCATCGGCAGCCCGCGCGCCGCGGCCAGCCGCACGGACGCGGGGGAGGTGCAGGCGACCAGCACGGGCACCGCGCCCGGACCGGAGACGCTCTGGTCCGGGCGCGGTACGACGGGGACCTCGCGGAAGCGGTAGCGCTCGCCGTCCGCGCCGACCCTCGGCTCGCGCAGCCAGCGCAGCAGCAGGTCCAGCGACTCGGGGAAGCCCCGCTCGTACGCCTGGAGACCGCCGCCGAAGACCTCCAGGTCCACCCAGGGGCCGCCGCGTCCGACGCCGAGGGTGAACCGGCCGCCGGTGGTGAGGTGCAGCAGCGCCGCCTGTTCGCCGAGGGCGACCGGATGCACGGTCGGCAGCACGCTCACGGCGGTGCCCACCCCGATGCGCCGGGTGCGCCCCAGCAGCAGCGCGGCCAGGGTGACCGCCGACGGGCAGACGCCGTAGGGCACGAAGTGGTGCTCGGCCACCCACACGGCGTCCAGCCCGGCCCGCTCGGCGGCCTCCGCGGAACGCACGGCGCGGTGGAGCGTCTCGTCCTGCCCCTGCCCCGGGAACTGCGCCGCCAGCACGAAAGCCCCTACGCGCATCGCCCTGCCTCCTCATCGGTACGGGACCGCTCACGGCGCCCCGCGACGGGCTCCCCGGCCGGTCCTCTCTGGTGGTCCGGTGGCAACAACGCCCGACACGTGCCCAGGGCACGGCCTGCCGGGGAGTTTTTCCGATGGTGTAACGAGGACGCGGCGCCGGCCGGCGAGGCGGTGCCCTCCGCACGCCCGGCGGGGACGTGCGTAGGCTGGACGGAGTAGTGACACCGGTCGGGCCGCAGGCCCCGAACCCCCCGTGAGGTGCCCCTTGTCCCCGCGTCGAAACCGCCCGCGCGGCGGTGGCAGCTCCGTCCGCCGCGCCGGCGGGGCGGACGACCGCTACGGCCTGGAGAACACCGAGGAGTGGCGGGGCGAGGAGTGGGTGGTGCGGCAGATCGCCGGGTACGCCGCGGTCAAGCACTACCGCTGCCCCGGCTGCGACCAGGAGATCCCGCCCGGGGTGCCGCACGTGGTGGCCTGGCAGCGCGAGGGCCGGGTGGAGGACCGGCGGCACTGGCACCGGGCGTGCTGGAACGCCAGGGACCGCCGGAGCGCGCGGCTCCAGCGGTCCCGTCAGGCGCCGAGGTACTGACCCGCCGCCGGCGTCCCCGGGGTCCTCGCGGACGCCCCGGGGCGCCGGACGTCAGACGTCGCGGGTGGAGATGCGGGCGTACGCGCCGATCAGCGCGGCCAGGGTGACGGCCGCCAGCAGTCCGAGCAGCGGCCAGCCGGTGTCGCTCGCGTCGCCCTCCATCGACAGGCGGAACAGCGACGACAGCCCGTTGAGCACCGAGTACTCGCGCAGCTTCTCGCCGAACTCCCGCACGCTCTCGCCGAAGAGGAACAGCGAGACGATGAAGGGCAGCAGCACCAGCCCGAGCATGGTGGTGATCGCCCCCGGAGTGCTGCGCAGCAGCGTGCCGACCGCCAGCGACAGCAGCCCGAGCAGCGCCACGTACAGCGCGGCGCCGACCGTGGCCCCCAGCCACTCGCCGGTGGAGGCGACGGCCTCGCCGGCGGCGAGGGTCTCCTCGTTGAACATCTGCGGATCGGTGTACTGCGACAGGGGCTTGCCCTCGACCGCCGCCGCGTGGACGAGCGCGGTCAGCGTGCAGGCGACCAGCGTCATCACGAAGGACAGCAGGAAGAAGACGACGGCCTTGGCGGTGAGCACCCGGGCGCGCTGCGGGCAGGCGGTGAGGGTGGTGCGGATCATGCCGGTGCTGTACTCGGAGGTGATCACCAGCACCCCGAGCGTGATGACGCACAGTTGACCGAGCATCAGCCCGAAGAAGCCGCCCGCGAGCACCGGCGCCCCGGCGTGCTCCTCGCTGCCGATGGCCAGGGCGGTGAGGAGTCCGACGCCGACGACGAGGACGAACATGATGCCGAGCGTCCACATCGTCGACCGCACCGAGCGGATCTTGGTCCACTCCGAGGCGATGGCGTGCCCGAGGTGGGTGCGCACCACGGGGATCGGCGAGGCGTACCCGGGGCCGCCGGCCCGCGGGCCGGCCAGGGGCGCTCCCGGCGGCACGGGGGGTGCGGCGTGGCTCTGCTGAGGAGTGGTCATCGGGCGTCCTCGCTGTCGCGCTTGGTCAGGTCGGCGGGAGCGGCGGCGCCTTCCGGCGCGGCGGCGGGCGCGGGCGCCGCCGCGGGCTGCTGGGGAGGCTGGGGAGGTGCCTGCGGAGGCTGTGCGGCGGGGGGCTGCGGGGAGACCGGGGGCACCGCGTACGGGTTCACCTGGCCGGGGAACGGGCCCGGCGCGTGCCCCGGCACCTGGCCGGGGAACGCGCCCGGCACCGGCGGGGCGTACCCCGCCGCCGGGACGGCGCCCTGCGGCGGCGGCCAGGCACCGGGGACCATCCCGGGCGGGGGCGCCGCGTACCCGGCGGGAGGCTGCGCCAGCAGCCCGGCCCGCTGGTCCTCGGTGGAGCGGTAGTCCACCGCGCCCTGGGTCATGCGCATGTACGCCTCCTCCAGGGAGGCCGAGTGCGGGGAGAGTTCCCACAGCCGTACGTCCGCGGCGTGCGCCAGGTCGCTGATCCGCGGCAGCGGCAGCCCGGTCACCCGCAGCGCGCCGTCCGGTTCCGGCTGGACGTGGCCGCCCGCCTCGGCGAGGGCGGCGGACAGCTTGTCGCGCTGCTCCGGCTCGTCGTCGGGAGTGCGGACCCGCGCGAAGTCCGCCGAGTTGTGCGCGATGAAGTCCTTCACGGACATGTCCGCGAGCAACTGGCCGCGACCGATCACGATCAGGTGGTCGGCCGTCAGGGCCATCTCGCTCATCAGGTGGCTGGAGACGAAGACGGTGCGGCCCTCGGAGGCGAGCTTCCTCATCAGGTTGCGGATCCAGAGGATGCCCTCCGGGTCCAGGCCGTTGACCGGCTCGTCGAACAGCAGCACCTGCGGATCGCCGAGCAGCGCCGCCGCGATGCCCAGCCGCTGGCCCATGCCGAGCGAGAAGCCCTTGGAGCGCTTCTTGGCCACGTCCTGCAGGCCGACGACCCCCAGCACCTCGTCCACGCGCCGCGCGGGGATGCCGGACAACTGGGCCAGGCACAGCAGGTGGTGGTACGCGCTGCGTCCGCCGTGGATCGCCTTGGCGTCCAGCAGGGCCCCCACCTGCCGCGGCGCGTTGGGCAGTTGGCGGTACGGGCGGCCGTTGACGGTGACGTGCCCGGCGCTGGGCGTGTCCAGCCCCAGGATCATCCGCATGGTGGTGGACTTCCCGGAACCGTTCGGCCCCAGGAAACCGGTGACGACCCCCGGCCGCACCTGGAAGGAGAGGTTGTACACGGCCGTCTTGGCGCCGTAGCGCTTCGTCAGGCCGACTGCTTCGATCATGTTCTTCCGCCCCTGCTGTCCCTAGAGGTCCGGGGCGCACCGCCCCCCAATGGAACTAGGAGCGTATCGGGGCGCGTTCGGTTCCCGGCGGTCGGTCCGGGCGGCAGGACGCCGACGCCCCGTGCCACTTGGAGGTGGCACGGGGCGTCGGCCTCACCGTTCGCGGACGGTCCGGCGTACCGCCGTGGGCGGCGCCGCGTCAGCGCGACTGCTGCGCGGGGACGCCGCGGCCCAGCGACTCATCGTCGCTGTCGCTGCTCGACTGCCCGCTCGCCGCGACGGCCGCGCCGGTGAGCGTGGCCAGCATCTCGCGGACGTTGGTGAGCTGGGCGTTGATGCTGTCGCGGCGGTTGGTGAGGGCCGCCAGCTCGCGCTCGGACTCGCTGCGGATGCGGTCGGCCTTGGCGTTGGCGTCGGCCACGATGTCCTCGGCCTGGCGCTGGGCGGTCTCCACCGTCTGGCGGGCGCGGCGCTCGGCGTCGGTGCGCAGCTTCTCGGCCTCCAGGCGGAGCTGCTCGGCGCGGTGCTCGATCTCCGCCAGCCGCTTCTCGGCCTTGGCCTGACGGGAGGCCAGGTCGCGCTCGGACTGCTCGCGCCGCTTGGCCAGGTTGGTCTCGAAGTCGGCGGCGGCCTGCGCTGCCTTGGCCCGGGTGTCCTCGAAGAGGGCGTCGGCCTCCTCGCGCTTGGCCTGGGCGTCCTTCTGCGCCTCGGCCCGCAGCGTCGCGGCGTCGGACTTGGCCTTCTCGACGATCCGGGCACCCTCCTCCTCCGCCTTCGCCTTGCGCTCGGCGGCGTAGGCCTCGGCGTCGTTGCGGACCTGCTGGGCGGCGGACTCGGCCAGTTCGCGGTGCTGCTCGGCGGCCCGGCGGGCCTCCTCGCGCAGGTCCTTGGCCTCCTCCTCGGCGAGCCGGAGGATCTTCTCGACCCGGGCACCCAGACCGGCGTACGACGGCTCGGAGTCGTTGATCTGGGCCTGGGCGTTCTGCGTCTCGAGGTGCAGTTCCTCGATGCGCTTCTCCAGAGACGCGATGCGGGCCAGCGCGCTGTCACGGTCGGCGACGAGCTTCGCGATGCGGTCGTCCACCTGCCCGCGGTCGTAGCCACGCCGCACGAGCTCGAAGCCGAAGGGAGAGGAAGTGTCGCTCATGGGGTTCCTGTCGAGTCAGACGGGGTCGGACGGGAGAGTGATACAGGGAATCCTAGGGGGGAAAGCGGCGTGTCATCGAGAAGATGCCGGTTTGATATGCACAATGTACGCCCGTTCGAGTGGCTCAACTCTTGCTCTGCTTGCTGTTCGCATGTGCCGATCCTGCTCCAACGCCTGCTTTGACAGCGCTCTTTGATCCCCCGTCAGAATTCTTTCCGTTCTTGCCGTCCTTTCCGTTCCTGCTGCTCGCGGCGGGAGCCTCGAACGACTCCAGCGCCTCCAGGACGTCCTGGACGCGGGAGATCTCGGCGTTGATGTCCTCGCGACGGCGGGCCAGCACGTCGAGTTCGCGCCTGCCCTGCTCCAGGGTCCGCTTCGCCTCGGCCTCCGCCTCGGCGCGTACGCGTTCGGCCTCCTTGATGATCGCGGCCTTCTTCTGCTCGGCCTCCTTGAGCAGGCCCTCCGCCTTCTTCACCGCCGCGATGCGGACCTTGCTCGCCTCGGCGTCGGCGTCCGCCATCGTCTGGCGGGCCTTCTCCTGAGCCTCGGCCAACTGGTCGCTGGCCGCCTTCACGAGCTTGTCCACGCGCTCGCCGGCGGACCGCATCGCCTCGGCCGCCTCCCGGCGCGCACGCTCGTGCAGCTCCTCGACCTCGGCCTCGGTCCGGGTCCGCAGCTCCTCGGCGCGCTCCCGTATGGCGTTGGCGTCGCGGCGGGCCTCCTCCAGCATGACGTCGGAGTCCTTGCGGGACTTCTCCACCAGCGTGGTGCTCTCCGCCCGCGCCTCGGCGACCAGCCGCTCGGCCTCCTTGCGGGCGGCGCCGACCATGGCGTCCGCCTGCTCCTCGGCCGCCGCCGCGGTGCGGACGGCCTCCTCCTGGGCCTTGGCGATGAGCTGGTCGGCCTGCTCGGCCGCGTCGCCCAGCCGGCGCGCCGCCGCCTCGCGGGCCTCGTCCCGGACGCGATCGGCCTCGGCACGCGTCCGCTCGGCCTCCTCCTCGGCCGTGGCCCGCACCCGCTCCGCCTCGGCGATCGCCTCCGAAACGGTGCGCTCCGCCAGCGACTTGGCGGCGTCCGTCTCCTCCTGGGCCTCCCGGCGCAGGGTGGCCGCGGCGTGCTCGGCCGCGGACCGCAGGCCGGCGATCTCCTCCTCGGCCTGCTCGTGCATCCCCGCGACCGCGTCGCGCACCTGCTGCGCCTGCTGCTCGGCGGCCGCGACCAGTTCGGCCGCCCGCCGCTCGGCCTCGACGACCAGGCGCTCGGCCTCGGCCTGCGCCTCCTCGACGCGCTTGCGCGCCGCGGCGAGCAGGTCCTCGCTCTGCTCCCGGGCCTGGGCGCGCTCGCGGCCGGCCTCCTCGCGGGCGGCGGCGAGCAGTTCCTCGGCCTCGCGGCGCCGCCGCGCGGCCTCCTCCTGGGCGGCGGCCAGCGCCTCGGCGGCCTCCGCGCCCGTCCGCTCGGCCGCCGCGTTGGCCTCCGCCCGCACCCGGTCGGCCGTCTCCTGGGCCTCGGTGCGGAGCCGCTCGGCCTCGGTCGCGGCCTCGGTGCGCAGCCGTACGGCCACGGCCTCGCCCTCGGCGCGGGCCCGCGAGGCGTCCGAGACGGCCTCGGTGCGGAGCCGCTCGGCCTCCTCCTCGGCCTGCTGCCGCAGGGCGCGCAGCCGCTCCGCCGACTCGGCGCGCAGCCGCTCGGTCTCGGTGATGGCCTCCTCGCGCAGCCGCTCGGCCTCGGCCCTGGCCTCGCGGAGCCGCTCCTCGGCCGCGGCCAGCCGCTGCTCCGCCTCGGCGCGCAGCCGCTCCAGCTCCGCCTCGGCCTCGGCACGGCGGGCGCGGACGGCCTCCTCGGTCTCCTCGCGCAGCCGCTGCCCGGCCCGCTCGGCCTCCTCCCGGGTGCGTTCGGCCTGCTGCTCGGCCGCGGTGCGCAGCTCCTCGGCCTCGGCGCGGGCCCGCTCCAGCGCCTCCTCGGCCTGGCGGCGCAGGGTGGCGGCACGCTCGATCGCCTCGGTGCGGACCCGCTCGCTCTCGGCGGTGGCGGCGTTGCGGGTCTCCTCGGCGTCCGCCTTGGCCTGGCTGAGCAGCTCCTCGGCGCGGCTGGCCGCCTCCTCGATCTGCTGAACGGCCTCACGGCGGGCCTCGCCGCGGATCCGCTCGCCCTCCTCCACGGCCTCGGCGCGCAACTGCTCGGCCTCGCCGCGCAGCCGCCGCGCCTCCTCCTGGAGCTCGACGGTCTTGGCGCGGTACTCCTTGGTGTCGTTCTTGGCGGCGCCCTTGAGCTGCTCGGCGACGTCGTGCGCCTCGGCCCGCAGCCGGTCGGCCTCCGCCTCGGCCTCCGCGCGCAGCCGCTCGGCCTCCTCGGCGGCCGCCTTGGTGGTGGCCTTGGCCTCCTCGGACGCCTTGGTGAGCACCTCCTCGGCCGTACGGGCGGCCTCGGCGAGCTGGGCGGCCGACTCCTCGGCCGACTTGGCCCGGGCGGTCTCCCGGGCCTCGGCGATCAACCGCTCGGCCTCGGCGCGGGCGTCGGCCCGCACCTGCTCGGCCTCGGCCTTGGCGGCCTCCGCGTCCTTGGTGGCCTCGGCGACCATGCGGGCGATCTCGGCCTTGGCGACCCGGGTGCGCTGCTCGTTCTCCGCCTCGGCGTCGGCCAGCCGCTTGGCGGCGGCCTCCCGGGCCTCGGCGAGGACCTTGTCGGCCTCGGCGCGGGACTCGCGCAGCGCCGTCTCGGCCTCCTGCATCCGCTGCTCGGCCTGGCGCACCAGGGCGGTGGCCTCGCGGCGGGCGGCCTCGGACTCGGTGGCGGTGGACGTGCGGAGCCGCTCGGCGTGCTCGGTGGCCTCCTGCGCCTGGGCGGAGGCCGCGTTCAGCAGCCGCTCGGCGTCCGTGCGGGCCCGGCGCAGCAGGGCCTCGGCCTCGGCGCGGGCGGCCTCGGCCTCCGCGGCCAGCCGCTGCCGGGACTGCTCGGTCAGCCGCTGCGCCTCGGCGCGGGCGGCGGCCAGGGTCTGCTCGGCCTCGGCCCGCGCCTCGTCCATCAGCCGGCGGGCCTGCGCCTCGCTGCGGGCGCGGAGCTGCTCGGCCCAGGCCACGTTCTCGTTGACGTGGGACTCGACGGTGGCGCGGCGCTCGTTGAGCTCCTCGTCCAGGCGCTGGCGCCGGGCGACCGCCTCGGCGTGCAGCTCGGCCTCCATCCGGGCCTGCCGCTCGGCGTGCTCCTGGAGGAGTCTCTGGGTCTGGGCGCGGGCCTCGCGCAGTTCGCGCTCGGCGTCGGCGCGCAACTGTTCGGCCTGGATCTGGGCGTTGCGCAGAAGCTGCTCGGCCTGGTGCGACAGGTTGTCGTAACCGGCCGGGCGCGCGGCGAGAGCGCGGCGCGCCTCGTGCAGCTTGGCGCGCAGCACTTCGACCTGGTAGCCGAGGTCGTCGGCGTGGTCGACCGCCTTGTCCCGCTCGTCCTTCAGCCGCTTCATCTCGGCTTCGAGCCGGGATAGGTGGTCGTCAGCCTCGTAGCGGTCGTAACCCCGCACTGCGCGGTCCCATCCGTCCCCTGGTCGTGGTGAAGGTGAACTGACCCTTCGGAAGAAATGGTGTCAGATCATCGGCGGGACTTGGGACGGACCCCAGCCAGCCCGCAGCCCCGGCCGAACGGCCACTCTACCGGCCGGGGAAGCGGACGTCAGTGGTGCGAGGGAGCGGAGGTGACCAGTTCCGTGAGCACGCCGTGGCAGTCCTTGGGGTGCAGGAAGGTGATCCGCGACCCCATCGAACCGGTGCGCGGCTCGTCGTACAGCACGCGGACGCCCTTGGCGCGGATCGCCTCGGAGTCGCCGTCCACGTCGGCGGTGCCGAAGGCGATGTGGTGCACCCCCTCGCCGTTCTTGGCCAGCCACTTGGCGACGGGGGAGTCGTCCCGGATGGGTTCGAGGAGCTGGAGGTAGGACGCGCCGCCGTCGTCCGTGCCGTTGATCCGCAGCATGGCCTCGCGCACCCCCTGTTCCTCGTTCACCTCGGTGTGGAACACCTCGAAGCCGTACGTGGCACGGTAGAACTCGACAGTCTTGTCGAGATCGAAGCAGGCGATCCCGATGTGGTCGATGCGCGTCAGCATGGAGACAGTGCACCTCCTGGCGGTGTGGTTACGCAACGTGCGCACGGTCACACCGACCGACCGGTGACCCGGGGCCGCACCCCTCACTACATTGGCGATAACCCTCGTTAACTTCCCTGCTCCGAAGGGGCCGCACCGTGACCGAAACGACGAACTCCGCGTCCACCACCTCCGTGATCGTCGCGGGTGCCCGTACGCCCATGGGCCGCCTGATGGGCTCGCTGAAGTCCTTCTCCGGCGCCGACCTCGGCGGCATCGCCATCAAGGCCGCCCTGGACCGCGCGGGCATCGGCGGCGACCAGGTCCAGTACGTGATCATGGGGCAGGTGCTCCAGGCCGGGGCGGGGCAGATCCCGGCGCGGCAGGCGGCCGTGAAGGCCGGCATCCCCATGAACGTCCCGGCGCTCACGATCAACAAGGTCTGCCTGTCCGGGCTGGACGCCATCGCGCTGGCCGACCAGCTCATCCGCGCCGGCGAGTTCGACGTGATCGTCGCGGGCGGCCAGGAGTCCATGACCAACGCCCCGCACCTGCTGCCCAAGTCCCGCGAGGGCTTCAAGTACGGCGCGGTGCAGATGCTGGACGCCATGGCGCACGACGGGCTCACCGACTCCTTCGAGGGCATCGCCATGGGCGAGTCCACCGAGAAGCACAACACCCGGCTGGGCATCGGCCGCGCCGAGCAGGACGAGATCGCGGCGCTGTCCCACCAGCGGGCCGCCGCCGCGCAGAAGAACGGCCTGTTCGACGCCGAGATCACCCCGGTGGAGATCCCGCAGCGCAAGGGCGAGGCGGTCCTGTTCACCAAGGACGAGGGCATCCGGCCCGAGACGACGGCGGAGTCCCTGGCCAAGCTGCGTCCGGCCTTCGCCAAGGACGGCACCATCACCGCCGGCTCGTCCTCGCAGATCTCCGACGGCGCCGCCGCGGTGGTCGTGATGAGCCGGGCCAAGGCCGAGGAGCTGGGCCTGGAGTGGATCGCCGAGATCGGCGCCCACGGCAACGTGGCGGGCCCGGACAACTCCCTGCAGTCGCAGCCGTCCAACGCCATCCGGCACGCGCTGAAGAAGGAGGGCCTGGACGTCGGCGACCTCGACCTCATCGAGATCAACGAGGCGTTCGCGGCCGTCGCGGTGCAGTCGATGAAGGACCTCGGCGTTGACCACGAAAAGGTGAACGTCAACGGTGGCGCCATCGCGCTGGGTCACCCGATCGGGATGTCCGGCGCGCGGATCGTGCTCCACCTCGCCCTGGAGCTCAAGCGCCGGGGCGGCGGCGTGGGCGCGGCGGCGCTGTGCGGCGGCGGCGGCCAGGGCGACGCCCTGATCCTGCGGGTGCCGCGGAAGTGACGGCCCGGGCACGGGCCCGGACGTACGCGTCCGGGCCCGTGCGACCGGCGGTACGGCACCGGTGGTACGACAGAGACGGCCGGACAGAGACGGCCGACGGACGGCCGAGGAGCGAGGAGCGCAGCACGCATGGCGGTGGACGTCCCCGGACTGGTGGAGCAGGCACGGCAGGGCAAACCCCGGGCCGTGGCCCGGCTGATCTCGCTGGTTGAGGGGGCCTCCCCGCAACTGCGCGAGGTGATGGCGGCCCTGGCGCCGCTGACCGGCAACGCGTACGTCGTCGGCCTGACCGGCTCGCCGGGAGTGGGGAAGTCCACCTCCACCTCGGCGCTGGTGACCGCGTACCGGAAGGCCGGCAAACGGGTCGGCGTGCTGGCCGTGGACCCCTCCTCGCCGTTCTCCGGCGGGGCGCTGCTGGGCGACCGGGTGCGGATGTCCGAGCACGCCTCCGACCCCGGCGTCTACATCCGCTCCATGGCCACCCGCGGCCACCTGGGCGGGCTGGCCTGGGCCGCCCCGCAGGCCATCCGCGTCCTGGACGCGGCGGGCTGCGACGTGATCCTGGTGGAGACGGTCGGCGTCGGCCAGTCCGAGGTCGAGATCGCCTCGCAGGCCGACACCTCCGTCGTCCTCCTCGCCCCCGGCATGGGCGACGGCATCCAGGCCGCGAAGGCCGGAATCCTGGAGATCGGCGACGTGTACGTGGTCAACAAGGCCGACCGGGACGGTGCCGACGCCACGGCCCGCGAGCTCAACCACATGCTCGGCCTCGGGGAGGCCCGCAAGCCGGGCGACTGGCGCCCGCCGATCGTCAAGACCGTCGCCTCGCGCGGCGAGGGCGTCGACGAGGTCGTCGAGGCGCTGGAGAAGCACCACGCCTGGATGCAGGAGCGCGGAGTGCTCGCCGAGCGCCGCCGGGCGCGCGCGGCCCGCGAGGTGGAGACCATCGCGGTGACCGCGCTGCGCGAGCGGATCGGCGACCTGCACGGCGACCGGCGGCTGGGCGCGCTGGCCGAGCGGATCACGGCGGGGGAGCTCGACCCGTACACGGCGGCCGACGAGCTGGTCGCGGGGCTGACCGGGGAGTGAACCCGGCGCGGGAGGGCGGCCGTCAGTCGTCGCCGCGGCGGTCGTCCGCGTCGCCGTCGCGGTCGTCCCGGTCGTTCCCGCCGTCCGCATCCCCGCGGTCGTCCCTGTCGTCGCGGTCGTCCTGACCGCTCCGGTCGTCCGTGTCGCCGTCCCGGTCCGCGTTCCGGTCCAGGACGGCGGCGCTGACCGCGTCCACCCTGACCTCGTGCCACTTGCCGTCGTCGCCCAGGACGTCGACGTCCCAGACCGCCCGGCCGCCGTCGTCGTCCAGCTCGGCGGACTCCGCGGTCCCCGGCACGGCCTTCAGCGCGGCGTCCACGGCCTTCTGGAGCGTCACCTTCGCGCCGCGCAGCTCCCGGCGGTCGTCGTCGCGACCGTCCCGGTCGTCCCGGTCGTTCCGGTCGTCCCGGTCGTCGGCGCCGGTGCCCGCCCGCAGGGCCGCCGCCGGGGTGCCGGACGGGGCGTCGTCGTCCGCGAGGGCGATGGTGCTTCCTCCGGCGGCCAGGACGGCGGTGGCGACGGCGGCGACGACCAGCTTGTGGTTCATGGCGTTCTCCTCCCGAGCGGGGTTCGCGAGCTGACGGGGACCACCGTCGCAGGACACGGCTGAAGCCTTCCTGAAGCCGCCTGAAGATCTCTTCAGGCGGCTTTTGGCAGGCTGGCCCCATGCGCGTGCTGATCGTGGAGGACGAGAAGCGGCTCGCCCTGTCACTGGCCAGGGGACTGACGGCCGAGGGCTTCGCCGTGGACGTGGTCCACGACGGGACCGAGGGACTGCACCGGGCGACCGAGGGGCCGTACGACCTGATCGTCCTCGACATCATGCTGCCGGGCGTCAACGGCTACCGGATCTGCTCCGCCCTGCGCGCCGCGGGCGACGAGACGCCGATCCTGATGCTGACCGCCAAGGACGGCGAGTACGACGAGGCCGAGGGGCTCGACACCGGGGCCGACGACTACCTGACCAAGCCGTTCTCCTACGTGGTGCTGCTCGCCCGCGTCCGGGCGCTGCTGCGCCGCCGCACCCGCGGCGGGGCGTCCGTGGTGCGGGTGGGCGGGCTGACCGTGGACCCCGGGGCACGGAGGGCGACGCTGGACGGGCGGGACGTCGCGCTGACCGCGAAGGAGTTCGCCGTGCTGGAGTACCTGGCCGTGCGGGCCGGGGAGGTGGTCTCCAAGGCGGAGGTCCTCGACCACGTCTGGGACTTCGCCTACGAGGGCGACGTCAACATCGTCGAGGTCTACGTCAGCGCGCTGCGCCGCAAGCTGGGCGCGGACGTGATCGCCACGGTGCGCGGCGCCGGATACCGGCTGGTGAGGCCCGGTGCGTAGCTCTCCCCTGGCCCGGCTCACCGTCCGCACCCGCGCCGCGCTCGGCGCCACGCTCGTGGTGGCGGTGGCCCTGGTGGCGGCCGGGTTCGCCGTGGTCGCGGTGCTGCGCGGCAGCCTCGCCGAGAACGCCCGGCTGCACGCCGAGACCACCGCCCGCCAGGTCGCCGCCGAAGTCACCGACGTGCGGGCGGACGGGGTGGACGGCGTGGACGGGCTGGAGGACGACGAACCGGTGCAGGTCGTGGACGGCTCCGGGACGGTGCTCGGGGCCAGCCGCCCGCTGCGCGGACGCGGCCCCGTGGCCGGCTTCAACCGGCCGCAGGAGCCGGAGTCCCGGCCGGCCGCCGGCACGCCCTCCCCCAAGGACCGCGACGGCCGGGACGACGACGATGACGACGACGGCGGGCACGACGGCGACGACGGTGACCGGGACGGCGACCCCACCCCCTCGCCCGCCGACGACCCCGTCGAGGTGGACCGCGACAGCGTCGCCGAGACCGTCGCCCTGCCCGTCGACGACGACGGCGAGGTGACCGGTGACCGGTCCCGGGCGGCCGGACGGCAGGACTTCCGCCTGGTCGCCGTGCAGAGCGTCACCCGCGACCGCGTCCCCGTCACCGTCTACGCCGGCGCCTCCCTCACCGAGCAGGAGCAGGCGGTCTCCACCGTCACCCGCTCCATGCTCGCCGGGCTGCCCGTGCTGCTCGCCGTGGTCGGGGGCGTCACCTGGCTGGTCACCCGGAGCGCGCTGCGGCCGGTGGAGGGCATACGGCGGGAGATGGCTGCCATCACGGCCAGCGCCGACCTGTCCCGGCGCGTGCCCGAGCCGCCTTCCGGGGACGAGGTCGCCCGGCTGGCCCGGACCACCAACGAGACCCTGGCCGCGCTGGAGGCGTCCGTCGAGCGGCAGCGCCGCTTCGTCGCCGACGCCTCGCACGAGCTGCGCAGCCCGATCGCCTCCCTGCGCACCCAGCTCGAGGTGGCCGCGGCCCACCCCGGGCTGCTCGACCTGGACGGCGCGGTCCACGACACCGTACGGCTGCAGGCCCTCGCCGCCGACCTGCTGCTGCTGGCCCGGCTGGACGCCGGGGAGCGGCCGGGGCGGACCCGGGTGGCGCTGGACGCGCTGGCGCGCGAGGAGCTGGCGCAGCGCACGGGGGACCGGATCGCCGTGACCCTGGAGGAGGACGGGGACGAGGACGGGGACGGGGCGGAGCGGGGCTCCCCGGTGGAGGTGACGGGCTCGCGCGGCCAGCTCGCCCGGGTGCTCGGCAACCTCCTGGACAACGCCCAGCGCCACGCGGCGTCCCGCATCCGGGTGAGCGTGGGCCGCAGGGACGGCTGGGCGGTGCTGGAGGTCGCCGACGACGGGGCGGGAGTGCCGGAGGCGGAGCGGGAGAGGATCTTCGAGCGGTTCGTACGGCTCGACGACGCGCGCAGCCGGGACGACGGCGGCGCCGGACTGGGCCTGGCCATCGCCCGCGACGTGGCGGTCCGGCACGGCGGCACCCTCGCCGTCGGCCGGGCCCCCGAGGGCGGCGCCCTGTTCACGCTGCGGCTGCCCGCCGCCGACGGCTGAGGGTGTCCGCTCCGGGGCCTCCTAGCCGATCCAGTCCAGGGTGTCCGTGCCGCCCTCGTCCCACCTCAGGCTGACGCTCTCGCCGCCGGAGGACTTGGTGGCGGTACCGCCCAGGTACTCCTCGTCGTCGCCCTGTCCGCACTTGACGGCCACCCGGAAGCCGCGGCTCTGGTTCTCGCCGAAGCCGATGCACAGGCCGTCGCCGCCGGGGTCCACCCAGGAGACCGCGTTCCGCCCCTTCATCTGCCCGCTGTCGACCGTCGCGCCGACGGTCAGGGTCTGGCCGCCCTCGTCGGACTGCCACTGCCCCCGGAAGTCGTCCTCGTCGGCCGGCGGCGGTCCGGCCGGGGCCTCGGAGTCCCCGGGCTCCCCGGACTCGCCGGAGCCGTCGTACTCGTCGAGCGGGTCGTCCGTGGGCTCGGGCTCCGCCGTGGGCTCCCCGGCCGGATCGGAGGCGGAGGTGTCGCTCGGGCCGGGGCTCGCGCCGCCCGCGGCGGGTTCCTTCCCCCCGTCGTCGCCGACCGCGAGGTGGACCCCGCCGCCGATGAGCGCGAGCAGCACCGCGGCGCCGCCGATGACGGCGGCCACCTTGCCCTTCGCACCGGCAGTACCGGCACCCGCGCCGCCCGGCGGCTCCGGGGGCGGCCAGGCGCCGTACGGCCCGGCTGCCCGTACGGCTGGTGGGGCTGCTGCGGCGGGTACGCGTAGCCCGGCTGCCCGCCCGCCGGGTACGCCGGCGGGCCGCCGTGGGGCGGCGCCTGCGGCGGTACGGGCGGGGGCGGGGGAGGCGTGCCCGGGTACTGCTGGGGGAGCGGACCGCCCGGGTACTGCGGGGGACCGAAGCCGTCGTGCGGGGGCGGGCCGGGAGGCCGGCTCATCGGTGGTCACCTCTCCGCGCGGACCCGGCGGCGGACGGCCTCCCCCGCCCGTCCGGTGCCGCGTTCCCCCGGAAAAGGCCCTGTCCGGCCCGGACCCACCGCGTCTCGTCCGTCACGGCAGTGGAGCGGGTTCCCCCCATCATTCCCCACCGGCCCCCGCGCCGCGCGGGGTTCGCGGCCGTCAGGCGCGCCCGCGCAGTGACCGCAGGTGCTCGGCGACCGGGGTCAGCGCGTCGTGCAGCCCGTTCAGCGCCTCCGGCGGGAGCAGGTCGATGAAGTGCCGTCGCACCGAGGCGACGTGGTGCGGCGCGACCTCGCGCATGGTGTTCCAGCCGTGCTCGGTGAGCACCGCGAACAGCCCGCGCTTGTCGGACTCGCAGTTCTCACGGCGCACCAGGCCGGCCTTCTCCATGCGGGTGATCTGGTGGGAGAGACGGCTCTTGGACTGGAGGGTGGCGGCGGCCAGGTCGCTCATCCGCATCCGGTGGTCGTCCGACTCGGAGAGGTTGACCAGGATCTCGTAGTCGTTGATGGTCAGTCCGAACGGCTGGAGGTCCCGCTCCAGCTGGTGCATGAGAAGCCTGTTGACGTCGAGATGGACGCGCCAGGCGCGCTGTTCCCCCTCGCTCAGCCAGCGGGGATCCTTGTCGGTCTCCATGGAGCGGACTCTACCCGGCGGTATGGGGCCGTTCCCCCCGAGAACCTCTTACCTCGGGTAACTGGAGGATCACAGTCCGAAGCGCCGCTGGATGTTCCCGAACTGCCCCGGAAGCTGCGGGAGCTGCCCGCCGCCGTGTCCGCCACCGCCGCCGTGCCCGCCGCCGGGGACGCCGGGCTGCCGCGGCGGCGCCGCACCGGTGTCCCGCTCCTCCATCAGCACCTCGGTGGACTGGATCAGCACCGTGCCCGCCCCGGTGAAGTCGAACTGGTGCTCCTCGCCGGAGGTGCCGCCGAGTCCGGTCATCGCCCGCAGTCCACCGAGGACCCCCCGCATGTACTGGTGGTCGTAGTGGTGGCAGGGCGAGGGGCAGTCCGCCCAGCCGACCAGCGCCTGCGGATCCACCCGGACCGGCGGCTCCACGAAGTGCACCCGGCCGTTGGAGGCCGCGACGAACTTCCCCGTCCCGAGCAGGGTGACGAAGCCCGGGATGATCGACTGCTTCAGCGACAGGCTCGGCTCGAAGGCCAGCAGGTTGCCCGAGCGGATGGTGAGGTTGCCGTCCTCCAGGTCGTAGGAGTTCACGTCGAACGCCCGGTCGGCGAGCAGCATCTTGCCCCGGCCCTCGGCGACGACCCAGTCCGAGGCGTGCAGCGGGGAGTGGAAGCTGGCGGCGACCAGCCGGTCCAGGGGGCCGTGGCCGATGCCGTTGAAGCCGATCTGCCCGTAGTAGGCGATCATCTTCCCCTTCTGCAGGAACCACTGGCCCTGCAGGTCCACGCAGAACGTGTAGGGGTTGACGTTGTCGTTCGACGGCAGCGTGTGGGGGTCGTGGACGACCGGACCGTTCACAGCTTCTCCTCGCTCGCCTGGACGAACACCGCCCCCTGGCCGGACAGCTCCAGTTGGAACGCCTCGCCCGAGCCGCGGCCCACCATGTCCCGCCAGCCCAGCGCCGTGGAGAGCTTGTTCGTCACGTTCCCGTGGTGGGCGACGTACGCCTGCGGGTCCACGTGGACGGGGCGGCCCGGCGCGATCGGGAGCCGGACGACCCCGCCGTGCGCCATCACGGCCACCGAGCCGTGCCCCTTGAGCGTCGTGGTGAACAGGCCCTGCCCGGTCACCTGGCCGCGGACCATGCCCATGATCCCGCCCTGGGCGCCCATGAACATCGTCCCCTGCTCCAGCGTCCCGTCGAAGGCGAGCAGCCGGTCGGCCTCCACGTAGAGGGTGTCGCCGGTCAGCTCGATGACCTCCACGTGGTGGCCGCCGTGCCCGAACAGCACCGTGCCGTCGCCCTCGACCGTCATCAGCGGCGCCGCCTCGCCCGCCAGCCGCCGCCCGATCATCGAACCGATGCCGCCCTGACCGCCCTGCATGTTGGGGGTGAAGGTGACCTCGCCCCGGTACGCGATCATCGCGCCGCGCTGGCTGAACAACCGTTGGCCGGGCACCACCCGGGCCTCGGCCATCTTGGGGTTGATCTCCCGGAACGGCATTTAGGCCACGCCCCTTCCGTTCGCTTCTCCGCCCGCGCGTGCGTCGCTCGTGGTGTCGGTCGTGTGAGCTTCTCCGCCCGCGCGGCGCGGAGGTGCGGGTGTCGTGGTCGTGTGCGGCCTGGTGGCCGCGCGTGCGCCGCTCACAGGGCACCGCCGATCGTGGTGCGCTCACTGGGCTGCACGTAGACCAGGCCGTCGCCCTCGAAGCGGATCTGGAAGGCCTCGCCCGAGCCCTCGCCCACCAGGGTCCGGAAGGTCACGCCCGTCTGGAAGTGCTGCTGGAGGTTCCCGGTGTGCGCCACGTACGCCCCGGGGTCCACCTGGAGCGGGAACTGCGGGGTGACGCGCAGCACCACCGCCGGACCGTCCGACGTCAGCGCCGCGGTGCCGGTGCCCTCGACGGTGGTGGTGAACAGCCCGTTGCCCTGCGAGGCGCCGCGCAGCCCGGTGAAGGTGGTCCCGGTGCGCAGGGAGCCGTCGACGCACAGCAGGTTGCTCGCCTCCACGTGGAGCTTCTCGCCGTTCAGCGTCACCAGGCTGATGTCGCCGGCGCGGTCGGCGAAGTAGCAGGTGCCCTGTCCCTTCACCTCCATGAGTTCCATCTGCTCGCCGGTGAGGCGGCGCGTGACCATGCCGCGCAGCCCCTCGCCGCCGCCGGAGAGCTTCTTGAAGGCCATCCGGCCGTCGTAGGCGACCATCGAGCCGTTCTTGGCCCTGACCGTGTCGCCGGCCAGGTCGACGGCGAGCATCTTCCCGCTCTGGAGTCGGAACTGAGCCACGGGGCGAATCTACCCGGACGCGGACGGCCGACGGGAGGCTGTCACAATGACAGAGCTTGTGCATCCCTTCACAAAGGATCTCCCGTGGACCTCAAGACTGCTTCAGCGCTGCGCCGCCTCCGGCTGATCTCCGTCCCGGAGGCCGTCTCCTTCCTGGTGCTGCTGGTGTGCTCCGTGCTCAAGCGGACGACCGAGTTCAACGCCGTGCCGGTGATGGGCGCCGTCCACGGCGTCCTCTTCGTGCTCTACGTCCTGTTCTGGCTGGACGCCTGGAACCGCGCCAAGTGGCCGCTGGGGCGCGCCGCGCTCTACTTCCTGTGCGCGGTGCTCCCGGCCGGTGGCTTCTACGCCGACAGGCGGCTGCGCCGTGAGGCCGAGGCGAGCGTGATCGCCGCCCGTGCCCGCGCCGAGCAGGCCAAGCAGGCCGCCGAGCGGCCCCGGACGGGGACGGTGGACGCGTGATCGTCGCCTTCTCGGTCACCCCCCTCGGCGTCGGCGAGGACGTGGGGGAGTACGTCGCCGAGGCCGTGCGCGTGGTCCGCGAGTCCGGCCTGCCCAACCGCACGGACGCGATGTTCACCTCCGTCGAGGGCGAGTGGGAGGAGTGCATGGAGGTCGTACGGCGGGCGGTGGCCGCCGTCGAGGCCCGGGCGCCGCGCGTCTCGCTCGTCCTCAAGGCCGACATCCGCCCCGGCGTCACGGACGGACTGACCTCCAAGGTCGAGACCGTCGAGCGCTACCTGGCCTGACCGCCGCCGTACGCGCCTCGCCGTACGCGCCTGCCGCACGCTCCCGCGCACGGGCGCCCGCTCCGCGGCGCCCGTGCCCGCGGACCCCGGGCGCCGCCCGGGAGATGAGACGGTGCTGACCACGATGTGACCAGCGGATAAGGTCGGAGACGTGCCGAAGCCGCTCAGCCTGTCGTTCGATCCGATCGCCCGCGCCGACGAACTGTGGAAGCAGCGATGGGGCTCCGTGCCCGCCATGGCCGCGATCACCTCGATCATGCGCGCCCAGCAGATCCTGCTCGCCGAGGTCGACGCGGTCCTCAGGCCCTACGGCCTGACCTTCGCCCGCTACGAGGCGCTGGTGCTGCTCACCTTCTCCAAGGCGGGCGAGCTGCCGATGTCGAAGATCGGTGAGCGGCTGATGGTCCACCCGACCTCCGTGACCAACACCGTCGACCGCCTGATGAAGGCCGGCCTGGTCGCCAAGCGTCCCAACCCCAACGACGGCCGCGGCACCCTCGCCTCCATCACCGACAAGGGCCGCGAGGTCTGCGAGGCCGCCACCCGCGACCTGATGGCCATGGACTTCGGGCTCGGGGTGTACGACGCCGAGGAGTGCGGCGAGATCTTCGCGCTGCTGCGCCCGCTGCGCGTGGCGGCCGGGGACTTCACCGAGGGGTGAGGCGAGGCGCCCGGAAGGGGCCGTCTACGCTCGTGGGCATGAAGAAGAGCGTGCTGACCCGCTACCGGGTGATGGCCTACGTCACGGGTGTCCTCCTGATCCTGCTGACCCTGGGCATGATCGGCAAGTACCTGCTGGAGGTGGACGGCGCCGAGACCTTCACCAGCGTCGTCGGCATCGCCCACGGCTGGCTCTACGTGCTGTACCTGGTCTTCGCCTTCGACCTGGGCTACAAGGCGAAGCTGCCGGTCCCCAGGCTCCTGTGGGTGCTGCTCGCGGGCACGATCCCGACGGCCGCCTTCTTCGTCGAGCGCAGGCTGTCGCGCGAGGTCGAGCCGCTGGTCACGGACGGCACCGCCCCGGCCAGCGCCTGAGCGTCCCGCCCGCCCGCTCTTCCGCACCCCTCCCCTCCTTCTTCTGCCTCCCGCTCCCGGCCCTCCGCGGGGCGTTCGGCCGCCCGTGTGCGCCACGTCGCACCGGGCGGCTTTCCATCGACAATTACTTGGACGTCCTAGTAAATTTGTTCCATGGACGCTGACGCCATCGCAGAGGGCCGCCGCCGCTGGCAGGCCCGGTACGACGCCGCGCGCAAGCGGGACGCGGACTTCACCACGCTCTCCGGTGACCCCGTCGAGCCGGTCTACGGCCCCGCCCCCGGTGACACCGTCGAGGGATTCGAGCGGATCGGCTGGCCCGGTGAGTACCCCTTCACCCGCGGTCTGTACCCCACCGGCTACCGCGGCCGGACGTGGACCATCCGCCAGTTCGCCGGCTTCGGCAACGCCGAGCAGACGAACGAGCGGTACAAGATGATCCTGAAGGCGGGCGGCGGCGGGCTGTCCGTCGCCTTCGACATGCCGACCCTGATGGGCCGCGACTCCGACGACCCGCGCTCGCTGGGCGAGGTCGGCCACTGCGGCGTCGCGATCGACTCGGCCGCCGACATGGAGGTCCTCTTCCGCGACATCCCGCTCGGCGACGTCACCACCTCGATGACGATCAGCGGCCCGGCCGTGCCGGTGTTCTGCATGTACCTGGTGGCCGCCGAACGCCAGGGCGTGGACACCTCCGTGCTCAACGGCACGCTCCAGACGGACATCTTCAAGGAGTACATCGCGCAGAAGGAGTGGCTCTTCGAACCGGAGCCGCACCTGCGCCTGATCGGCGACCTGATGGAGTACTGCGCGCACAACATCCCGGCGTACAAGCCGCTGTCGGTCTCCGGCTACCACATCCGCGAGGCCGGCGCCACGGCCGCGCAGGAGCTGGCGTACACCCTCGCCGACGGCTTCGGCTACGTGGAGCTGGGGCTCTCGCGCGGCCTGGACGTGGACGTCTTCGCCCCGGGCCTGTCGTTCTTCTTCGACGCGCACATCGACTTCTTCGAGGAGATCGCCAAGTTCCGGGCGGCACGGCGGATCTGGGCGCGCTGGATGCGGGACGTCTACGGCGCCAGGACCGAGAAGGCGCAGTGGCTGCGCTTCCACACCCAGACCGCGGGCGTCTCGCTGACCGCCCAGCAGCCGTACAACAACGTGGTGCGCACCGCAGTGGAGGCGCTGGCCGCGGTGCTCGGCGGCACCAACTCCCTGCACACCAACGCCCTGGACGAGACCCTCGCCCTGCCCAGCGAGCAGGCGGCGGAGATCGCGCTCCGCACCCAGCAGGTGCTGATGGAGGAGACGGGCGTGGCCAACGTGGCCGACCCGCTGGGCGGTTCGTGGTACGTCGAGGCGCTGACCGACCGGATCGAGGCGGACGCCGAGAAGATCTTCGACCAGATCAGGGAGCGGGGCCGCCGCGCGGTGCCGGACGGCAACCACCCCATCGGCCCGATGACCTCGGGCATCCTGCGCGGCATCGAGGACGGCTGGTTCACCGGCGAGATCGCCGAGGCCGCCTTCCGGTACCAGCAGGCGCTGGAGAAGGGCGAGAAGAAGGTCGTCGGCGTCAACTGCCACACCGGCTCGGTCACCGGCGACCTGGAGATCCTGCGGGTCAGCCACGAGGTCGAGCGCGAGCAGGTGCGGGTGCTGGCCGAGCGCAAGGCGCAGCGCGACGACGCGCGCGTCCGCGCGACCCTGGACGGGCTGATCGCCGCCGCCCGGGACGGCTCCAACATGATCGAGCCCATGCTGGAGGCGGTGCGGGCCGAGGCCACGCTGGGCGAGATCTGCAACGCGCTCCGCGACGAGTGGGGCGTCTACACCGAACCCGCCGGCTTCTGAGCCCCGGCCGGACGGCGCCCGACCGGTCACCGCGGTCGGGCCCGTCCGGTCAGGCGCCGTCCGGCCCGTCCGGGCCGGGCGGCGCCGCCGTCAGACCGTGCAGGAGCAGGGTGGTGAAGGAGCGGGCCCAGGCGGGGGTGACGCGCTCGGTGCTGACCAGGCAGCGGTGGACGACCGCGCCCGCGATCACGTCGAAGACCAGGTCCACCGCGCGGTCCGCCTCGGCCGCGCCCCGGGAGCCGGGCGGGTCGGGGGGCAGCTCGCCCCGGGCCTGGGCGCGGCGGCGGCCCTCGACGACCAGGTGCTTCTGACGGTCCACGATGGCCGTGCGGATGCGGGCGCGCAGCGCCTCGTCGCGGGTGGCCTCGGCGACCACGGCCATCAGGGCCGTCTTCGCCTCCGGCCGCTCCAGCAGCGCGGCGAAGGACAGCACGACGCCCTCCACATCGGCCCGCAGGCTGCCGTGGTCGGGCAGTTCCAGTTCGTCGAAGAGGACGGCCACCGCGTCCACGACCAGCTCGTTCTTGTTCGCCCAGCGGCGGTAGAGCGTGGTCTTCGCCACCCCCGCGCGCAGGGCCACGTTCTCCATCGTCAGCCTGCCCCACCCCAGTTCGACCAGCGCGGCGCGCGTCGCGTCGAGGATCGCGCGGTCGGCCGCGGCGCTGCGCGGCCTGCCCGTGCGTCGTGGAGATCCGGCCATGGGGCTGACTCTAACCACGCCCGTGAGTTACGCTACGAACCGTAGCGAAAAAGCGGTGGCCGTACGAGGGCCGGCGCGACCGCCACGAGCGACAACCACGGGTGCCGGGTGGGGATCCGGCGCCGACTCGCGACATGCTGCACGGAACGGTTCCGGAACGGGGGAGACTGGTCTCATGCAGCCACGCAACATGTCCATGAGCGGAGTGGTCGACCTCGCCGCGCTGAAGGCGGCCGGGGAGGCCAGGCAGAAGGCGGAGGAGGCCCGGGCCCGGGCGGCCAGGCAGCAGGACGGGGCCGCGCCGGCCCCGTCCTCCCTGGTGATCGACGTCGGTGAGGCGGACTTCGAGCAGGAGGTGCTCCAGCGCTCCACGCAGGTCCCGGTCGTCATCGACTTCTGGGCCGAGTGGTGCGAGCCCTGCAAGCAGCTCAGCCCGGTGCTGGAGCGCCTGACGCAGGAGTACGCCGGGCGCATCGTGCTCGCCAAGATCGACGTCGACCGCAACCAGATGCTCTTCCAGCAGTTCGGCGTGCAGGGCATCCCCGCCGTGTTCGCGGTGGTGGCCGGCCAGGCGCTGCCGCTGTTCCAGGGAGCCGCGCCCGAGCAGCAGGTCCGCCAGGTGTTCGACCAGTTGATCCAGGTCGCCGAGCAGCGCTTCGGCATCACCGGCGTGTCCGTGGAGGGCGGTGAGGGGGCCGAGCAGACCGCGCCCCGCACACCGGAGGACCCGGCGCTGGCCGCCGCCCACGCGGCGCTGGACGCGGGGGACCTGGGCGGCGCCATCCAGGCGTACCAGAACGTGCTGGCCGACAACCCGGCCAACACCGAGGCCAAGCTGGGGCTGGCGCAGGCCCAGTTGCTCCAGCGCGTGCAGGGGCTGGACGCGGCGCAGGTGCGCAAGGAGGCCGCCGACAACCCCACCGACGTCCAGGCGCAGTTGCGCGCGGCCGATCTGGACCTGGTGGGCGGGCACGTCGAGGACGCCTTCGGGCGGCTGGTGGACACGGTCAGGCTCACGGCCGGAGAGGACCGGGACACCGCGCGCGTGCATCTCCTGGAGCTGTTCGAGGTGGTCGGCAACGAGGACCCGAGGGTGGTCGCGGCACGGGGTGCCCTCGCCCGGGTGCTGTTCTGACCTGCTGGTTCCCCCTGTCCGCGACGTATTGACACAGCGACCAACAGCGACCGCGACTTTGCCAAAACTTGGCAATCGCGGTCGCTGTTACTCGCAGTAAGGGACCGGAGGGCTTTGCTCCCGCTGGATCCCGATTCATCCGGTCGCCGCCCGCCGGAACCGGCGACCCTGCGTGCCCGTCCTGTCGCGCTGTGCGCATACGGGGTTATCTGTCCGTTACCCGCAAGTAACGAACCCCTTGTGCCTTGGCCGCTCATGCACCACGATCGGCCACGCTCGGTCCATTGTCCGCCGTCCGGCCCACCACATCCGGACACCGGCGGGCGGTGGATCCCCACCGGGCCGGCCGGCGGCACCGACGCCGGCCGCGGGCAGGGGGGTACCTGCCGTTCCGGCAGGGCCTGTCCGGCAGGTTGCGCGAGAGCGTGGCCACGTGGTTGTCGCTCGGGGGTGATCGCCGGCGCTTGGAGTCTTCGCGGATCTGAGGGACGGCGCTCTCCTTCCCGAGGACGTAGCACTTCTCCCATCCCGTCCGGGTCCCGGCCCGGGCCGGAGATGTACGTCCGAGAAGGAGGAAAGTCATGGAGTCTGTGGCTCGTGGCGGGACCAGATGGAAGCGGTTCGCCGTTGTCATGGTCCCGAGCGTTGCCGCTACGGCAGCGGTCGGCGTCGCCGTGGCACAGGGTGTGCTCGCCGCGTCGTTCAGCATCTCCGGCCAGCAGGCGAAGGTCTCTGTTGACCGGCTGGACGGCGAAGGATTCGTGCAGTACGGCTCGATCGACACCCAGCACGGCGGCAAGAAGATCCCCGTCGCCGTCTCGGCGTTCAGGAGCGCCGAGTTGAGGGGGCTGTGCCAGTCCGTCGTCGTGCCCGTGCCGCTCTTCGGCGACGTCTCGCTGAAGCTCAACGCCGGCAACGGCGGCAAGGTGGTCGAGGCCAGGAACCTCTACATCGACCTCGACCAGCTCGACGCCGATGCCACGTTCACCAACATCAACATCGGTGTCTCCGCGAACGACACCTCCAAGGGCCCCGGCCTCAAGGACGGCGACGCCGTGCTGCCGGGTTCCTTCGCCCAGGAGGCCGACAAGGCCGTGCTCACCGACGTCAAGCAGACGTCCTGGGCCACCAGCGCCGGCACCTTCAAGCTCTCCGGCCTTTCGATGAAGGTCGCCAGGGGCAAGAGCGAGTGCTTCTGACGCACTGGACGGCGGGAGGCGGGGGATCGCGCGGCTGCGGATCTCCCGCTCTTCCCCCGCAGTGTCATTGATCTGTAGGACAGTTCGGCCCTGAGGGAGCTGTTTTCGATGAGTGCCGAGTCGCCGGGAGCGCGTGAACGCATCAGCCACTGGCGGCAGTCGTTCCGCATGTGGCGTTGGCAGCGCCCCTTCTGGGCGGGACTGCTGACGCTGCTGGGTGGCGTGCCGATCATCTACATCCCGTACGCCGATCCCAGCCTGGATCAGTTGTCCTTCCGGCTGGCCACGACCACGGGTTCCGGATCGCTGATCATCGGCGTGCTGCTGTTCGTGCTGGGCCTGACCATGTGGTTCCAGCCGCACTCCCGGGTGTTCGCCGGGGTCGCCGCCATCCTGCTGGCCCTGGTCTCCCTGGTGGTCTCCAACTTCGGGGGCCTCGTGGTCGGCTTCCTGCTGGCCCTGGTCGGTGGCGCGATGGGCGTCTCGTGGGTGCCGGTCAAGGACCAGCCGTCCGCTTCCGAGGGGGCGGCGGACTCCCCGCCCGGCCCGGCCCCGGCCGTTCCCGGCCCGGCCCCCGCCGGGGGCGAGAGCGGGCAGGACCGGGGGGCACCGTGACACCTGACGAGGCGCGCCAGGAGGGCGGAGCCGAGGGCAGGACGTCCCGGCGCACGAGAACCGGGCCGCGACACGCGGCCCCGAAGAAGCCGCTGCTGACCCGGTTGCACGTTCCCGCGGGGAAGGCGATAGCCCTGGCGGCCATGCCGTCCGCCGTGCTGATGGGGATGGGCCTCACCCCGCAGCTCGCCGGTGCCAAACCGCTGCCCAAGAACCCCTTCAAGGACGGGCCGTGCGTGTCCGTGCCCGACAAGGAGGCCGGGGAGGACGGCGCGGAGAAGAAGGCGAGCGGGTCCCCGAAGCCGGAGGCCTCTCCCGCGCCGGAGACCTCCGCCGCGCCGGCACCCGGAGCCACGGCGCCGGAGGGTTCCCGGCCGGACACCGGTCCCGCCTCCGGCGCCCCGTCCGGCACCGGCTCGGAGCCCGCGCCCGGCGGGGCCGGGCAGGAGCGGACCGGCTCCGGCGCGACCGCGCCGGAGCCCGGGCCGAGCCCGTCCGGGGCCGCGGGAACCGAGGAGAAGGAGGAGAGCGAGGAGACCGAGGAGGAGAGGAACCCCCTGGACCCGCTGGGCCTGGGCGACGCCCTTGAGGACGTCCTCGCCCCGGGCGGGGAGGGGAAGCAGCCCGGGACGTCCCCGTCCGCTTCCCCGTCCGCCTCTCCCTCCCCGTCGGCCTCGCCCTCCGCGTCGCCGAGCCCGTCACCGACCGCCGGCAAGGCCGGAAAGAGGGCCGGGGACGCCGCCGAGGACACCGCCGAGCGGTCCGGGGACGCGCCGCGGGAGACCACCGGCGGGGACCGCGAGGACCCGGAGGAGGACGCGGAGGACGCCGGGGCCGAGGAGGAGAAGGACGGGGAGGCCACCGCCACCCCCGGACCCGACGCCGACGGCAAGCTGCCCTTCCCCTGCCCCACCTACGACGCCGAGGCGCTGGCGAACGCCGAGGAGGAGCAGACCGAGGCCGTGCTGCCCAACGCCCCGTGGCGGCTGGAGAGCAGCCTGCTGGCGCTGCACGGCCTCGACTACCACGGCATCGTCAAGGTCCGCACCCACGACGGCACGGTCAAGAACGTCCTGAAGTTCACCGCCTCCGAGGTCGACATCAAGGACCTCCACCAGCTCGTGGAGGGGCCGGCGGGCACGACCGCGCACGTCCGGGCCCGCGCGGGCAGCACCTCGACCATCCGCGACGGCACGGTGACCATGTACACCGAGGAACTCAAGGGCAAGCTCTTCGGGCTCCTGGAGGTCACCTTCAGCCCCACCTCGCCGCCGCCGCTGGACCTGCCCGAGGTGTTCTTCACCGAGGTGACGGTGCGTCAGGCCGGTCAGTTCGGCGGCACGCTGCACATCCCGGGCATGCACCTGTACAACGAGGGCTGACCGGGCGGAGACGAGGCGGCGGCCCGCGCACCCCCGGAGGGTGACGCGGGCCGCCGCCGTTCGTCCGTCCGTACGCCGCCGTACGCCGGGGCGTCAGCGCTGGTCGTTGCCCAGGTGGTGCACCAGCACCATGTTGGTGGTGCCGGGGACGCCGGGGGGCGAGCCGGCGGTCATGATCATGGTGTCACCGGGGCTGTACCGCTGGAGCTTGAGCAGTTCGGCGTCGACCAGGTCCACCATCTCGTCGGTGTGGTCCACGTGCGGCACCACGAAGGACTCCACGCCCCAGCTCAGCGTGAGCTGGTTGGCGGTGGCCGGTTCGGTGGTGAAGGCCAGGATGGGCTGGGCGGCGCGGTAGCGGGACAGCCGCCGGGCGGTGTCGCCGGACTTGGTGAAGGCGATCAGCGCCTTGCCGTTGAGGAAGTCGGCCATCTCGCACGCCGCGCGGGCCACCGAACCGCCCTGGGTGCGCGGCTTCTTGCCCGGCACCAGCGGCTGGAGGCCGCGCGAGAGCAGCTCCTCCTCCGCGGCCTGGACGATCTTCGACATCGTCTTGACCGTCTCGATCGGGTACTGGCCGACCGAGGACTCCGCCGAGAGCATCACCGCGTCCGCGCCGTCCAGGATCGCGTTGGCGACGTCGGACGCCTCGGCGCGGGTCGGCCGGGAGTTGGTGATCATCGACTCCATCATCTGGGTCGCGACGATCACCGGCTTGGCGTTGCGGCGGCACATCTCGATGAGCCGCTTCTGCACCATCGGCACCTTCTCCAGCGGGTACTCCACCGCCAGGTCGCCGCGGGCCACCATCACGCCGTCGAACGCGAGGACGACGTCCTCCATGTTCTCCACGGCCTGCGGCTTCTCCACCTTGGCGATCACCGGCACCCGGTGGCCGACCTCGTCCATCACCCGGTGGACGTCGCGGATGTCGGCGGCGTCCCGGACGAAGGACAGCGCCACCATGTCGCACCCCAGCCGCAGCGCGAACTTCAGGTCCTCGACGTCCTTCTCCGACAGCGCCGGGACGTTGACCGCCACGCCGGGCAGGTTGATGCCCTTGTGGTCGGAGACCACGCCGCCCTCGATGACGATGCAGCGCACCCGCGGGCCGTCCACCTCCAGCACCTGGAGGGAGACGTTGCCGTCGTTGATCAGAATCGTCTCGCCCTTGGAGACGTCGCCCGGCAGCCCCTTGTAGGTGGTGCCGCAGATGGTCTTGTCGCCGGGCACGTCCTCGGTGGTGATGGTGAACTCGTCGCCGCGGACCAGCTCCACCGGCCCGTCCGCGAAGGTCTCCAGGCGGATCTTGGGGCCCTGGAGGTCGGCGAGGACGCCGATCGCGCGTCCGGTCTCCTGCGAGGCCTTGCGGAGCCGGTGGTACCGCTCCTCGTGCTCCTCGTGGCTTCCGTGGCTCATGTTGAAGCGGGCCACGTTCATGCCGGCTTCGATCAGCGTCTTGAGCTGTTCGTAGGAGTCCACGGCGGGACCCAGGGTGCAGACGATTTTGGAACGGCGCATGGGGGCGATCCTATCTTTTGTTCAATGGCGAAACCTTCCAGGGGGTGAGCTGGCTCACGTTTCTCTCGCGGCTTCGCCGGTGACCAGCGCATACGTCTGGGTGGCGATCTCCAGCTCCTCGTCCGTCGGCACCACGGCCACCGCCACCCGCGCGGACGCCGGGGAGATGAGCCGGGGGCCGTCGCCGCGCGCGGCGTTCAGCTCCGGGTCCACGGCCAGGCCCAGTCCCTCCAGCCCCGCGACGGCGGCCTCGCGCACCGGGGCCGCGTTCTCCCCGACCCCGGCGGTGAAGGCCACCACGTCCACCCGGCCGAGCACGGCGACGTAGGCGCCGATGTACTTCTTCAGCCGGTGGACGTAGACGTCGAAGGCGAGCCGCGCCCGCTCCGCGTCCGGACCGCCGGCGCCCATCCGGCGGAGCACCTCCCGCATGTCGTTGTCCCCGCACAGTCCGAGCAGGCCGCTGCGCTTGTTCAGCAGGACGTCGATCTCGTCGACCGACATCCCGGCCACCCGCGCCAGGTGGAAGATCACCGCGGGGTCCACATCGCCCGAGCGGGTGCCCATCACCAGGCCCTCCAGCGGGGTGAGCCCCATGGAGGTGTCCACGCACCGTCCGCGCTCGACCGCCGAGGCCGAGGCGCCGTTGCCCAGGTGCAGCACGATGACGTTCACCTCGGACGGCCGGCGGCCCAGCAGCTCGGCGGCCTTGCGCGAGACGTACGCGTGCGAGGTGCCGTGGAAGCCGTAGCGGCGCACCCGGTGCTCGTCGGCGACGGCGGTGTCGATGGCGTACCGGGCGGCGTGCTCCGGCATCGTGGTGTGGAAGGCGGTGTCGAAGACCGCGACCTGCGGCAGGTGCGGGGCCAGCGCCCGGGCCGTGCGGATGCCGGCGAGGTTGGCCGGGTTGTGCAGCGGCGCGACGGGCACCAGGCGCTCGATCTCGGCCAGCACCGCGTCGTCGATCACGGTCGGCCGGGTGAACCGCCGTCCGCCGTGCACCACGCGGTGCCCGATCGCCGCCAGCTCGGGCGCGTCCAGGCCCAGGCCGTCGCGGTCCAGCTCCTCGGCGACGGCCTTGAGCGCCGTCTCGTGGTCCGCGACCGGCTCCTCCCGCTCGCGCCGCGGCCCGCCCGCCGGCGCGTGCCGCAGGTACGAGGTCCGCTCGCCGATCCGCTCGACGAGACCGGCGGCCTGCCGGGACCCGTCGGCCATGTCGAGGAGCTGGTACTTCACCGACGAGGAACCTGAGTTCAACACCAGGACACGGGTGCCCCTCACGCGCTCACCGCTTTCTCGCTCTCCCCGCCCGGACCCTCCGGGCCGGACGGCGGCGCGCTCCGCGTCCGCCGGTTCTCCTGCGCCTGGATCGCGGTGATCGCCACGGTGGTGACGATGTCCTGCACCAGGGCGCCGCGCGAGAGGTCGTTGACCGGCTTGCGCAGGCCCTGCAGGACCGGCCCGACCGCCACGGCACCGGCCGAGCGCTGGACGGCCTTGTAGGTGTTGTTGCCCGTGTTGAGGTCCGGGAAGACCAGCACGGTGGCCCGTCCCGCGACCTCGGAGCCCGGCAGCTTGGTCGCCGCGACCGACGGCTCCACCGCGGCGTCGTACTGTATCGGCCCCTCCACCAGCAGGTCCGGACGGCGCTCGCGCACCAGCTCGGTCGCCCGCCGCACCTTGTCCACGTCCGCGCCGGTGCCGGAGGTGCCGGTGGAGTACGACAGCATCGCGATCCGCGGCTCCACCCCGAACCGGGCGGCGGTCGCGGCCGACTGGACGGCGATGTCGGCGAGCTGCTCGGCGTCGGGATCGGGGTTGACCGCGCAGTCGCCGTAGACCAGCACCTTCTCGGCCAGGCACATGAAGAACACCGAGGAGACGATCGCGGCGTCCGGACTGGTCCTGATGATCTCGAAGGCGGGCCGCAGGGTCGCCGCGGTGGAGTGCGCGGCGCCCGAGACCATGCCGTCGGCCAGCCCCTCCTGCACCATCAGGGTGCCGAAGTAGGAGACGTCGGCCACGAGGTCGTAGGCCAGCTCGAAGGTGACGCCCTTGTGGGCGCGCAGCTTCGCGTACAGCTCGGCGAAGCGCTCGCGCAGCGGCGAGGTCTCCGGATCGACGACCCGGGCGCAGGCCGCCGGCCCCTCGGGGAGCTCGTCGGGCCCCAGCAGCCCCAGGTCCAGGCCCAGTTCGGCGGTGCGCTTGCGGATCGCGGTCTCCTCGCCCAGCAGCGTCAGATCGCACACGCCCCGGCGCAGCAGCACCTCCGCCGCGCGCAGCACCCGCTCCTCGGTGCCCTCGGGGAGGACGACGTGGCGGCGGTCGGAGCGCGCGCGTTCGATCAGTTCGTGCTCGAACATCATCGGGGTGACCCGGTCGCTGCGGACCACCGAGAGCCGCTCGGCGAGCCGGGCGGTGTCCACCCGGGTCTCGAACAGCCCCAGCGCGATCTCGGCCTTGCGCGGGGTGGCGGTGGTGAGCCTGCCCTCCAGGGACATCAGCCGGGCCGCCGTCGGGAACGAGTTGCCGGAGACCGCCAGCACCGGCGTGCCCGGGGAGAGCCGGGCGGCCAGCGCCATGGTCTCCTCGCCGGGCCGCCGGTCGGTGGTCAGCAGCACCCCGGCGATGGCGGGGGCGCCGGCGGAGTGGGCGGCGAGCGCGCCGACGACGAGATCGGCGCGGTCGCCGGGGGTGATGACCAGGCAGCCCTCGGTCAGGGCGGGCAGGAAGGTCGGCAGCGTCGCCCCGCCGAAGACGAAGCCGCGCACGTCGCGGGCGAGGCCGTCCGGATCGCCCTGCAGGACCTCCGCCCCCAGCGCCCCGGCGACCTGCGAGACGGTCGGCGCGGTCAGGGCGGGTTCCTCGGGCAGGACGTGGACCGGGACCGGAAGCTGTCCGCCCAGGGTGCGGGCGACGCCTTCGGCGTGGTCGCCGGGCACCCGGTTGGCGATCATCGCGATGATGTCGCAGCCCAGCGAGGCGTACGCGTGGTGGGCGTTGCGGACCTCGGCGGTCAGTGCGTCGGGCTCCTGGTCCCGCCCGGCCACCACGGGCAGCACCGCCGTGCCGAACTCGTTGGCCAGCCGGGCGTTGAGCGCCAGCTCGGCGGGCAGGCCGGTGTCGGCGAAGTCGGTGCCCAGGACGAGGACGGCCTCGTAGTCGCGGGCGACGGCGCGGAAGCGGTCCACCAGGCGGGAGACCAGCTCGTCGGTGCCCTTCTCGGCCAGGACGGCGGCGGCCTCGTCGTAGCCGAGCCCGAACACCGTCCCCGCGGGCTGGGACAGCCGGTAGCGGCTGCGCAGCAGGTCGTAGATGGGGTCGGGACCGTCGTGGGCGAGCGGCCGGAAGACGCCGACCCGGCCGATCCGGCGGGACAGGAGTTCCATGACCCCCAGCTCCACGACCTGCCGGCCGTCCCCGCGGCCGATGCCGGTCACGTATACGCCGCGCGTCACGTGTGCTCTCCCTCGCTGCTGCTCGCACCCTGGTCCGTCCGGACCGCGCCCTGCACGGGTACCCGCGCGGGCACGGCGGAAAAGTGCCGGAAAAGCGCGCTCATCTGTGGTTACCTGCGCTTATCTGTGCACTTGACCCCTTGATCTACCCTTGACCATACCGCCGTGCCCGGTGGTGTCGCGTATCGAACGAGATATGAGACGGGCGGCGGGAACGCGTTCAGGGCGTGAAACAATCGCGGCGGCGCATCCGAACCAGCAGCGAGCAGGAGAAGCGATCCCCATGCGCATCGGAGTCCTCACCGCAGGCGGCGACTGCCCCGGTCTGAACGCCGTGATCCGTTCGGTCGTGCACCGCGCCGTGGTCGACCGGCACGACGAAGTCATCGGCTTCGAAGACGGCTTCAAGGGCCTGCTCGACGGCCGCTACCGGGAGCTGGACATCAACTCCGTCTCCGGCATCCTGGCTCGCGGCGGCACCATCCTGGGCTCGGCCCGGCTGGAGCGGGGCCGGCTGCGCGAGGCGTGCGAGAACTCCGAGGAACTGCTGGAGCGGCTCGGGCTCGACGCGCTCATCCCGATCGGCGGCGAGGGCACGCTGACCGCCGCCCGGATGCTCGCCGACGCCGGACTGCCGGTGGTCGGCGTTCCCAAGACGATCGACAACGACATCTCCGCCACCGACCGCACCTTCGGCTTCGACACGGCCGTCACCGTGGCCACCGAGGCCATCGACCGGCTGAAGACCACCGCCGAGTCCCACCAGCGCGTGATGGTCGTCGAGGTCATGGGACGGCACGCGGGCTGGATCGCGCTGGAGGCCGGGATGGCGGGCGGCGCGCACGGCATCTGCATCCCCGAGCGGCCGTTCCAGGTGGACGACCTGTGCAAGATGATCGAGGAGCGCTTCGCGCGCGGCAAGAAGTTCGCGGTCATCTGCGTCGCCGAGGGCGCCCGCCCGGCCGAGGGCTCGATGCCGTACGAGAAGGGCGAGATCGACCAGTACGGGCACGAGCGCTTCGCGGGCATCGGCAACCGGCTCGCCATCGAGCTGGAGCACCGCCTGGGCAAGGAGGCCCGGCCGGTCATCCTCGGCCACGTCCAGCGCGGCGGCACCCCCACCGCGTACGACCGCGTGCTGGCCACCCGCTTCGGCTGGCACGCCGTGGAGGCCGCCCACCGCGGTGACTTCGGCATGATGACGGCCCTGCGCGGCACCGAGATCGTGATGGCGCCGCTGGCGGACGCGGTGGCGGAGCTGAAGACGGTGCCGCAGGACCGGATGGACGAGACCGAGGCGGTCTTCTGACCCGCCGCCCCTTCCCCGGCGGCTCCCCGGCGGCGTCCCGCCGGGACGCCGCCGGCACGGGCCGGCCCGCCCCCGCGGCACCCCGACGTCACCCCTTGACCGCTCCGCCGAGGGTGAAGCCGCCGCCCAGCCGGCGCGCGATCAGCAGGTAGAGCAGGACCGCGGGGGCGGAGTACAGCAGGGAGAAGGCGGCGAGCTGCCCGTAGACGACCGAGCCGGTGTTGCCGAAGAAGGTGAAGATGCTCACCGAGGCGGGCATCCGCTCCGGGCTGAGCAGCAGCATGAAGGGGACGAAGAAGTTCCCCCACATGGCGACGAACGAGAAGACCGTCACCACCACGATCCCCGGGCCCATCAGGGGCAGCACGATCCGCGCCAGGGCCTGCAGCGAGGAGGCGCCGTCGGTCCAGGCGGCCTCCTCCAGCGACACCGGCACGCCGTCCATGAAGTTCTTCATCAGCCAGATGGAGACGGGCAGTTGGGCGGCGGCCAGGAACAGCGCGGTGCCGTACACGGTGTCGATCAGCTCGACCTGGACGAACAGCCCGTAGACCGGGACCATCACGGCCGTCACCGGCAGGCTGGTGGCGAACAGGATCGTCAGCAGGTACGGGCGGGCCAGCCGCGAGCGGAAGCGGGAGAGCGGATAGGCGGCCAGCGCCGCGCAGCAGACCGTGACGGCCGTGGCACCGCCGCACAGCACCAGGCTGTTGAGCAGCGGGACGAAGGTGATCTCCTCGGTGAGCACCGCGTCGAAGTTCTCCGTGGTGGGGTCCTCGGGCAGCCGCACCCGCAGCCCGGCGCCGGCGTCCACCGAGGACAGCAGCAGCCACACCAGCGGCAGCGCGAAGGCCGCGGCGGCGGTCAGCAGCGCGAGGTCGGCCGCCAGCCGGCGGCGCACCGCGGCCGGTACGCCCCGCACGCCCCTCATCCCCGCACCTCCTCGCGCATCAGGCGCAGGTAGACGGCCGAGAACAGCGCGCCGACGACGAGCAGCAGCAGGGCCACCGCGGTGCCGTAGCCGATGAGGCTGTTCTTGAACGCCTGCTCGTACATGAACAGCGGCAGGGTCTGGCTGCGGTCGCCGGGGCCGCCGCGGGTCATGGCCCAGATCAGCCCGAAGACCGACAGGGTCTGGAGGGTGTTGAGCATCAGGTTGGTGCCGATGGCGCGGCGGAGCATCGGCAGCGTGACGTACCACAGCCGCTGCCGGGCGGTGGCGCCGTCCACCGCGGCGGCCTCGGTGACCTCCTGCGGGATCTCGGTGAGCGCGGCGGAGTAGACCATCATCGAGAAGGCGGTGCCGCGCCAGACGTTGGCGAGGGAGACCGCCAGGATCGGCAGGGTGAACAGCCAGTTCTGGGCGGGCAGGTGCAACCAGTCCAGGATCGCGTTCAAGGTGCCCTCGCGCCGGAAGAAGGCGTAGAGCAGGAAGCCGGCGACGACCTCGGGCAGCACCCAGGCGCAGATCACCACGGCCCCGGTGAGCGTCCGCACCGGGCGCGAGGCCCGCCGCATCAGCGCCGCCAGCACCAGGCCCAGGGTGTTCTGGCCGACGATCGAGGACAGCACCGTGAAGACCAGGGTGAGCCACACGGCGTTGTGGAAGTCCTCGTCGGCCAGCGCCCGGCGGAAGTTCTCCAGGCCCGTGAAGGACGCCGACTCCTGCCCGGTCAACTGGAGGTCGGTGAAGGCGATGGCCACGCAGTAGGCGATCGGCCCGGCCAGGAACAGCAGCATCAGCAGCGTCGCCGGGCCGAGCGGTAGCCACCGCGCCCAGCGCGCCGCCCGTCCCGCGCCCCGCGCGCCGCCCGGGCGCGGTGCGGCGCGCGGGGAGGGGCCGGGAGCCCGGTGCGGTGCGGCCGTGCCCGACGCCATGCGCGCCCTCACCCCGCCCGGGAGACGACGGCGCCGTCGGTGATCGACTCCAGTTGCCCGTCGTACTCCCGCGCGGCCTCCCCGGGGGAGGAGTCGCCCGTGGTCACCGCCTCCATGGCCTCCTGGATCGCCGTGGAGACCTGCGGGTAGACCGGCAGCGCCGGGCGGTAGTGGGTGTGCTCCACCAGGCCGGTGAAGAAGTCGATGCCGGGCATCGACTCCAGGTACCGGGGGTCCTCCGCCACGTCCTCGCGCACCGCGATCCCGGCGTTGGCGATGTTGAAGCGGACCGCGTTCTCCTTGGTGCCCAGCACCTCGATGAACTCCCACGCGAGGTCGGGGTTGGCGGCCTTGGCGGGGATGGCCCAGGTCCAGCCGCCCGACATGCTCACCTTCCCCGGCGCCTGCCCGTGCTGGGTGGGCATCGCGGCCTGCCCGAGGACGGTGTCCCACTCGGGCCAGGGGCTGCCGCCGGAGGGGATCCAGTTGTTGCCCAGCCAGGAGCCGTCCAGGGCGATGGCCAGCCTGCCCTCGGGCAGCCACTCGGTGGCCACCTTGGTGGGGGCGTTGGGGTCGAGGGCGTCGGAGACGTCGGGGCCGAGCTTCTCGGCGTAGACGGTGCGGACGAACTCCAGGGCGTCCCGGAAGCCCTTGCTCCCGGTGACCCACTTCCGCGCGTCCGGATCGTAGAGGGGGTCCTCGCCGGTGCCGTAGAGCAGCATCTCGAAGCCCTGCATGGTGGCGGCCTCGCCCACGCCCTTGCCGGTGTAGACGTTCAGCGGTATGACGCCGGGGACCTTCTTCCTGACCGTGCGGGCGGCGTCGAGGACGTCGTCCCAGTCCTTCGGCTGCCAGTCGGCCGGCAGCCCGGCCCTGGCGAAGACCTCCTTGTTGAACCACAGCCCGCGGGTGTCCGTGCCGTCCGGCACGCCGTAGGTCTTCCCGTCCGCCGCCCTGGCCGCGGCCTTGGCGGTGTCGCTGTAGCGGTCCCAGTCCTTCCACTTCGCCAGATAGGGGTCCAGCGGGCGCAGCAGCCCGGCGGTGATGTCGGCGTTGATCAGGAAGGTGTCCTCGTACACCAGGTCGGGGGCGGTCCTGGGGGACCGCATCATCTGCTGGACCTTGGTGTAGTAGTCGGCGTCCGGGGCGTTGACCGGGATCAGTTCGACCTTCTTGCCGGGGTGTCTCCTCTCGAACTCCCGCTTCACCCGGGCCAGGTGGTCGTCCATGATGCGCACCTTGCTGTCGGTGGCCTGCTTGAAGGAGACCTTCACGGTGTCCGGATCGCTGCCGGAGCCACCGCCGCACGCGCCGAGGGCGGTGGTGCAGACGGCGGCGGCGAGGGTGAGGATCAGCGGGGCGGTGGGGCGCACGGCGACCTCCTGTGAGTCCGAGCCGGAGCGGCGAAGACTGCCTGCCGAACGTACGGTCAGCCGTATGTCAGGTCAATAGGGTCTGCGGCGACGGGAGATGACGAACCGTCAGGTACGGGCCCGGCGGGCGGCCGGCGTCAGCCCTGCCAGCGGTAGTGCAGCTCCGGCCGTCCCACCTGCCCGTACTGCGGGGTGCGTACGGCCTGCCCGGTGGCGACCAGGTACTCCAGGTAGCGGCGGGCGGTGATCCGGTTGACGCCCACGCGCCCGGCCGCCGCGCTCGCCGTCAGGCCCTCCCCGGCGGCCGACCGCAGCACCGCCGTGACCGACTCCAGCGTCGGCGCGCTCAGCCCCTTGGGCAGCGCGGCCCGCGCCGGCGGGCGCAGCGCGGCCAGGGCCCGGTCCACCTCCGCCTGGCTGCCGGCCTCCGCGCCCGCGGAGGTGGTGGTCATCCGGAACCGGGCGTACCGCTGGAGCCGGTCGCGCAGCGTGGGGAAGGTGAAGGGCTTCAGCACGTGCTGGACGACCCCCAGCGACACCCCCTCCCGTACGACGGCCAGGTCGCGGGCCGAGGTCACCGCGAAGACGTCGGTGGTGTGGCCCGCCGCGCGCAGCGCCCGCACCAGGGCCAGGCCGTGGCCGTCGGGCAGGTAGAGGTCGAGCAGGATCAGGTCCACGGCCAGCCGCTCCAGCGCCCGTCCGGCCTCCGCCCGGGAGTGCGCCACGCCCGCGACCGCGAAGCCGGGCACCCGCGTGACGTACAGGGCGTGGGCGTCCGCCGCCACGGGGTCGTCCTCGACCACCAGCACCCGGATGGGCTCCCCGCCCGCGGCGGCACCGTGGAGCCGGCCCGTCCCGCTCACGCCGTCACCTCCGCGGCGCGCAGCGGCAGCCGTACGGTGAACTCCGCGCCGCCGGACGCGGCCCGGGCCAGTTCCACGGTGCCGCCGTGGCGGCGCACGGTCTGCCGCACCAGCGCCAGGCCCAGGCCCCTGCCCGCGGGGCCCGCGGCCTTGGTGGACCAGCCGCGCCGGAACACCTCCCCGGCCGTCTCCGGATCGACGCCCGGCCCGCTGTCGGCGACGCGCAGCAGCAGCTCCCGCTCGCAGGCCCGGACGGTCACCGTGACCCGGGCGGCCCGGCCCGCACCGCCGGCGTCCGCGGCGGGGCCGTCGGCAGCGGCGTCGGCGGTGGCATCGGCAGCGGCGTCGAGGGCGTTGTCGATCAGGTTGCCCAGCACCGTCACCAGGTCCCGGGCCGTCAGGTCGGGGGGCAGCAGGCCGTCGTCCACGCTGCTATCCCCGGTGAGCACCAGTTCCACGCCGCGTTCGTTCGCCTGCGCCGCCTTGCCCAGCAGCAGCGCCGACAGCACCGGCTCGGAGACCGCCGTGACCACCTGGTCGGTCAGCGCCTGGGCCAGCTCCAGCTCGGCCGTGGCGAACTCCACCGCCTCCCGCTCCCGCCCCAGCTCGATCAGCGACACCACGGTGTGCAGCCGGTTGGCCGCCTCGTGCGCCTGCGAGCGCAGCGCCTCGGCGAAGCCGCGCACCGAGTCCAGCTCGCCCGCGAGCGCCTGGAGCTCGGTGTGGTCGCGCAGGGTGACCACCGTGCCGCGCCGGTCGCCGACCGACACCGGCGAGGTGTTCACCACCACCACGCGGTCGTCGGTGAGGTGCACCTCGTCCACCCGGGGCTCGGAGGCCAGCAGCGCGCCCGTCAGCGGCGCGGGCAGCTCCAGCTCGGCGACGCCCAGCCCCACCACCTCCCGGCCGGTCAGGCCCAGCAGCTCGCGGGCGCCGTCGTTGATCAGCGCGACGCGCCGCTGCCCGTCGAGCATGACCAGCCCCTCGCGCACGGCGTGCAGCGTGGCCTGGTGGTAGGCGTGCATCCGGCTCAGCTCGGTGGCGTTCATGCCGTGCGTGTGGCGGCGCAGCCGGGCGTTGACCACATAGGTGCCCAGCCCGCCGAGCACCACCGCGCCCCCGGCCACCGCCAGCAGGACGGCCATCTGCCGCCGCACCTCGGCGCTGATCCGCTCGACCGCGATCCCGGCGCTGACCAGCCCCACGATCCGCCCGCCGTCGTGGACGGGCGTGACCACGCGCACGGACGGGCCGAGCGTTCCGGTGTACGTCTCGTGGAAGGTCTCCCCCCGCTGGGCGGGGCCGATGTGCCCCACGAAGGGGCGGCCGATCCGGTCCGGCTCGGGGTGCGTCCAGCGGATGCCGCGCGGGTCCATGATCGTCACGAAGGTGACGCCGGTGTCGCGGCGGACCCGCTCGGCGTACGGCTGGAGCAGCGCGCTCGGATCGGGGGAGGCGATCGCCTCGCGCACCGAGGACGAGACGGCGATCGTCCGGGCCACCGCGGTGGCCCGCTGCCGGGCCGAGGTCTCGGCCTGCTCGCGGTCGTTCAGGTAGGTGAACATCGCGTATCCGGCCACCACGACCGCCACCAGCACGACCTGCATAGCGAAGAGCTGGCCCGCCAGACTGCGGGGACGGGGGAGGCGCATGGCCCTCAGTCTGCCCGCTCACCTGCCGCTCAGGACCCTCCCGGGGGGCGGAGGGGGCCGGGCAGGCGCGGACGGGCGCACCGGGCCGGGCGCGCCCCGCCGGTTTTCCGTGCACGTAATGCACGCAACGGTGACCGGCCTCACACCGGGATGCATAGTCACCGGGACGCCACGCGAGCTGTAGCCGTCACCCCGAGGAGCACGACGTGTCGACCGAGACTGCGCAGGCCAAGAGGCGGGACCGCACGCACTACCTGTACGTCGCCGTGATCGCCGCGGTGCTGGCGGGCATCGCGCTCGGCTTCGCCGCCCCCGGCGTCGCCAGGGAGCTCAAGCCGCTCGGCACGGGGTTCGTGGACCTCATCAAGATGATGATCTCGCCGGTGATCTTCTGCACCATCGTGCTGGGCATCGGTTCCGTGCGGAAGGCCGCCAAGGTCGGCGCGGTGGGCGGGCTCGCGCTGGGCTACTTCCTGGTGATGTCCACGGTCGCCCTCGCCATCGGCCTGGTCGTCGGCAACCTGCTGGACCCCGGCTCCGGGCTGCAGCTCACCGAGGAGGCCAGGAACGCCGGCGCGGCGCAGGCCGAGGGGGCGAGCGAGAGCACGGCCGACTTCCTGCTGGGCATCATCCCGACCACCCTGGTCTCGGCCCTCACCGAGGGCGAGGTGCTCCAGACCCTGCTGGTGGCCCTGCTCGTCGGCTTCGCCCTCCAGGCGATGGGACCGGCCGGGGAACCGGTGCTGCGCGGCATCGGGCACCTCCAGCGGCTCGTCTTCCGCGTCCTGGCCATGATCATGTGGGCGGCCCCCGTCGGCGCCTTCGGCGCCATCGCGGCGGTCGTCGGCGAGACGGGCGTGGACGCGCTGACGTCCCTGGCCGTCATCATGATCGGCTTCTACACCACCTGCCTGCTGTTCGTCTTCGTGGTGCTGGGCGCACTGCTGAGGCTGGTGGCGGGCCTGAACATCCTCACGCTGCTGAGGTACCTGGGCCGCGAGTTCCTGCTGATCCTGTCCACCTCCTCCTCCGAGTCGGCGCTGCCGCGGCTGATCGCGAAGATGGAGCACCTGGGCGTCGGCAAGCCGGTCGTGGGCATCACCGTCCCCACCGGCTACTCCTTCAACCTCGACGGCACCGCGATCTACCTGACGATGGCCTCCCTGTTCGTGGCCGAGGCGATGGGCGACCCGCTCTCGGTGGGCCAGCAGGTCTCGCTCCTCGCCTTCATGATCATCGCCTCGAAGGGCGCGGCGGGCGTCACCGGCGCCGGACTGGCCACGCTCGCCGGCGGCCTGCAGTCCCACCGTCCGGAACTGGTCGACGGCGTGGGCCTGATCGTCGGCATTGACCGCTTCATGAGCGAGGCCCGCGCCCTGACGAACTTCGCGGGCAACGCGGTCGCCACCGTGCTGATCGGCACCTGGACCAAGGAGATCGACAAGGACCGGGTGGCCGCGGTGCTGGCCGGTCGCATCCCGTTCGACGAGCGAACGCTCGTCGACGACGGCCACGGCGCCCCCTCGCGGGCCGCCGGCGCCTCCGGAACCACGCCGGGATCCGACCCCACCGGCCCGGCCGCCAAGAAGCCCGCGGGCGTCTGACCCTCCCCACCTCGCCCCGGGCTCACCCCGCACGGCCCTGTCCGCCCCCCAGGACAGGGCCGTGCGGCCTGTCCTGGGGTCGGGCCCCGCCTGCCTCAGGCCGGAACGAACCAGACGGTCGCCAGCGGCGGCAGCGTCGGGGCGATGCTGGCCGGGCGGCCGTGGGCCGGGACGGAGTCGGTCTTCAGCGGCTCCGGGTTGCCCACCCCGCTGCCGCCGTACCGCGCCGCGTCGGTGTTGAGGACCTCGCGCCAGGCCGGGACCTCCCCGGGGACGCCCAGCCGGTAGTCGTGGCGGACGACGGGGGAGAAGTTGGAGACGGCGACCAGGGGGCTGCCGTCGGCGGCGCACCGCAGGAACGCGAAGACGTTGTCGTCGGCCGCGCCCCCCTCGATCCAGGCGAAGCCCGCCGGGTCGGTGTCCCGCTCCCACAGCGCCGGCGTACCGGCGTAGACGCGGTTGAGGTCGCGCACCAGGTCGCGCACGCCCTGGTGGTCGCCCGCGGCGGGGTACGCCGGGTCCAGCAGCCACCAGTCCGGGCCGTGCGCCTCCGACCACTCCGCGCCCTGGGCGAACTCCTGCCCCATGAACAGCAGTTGCTTGCCCGGGTGGGACCACATGAAGCCCAGGTACGCGCGGTGGTTGGCCCGCTGCTGCCACCAGTCGCCCGGCATCTTCGACACCAGCGACCGCTTGCCGTGGACCACCTCGTCGTGGGAGATGGGCAGGACGTAGTTCTCCGAGTAGGCGTACACCATGGAGAACGTCATCTCGTTGTGGTGGTACCTGCGGTGGATCGGCTCCTTGGCCATGTACTCCAGGGAGTCGTGCATCCAGCCCATGTTCCACTTGAAGCCGAAGCCCAGCCCGCCGAAGCCGCCCGGGCCCGTGTGGTGGGTGGCGCGGGTGACGCCGTCCCAGGCGGTGGACTCCTCGGCGACGGTGATCACACCGGGGCAGCGGCGGTAGACGGTGGCGTTCATCTCCTGGAGGAAGGCCACCGCATCCAGGTTCTCCCGGCCGCCGTGGACGTTGGGGGTCCACTGGCCGGGCTCGCGCGAGTAGTCGAGGTAGAGCATCGAGGCGACGGCGTCCACCCGCAGGCCGTCGATGTGGAACTCCTCGCACCAGTAGACCGCGTTGGCGACCAGGAAGTTGCGGACCTCGGTGCGGCCGAAGTTGAACTCCAGCGTCCCCCAGTCCGGGTGCTCGGCGCGGGCCGGGTCGGAGTGCTCGTACAGCGGCGTGCCGTCGAAGCGGGCCAGCGCCCATTCGTCCTTGGGGAAGTGCGCGGGCACCCAGTCCATCAGCACGCCGATGCCCTCCTGGTGGAGGCGGTCGACCAGGTGCCGGAAGTCGTCGGGCGTGCCCATCCGCGCGGTGGGCGCGTAGAAGCCGGTGACCTGGTAGCCCCAGGAGCCGCCGAAGGGGTGCTCGGCGACCGGCATCAGCTCCACGTGCGTGAAGCCGAGGTCCTTGACGTACGCCGGGAGCTGCTCGGCCAGTTCGCGGTAGGTCAGGCCGGGACGCCAGGACGGCAGGTGCACCTCGTAGACCGACAGGGGCTCCCGGTGCGGGACGCGTTCGGCGCGGCGCGCCATCCACGCGTCGTCGTGCCAGACGTGGAGCGACTCCTCCACGATCGAGGCGGTCGCGGGCGGCACCTCGGTGCGGCGGGCCATCGGGTCGGCGCGCAGGGTGTGGGAGCCGTCGGGGCGGGTGATGTCGAACTTGTACAGCGCGCCGGGGCCGACGCCGGGCAGGAACAGCTCCCACACGCCGCTGCCGCCCAGCGAACGCATGGGGAAGGCCGTTCCGTCCCAGTAGTTGAAGTCCCCGGCGACCCGCACGCCCAGCGCGTTCGGCGCCCAGACGGCGAAGCGGGTGCCGGACACCCCGGCGTGGACCATGGGGCGGGCGCCGAGCGCCTTCCACAGCTCCTCGTGGCGCCCCTCGCCGATCAGGTGCAGGTCCAGCTCGCCGAGGGCGGGCAGGAAGCGGTACGGGTCCTCGGTCTCGATCTCGTCCACCCCGGGCTCCTCGCCGTAGCGCACCAGCAGCCGGTACGGGGGGATCGAGGCGCCCACCGACAGGGGCAGCACGCCGGAGAACAGCCCGTCGCCGTCGTCGTGCAGCTCGGCCCGCAGCCCCTCGACGAGGACGGTGACCGCGCGGGCGTACGGGCGCAGGGTCCGGAACAGCACCCCGCCGGGCACCCGGTGCGCGCCGAGCACGGCGTGCGGGTCGTGGTGGGAGCCGTGGAGCAGGCGCTGCCGCTCGCCGGGGTCCAGCGGACCGGCGGCCCGCACGCCGTGCTCCGCCAGCCCGCCGGACGGCGCGTCCCCGCTCCCGCGCGGGGCGGGAGGGCGGGCGTCGGGCCAGTTGGCGGCGTGTTCTTTGAGGGGCTCGGTCTGCCGGAGGGCCACCGGCTCGGCCGGGGCTTCCGCCGGACCTTTCCCGGCCGCCTGCTCCGCGGTCTTCTCCGCAGCCTTCCCCGCCGCCTTCTCCGCAGTCTTCTTCACGGCCTTCTTCACGGTCCTCTTCGCGGTCTTCCCGGCCGTCTTCCGCGCGGCGGCCCCCTCGGCCGGCGCCTTCTTGGCGGCGGTCTTCTTCGCCGCCGCCTTCTTCACGGCCGCCTTCTCCGCTGTCTTCTTCACGGTCTTCTTCGCGGCCTTCTTCGCGGGCTTCTCCGCTGTCTTCTTCGCGGTCTTCTTCGCGGCACCGGCGGATTCCCCCGTCCCCGCCGCGTCCGCCGGACCGGCGGCCCCGGAGGGCGCGGCGGAGGGGGCCTCCCCGTCCCGGGCGCTGGCGCGGCCGGGCCGCGGGGAGGCGTCGGAGATCGGACGGCTGTCAGGACGGGGGGTCACGGAAGAGGCCTCCTGGTGCGCAGAGTCGTTCAGGCGTCCGCGAGCCGGTGGATGGCGGACATCGGGATGGCGAGCCAGGCGGGGCGGTGCCTGGCCTCGTACAGGACTTCGTAGACGGCCTTGTCGGTCTCGTACGCGCGCAGCAGCACGTCCTCGTCGCGCGGGTCGGAGCCGGAGGCGTCGGCGTATCCGGAGCAGTAGGCGTCGCGGTTCCTCTCGGCCCACCGGCGGGCCCAGCCGGCCTCGTCGGGGGAGACCCGGGCGTGCTGGCACGCCGCATAGTCGAACGAGCGCAGTATGCCCGCGATGTCCCGCACGACCGGCTGCGGACGGCGGCGCTCGGCGATCGGACGGGCGGGCTCGCCCTCGAAGTCGATGATCGACCAGCGGTCGGTCTCGCCCGCGCACAGCGCCTGGCCCAGGTGGAGGTCGCCGTGGATGCGCTGGGCGGGCCAGGACCGTCCGGTGCGGCCGAGTTCGGCGACGGCGTCGAAGACGGCGTGCAGCCGCCCGCTGTAGGGGCGCAGGGCCGGTACGGAGGCGGCCGCGGCCTCCAGCCGCTCGTTCATGCCGGAGGCGATGAACTCAAGCTGCCGGCGGCGCAGCGCGATCACCGGCAGCGCCTGCGCCAGCGTGGTGTGCACCTCGGCGATCGCCTGGCCGAGCGCCCGCGCGGCGCCGGAGAAGTCGCCGTGGGCCGCCAGCGAGCGCAGCGCGAGCTGCCAGCCGTCGCTGGTGCCGGGCAGGAAGGGCTGGAGCACCCCCAGCGTCATCGGGTCGTCCCCCTCGCCGCCGGGCCGCGCCTCGAACCAGGCGGCGGGTGCGGGCACCCGGTCCGAACCCGCCCGCGCCAGGGCGAGCGGCAGCTCCAGATCGGGGTTGACGCCGGGGCTGACGCGGCGGAACAGCTTGAGGATGTACCGGTCGCCGTAGACCACCGAGGAGTTCGACTGCTCCACGCTCAGCGGCCGGGGCGGCAGCCCGGTGGGGATGACGGTGCCGCGCTCGCGCTGGAAGAGCAGCGGCCCGAGCCGTCCCGGGGAACGCAGCCGCTCCAGCAGTACGGCGGCCAGCCGCGGGTCGTGCAGCGCCTCGTACACCGTACGACCGCGCAGCGGACCGTCCTCGGGGTGACCGATCAGGGAGCCGGCGAGCGGGGGCGGCAGGGCGGGGCGCACACCCAGCAGGAGCTGGTAGCAGTCGGCGGGCGCCGGGTGGGCCTGGTCCGGCCCGCCGGGCTGCTGGGCGCGGACGAGCAGGTGCAGCAGGCCCGGCGCGGCGCCGCTCGTGCACGGCAGCAGCTCGGTGGCGGCGACCAGGGCGAACCCGCTGACGGGCCGTCCCTTCCCGGCGAACCAGCGTTGCCGCGGGAGCCATTCGGTGAGCAGTGGCGTGAGCGAACGCAGCAGCGCCGCGCCCCCGGACTCGCGCGTGGCGACGGCGGCGCGGGGCGAGGAGCTGTCCGACATGGCGTCCTTTCCCCGGGCACACGAAAGGTACGGCAGAGTGTCCCGGATTGCGGCTGTGGCTGTCCGGCGGTGCGGGACGTGTCGGGGAGTACCCACCGAGCGGGCTAGTGAACTCGGCCGGTGCCCGCCGTTGGTGGTGATAGCAATGGTGCCCGCGGTGGCCCGGGACTAACCCGCCTTTCCGGGTTTCCCGGACCACCGTCCTTCTCTCAGGCCTGCTTCCGCAGCCGGAACCAGTAGAAGCCGTGCCCGGCCAGCGTCAGCAGGTACGGCAGCTCGCCGATGGGCGGGAAGCGCACCCCGCCGATCAGCTCCACCGGGTGGCGCCCGCTGAAGGCGCTCAGGTCCAGCTCGGTGGGCTGGGGGAAGCGCGAGAAGTTGTTCACGCACAGCACCAGGTCGTCCCCGTACTCGCGCAGGAAGGCGAGCACCGCGGGGTTGGACGACGGCAGCTCGGTGTACGAGCCCAGCCCGAAGGCCGGGTTCTGCTTGCGGATCTCGATCATCCGCCGGGTCCAGTGCAGCAGCGAGGACGGGCTGCTCATCGCCGCCTCGACGTTGGTGACCTGGTAGCCGTAGACCGGGTCCATGATCGTGGGCAGGAAGAGCCGGCCGGGGTCGCAGGAGGAGAACCCCGCGTTGCGGTCGGGGGTCCACTGCATGGGCGTGCGCACCGCGTCCCGGTCGCCGAGCCAGATGTTGTCGCCCATGCCGATCTCGTCGCCGTAGTACAGGATCGGCGAGCCCGGCAGGGACAGCAGCAGGGCGGTGAACAGCTCGATCTGGTTGCGGTCGTTCTCCAGCAGCGGGGCGAGCCGGCGCCGGATGCCGATGTTGGCGCGCATCCGCGGGTCCTTGGCGTACTCCGCGTACATGTAGTCGCGCTCTTCGTCGGTGACCATCTCCAGGGTCAGCTCGTCGTGGTTGCGCAGGAAGATGCCCCACTGGCAGCCGGACGGGATGGCCGGGGTCTTGGCCAGGACCTCGGAGACCGGGTAGCGGGACTCGCGGCGCACCGCCATGAAGATCCGCGGCATCACCGGGAAGTGGAACGCCATGTGGCACTCGTCGCCGCCCTTGGAGTAGTCCCCGAAGTAGTCGACGACGTCCTCCGGCCACTGGTTGGCCTCGGCCAGCAGCACGGTGTCGGGGTAGTGGGCGTCGATCTCGGCGCGCACCCGCTTGAGGAACTCGTGGGTCTGCGGCAGGTTCTCGCAGTTGGTGCCCTCCTGCGCGTACAGGTACGGGACCGCGTCCAGCCGGAAGCCGTCGATGCCCAGGTCGAGCCAGAACCGCAGGGCCGAGATCATCTCCTCCTGCACCCGCGGGTTCTCGTAGTTCAGGTCCGGCTGGTGGGAGAAGAAACGGTGCCAGTAGTACTGCTTGCGCACCGGGTCGAACGTCCAGTTGGACACCTCGGTGTCCACGAAGATGATGCGGGCGTCCGCGTACTTCTTGTCGTCGTCCGCCCACACGTAGTAGTCGCCGTACGGGCCGTCGGGGTCGCGGCGGGACTCCTGGAACCACGGGTGCTGGTCGCTGGTGTGGTTCATGACCATGTCGATGATGACCCGCATGCCGCGCTGGTGGGCGGCGTCCACGAACTCCACGAAGTCGGCGAGGTCGCCGAACTCCGGCAGGACCGAGGTGTAGTCGGCGACGTCGTAACCGCCGTCCCGCAGGGGGGACTTGAAGAACGGCGGCAGCCAGAGGCAGTCCACGCCCAGCCACTGGAGGTAGTCGAGACGGGCGGTGAGGCCCTTCAGATCGCCGATGCCGTCGCCGTTGCTGTCCTGAAAGGACCGGACCAGCACCTCATAGAAGACGGCTCGCTTGAACCACTCGGGATCGCGGTCCTTGGCGGGCGTGTCCTCGAACGTGTCGATGACGGGTTCATTGACGGTCATGGTTGGGTGACCCTCCGGTCTGTTGGGACGGTCGCAGGGTGAGGATGTGCGCCGGTGCCGCGGCACGGCCCGGCTCCAGGCGCACATAGTTGTCCCTGCCCCAGTGATAGGTCTCGCCGGTGAGCTCGTCGCGCACCGGGAAAAGATCGGCGCCACTCTCCTGCGCGGGCGTGAGGCCGAGTTCCGCCAGGTTCAACGAGACCGTGGCCTCGTGGGTGTGGTGCGGGTCCAGGTTGACCACGGTGAGGACCGTGTCGGCGTAAGGGTGTGTACTGCGCTTCGAGTAGATGATGATGTGCGGGTTGTCGGAGTGGTGGAAGCGCAGATTGCGCAGTTCCTGCAGTGCCGGATGGCGGCGGCGCAGCCGGTTCAGCTCGGTGATCAGCGGTGTGACGGTGGTGCCCGCCCGTTCGGCGGCCGCCCAGTTGCGCGGCCGCAACTGGTACTTCTCCGAGTCGAGGTACTCCTCGCTGCCCGGCCGCACCGGCGTGGCCTCGCACAGCTCGAAGCCGGCGTAGACGCCCCAGGTGGGCGACAGGGTCGCGGCGAGCACGGCCCGGATCTCGAAGGCGTGGCGACCGCCGTGCTGGAGGTACTCGTTGAGGATGTCGGGGGTGTTGACGAAGAAGTTCGGCCGCATGTAGGAGGCGGCGTCCCCGGAGAGTTCGGTCAGGTACTCGGTCAGCTCGTCCTTGCTGTTGCGCCAGGTGAAGTAGGTGTACGACTGCTGGAACCCGATCTTCGCCAGGGTGTGCATCATCGCGGGGCGGGTGAACGCCTCGGCCAGGAAGATGACGTCGGGATCGGTCCGGTTGATCTCCCCGATCACCTTCTCCCAGAAGACGACCGGCTTGGTGTGCGGATTGTCCACGCGGAAGATCCGCACCCCGTGGTCCATCCACAGCCGCAGCACGCGCAGGGTCTCCGCGACGATGCCGGAGAAGTCCGCGTCGAAGGCGATGGGGTAGATGTCCTGGTACTTCTTCGGCGGGTTCTCGGCGTAGGCGATCGAGCCGTCGGGGCGGTGGTGGAACCACTCCGGGTGGTCCTTGACCCAGGGGTGGTCCGGGGAGCACTGCAGGGCGAAGTCGAGGGCGACCTCCATCCGCAGTTCGCGGGCGCGGGCCACGAAGTGGTCGAAGTCCTCGAAGGTGCCCAGGTCGGGGTGGATCGCGTCGTGGCCGCCGGCGGAGGAGCCGATGGCCCACGGGCTGCCCACGTCGTGCGGGCCCGCGGTGAGGGAGTTGTTGGGGCCCTTGCGGAACGATTCGCCGATGGGGTGGATCGGCGGCAGGTAGACCACGTCGAAGCCCATCGCGGCCACCGCGGGCAGCCGTTCGGCCGCCGTGCGCAGGGTGCCGGAGACGGGCGGCTCGCCCTCGCGCACGACCGCGCCCTCCGAGCGCGGGAAGAACTCGTACCACGAGCCGAACAGTGCCCGCCTGCGCTCCACCAGCAGCGGCAGCGGGCGCGTGACGGTGACCGGCTCGCGCAGCGGGTGGCGGTCCAGTACGGCCGTCACCTCCGGCGCCAGGGCCGCCGCCAGCCGCGCGGCGACCGGGCGGGAGGTGTCGCGCAGGGCGTCCACCGCGTCCAGGACCGCCGCGCGCCCCTCGCTCTTGGGCACCCCGACGGCGGCCCGCTCGTGCAGGGCCGCGCCCTCGGCGAGGGTCAGCTCGGTGTCGATCCCGGCCGGGATCTTGATCCCCGCGTTGTGCCGCCAGGTGGTGACCGGGTCGCCCCACGCCTCGACGCTGTACGTCCAGCGCCCCTCGGAGTCGGGGGTCACCTCGGCGCCCCAGCGGTCGGTGCCGGGTGCCAGTTCCCGCATCGGGGTCCACGGTCCGGACCGTCCGCTGGGATCGCGCAGCACCACGTTCGCGCCGACCGCGTCGTGTCCTTCCCGGAAGACGGTGGCCGAGACCAGGAAGGTCTCCCCGGCCACGGCCTTCGCCGGGCGGCGCCCGCAGTCGACGAGCGGGTGGACGTCCAGTACGGGAATGCGACCGATCATGGGATCACCTGGTGCCGTTACGGGTGGTTTTGTTCTTTCTATCTGTTCCACAGACCACTTGCGGGCTGCGGGCATGGCCGCTCCTGTCCGCTTTCACTCGGGTGGCGTGACGGTTGTCGTGTCTGAGTGCCCCGAAAGGGCCGTAGGAAAAGAACCTGCCCACGGGAATGGGAGGGGCAATCCGGCGCAATGTGAACTACCGGTACGTAGCCGCGCACAGGAGGGACGGATGGGCCATGGGAGCGGTACCGTCGGTGGTTTGCGTCCGCGGTGCGGCACGGGGTGCCAGAAATGCGGGGGCGTCGCGGCACCGGGTACGGGCATATGCGCGTATGGGTCCGTTCGAGGCGCGATTCCGGGTTACGGGGCGAAAAAGGCGGTGATCCCGCTACCGTCGAGATGTGAAGGCCATTCGTCGATTCTCTGTGCGTCCCGTCCTTCCGGAGCCCCTACGACCGCTCAGCGACCTGGCGCACAACCTGCGCTGGTCCTGGCACCCCGAGACCAGAGAGCTGTTCCGGGCCGTCGATCCCGACGGCTGGCAGGCGACCGGCGGCGATCCGGTGCGGCTGCTGGGGGCCGTGTCCGCCCGGCGGCTGGGTGAGCTGGCCGACGACCGCGGCTTCCTGCGGCGGCTCGCCGTCGCCGCCGGCGACCTGCAGGACTACCTGACCGAGCCGCGCTGGTACCAGCGGGCGGAGGGCGAACTGCCCGCCGCCGTCGCCTACTTCTCCCCCGAGTTCGGCATCACCGCCGCCCTGCCGCAGTACTCCGGCGGCCTCGGCATCCTCGCGGGCGACCACCTCAAGGCCGCCAGCGACCTCGGCGTCCCGCTGATCGGCGTGGGACTGCTGTACCGGCACGGCTACTTCCGCCAGAGCCTGTCGCGGGACGGCTGGCAGCAGGAGCACTACCCCGTCCTGGACCCCAACGAGATGCCGCTGGAGCTGCTGCGCGAGGCGGGCGGCGCCCCGGTCCGCGTGGACCTGCGGCTGCCGGGCGGGAGGAACCTGCGCGCCCACGTCTGGCGGGCGCTGGTCGGCCGCGTGCCGCTGCTGCTGCTCGACTCCGACGTGGAGGAGAACGCCCCCCGCGAACGCGACGTCACCGACCGGCTCTACGGCGGCGGCAGCGAGCACCGGCTGCTCCAGGAGATGCTGCTGGGCATCGGCGGGGTCCGGGCGGTGCGCGCGTACTGCCGCGTCACCGGCCACCCCGAACCGGAGGTGTTCCACACCAACGAGGGGCACGCGGGCTTCCTCGGCCTGGAGCGCATCCGGGAACTGGGCGAGCACGGCGCCTCCTTCGACGCCGCCCTGGAAGCCGTGCGCGCCGGGACGGTGTTCACCACCCACACCCCCGTGCCCGCCGGGATCGACCGCTTCGACCGCGAACTGGTGGCCCGTCACTTCGGTGACGACGGCGAGCTGCCCGGCGTGGACGTCGAACAGGTGCTGCGGCTGGGCACGGAGACCTATCCGGGCGGCGAGCCGGGCCTGTTCAACATGGCCGTCATGGGCCTGCGCCTGGCCCAGCGCGCCAACGGGGTCTCCACGCTGCACGGCGCGGTCAGCCGGGAGATGTTCTCCGGGCTGTGGCCGGGCTTCGATGCCGCCGAGGTGCCCATCACCTCCGTCACCAACGGCGTCCACGCGCCCACCTGGACCGCCGACGAGGTGCGGGCGCTGCGGGCCGACGCGAGCGACGCCGAACTGTGGGAACTGCGCCGCACCCTGCGCGAGCAACTGGTGCACGAGGTGCGGCAGCGGCTGTACGCGTCCTGGCGGCAGCGCGGCGCCTCCCAGGCCGAACTGGGCTGGATCGAGGGCGTCCTGGACCCCGACGTGCTCACCATCGGCTTCGCGCGGCGCGTCCCCTCCTACAAGCGGCTGACGCTGATGCTGCGCGACCGCGACCGGCTCGTGGAACTGCTGCTGCACCCCAGCAGGCCGGTGCAGTTCGTGGTCGCGGGCAAGGCGCACCCGGCCGACGACGGCGGCAAGCGGCTGATCCAGGAACTGGTGCGGTTCGCCGACGACCCGCGGGTGCGGCACCGGATCGTCTTCCTGCCCGACTACGGCATGGGCATGGCGCAGCGGCTCTACACCGGCTGCGACGTCTGGCTCAACAACCCGCTGCGCCCGCTGGAGGCGTGCGGCACCTCCGGGATGAAGGCGGCGCTCAACGGCTGCCTCAACCTCTCGGTGCCGGACGGCTGGTGGGACGAGTGGTACGAGCCGGACTTCGGCTGGGCCATCCCGACGGCCGACGGCGGAGCGGCCGGCACCCCGGCCGGCGGGGCCCCGCTCGGCGAGGGCCCGGAGGACCGGGAGCGGCGCGACGCCATAGAGGCCGCGGCGCTGTACGAACTGCTGGAGGAGCACGTCGCGCCCTGCTTCTACGACCGCGGGGTGACCGGCTCCGGGCTGCCGGAGCGGTGGATCGAGATGGTCCGCCAGACGCTCGGCCGCCTGGGCCCCAAGGTGCTGGCCGACCGGATGGTGCGCGAGTACGTGGAGCGGCTGTACACCCCCGCCGCCCGCGCCCACCGGGCGCTGGACGCCTCCGCCGCGGGCCGGCTGGCCGAGTGGAAGGCGCGGGTGCGGGCCGGCTGGCCGCGCGTGGCGATCGACCACGTGGAGTCGGTCTGCGAGTCCGTGGAGCTGGGCGGTTCGCTGGCGCTGCGGGTGCGGGTGGCCCTGGGCGACCTGGACCCGGGGGACGTGGAGGTGCAGGTGGTCGCCGGACGGGTGGACGAGTCGGACTCCATCGCGGGCGCGGACGCCGTCCACGTACCGCTCAAGGTGTCCGGCGGGCAGGCGGAGGACGGGAGCTGGCTGTACGAGGGGCCGCTCGCGCTGGACCGCACCGGGCCGTTCGGCTACACCGTCCGCGTCCTGCCCGCGCATCCGCTGCTGGCCGGTCCGGCCGAGATGGGCCTGGTGGCCCTGCCCCCGGACGACCTCGACGCCAGGGAGGCCGCGGGGGTGTTGATGCGCTGACGCGCCGGAGGAGCGTCAAGTCCGGCGCGTTGCAAGGGGAGTTACGGACAGGGGAGCCGCGTCACCGACGCGGCTCCCCGCCGTCCCGCCGACCGCCGCCCGCCGGTGTGGGGCCCGGGGGCGGCGGTGCGCCGGGGTGTCAGAACGTCAGCTTCCAGCCGTTGAGGGAGCCGGAGTCGTAGTCGTAGACGTCGGTCACCCGCAGCGTCCAGGTGCCGGCGGCCGTCTCGGACGAGGCGTCCACGGTGTAGGTCTGCTGGATGTCGTCGCCCGGGTCCGTCGAGCTGTTCTGGAGCCGGTAGGCCGTCCCGTCCGGTGCGACGAGGTCGATGCGCAGGTCGCCGCGGTAGGGGTGGGTGATGTCCACGGTCACCCTCAGGGCGCCGGGCGCGGTGCCGGCCGCGGTGACGGTGATCGGGGACTCCACGGTGCCCGGGTCCGGGATCGGGTAGTCGTCGGCGTTCTCGAAGGCGGTGCCGCCCGGTTCGCTGCCACCGGGCCGGGAGCCGACGTTGACCGCCGCCCAGGCGTGGGCGACCGCGGCGTACTGGGCGCTGCCGGTGCCGAACAGGTCGGCCGCGGCGGAGAGCGTGGCGGTGCGGGCGCCCGCGTAGTTGGTGGTGGACGTCATCTTCTCGGTGAGCGCCTTGAACCAGATCTTCTCGGCGGCGGCGATCCCGATGCCGGTCACCGGCCTGCCGTCGTAGGTCGGCGAGTCGTAGGCGACGCCGTTGACGGTCTTGGCGCCGCTGCCCTCGCTGAGCAGGTAGAAGAAGTGGTTGGCCGGGCCCGAGGAGTAGTGGACGTCCACGCCGCCGATGCCGGAGTACCAGTAGTCCTTGGAACTGCCGTCCCGGCTGGGCCTGTCCATGTAGCGCAGCGGGGTGCCGTTGCCGCGGATGTCGATCTTCTCGCCGACGAGGTAGTCGCCGGCGTCCGCGCCGTTTTGGGCGTTGAACTCCACGGCCGCGGCGAAGATGTCGGAGGTCGCCTCGTTCAGACCGCCGGACTCGCCGCTGTACCGCAGCCCCGCGGTGACGGAGGTGAGGCCGTGCGTCATCTCGTGGGCGGCGACGTCGATCGACGTCAGCGGCTTGGAGTTGCCCGACCCGTCGCCGTAGGTCATGCAGAAGCAGGAGTCGGTCCAGAAGGCGTTGACGTAGGAGTTGCCGTAGTGGACCCGGCTGTAGGCGGCCCTGCCGTCCCCCCGGATGCCGGTGCGGCCGTGCACGTTCTTGTAGTAGTCCCAGGTCAGGGCCGCGCCGTAGTGGGCGTCCACCCCCGCGGTCTGCCGGTTGGCCGGGGAGCCCGTGCCCCAGACGTCGTCGGCGTCGGTGAACAGCGTGCCGGTGCCGGAGGTGCCGCCGTTCAGGTCGTGCGTCCGGTGGCCGCCGCGGGCGGCGTCGGTCATCGTGTACTGGCTGCCGGAGGCGCTGGTGCCGATGGTGACCCGGCCGCTGTACATGCTCTCCCCGGTGCCGGTGTGCACCCCCTCCCACTCGGCGAGCTTCTCGCCGGTCGCCGCGTCGGTGACGACGTGCAGCTCGCTGGGCGTGCCGTCCTCGCGCGTGCCGCCGACCACCCGCTCCCAGGCGAGCACCGGCCTGCCGTCGGCCGCCCAGACGACCTTGCGGGGCGCCGTGCTGCCCTCGGCGGCGGCCTTCCGGGGCCGGTGCGCGGCCGGGGCGTCGGTGGAGGGCACGGAGATCCGCGCCGCGGTGGCCTTGGTGACCTCGGTGATCCCACCGCTCGGGGACTCCTCGACGACCAGGTCGCCGCCGAGCACGGGGAGTCCGTCGTAGGTGCGCTCGTAGCGGGTGTGGAGGGTGCCGTCGGCGTTCTTGACGACGTCGCGGACCACGAGCCGCTCCCTGGCGCCGAGTCCCAGCGCCCTGGCGGTGGCGGCGCTGTCGGCGTCGGCGGCCCGGAGCAGGCCGGCCCGCTGGGCGGGGGAGAGGGCGGCGGGCAGGGCGCCGGGGTCGGGCTCGGCCTGGGCGGCGGCGGTGGAGGTCTGCGCCGGGAGGCCGACGGCCAGGAGGGCGGAGAGGGCGATGAGGGCGCCGGTGGCGGTGGCACGTCTGCGGGGGGTGGATCTGCGTATCACGCTGGACTCCTTCCGGAGAGCGGTGCAGAGAGGGGGGAAGCGCGCCTGGAGTGGGGGGTGGCTCCCGTGGGGGGAGAGGGCCGTGCTCGGCGTGGAGAGAGTGGCACCGAAAGGGGGTGCCTGTCAGGGGCAGGTCAAGAAAATGGCCGGAACATGTCCGTTGTCAGAAAATTGCTGTTCGTTCAGCGGACGGGGTGGGAAACGGCGAGGACACCGGGGCGGCACGGAACGGTGACCGGACGGCCGGCGGCGGGCCGGTGCCGCAGCCGGTCCGGCGGCCGGTCCGGCGGCCGTCAGACCAGGCTGTCCCGCCAGGCCCGGTGGAGATCGGCGAAGCGGCCGGCGCCCGCGACGAGATCGGCCGGCGTGCCGTCCTCGACGATGCGGCCGGCGTCCATCACCAGCACCCGGTCGGCGATCTCCACCGTCGACAGCCGGTGCGCGATCACCATCGCCGTACGGCCGCGCAGGACCGTGTCCATGGCCCGCTGGACGGCGCGTTCACCGGGGACGTCCAGCGAGGAGGTCGCCTCGTCGAGGATGAGCACGGCCGGGTCGGCGAGCAGGGCGCGGGCGAAGGAGACCAACTGGCGCTGCCCGGCGGAGATGCGGCCGCCGCGCTTGCGGACGTCGGTGTCGTAGCCCTCGGGCAGGGCGGCGATGAAGTCGTGGGCGCCGATGGCCTTCGCCGCCCGCTCGATCTCCTCCCGGGAGGCGTCCGGGCGGCCGATCGCGATGTTGTCGGCGACCGTGCCGGAGAACAGGAACGCCTCCTGGGTCACCATGACGACCTCGCGGCGCAGCGCGGGCGCGGCCAGGTCCCGCAGGTCGGTGCCGTCCAGGAGCACCCGGCCCGCGGTGGGGTCGTAGAAGCGGGCGAGCAGCTTGGCGAGCGTGGACTTGCCCGCGCCCGTCGCGCCGACCACCGCGACCGTCTGCCCGGCCGGGATCTCCAGGTCGAAGCGGGGCAGCACCTCGCCGCCCGTGCGGTAGGAGAAGCTCACGCCCTCGAAGACCACCGGGCGGCCGGGCAAGCGGCCGGACCGCTCCGGCAGCGGCCGGGGCCGGGCGGGCTCGGGCACGGACGGGACCTGGGCGAGGAGCCCGGCGACCTTCTCCAGGGAGGCCGCCGCGGACTGGTAGGAGTTGAGGAACATCCCCAGCCGGTCGATCGGGTCGTACAGCCGCCGCAGGTACAGCGCCGCCGCGGCGAGCACGCCCAGCTCCAGGGCGCCGGACGCCACCCGGTGGGCGCCCCAGAGCACGATGGCGGCGACCGCGGTGTTGGCCACCAGCCGGGAGGAGACCACGTAGCGGGCCATCTCCAGGATGGCGTCGCCGTTGAGCCGTAGGTGCCGGCCGTTGAGCCGGCCGAACTCCGCCTCGCCCGCCCGCTCACGGCGGAACGACTGCACCGGGCGGATGCCGTTCATCGTCTCCACGAACTTCACGATGACCGCCGCCATGGCCGTGGACTTCCTGCTGTAGACGCGCATCGAGCGGCGCCGGAAGTTCTGCACGATCGCCGCGAGCGGGACGAAGGAGAGCACGGCCGCGCCGCCCAGGCCCACGTCGAGCCAGAGCAGCATCGCGGAGATGTAGACCACCGACAGGGCCACGCCCAGCAGCTCCTGCAGGCCCTCGTCCAGCAGCTCGCGCAGCGCCTCCACGTCGGTGGTGGCGCGGGAGATCAGCCGGCCGGAGGTGTAGCGGTCGTGGAAGTCCACGCTCAGCGCCTGGGCGTGCCGGTAGATCCGGCCGCGCAGCTCCAGCAGGACGCTCTGGTTGATCCGGGCCGCGGCCCGGACGAAGGCGTACTGGAGGGCGCCCGAGGACAGCGCGCACAGCGCGTACCCCGCCGCGACGGCCACCAGCGGCCCCCGGTCGCCGTCGCGCAGGGCGGGCACGGCGCGGTCTATGGCGTACGCGACCAGCAGCGGCCCGGCCTGCACGGCGGCCTGCTGGAGGAGGAGCAGCACGGCGGCCACGCACACCCGCGTCCGGTGCGGGCGCAGCAGCGAGCCGAGCAGCCGGCGCGAGGCGCCCGGCGGCGCGGGCAGCACGTCGCGGTCGAAGGGGTCGGGCGGCGCGGCCGTGCTCTCCTTCGTCCCGCGCTCCCCGCCCCGCGCGTCCTCCTCCCCGAAGGGCGGTTCGGTCACGGTGGTGGTCATCGCTCCTCCTCCCGCTGCTCGCCGGACATCAGACGGCGGTACTCGGCGCTGGAGCGCAGCAGCTCGTGGTGGGTGCCCACGGCGGCGATCCGGCCGCCGGACAGCAGCGCGACCCGGTCGGCCAGCAGCACCGTGGAGGGCCGGTGCGCGACCACCAGGGCGGTGGTGGTGGCCAGCACCTCGCGCAGGGCGGCCTCCACCAGGGCCTCGGTGTGGACGTCGAGGGCGGAGAGCGGGTCGTCCAGCACCAGGAAGCGGGGCCGTCCGACGACGGCGCGGGCCAGCGCCAGCCGCTGGCGCTGGCCGCCGGACAGGCTCAGGCCCTGCTCGCCGACCTGGGTGTCGACGCCCTGCGGCAGCGCGTCGACGAAGTCCTCGGCCTGGGCGATCCGCAGGGCCCGCGCCAGGTCCTCCTCCCCGGCGGACTCCGCGCCCATCAGCACGTTCTCCCGCACCGAGGCGGAGAACAGGGTGGGCTCCTCGAAGGCGACGGCGACCAGCGAGCGCAGCTCGTGGCGGGACAGCGCCGCGATGTCCCGGCCGTCGAGGGTGATCCGGCCGGAGGTCACCTCGTGGAGCCGGGGGATCAGCGCGGTGAGCGTGGTCTTGCCGGAGCCGGTGGCGCCGACCAGCGCCATGGTCTCGCCGGAGCGGATGTGCAGGTCGACGCCGTCCAGTACGGGCGGGGCGTCCGGCGGCGCGTCCGGGTAGCGGAAGACCACCCGGGTGAGGCGCAGGCCGTCGTCCGTCTCCGCGGCTCCCGCGCCGGCCGGGGAGCCGTCCGCGGCCAGGGTGTCCGGCGGGACCGGCTCGTCCATCACCTCGAAGTAGCGGTCGGTCGCCGTCGCCGCCTCGTTGCTCATGGCCAGCAGGAAGCCGATCGACTCCACCGGCCAGCGCAGCGCCAGGGCCGTGGTGAGGAAGGCGACCAGGGTGCCCGCCGACAGCTCCCCGCCGGCGACCTGGACCGTGCCCCAGACCAGGGCGGCGCCGATGGCCAGCTCCGGCAGCGTCATGATCACCGCCCAGATGCCCGCCAGCAGCCGCGCCTTGTGCAGCTCGGTGTCCAGCAGCCGCCGGGAGAGCGCCCGGAAGGCGCGGGCCTGGCTGCGGTGGCGGCCGAAGCCCTTGATGATCCGGATGCCGAGCACGGACTCCTCGACGACCGTGGTCAGGTCGCCGATCTGGTCCTGCGCCCGGCGCGCGGCCAGCGCGTACCGCGCCTCGAAGACGGAGCAGAGCACCACCAGCGGCACCACGGGCACCAGCAGCACCAGCCCGAGCGTCCACTCCTGGAGGAGCAGGACGGCGAAGCCGACGACGATGGTGGTGGAGTTGACCAGCAGGAAGGTGAGCGGGAAGGCCAGGAACATGCGCAGCAGTTGCAGGTCCGCCGTGGCCCGCGACAGCAGTTGCCCGCTCGCCCAGCGGTCGTGGAAGGCGACCGGCAGCCGCTGCAGGTGCCGGAACAGGTCCGCGCGCATCGCCGCCTCGACCCCGGCCAGCGGGCGGGCCACCAGCCACCGCCGCAGGCCGAACAGCGCCGCCTCCAGCACGCCGACGGCCAGCAGCAGCGCGCCGCCCAGCCACACCCCGTCCGTGTCGCGGCGGGCGATCGGCCCGTCCACGACCCACTTCAGGATCAGCGGGATGACCAGGCCCAGGCAGGAGGCGACGACCGCGACGACCGCCGCCGCGCACAGCCGGGCCCGTACGGGCCGCACGTAGGGCCACAGCCGCAGCAGGGAGCGCACCGCGGACCGGCCGGTGTCCCCGGCGGGACCGGCGGACGCCCCGGACGCCGGGGTGCCGGGGGCGTCGGGGGGATCGGGAGCGGGGCGCGGAGGGTCGGCGGCGGTGGCAGACATCAGGAGCGAGACTACGGTTCACCACTGACGGGCCACACTCGGTTTTCCGCCGTAGGACTGATGGAGTACCCCGCCCGGACCGCGGACCGGATCCGGCACCCGGCCCGCGTGCCGCACCGGCGGCGCGAGCCGTGTCTGTCAGTGCGGCCCCCTACGCTGCGCACCATGAGTCAGGCAGAGGTACGAGAGCTGCAGACCGCGCTGCACACCGCGTCCGACATCGCCTTCGCGCTGGACGGCGACCCCTCGCCGGACCAGGCCGCCGAGCTGGTGGACGCGCTGCGCCGGGCGCTGGAGGCGGCCCGGGCGCTCGGCGAGGACCGCGGCGGCACGGGCTGCCGGGAGCATCCGCGCGGGGCGGTCGATCCGCTGTACGGGGACAAGGAGGATCCGCTGCCGCCGGGGTGGGGGCGGTGCCTGCTGTGCAACGACCGGCGGCGCCGGGCCGGTGCGCAGCGGTACGCCGTCCGCTGACGCGCAGGAGGGCGGGAGGAGGGCGCGGGAGGGGTGCGGCGGGGAGCGCCGCTCAGCGCTCCTCGGCCCGCATCTCGAACCAGGTCGTCTTGCCGTGCGGCAGCAGGTCCACCCCCCAGCGGTCGGCGAGCTGGTCCACCAGGAACAGCCCGCGGCCGCTGACGTCGAGGTCGTGGACGGGCAGCAGGCACGGCAGCCCGCGGGAGGGGTCGCGGACCTCGACGCGGATCCTGCCGCGCCGCCGCTGCATCCGCAGCCCCAGGGTCTGGGCGCCGGTGTGGCGCACGGCGTTGCCGACCAGTTCGGAGACGAGGAGCACGGTGTCCTCGGTGAGCGCGGTGGACAGCCCCCAGCGGGCCAGCAGGACGGACCGGGCGAGTTCGCGTGCGGTGCGCGCGGACTCGGGACGGTTGGGCAGCCGCACCTCCTCGACGGCCGGGTCGCCGGTCTCGCCGGGCGCCACGGGGGCCGGTCCGTCCTCCGGTGCCGACGCAGCGCGCGCCGTGTTGACTCCCGCCATGGGCCCATCATGGCCGCGGAACGCCCGCCGCGGGGCCGTACGGCGGGAATCAGCCCCGGCCGGGGGTGCGTACCGGACGGGCGTGGCGAACGCGCCCCGGCCGAGTGCGCCTGAGCCGGGGCGCGCGCCGTTCCGCGCCTTTGTGCGCCGGTCGGCCGGCCGGGCCTCAGCGGAACTTCGCCTTGCCCGGACCCTCCTCGACGAAGCTGCGCATGCCGATCTCCCGGTCCTCGGTCGCGAACAGCCCGGCGAACCAGCTGCGCTCGATCGCGAGCCCGGTGTCGATGTCCGTCTCCAGCCCGCCGTCCACGCACTCCTTGGCCGCGCGCAGCGCGATGGCCGGACCGGCGGCCAGCTTCGCCGCCCAGGCGTGCGCCTGCTCGTACACCTCGGCCGCGGGCACCACCCGGTCCACCAGGCCGATCGCCAGGGCCTCGTCCGCCTTCACCTGGCGTCCGGTGAAGATCAGGTCCTTGGCCTTCGACGGCCCGACCAGCCGGGCCAGCCGCTGGGTGCCGCCCGCGCCCGGGATCAGGCCGAGCAGGATCTCGGGCTGGCCGAGCCTGGCGTTGTCGGCGGCGATCCGGAAGTCGGCGCACAGCGCCAGTTCGCACCCGCCGCCCAGCGCGTAGCCGGTCACGGCGGCCACCACCGGCTTGGGGATGCGGGCCACGGCGGTGAAGGCCTCCTGGAGCTCCCGGGCCCGGACGACCATGGCCGCGTGGTCCATCCCGCGCATCTCCTTGATGTCCGCGCCCGCCGCGAACACCTTCTCCCCGCCGTAGAGCACCACGGCCCGTACGTCGTCGCGCCGCGCCGCCTCCCCGGCCAGCTCGCGCAGCCGGTCCTGGGTGGCGATGTCCAGCGCGTTCATGGGCGGACGGTCGAGTCGGATGGTGCCGACGCCCTCGGCGACCTCAAGAGTCACAGTCATGGGGGCAGGTTAGCCCCCGTTAACCCGGTGCGGTCCAGGGGGCTTCCGGTACGGTGTGCCGAACCGGCGTTCGAGGCGGTCTCCGGAGCGGGGGCCGGCGCCCCTCGTCCGGCCGGACGAAAGACGACGATCACGCAGGTGAGGCGGGCGGCCCGACCGGGAACACTCCTGAGACCCGGGCACGGGCCGGGCGGCCGGAGCGCCGCACCGCCCGCGTGCCCGTCCGAGCCGCGAGCCGCCGGAGGCAGAACGTGTCGGACGTGTCGAGCGCACCCGAACAGCAGGCCCGCCGGGAGGCGGCGCCCGGCGGCCCGGAGACCGGCGGGCGCCGGTCCGCCGCGGCCGGCGGTCCCGCGACCGCGACCGTCTGGCCCGGCCGCCCCCAGCCGCTGGGCGCGCGCCACCACATCGGCCCGGGCGGGGTGGAGGGCACCAACTTCGCGCTGTGGTCGGCCGGCGCCGAGGCCGTCGAGGTCTGCCTGTTCGACGACGACGGCCACGAGACCCGCTGCCCGCTGACCGAGCACACCCACGAGATCTGGCACGGCTTCGTCCCCGGCGTCCGCCCCGGACAGCGGTACGGCTACCGGGTGCACGGCCGCTGGGACCCCTGGACGGGCGCCCGCTGGAACCCGGCCAAGCTGCTGCTCGACCCGTACGCCCGTGCGGTGGACGGCGAGTACGCGCTGCCGCCCGAGGTCTACGGCCACGTCCGCGACTGGCCGCAGCCGCACCTGGCCGACACCGTGCGCGACGACCGCGACTCGGCGCCGTACGTGCCCAAGGGCGTCGTCGTCGACTCGGCCCTCGGCGCGGGCGCCGACGCCGGTGACGAGTGGGTGGACGACCGCCGCCCCAAGGTCCCCTGGTCCGACTCGGTCATCTACGAGCTGCACGTGCGCGGCTTCACCATGCGCCACCCGGACATCCCGCCGGAGCTGCGCGGCACCTACGCGGGGCTGGCGCACCCGGCCGCGATCGAGCACCTGGTCCGGCTGGGGGTGACGGCGGTCGAGCTGCTGCCGGTGCACCAGTTCGCGCACGAGGACCACCTGCTGCGCCGGGGCCTGCGCAACTACTGGGGCTACAACTCCATCGGCTACTTCGCCCCGCACGCCGCGTACTCCGCCTCCGGCACGCGCGGCCAGCAGGTGGGCGAGTTCCGGCGGATGGTCCGCGCGCTCCACGCGGCCGGGATCGAGGTCATCTTGGACGTGGTCTACAACCACACCGCCGAGGGCAGCGAGCTGGGGCCCACGCTCTCCCTGCGCGGCATCGACAACCGCGGCTACTACCGGCTGGCCGACGACCCGCGCCGCTACGCCGACTACACCGGCTGCGGCAACACCCTCCACGTGGTCCAGCCCCAGGTGCTGCGGCTGATCACCGACTCGCTGCGCTACTGGGTGCAGGAGATGGGCGTGGACGGCTTCCGCTTCGACCTGGCCGCCGCGCTGGCCCGCTCCATGCACGACGTGGACATGCTCTCGCCGTTCCTGGCCGTCATCGCCCAGGACCCGGTGCTGCGCCGGGTGAAGCTGATCGCCGAGCCCTGGGACGTCGGCGCGGGCGGCTACCAGGTCGGCGCCTTCCCGCCGCTGTGGACGGAGTGGAACGACCGCTACCGGGACACCGTCCGCGACTTCTGGCGGGGCGCCCTGCCGGACGTGCGCGACCTGGGCTACCGACTGTCGGGCTCCAGCGACCTGTACGCCTGGGGCGGGCGGCGGCCGTACGCGTCGGTCAACTTCATCACCGCGCACGACGGCTTCACCCTGCGCGACCTGGTGAGCTACGAGCGCAAGCACAACGAGGCCAACGGCGAGGACAACCGCGACGGCACGAACGACAACCGGTCCTGGAACTGCGGCGCGGAGGGCGAGACCGACGACGGGGAGATCCTCGCCCTGCGGCGGCGGCAACTGCGCAACCTGCTCACCACGCTGCTGCTGTCCACCGGGGTGCCGATGCTGGTGGCGGGCGACGAGATGGGGCGCACCCAGGGCGGCAACAACAACGCCTACTGCCAGGACAACGAGACCGGCTGGGTGGACTGGTCGCTGCTGGAGGAGCCCGGCTGGCGGGCGCTGTCCGACCTGGCCTCGCGGCTGATCGCGCTGCGCCGGGCCCATCCGGTGCTGCGGCGGCGCGCCTTCTTCTCGGGGCGGGCGTACGGCCCCGAGGGGCTGCGCGACCTGGCCTGGTTCACCGGGAGCGGCGAGGAGATGACCGAGCCCGACTGGTACGCCCTCAGCACCACCTTGGGCATGTACCTGTCCGGCCGGGACATCCCGCAGCGCGACGCCCGGGGGGAGCCGGTGCTCGACGACAGCTTCCTGGTCGTCCTCCACGCGGGCCACCAACCCGGGGAGTTCCGGCTGCCCGGGCCGCCGTGGGGGCGGGCGTACGAGCTGGTCGTGGACACCGCGCGGGAGGAACAGCGGACCGGGCCGGGCACGGTCCACCCGGCGGGCGAGGCGGTGGAACTCCCGCCCCGCTCGGTGCTGGTGTGGCGTGTGATGCCCTGAACAGCCTCCGTGACCGGGGTGACCGGGGTGACGCTGGTGCTCTGAGTGGCTGCCGTTCCCCGAGTGGTCCATGTGGCGGGCGGTTAGGGTGTGCGCGACACGACCGCACAACGGGAGGAACGGTTGTCGATGGCCGACATCGAGGCTGCGCGCAAGGTGTTCGACCGGTTCGACCTGAACGGGGACGGACTGATCACCGCGGCGGAGTTCCATCAGGTGATGAGCGAGCTGGGGGACCACCACGTCACCGTGGGCCTGGCCCAGACCCTCATAGACCAGCACGACGGCGACGGCGACGGCCTGCTGTCCTTCGAGGAGTTCTGGCAGGCGCGCCAGAAGGCGACCTCGCTCGCGTAAGGCCCGTAGGGCCCCTGCGGCGGGGCGGTCACCATTGGCGCGACCAATGGTGACCGCCCCGTCTTCTTGTCGGATACATGCCATCCGCTCTACCGTGAGCCGGCCGCTGCCGACCGGCACGGCTCTCCACGGTCTGCCGCGCGCCGGACCTCCCGGGCGGGGGCGAGGCGCCGGCCCTAGCCAGGAGGACTGCGATGCGCGCCAGGCGCATGACCCCCCACCGCACTGCCGGATCCACCGACCGTCCCTCCCCCACGACCCGTCCGTCCCCCATCGCCCGGTCGTCCCGCACCATCAGGTCGGCCGCGGTACTGCTCTGCCTCGGGCTGGCGGCCGCACCCGCCTCCCTCTCCCACGCCGCGGCGGGCGACGCACGCCCGTCCACGCGCGTAGCGTCCGCGGCCGGTCCCGGCGGCCCCGCCCAGTCCTGGACGGCGGACCTGAGCCGCGTGGACGCCGACGACGCGGGCGTCCGCCACACCGACGGGGCCCTGCGCCTCGTCGGCGGCGGCCCGGCCGCCGTCTCGGCCGGGACGGAGGGCCACCACGGCACCCAGGTCCTCGCCCCGAGGGAACTCGACCGGCCGGCCGACCGCGTCCGGGCGCGGCCCGCCGCCGACGTGCCCGACGGCGCCCGGATCGCCGTCGACGTCCGGGGCCGGACGGGGAACGGACCGTGGACCGAGTGGCGCGAGGCCGGTGCCGGCGAGGCCGCCGCCGTCCTGCCGCGCCCCGTCACCACCGTCCAGGTCCGGCTGATGCTGTGGGACACCACCGGGCGGCTGCGGGTGCGCGGCCTGGAGCTGAGCGCCGACACCGCCCCGGAGTCGGAGTCCCGGCAGCAGGACACCGGGGCGGCCGCCGCCCCGTACAGCGCCCGCGTCTTCGCCACCCGCGAGGGCCTGGTCGGCCACACCACCGCCAACGGACACGTCATCCAGCCCAACGACCACTTCGTGGCCCTGCCCTCGCGGCGGGGGCTGTCACCCCGGGGCAGCTCGGAGTACTCGGTGCGGGTCTGCGGCCCGGCCCGTTGCGAGACGGCCCCGGTGTGGGACGTCGGGCCGTGGAACATCCGCGACGACTACTGGAACCCCTCCTCGATCCGGGAGAGCTTCAAGGACCTGCCCCGGGGCAAGCCCGAGGCCCAGGCGGCGTACCAGGACGGCTACAACGGCGGACTGGACGGCTTCGGCCGCCGCGTGCTCAACCCGGCCGGCATCGACCTCGCCGACGGCACCTTCTACAACGTCGGGCTGAACAACAACGGCTGGGTGACCGTCACCTACCTGTGGACCGGTGACCAGACCGGCACGGTCTTCCCCACCTGGGGCACGGACGTCCGCGTCCGCGAGCGGCCGACCACCGACTCCCCGGTGGTGGACACCCTGCCCGGGCCGACGCAGGTACGGGTGCGGTGCCAGGTCCGCGGCCAGCGGATCACCTACGACGGCCACACCAACGACGCGTGGGCCCACCTGCCGGACCACGGCGGCTACATCTCCAACATCTTCATCGACGTCCCCGAGTCCTGGCTGCCCGGCGTGCCCACCTGCTGAGGCCGCCCCCTTCCGCCCCTCACCACCCCACCCCAGGAGGAGCCGACGCATGTCCCCGATATCTCCCGCCTTCCCGCGGCTGCCGCTCGGACGGCTGCTGGCCGTCCTGCTCGGCGCGTTCGTCGTGCTGGCCGGCCTCACCGCCGCCCCCGCACGGGCCGAGCAGGACGCCGGGCAGGACGCCGCGAGAGCGGCGCTGGCCGCGCCCAACTTCAAGGCCCCCTATCCCTGCGGCCAGAGATGGACCTACAGCCACCACTCCGCCGAGGTGCGCCGCGCGCTGGACTTCGTCCGCGCCGACGGCGGCACCACCGCGGGCACCCCGGTCCTGGCCTCGGCGGCGGGCACCGCCACCCGGCACTACCAGGCCAGCGGCGCCGGGAACTACATCGTCATCGACCACGGCGGCGGCTGGAAGACCTACTACTTCCACCTCGCCGCGTTCTCCGTGGCCAACGGCGCCTGGGTCGCCCAGGGCCAGCAGATCGGCACCACCGGCAGCACCGGGAACTCCTCCGGCGCCCACATCCACTACGAGCAGCTCTACAACGGCGCGGGCCAGAACATCGTCATCAACGGCTCGGGACTGGCCTACCCCGGCAGCTACCACCAGTACTACCTGACCAGCGACAACGGCTGCGGCGGCACCAACAGCTTCATGACCTGGGGCTCGGGCGTCCGCGTCCGCGCGGACGCCTACCTCTCCTCGCCGGTCGTCACCACCCTGGCCGGTCCCACGCGGGTCACGGTGGTCTGCCAGAAGCAGGGCGACACCGTGACCGCCGAGGGCTACACCAACAACTGGTGGAGCAAGCTCCGCGACCAGAACGGCTTCATCTCCAACATCTACATCGACCACCCCTCGGCCCAGTTGCCGGGCGTGCCGATCTGCTGAGACGGCCCGGGGCCGTCCGACCGGGCCGCCCGGGACAGCGCGCGACACCGCTGCCCCGGGCGGCCCGCCGCGTTCCGCGCCCGCCGCCGTCCGCCGTTCCGGCCCGCGGTTTCCGCCCGTGGGCGCGGGGCACCCGCCCGGCATGGCTCACACGGACGTACGAGAGATCCTCGGCACGCCGGAGGACGTCGGCTTCCCGGCCGGCAAGGACGAGCCGGACCGCTGAGGCCATGGCCGCGCACGGCCGGACCGCAGGAGCGGAAACCGAGGAGCAGAAGCCGAGGAGGAGAAGGAAGAGGACGAGAGGGAAGACCGGAAGGAGGACCTCCCATGGTGCGCAAGAAGACCGAGGGCGACGAGGACCGGAAGCGCGCGGCGGCGCGGGAGGCCGAGCGGGCCGGGCAGGAGCCCAGCGCGCGGGGCGAGACCACCGGCGCCTCCAAGCAGCGGACCCACCTCACCGGCCGGTCGTCGCTGACGCACGAGGAGAGGCTGGGCACCCGGGACCGGGGCAAGCAGGGGGCGCGGTCCACGCCGGACACCGGAGCCGGGCCGGCCGCGGAGCCGGACCGCACGTTCCGCGGGCGCGGCGCACCGCCGTACGGCGAGGAGCACGAGCGGGTCTTCCGCGCCCTCGCCACCGAGGAGGAGAAGCGCCCCGACGGCGCCGTCCACCTCCAGGACGTCTCCCGCGCCGCGGGACTGCCGCAGGAGCGGACCAGGGTGCTGCTGCACGACCTGGTCACCGTCCACAAGCTGGCCACCGAGGTCCAGGACACCGGAAGCCCCGACCTCGGTCCCCGCTACGAGACCAAACCCCGCCGCTGACCCCGTTCCCCCGGCGTCTCCCGGCGTTCCCCCGGCGCCCGGACGGCCCGGGGCGGGAACGGGTCCGGACCGCGGGCCGGTGCCGTCCGGCCCGGGGCCGGAACCCGCCCTCGAACAGGCGTTTAGCGTGCGGGTGGTTACGATCACGGCAGGAAGCGCCGTCCCGGTATGAAGGATCGTCCATGGCAGGCACCGACGTGCTCAGCGAGTCGCCCCGTCCCTTACGGGCACCCGGCCCCTTCCGCGGCGGACGGCCCGCGGACGGCCGCCGGAGCGCCGTACGGCTCCGCCCCGCCCTCCGCGCGGGGGCCGGCGCCGAGCCCGGGAAGCACCGCGCGGGGCGGCGGACCGGCGCCGAAGGGGCTTCGGCAGCTCCCGTCCCGGCACCGTACGCTGTGGCCGGCAGCCACGGGAGGACTCCATGAGCGACTCCGGTCCCCGCAGACCCGTCTCGCCCCACGAGCCCCTGCGCGACCAGGTGGCGGACGCCCTCCGCGCCGCGCTGATCGCGGGTGAGCTGCGCCCCGGGGTCGTCTACTCCGCCCCCTCCCTCGCCGCCGAGTACGGCGTCTCCGCCACCCCCGTCCGCGAGGCCATGCTGGACCTGGCGCGCGAGGGCCTGGTCGAGACGGTACGGAACAAGGGGTTCCGCGTCCTGGAGACGACCGAGCGCGACCTGGACGACTTCACCGAGCTCCGCATCCTGATAGAGGCCCCGACCGTCGGCCGGGTGACCCGGACGGTCGCCCCCGAACAGCTCCGGGCGCTGCGGCCGGCCGCCGAGGAGACCGTGGCCGCCGCCCGCGCCGGGAACCTGGCCCGCTACCTGGAGGCGGACCACCGCTTCCACCTGGACCTGCTCTCCCTGGCGGGCAACCCCCGCCTCGTCGAGACGGTGGGCGACCTGCGCAGACGCTCCCGGCTCCACGGGCTCAGCGGCCTGGGCGGCACGCGCGTGCTGGTGGAGTCCGCGCACGAGCACCTCGACCTGCTGGACCTGATGCTGGCCGGCGAGGCGGAGCGGGCCGAGGAGCACATGCGCCGCCACCTGGACCGCGTCCGGTCCCTGTGGGCGGTGCGGCAGGAGGAGCCGGCCGTCGGCAGGCCACCGGCCCCGCGCCGCGGCCCCCACTGACCCGTACCGCCGCGGCCGGATCGCCGCGGCCGGGCCGCCACCCGATCCGGTGCACCCGGCCACTTGTGCGGGTGAGATCGCGTGACGGCCCGGGGGCGGCCGGTGCGTACGGACGCGGGCGCGCGCCGGCCTCAGCACTCGATGACGTTCACCGCCAGCCCGCCGCGGGCGGTCTCCTTGTACTTGACCTTCATGTCCGCGCCCGTCTCCTTCATCGTCTTGATGGCCTTGTCCAGGGAGACGTGGTGGCGGCCGTCGCCGCGCAGGGACATCCGGGCGGCGGTGACCGCCTTGACCGCCGCCATGCCGTTGCGCTCGATGCAGGGGATCTGGACCAGGCCGCCCACCGGGTCGCAGGTCAGCCCCAGGTTGTGCTCGATGCCGATCTCGGCGGCGTTCTCGACCTGCTCGGGGGTGCCGCCCAGGATCTCGGCGAGGCCGCCGGCGGCCATGGAGCAGGCGGAGCCGACCTCGCCCTGGCAGCCGACCTCGGCGCCGGAGATGGAGGCGTTCTCCTTGAACAGCAGGCCGATGGCGCCCGCGGCCAGCAGGAAGCGCACCACCGTGTCGTCGTCGGTGCCGGGGACGAACTCCATCGCGTAGTGCAGGACGGCCGGGATGATGCCCGCCGCGCCGTTGGTGGGGGCGGTCACGACGCGGCCGCCCGCGGCGTTCTCCTCGTTGACCGCCATCGCGTAGAGCGTCACCCACTCCATGGCGTGCGCCGCCGGGTCGCCCTCGGCGCGGAGCTGGCGGGCCGAGGTGGCCGCGCGGCGGCGGACCTTCAGCCCGCCGGGCAGGATGCCCTCCCTGGACAGACCGCGGGCCACGCACTCGCGCATCACCCGCCAGATCTCCAGCAGGCCCGCGCGGATCTCCTCCTCGGTGCGCCACGCCTTCTCGTTCTCCAGCATCAGCGCCGAGACCGACAGGCCCGTCTCGCGGGTGGTCCGCAGCAGTTCGTCGCCGGTGCGGAAGGGGTACTTCAGCACGGTGTCGTCGGGCTTGATGCGGTCCGAGCCGACCGCGTCCTCGTCCACCACGAAGCCGCCGCCGACCGAGTAGTACGTCTTCTCCAGCAGCGGGGCGCCGCCGTCGTCGTACGCGGCCAGGGTCATGCCGTTGGCGTGGTACGGCAGCGAGCGGCGGCGGTGCAGCACCAGGTCCGAGGAGAGGTCGAAGGCGATCTCGTGGCCGCCGCCGGCCTCCTGCGGCTCGGCCTCCAGCAGGCACAGCCGGCCCGACCGGCGGACGCGTTCGACCTCCTCGTCCGCCCTCTCGACGTCGACCGTGCGGGGCGAGTGGCCCGCGAGGCCCAGCACCACCGCCTTGGGCGTGCCGTGGCCGTGGCCGGTGGCGCCCAGGGAGCCGTACAGCTCGGCCCGCAGCGAGACGGTCCTGGTCAGCACGCCCTCCTTCCGCAGTCGGCGCGCGAACATCCTGGCCGCCCGCATCGGGCCCACCGTGTGGGAGCTGGACGGACCGATGCCGATGGAGAAGAGGTCGAAGACGGAGATGGCCACGGCGGCGGACTCCCTTGTCTGCTCGTGGATGTGCTCGTGGGGTGGACGAGAGGGTGTCCCGCGGGTGTGCGGGTGCGGTTCGCCGGGTGTGGCGGGCCGGGTGCGCCGCCGGTCGGGCGGCGCACCCGGCGGGTGCCGCGGATGCCGGGGGTCTACAGGCCCGGGTACAGCGGGTGCTTGCCGGCCAGGGCCGTCACCCGGGCGGACAGCGCCTCGGCCTTGTCCTTGTCGAACGACGGCTTGAGCGCCTCGGCGATGACGTCCGCGACCTCGCGGAAGTCCTCGGCGCCGAAGCCGCGAGTGGCCAGCGCCGGGGTGCCGATCCGCAGGCCCGAGGTGACCATGGGCGGGCGGGGGTCGTTCGGGATGGCGTTGCGGTTGACGGTGATGCCGACCTCGTGGAGGCGGTCCTCGGCCTGCCGCCCGTCCAGCTCGCTCTCCCGCAGGTCGACCAGGACCAGGTGGACGTCGGTGCCGCCGGAGAGGACGGCCACGCCCGCCTCGGCCGCGTCCGGCTGCGTCAGCCGCTCGGCGAGGATCTTCGCGCCCTCCAGGGTGCGGCGCTGGCGGTCCTTGAACTCCTCCGTCGCCGCGATCTTGAACGCCACCGCCTTCGCCGCGATGACGTGCTCCAGCGGGCCGCCCTGCTGGCCCGGGAAGACCGCGGAGTTGATCTTCTTGGCGTACTCCTGCTTCGACAGGATCACCCCGCCGCGCGGGCCGCCGAGCGTCTTGTGGGTCGTGGTGGTGACCACGTCCGCGTACGGCACCGGGTTGGGGTGGAGCCCGGCGGCGACCAGCCCGGCGAAGTGCGCCATGTCCACCATCAGCAGCGCGCCCACCTCGTCGGCGATCCGGCGGAAGGCGGCGAAGTCGAGCTGCCGCGGGTACGCCGACCAGCCCGCGATGATCAGCCGCGGACGGTGCTCCTTCGCCAGCCGCTCGACCTCCTCCATGTCCACCAGGCCGGTGGAGGCGTCGACGTGGTAGGCGACCACGTCGTAGAGCTTGCCGGAGAAGTTGATCCTCATGCCGTGGGTGAGGTGGCCGCCGTGGGCCAGGTCCAGGCCCATGATGGTGTCGCCCGGGTCGAGCAGGGCGAACATCGCCGCGGCGTTGGCCTGGGCGCCGGAGTGCGGCTGGACGTTGGCGGCCTCGGCGCCGAAGAGGGCCTTCACCCGCTCCCGGGCGATGTCCTCGATCACGTCGACGTTCTCGCAGCCGCCGTAGTAGCGGCGGCCGGGGTAGCCCTCGGCGTACTTGTTGGTGAGGACCGAGCCCTGGGCCTGGAGGGCGGCGACCGGAGCGAAGTTCTCCGACGCGATCATCTCCAGGGTGGACTGCTGGCGGCGCAGCTCGGCGTCGACGGCGGCGGCGACGTCGGGATCGACCTCGTGCAGGGAACTGTTCAGTAGCGACATCGGATCTTTCCGATCGTGGTGTGCTGGGCTGCGGACGGCGTGCGGGCGGGAAGGGTGCCGGACGGGGTCACTCGCCGGTGAAGGCGGTGTACTCGTCGGCGGAGAGCAGGTCGTCCGGCTCCTCCGTCACCCTCACCTTGAACAGCCAGCCGTCCTCGAAGGGGGCGGAGTTCACCAGCGCCGGGTCGTCCACCACGTTCTGGTTGACCTCGGTGACCTCGCCGGAGACGGGCGCGTACAGGTCGCTGACCGACTTCGTCGACTCCAGCTCGCCGCAGGGCTCGCCCGCGGTCACCGTGGCGCCGACCTCGGGGAGCTGGACGTAGACGACGTCACCGAGCGCGCCCGCCGCGTGCTCGGTGATGCCCACCGTCGCGACGCCGTCCTCGGCGGCCGACACCCACTCGTGCTCCTTGCTGTAGCGCAGCTGCTGGGGGTTGCTCATGACGTGATTCTCCTGGTCAGGGGTGAGATGTGGGAAACGGGTCTTGCCTTGTGGGACGGCCGGGGCCGTCAGGCCACGGTACGGCCCCGGCCGTCCGGGGGCGTCAGCGCCCGCGCCGGTAGAACGGCAGCGCGACGACCTCGCAGGGCTCGTGGGTGCCGCGGATGTCCACCGACACGCCCTCGCCGCCCGGGGCCGCGTGGGCGGCGTCCACGTACGCCATCGCGATCGGCTTGCCGAGGGTGGGGGAGGGGGCGCCGGAGGTGACCTCGCCGATCACCGCGCCGTCGGCGACCACCGCGTACCCGGCGCGCGGCACCCGGCGGCCCCGGGCGACGAGGCCGACCAGCGTGCGCGGCGGGTTCTCCGCCGCCCGGCGGGCGGCGTCCTCCAGGGCCTTGCGGCCGACGAAGTCGCCGGGCTTGTCGAACTTCACCACGCGGCCCAGCCCGGCGTCGAAGGGGGTGGTGCCGCGGGTCAGCTCGTGCCCGTACAGCGGCATGCCCGCCTCCAGCCGGAGCGTGTCGCGGCAGGACAGCCCGCACGGCACCAGGCCCGCCTCCGTGCCGGCCTCGGTCAGCGCGCGCCACAGGGTCTCCGCGTCGCCGGGGGAGACGAACAGCTCGAAGCCGTCCTCGCCGGTGTAGCCGGTGCGGGCGATCAGCGCGGGCACGCCCGCGACCGTGCCGGGCAGCCCGGCGTAGTACTTCAGCCCGTCCAGGTCGGCGTCGGTGACCTCGGCCAGGACGCCGGGGGACGCGGGCCCCTGGACGGCGAGCAGGGCGTAGGCGTCGCGGTCGTCCCGCACGGCCGCGTCGAAGCCGCCGCTCCGTTCGGTGAGGGCGTCCAGGACCACCTGGGCGTTGGCGGCGTTGGCGACGACCAGGTACCGCTCCGTCTCCAGCCGGTAGACGATCAGGTCGTCGAGGATGCCGCCGTCCTCGCCGCAGATCATGGTGTAGCGGGCCCGGCCCGCGGGGACGGCGGACAGGTGGCCGACCAGGGCGTGGTCCAGCAGCTCGCCGGCCTGCGGGCCGGTGACGGTGATCTCGCCCATGTGGCTCAGGTCGAACAGTCCGGCGCGGGTGCGCACGGCGTTGTGCTCGTCGCGCTCGCTGCCGTAGCGCAGCGGCATCTCCCAGCCCGCGAAGTCCGTCATGGTCGCGCCGAGGGCGCGGTGCACGGCGTCGAGGGGGGTGCGTCGGGGGGAATCACTCATGGCTTGGCTCCCAGGCGAGGTGCGAGGTCCCGTGGACGGGCCCGGCGGACGGACAGGACAGACACAGAGGGTGTCCTCCCCATCTGTCATCGGAACCTGAGAGGTTCGCCACCGGTCCGCGCGGGCGGACCACGGCTTGCACCTTGGGTGGGGCGCCCCGCGGGCGCCCGCTTTTCAGATCTGCCTCGTCCACGCGGTATCGGGGCCTGAGAGATTCAAGGGAGGACTTGCTCCTTCGGCGCCCCGGCACCCGCCCTGACCTGCGACTGCCGGGAACTCTCCCGCGCGGACTCGAGCGGCCGGTATGCAGTTGGCGCGCTCATCATCGCACGCCCCGCACGCCTGTGGTCAGGCCGGATGTGCATCGGTGGAAAAGGTGTCGGGGAATTCACCGCGGGTAGTCGCCTTGTCCGCCGTCATCCTTCTTGACACGCTCTGGGTGATGCCGCGGGCGCGTGGCCGGAGCGGGGAGGCACAGCAGTGAGCAGCCTGGAGAGTGCCTGTGCGGCACAGAGCGGGGCGGTGCCCCGGCAGACGCCCGTGTCCGCGCGGTCCGGCGGACGCGATCTGCGCGGGACCGCGGCCGTGCGGGTCCTGCGCTTCCGGGCGGGGGACCGGGTGGTCGTCTCCGGGCTGCCCGGCAGCGGCAAGTCCACCCTGATCCGGCGCGTGGTGGCCGCCCACGAGACGGTGATCCGGATCGACTCCCAGGACATGCGGGAGCGCTGGGAGCGGCGGCTGCCCGCCTGGCTGCCGTACGGCGTCTACCGCCCCCTGGTCCGGATCGCGCACTACCTCGCGCTGTGGCGGGCCCTGGCCTCGGGCGCCGGCGTGGTGGTGCACGACTGCGGCACCCAGAGCTGGGTGCGCCGCTGGCTGGCCCGGGACGCGCGGCGGCGCGGGCGGGCCCTGCACATGGTGCTGCTGGACGTGCCGCCGCAGGTGGCGCTGAGCGGGCAGGCGCAGCGGGGGCGCGGGGTGTCGGCGTACGCGTTCGCCCGGCACCGGCGTGCGGTGGGACGCCTGGTGGCGGACGTGGAGGCGGGCCGGCTGCCCCGGGGCTGCGTCTCGGCGGTGCTGCTGGACCGTACGGCGGCCGGGGCGCTGCGCGGGATCGTCTTCGGATAGCGCCCGGGGCGGGGACGGGGGCGGAGACGGGGGCGGGGCGGTGGAGGACGGGAAGGACCGCCGTCCGCCGGGTTGCGGATAGGGTTTTCGCATGACCATCCCGCACCAGTACGGACCGGGGCACGGCGGCGGCTGGCCCGGCAACGAGCTGGAGGAGACCCTCGCCGCCTCGGTCGGCGTCCCCGGGGCGGGCCCCCGGCTGCTGGAGGTGCTCGGACGCAGCAGCCTGTGGGTGCCGCTGCCCGAGGGCGGCGGACCGGACAGCCCGAACCTCGACCTGCCGACCGTACAGCTCGACGGGGCGCCGTACGTCCCCGTCTTCAGCTCCGAGCAGCAGTTCCTGCAGTGCGCCGGCTCGCACCTGCCCTTCGCCATCGCGCCCGCCCGCGAGTTCGCCCGCGGCCTGCCGCCGCAGGTCGGCATCGTGATCAACCCCGAGGGCACCGTGGGCGCCCCGCTGCCCCCGGCCGCCGTGGCCGAGCTGTGCCGCGAGGGCGGCGCCGCTGGGGTGCCGGGCATGGCGACCGGCGCCCGGGTCCGGCTCTTCGAGCCGGACTGGCAGGAGGAGCCGGTGGACTTCCTGGCCGCGGCGGCCGGGGAGTTCGCGGTGCTGCCCCCGGTGCGCACCGCGCGCCGCGGCCTGGCCAGCATCGAGGGCGATCCGCCCGCGCTGTTCGTCGGCGTGGAGCTGGACCTGCTGGACCCGGAGTCACGGGCGGCGGCGCACGACGCCCTGGGCCGGGCGCTGGGCCGGGAGCCGGTGCGGTGGCCGGTGCAGATGGTGCTGCTGGACGCGGCGCAGGACCCGGTCGTGGACTGGATGCGGCAGTGCGTGCGCCCCTTCTACACGCGCGAGGACCGGCCGTACTGAGGCGGTGCCGGGGCGGTGCCGGATCCGCCCCGGGTCCGGCGGTGAACCCGCCGCCGGACCCGGCCTTCTGAGTACCCGCGCGGCGGGGCCCTGAGTAGCCGGTCGCTGTCGGACACGGACCGTAAGCTGGTTGGATGTCGGGGCGGGACGCGCGCGCGGCCCGGTGCAGGAGACCGAAGTCGAGAAGGGGCGGCCCACGTGAGCGCGGGTGGAAGCGTTGAGCAGCTGCTGCACCAGGTGGCGCCCGGGCGGTACGACACCTACGAAGCGCTGCTGCACGCCCTCGCCGAGGGCCGGTTGTGGATGCTGCTCTGGCACGGCCGGGCCGGTTCCCCCGACGCCCAGTACGGGAACATGGAGGTCGCCGGGCACGGCTACGCCCCGTGCGTGACCTCCGAGCGGGAGCTGGCGGCCTCCGGCTGGACCAGGGGGCACGAGGTGGTCGGCGGCCGGGAGGTCGCCGCCGCCCTCTTCCCCGACCGCTGGGGGCTGTGGCTCAACCCGCACGCGCCGGGCGGCGGCGTCGGGGTGCCCTGGCTCGACCTGCGCCGGATCGCCGGCGGGCTGGACCGGCTGCCCGCCGGGCCGCTGCGCATCAGCGAACCGACCGTGCAGGTTCCGCACTTCTACGCCCAGCTCGTGCAGAACGCCCACCGCACGCCCGCCGTGCGGACCCTGCGCCGCGCCTGGGTGCAGCCCGCGCTGGGGGCGCCGTACCTGGTGATCGGGCTCGACCTGTACGACAGCGGGCCGCCGGCCGTGGAGTCGGTGCGGTCGATGATGCAGCAGTGCGTCGCCGCCGTGCCGGACGGGCTGGCGGTCTCCACGGTCGCGATGTCGGACGAGTACGACCCGGTCGCCATGTGGCTGCGGGCCAACGCCCGTCCCTTCTTCGACCGCGACGCCCACGGCGGAGCGGCCCCGGTGACCACCCCCGGGCACGGATACGGCTACCCCCGCCCCTACTGACGCGCTTCCCGCCCCTTGCCGCCGGGCCCGGCCGGGCCCGGTGACCGGCGTTCGCCGCCGCCCGGGGATTTCATCTGAGTTGCCGTCAAATGTCCTGCGATATCGCCGTTCAGCGGTACGGTCTCAGGTCTATATCACCGACATGCGGACAGTTCCCACGGTTGGTTGGGCGCAGTACTGTTCGGGCGACCATGCAGTCTGACCGTCACCGACCCCTGAGGTGGAACATGCGAAGAACCGGTTCCAGGGTCGTCCAGACGATCGCGGCCACCCTCGCGGTTGGTGTGATCGCCACTGGATGCGCCAGTGAACGAGGCAAGGACGACGGAGGGGGAGACACCTTCGTCTTCGGCGCCGCGGGCGACCCGGGCTCCCTGGACCCGGCGCTGGCGAGCGACGGTGAGACGTTCCGGGTCACCCGCCAGGCGTTCGAGGCGCTGATCGAGCACGAGCCGGGCGGCACCAAGCTGGTCGGCGGCCTCGCCGAGTCGTGGGAGAGCAACGAGGCGGGCACCGCGTGGACCTTCAAGCTCCGCAAGGGCGTGAAGTTCCACGACGGCGAGAAGCTGACCGCCGAGGCGGTGTGCAAGAACTACGACCACTGGTTCAACTGGAAGGGCACCTACCAGAACAGCGCGGTCTCCTACTACTGGCAGACCATCTTCGGGGGCTTCGCCAAGAACGAGAGCAAGGAGACCCCCAAGGCGAACTACAAGAGCTGCACCGCCGAGGACGAGCTGACCGCCGTCATCGAGGTGCACGAGCCCTCCGCCAACCTGCCGGGCGGCTTCTCCCTCCAGGCGCTCGCCATCCACTCGCCGAAGGCGATAGCCGCCTACGAGAAGCAGGAGGCGACCGGCGAGGAAGACGCCATCACCTACCCCAAGTACAGCCAGGAGGCCGGCACGGTCGCCGGCACCGGCCCGTTCAGGATCGTCGAGTGGGACAAGGGCAACAAGGAAGTCACCCTTGAGCGCTTCGACGACTACTGGGGCGAGAAGGCCAAGGTGGACAAGCTGGTCTTCCGCACCATCGCCGACGAGTCCGCGCGCCGCCAGGCGCTGCAGGCGGGCAACATCCACGGCTACGACCTGGTCGCGCCCTCGGACGTGAAGACCCTGGAGAAGGAGGGCTTCCAGGTCCCGGTCCGCGGCGTGTTCAACATCTTCTACCTGGGCTTCACGCAGGAGGCGAACAAGGCCCTGAAGAAGAAGGAGGTCCGCCGGGCCATCGCGCACGCGATCGACCGGGAGAACATCGTCAAGACGCAGCTCCCGGAGGGCGGCAAGGCGGCCACGCAGTTCGTGCCGGACACCGTGGACGGCTATTCGGACGACGTCGCCACCTACCCGTTCGACACGGCCAGGGCCAAGAGCCTGCTGAAGAAGGCCGGTGCGGCGAACCTCAAGCTCGACTTCTGCTACCCGACCGAGGTGACGCGTCCTTACATGCCCGCTCCGGCGGACATGTTCGAGCTGATGAAGGCCGACCTGGAGAAGGCCGGCATCAAGGTCAACCCCAAGCCGATGAAGTGGGCCCCGGACTACCTGGACGCCACCGAGAACGGCTCGTGCGCCCTGCACATGCTGGGCTGGACCGGTGACTTCAACGACGCCTACAACTTCATCGGCACCTGGTTCGGCGGCTACGACAAGCAGTGGGGCTTCCGCGACGACAAGGTCTTCGACGCCATGAAGGCCGCCGAGTCCGAGCCGGACGCCACCAAGCGGGTGGAGCTGTACAAGAAGGCCAACGAGGTCATCATGGACTACCTGCCGGGTGTCCCGATCTCCTCCTCCCCGCCGTCCATCGCGTTCGCCAAGGACGTCAACCCGCCGAAGGTCTCCCCGCTGACGCAGGAGAACTTCGCCGAGGTCTCCTTCAAGTAAACGCATGATCGCGCAGGTCCGCCCGGCCACCGCATCCCCGTGGCCGGGCGGACCTGGCTATGAGCACCAGAGGAAACCAAGGAAAGGGGCATCGCGGGGTGTTGCGTCTCGTCGCACGAAGACTGCTGCAGCTCATACCCACCCTGCTGGGCCTGTCGATTCTGCTGTTCATCTGGCTGAACCGACTGCCCGGCGGACCCGCCGCGGCCATGCTCGGAGAACGGGCCACCGCGGCCGACAAGGCGCGCATCGAGGCCGCCCTCGGGCTGGACCAGCCGGTGTGGGTCCAGTACGGCCGCTTCATGAAGCGGCTCTTCCAACTGGACCTGGGCGTCTCGACCCAGACCGGTCAGCCGGTGTGGGACGAGTTCGCCCGGCGGTTCCCCGCCACGGTGGAACTGGGCATCTCGGCCATGATCATCGCCATCGCCGTCGGCGTCCCGCTGGGCTACTTCGCCGCCCGCCGGCGCGGGAGCTGGCTGGACGTGACCGCGGTGTCCGGATCCCTGGTGGGCATCTGCATCCCGGTCTTCTTCCTGGCCTTCATCCTCAAGGCGGTCTTCGCCGTCCAGCTCGGCTGGTTCCCCAGCTTCGGCCGGCAGACCACCGGCATCGACGCCACCGAGGTCACCGGCTTCTACGTCCTGGACGGCATCCTCACCGGCGAGTTCGACGCCTCCTGGGACGCGATCACGCACCTGGTGCTGCCCGCGCTGGCGCTGTCGTCGATCCCGCTGGCCATCATCACCCGCATGACCCGGGCCAGCGTGCTGGAGGTGCTCGGCGAGGACTACGTGCGCACCGCCGAGTCCAAGGGCCTGAGCCGGGCGGTGGTGCGCGGCCGCCACGTGCTGCGCAACGCGCTGCTGCCGGTGGTCACCGCCATCGGCCTGCTCACCGGCGGCCTGCTGTCGGGAGCCGTGCTCACCGAGTCGGTCTTCGCCTTCGGCGGCATCGGCTCGTTCATCAAGACCGCCATCGACGAACGCGACTACCCGGTCCTGGTGGGCTTCATCATGTTCATCGCGGCGGCCTACGTCGTCATCAACCTGCTGGTTGACCTGGCCTACAGCCTCATCGATCCGAGAGTGCGGGTGCATTGATGAGCACCAAGACCGACAAGATCGACCGGCTCGCGGAGCTCACCGCCGCCACCGAGACCTCCGCGGGCGCCAGCCTGTGGGTCGAGGCCTGGCGTCGGCTGCGGGCCAGCAAGATGGCCGTCATCGGCGCGGCCATCATCGGTGTGTTCGTGGTGGTCGCGATCGTCGGCCCGTGGGTCGCCCCGTACAGCCCCACCGCGCAGACCTGGCGCGGCGAGGTCTTCTCCAACCAGAACATCTTCGTCGGCCCCCGCGCCGAGAACTGGCTGGGCCTGGACCACCTGGGCCGCGACGAGTTCTCCCGGATGCTGGTGGGGGCGCGGCAGACGCTGCTGGTCGGCATCGTCGCCACGCTGCTGGGCTTCACCGCGGGCGCGCTGATCGGCGGGGCCTCCGGGGCCGCCCTGGTCCTGGGCGGCAGGACCGGACGCCGGATCGACACCGTCGTGATGCGCGTCATCGACATCATGCTGGCGCTGCCCTCGCTGCTGCTGGCCGTGTCCGTCGCGGCGATCCTGGGCCAGTCCCTGACCACCGTGATGATCGCGGTCGGGGTGGTGCAGATCCCCGTGTTCGCCCGGCTGCTGCGCGGCGCGATGCTCGCGCAGGGCGGCGCGGACTACGTGCTGGCCGCCCAGGCGCTGGGCGTACGCAAGCGGCGCATCGCGCTGGGGCACGTCCTGCCCAACTCGCTGAGCCCGGTGATCGTCCAGGCGACGCTGAGCCTGGCCACCGCCATCATCGAGGCCGCCGCGCTGTCCTACCTCGGCCTGGGGAACCCGGACGCCGCCGTTCCGGAGTGGGGGGTCATGCTGGCCCAGGCGCAGCGCTTCTTCGACAGCGCACCGATGCTCGCGGTCTACCCCGCGCTGGGCATCATCATCACCGCCCTCGGCTTCACCCTGCTGGGCGAGGCGATGCGGGAAGCCCTCGACCCGAAACTGCGGAGTTGATCACATGGCCCTGCTTTCCGTGGACGAACTGACCGTCACCTTCACCGGTCGCGGCCGGCGCGACGTGAAGGCCGTGTCGGGAGTGTCCTTCGACGTCGACCAGGGTCAGGTGGTGGGCCTGGTCGGGGAGTCGGGCTGTGGCAAGAGCGTCACCTCGCTGGCCCTGATGGGACTGCTGCCCAGGCGGGGGGTGACGGTCGGCGGCCGGGCCGGGTTCGACGGCACCGACCTGCTGTCCCTGAGCCCGGGGAAGATGCGCGACCTGCGCGGCTCCCAGCTCGCGATGATCTTCCAGGACCCGCTGTCCTCGTTGAACCCGGTGGTGCCCATCGGGGTCCAGGTCACCGAGATCCTGGCCCGGCACCGGGGGCTGAAGGGCGAGGCCGCCCGGAAGGAGGCCGCCGGCCTGCTGGACCGGGTGGGCATCCCGGACCCCACCCGGCGGCTGAAGGAGTACCCGCACCAGCTCTCCGGCGGCATGCGGCAGCGGGCGCTGATCGCGATGGCGGTGGCCTGTGCGCCGCGCCTGCTCATCGCCGACGAGCCGACCACCGCCCTGGACGTGACCATCCAGGCGCAGATCCTGGAACTGCTCAAGGAACTGGTGGACCAGCAGGGCACCGCCCTGCTGATGATCACTCACGACCTGGGCGTGGTCGCCGGCCTGTGCGACCAGGTCAACGTGCTGTACGCGGGCAAGGTGGTGGAGTCCGCCGAGCGCCGGGAGCTGTTCGCGGCGCCGACCCACCCGTACGCCCACGGGCTGCTGGGCTCCATCCCCCGGCTCGACGCGCCGCGCGGCGAGCCGCTGAAGCCGATCCGGGGGTCCATCAACGACACGATCGCCTGGGACGACGGCTGCGCCTTCGCGCCCCGGTGCGACCACTACACCCTCCGGTGCCTGGAGGGAGCCCCCGCGCTGGGCGAGCCGCGCACGCCCGGGCACCAGGTGCGGTGCGTGAACCCGGTGTTCTCCGGAGGGGTGGACGAGCTGCGCAGGACGGCGCTGGAGCCCGACGTGGCCGAGGTGTCCGAGGCGGTCGGCGCGGCCGGCAGGGCCGACGGGGCCGGCAAGGCCGACAGGACCGACGCCGACGGGGCCGACAAGGAGGCTGGAGCATGAGCCTGCTCGAACTGAACGGTGTGAAGGTCCACTTCCCGGTGCGGAAGGGGATTCTCTTCGACCGCACGGTCGGCCACGTCTACGCCGTCGACGGGGTCTCGCTCTCCGTCGAGGCCGGCCAGACGTACGGGCTGGTGGGCGAGTCGGGCTGCGGCAAGACCACGCTGGGCCGGGCGATCCTGCGGCTGGTGGACATCACCGACGGCGAGGTCGTCTTCGACGGCACCGACCTGGCGAAGCTGCCGGGTGAGGAGATGCGCCGCTTCCGCCGCCGGCTGCAGATGGTCTTCCAGGACCCGCTCGGCAGCCTCAACCCCCGGCAGAACATCGAGTCGATCCTCTCCGAGGGGATGGCGGCGCACGGCATCGGGGCGGACCAGGAGGAGCGCCGGGAGCGGATCCGGGAGATCCTGGCGAAGGTCGGCCTGCCGGCCAACGCGCTCTCCCGCTACCCCCACGAGTTCTCCGGCGGCCAGCGGCAGCGCATCGGGATCGCCCGGGCGCTGGTGCTCGAACCGGACGTGATCATCTGCGACGAGCCGGTCTCCGCGCTGGACGTCTCCATCCAGGCGCAGGTGATCAACCTGCTGGAGGAGCTCCAGGAGGCCATGGGCCTGACCTACGTGGTCATCGCCCACGACCTGGCCGTGGTGCGGCACATCTCCGACGTCGTCGGGGTGATGTACCTGGGCTCGCTGGTGGAGGAGGCGCCCAGCGACACGCTGTACGCCGAGCCCCGCCACCCGTACACCAGGGCGCTGATGTCGGCCGTGCCGGTGCCCGACCCGGAGGTGGAGGACCACCGGGAGCGCATCCTGCTCACCGGCGACCTGCCCTCCCCGGCCGACCCGCCGGCCGGCTGCCGCTTCCACACCCGCTGCCCGTGGAAGCAGGAGAAGCTCTGCGCGACCGACCGCCCCGAGCTGCGGGACCTGGGCGGCGGGCACCGGGTCGCCTGCCACTACGCGGAGCAGATCGCCGACGGCACGCTCCTGCCCTCGCAGAACTCGGCCACGGTGGTCCCGCCCCCGGCCTCCGGGCGGGAGGAGCCGGAGGCCGCCGCGGCGACATGAGCCCCGCGGCGGCCGGGTGACCCCGCCGCCCTCCCCGCTCCCGTCCGCGCCCGGCACCGGGCGCGGACGGGGAGCGGTCCGGGGAGCGGTGCGAGGGGGTGCCCCGCACCGCTCCCGCCACATCCGCGCCTGCTACAACCGGGGCGTGGATCTGTTCAGCTCTACCGTCCAGCACTGGCTCGACCTGGCCGGGATCTTCGTCTTCGCGATCTCCGGCGCCCTGCTCGCCGTCCGCAAGAACTTCGACGTCGTCGGCATGACGGTGCTCGCCGGGGTCACCGCGCTGGGCGGCGGACTGCTGCGGGACCTGCTGATCGGGGCCGTGCCCCCGGCGGCCCTCACCGACCTGGGCTACCTGCTGACCCCGCTGGCCGCCACGGCGCTGGTGTTCTTCCTCCACCCGCAGGTGGAGCGGATCAACCGGGCGGTGATGGTCTTCGACGCGGCGGGCCTGGGCCTGTTCTGCGTCACCGGCACCGTCAAGGCGTACGAGTACGGGCTCGGCCTGACCGCCTCGGTCGCCATGGGGCTGGCCACGGCCGCGGGCGGTGGCGTACTGCGCGACGTGCTGGCCAACGAGGTGCCCTCCCTGCTGCGCTGGGACCGCGAGATCTACGCCGTCCCGGCCGTCGTCGGGGCGACGGCGGTGGTGCTGCTGATCCGGGCCGAGCAGCTCACCGCGGTGACCAGCGGGCTGGCCGCCGCCCTCGCCTTCGTCCTGAGGCTGCTGGCCCTGCGCTACGGCTGGCGCGCGCCGCGGGCCTGGCGCCGCCGCAGCCAGAGCGCCGAGGAGGCGTGAGCGAACGGGGGGCCGAGCCCTGGCTACCCGCCAGTAACAAAAGCCTGTACGGTGTACTCCCATGACCGAGGCAACCATCGGTGCCAGCGCGTTCGACCGCGACACGGCCGTCATCCCGCGGGGGGAGGGCGTCTTCGACGCCGAGCTCTCCGCCGAGTGGACCATCGGGCACGCCGTCAACGGCGGCTACCTCCTCGCCCTGCTCGGCCGCGCCCTCGGCGACACCCTGCCGCACCCCGATCCCTTCACCATCACCGCGCACTACCTCACCGCCTCCCGGCCCGGCCCGGCGACCGTGCGCACCTCCACCGTCCGCACCGGCCGCACCCTGTCCACCGGCACCGCCTCCCTCCTCCAACGGGACGAGGAGGGGCGGGAGGTCGAGCGCATCCGCGTCCTGGCCTCCTACGGCGACCTGGCCGCGCTGCCCGACGACGTCCGCACCAGCGCCAAGCCGCCGCAACTGCCGCCGTACGAGCACTGCCTCGGGGCCGAGGACGGCATGGACCCGGCGGCCGTCCCGCCGATCACCCGCCAACTCGACCTGCGCCTGGACCCGGCCACCGCCGGCTGGGCGGTGGGCGCGCCCGGCGGACGGGGTGAGATGCGCGCCTGGTTCGGCCTCGCCGACGGCCGCGACCCCGATCCGCTCGCCCTGCTGCTGGCCGTGGACGCCCTGCCGCCCACCGCGTTCGAACTGGGCCTGTCCGGCTGGGTCCCCACCGTGGAGCTGACCGTCCACGTCCGCTGCCGCCCGGCCCCGGGCCCGCTGCGGGTGTCGGTCACCACCCGCAACCTGGCCGGCGGCTTCCTGGAGGAGGACGCGGAGGTCTGGGACGGCCAGGACCGCCTGGTCGCCCAGTCCCGCCAGCTCGCCCGCGCCCCGCTGGGCTGATCCGCGCCCGCCGCCCGCGTCCCGCGCCCGCCGCATGCGCCGGGCGCGGCCGGGCACACGTACGACGTCGCCGACGCCCCTCCCCGGACCTCCCGGGGAGGATGCGGGCGCACGGGAGTGGGGGGACACCTCACGGGTAGCCTGGAAAGGGACAAACAGGGCAAATAGCACAACCGCAGCAAGAGAAGCGAAGGTGGTCAACGGATGTACGCCGTGAAGAGCACACTGCCCGATCAGGACCTCAAGATCGTCGGCGAGGCGCTCCAGGGCGCGCTGGTCGACCTGATCGACCTGTCGCTGGTGGCCAAGCAGGTCCACTGGACCGTGGTCGGGCCGCGTTTCCGCTCCATCCACCTCCAGCTCGACGAGGTCGTGGAGACCGCGCGCACCTACACCGACACCGTCGCCGAGCGCGCCTCGGCCCTGGGCCTGGCCCCCGACGGCCGCGCCGCCACCGTCGCCGCGGGCACCGGCATCACCAGCGTGAACAGCGGCTGGCACAAGGACGACGACGCCGTCCAGGTCCTGGTGGGGGCCCTGGCCGCCGTGGTGAACCGGATGCGCGAGCGCATGTCGGCGACCGGCCCGGTCGACCCGGTGACCGAGGACATCTTCATCCAGCTCACCGGCGACCTGGAGAAGCACCACTGGATGTTCCAGGCCGAGAACGGCACCGCGTGAGCGGACGCCGCGGGCTCGTCCCTCCCGGATGAGGGGCGCACAAGGGCGAGGACCGGCCGACCTGGCCGGTCCTCGCTCTCGTGCCCCCCGCAGCGGCTCGTAGAATCGGGGAACCATGGCCTACCTCGACCACGCCGCCACCACCCCCATGTTCCCGGAGGCGGTGCAGGCGATGACCGCCCACCTCGGCCTCACCGGCAACGCCTCCTCCCTCCACGCGGCGGGGCGGCGGGCCCGGCGCACCGTGGAGGAGGCCCGCGAGGCGCTCGCCGCGGCGCTGGGGGCGCGGCCGAGCGAGGTGGTCTTCACCTCCGGCGGCACCGAGGCCGACAACCTCGCCGTCAAGGGCCTGTACTGGGCCCGGCGCGCGGCCGACCCCGCCCGCGTGCGCGTCCTGGCCAGCCCCGTCGAGCACCACGCGGTGCTCGACGCCGTCCACTGGCTCGCCGACCACGAGGGCGCCCGCGTCGAGTGGCTGCCCGTCGACGGCCACGGACGGGTGCACCCCGAGGCGCTGCGCGAGGCGATCGAACGCGACCCCGGCGACGTGGCGCTGGCCACCGTGATGTGGGCGAACAACGAGATCGGCACCGTCCAGCCCGTCGCCGCCCTCGCCGCCGTGGCGAACGGGTTCGGCGTCCCCCTGCACGCGGACGCGGTCCAGGCCGTCGGCCAGGTCCCGGTGGACTTCGCGGCCTCGGGAGTGGCCGCGATGACGGTGAGCGGCCACAAGATCGGCGGCCCGTACGGCATCGGGGCGCTGCTGCTGGGCCGGCAGTGGACCCCCACCCCGCTGCTGCACGGCGGCGGCCAGGAGCGCGACGTGCGCTCCGGCACCCTCGACGTCCCCGCCGTCGCCGCCTTCGCGGTCGCCGCGAGGCTGGCCACCGAGCGGCGCGAGGAGTTCGCCCGGGAGATCGGCGCGCTGCGGGACGCCCTGGTCGCGGCCGTGCGCGAGGCGGTGCCGGACGCCGTCCTGGGCGGCGACCCCGACCCGGCCGGACGCCTGCCCGCCAACGCGCACTTCTCCTTCCCCGGCTGCGAGGGCGACTCGCTGCTGCTGCTCCTGGACGCCCAGGGCATCGAGTGCTCCACGGGCTCGGCCTGCACGGCCGGGGTCGCCCAGCCCAGCCACGTGCTGCTGGCCACGGGCACCGACCCGGACCTGGCCCGGGGCACCCTGCGCTTCTCGCTCGGCCACACCTCCACCAAGGACGACGTGGACGCGGTGGCGGCGGCCATCGGACCTGCCGTGGAGCGGGCCCGCGGCGCCGGACTGAGCTGAGCCGGGCCGAGCCGAGCCGGGCCGAGTCGCCCGGGCCCGCCCGGCGGACGGCCCCCGCGGACGTCACACGGCGCGCACCATGCGCAGGTAGCGGTCCCAGTCCCAGTACGGGCCGGGATCGGTGTGGTCGGTGCCGGGGACCTCGTGGTGGCCCACGATGTGCTCGCGGTCCTTCGGGATGCCGTACCGGTCGCATATCCCGGCGGTCAGCGCGGCCGACGCCCGGTAGGTGGCGTCGGTGATGGTCCCGGCGCGCTCCACGTAGCCCTCGTGCTCGATGCCGATGCTGCGCTCGTTGTACGCGCGGTTGCCCGCGTGGTACGCCACGTCCAGCTCCCGGACCATCTGCGCCACGTGCCCGTCGGAGGTGCGCACCACGTAGTGGGCGGCGGCGCGGTGGGAGGGGTCCTGGAAGACCTTCACGGCCACCGGGTAGCTGCCCTGGATGACGTGGATCACCACCCGGTCGATGGTGTAGTCGTACGGCCGGTCGGCCCGCCGCCAGTTCGCCCCGGAGGCCGGTATCCACTCCGCGCCCGGATGGTCCACCTCGCCCTCGGTGCGCGGCCGGTCCACACCCGGCGCCCGCCACCACAGCCGGGACGCCTCGTCGCGGGCCGTGTAGCCGATCGCGCCCAGTCCCACCGCCGTACCGCCGATCAGCAGGGCGCGGCGGCTGACCACCGGCCGGCCCGTACGGCTTCCCGCCCGGCCCCCCGGGGCCCTTCTGTGGGCTTCTCTTTCGCTCACGCGTCGCACAACGCGCGGGGGAGCCCCCGCGGTTCCGCCGGCCCCGGCGGCCGGGCCGCGGAGACCGCCCGTGCCCCACCGCACGCGGCGCCGTACCCTGGGAGCGCTATGACTGACACGCCGCACGCGCCGAACCCCGCGCCCCGCCTCCGCGTCCTCGCCGCCATGTCCGGCGGCGTCGACTCCGCCGTCGCCGCCGCCCGCGCGGTGGAAGCGGGGCACGACGTCACCGGCGTCCACCTCGCCCTGTCGGCGAACCCGCAGTCCTTCCGCACCGGCGCCCGCGGCTGCTGCACCATCGAGGACTCCCGCGACGCCCGCCGCGCCGCCGACGTCATCGGCATCCCCTTCTACGTGTGGGACCTCGCCGACCGCTTCCGCCGCGACGTGGTGGAGGACTTCATCGCCGAGTACGAGGCGGGCCGCACCCCCAACCCGTGCCTGCGCTGCAACGAGAAGATCAAGTTCGCGGCGCTGCTGGACAAGGCCCTGGCCCTGGGCTTCGACGCGGTGTGCACCGGCCACTACGCCACCATCGTGGTCCGCGAGGACGGCACCCGCGAGCTGCACCGCGCCGCCGACGCCGCCAAGGACCAGAGCTACGTCCTCGGCGTGCTCGACGAGCGGCAGCTCGCCCACGCCATGTTCCCCCTCGGCGACACCCCCACCACCAAGGAGGAGATCCGCGCCGAGGCCGAGCGCCGCGGCCTGGCCGTGGCCCGCAAGCCCGACAGCCACGACATCTGCTTCATCGCCGACGGCGACACCCAGGGCTTCCTCGCCCGGCACCTGGGCACCGCCGAGGGCGACATCGTGGACGAGGACGGCAACCGGCTCGGCACCCACTCCGGCGCGTACGGCTTCACCGTCGGCCAGCGCAAGGGGCTGCGCATCGGCCACCCCGCCCCCGACGGCAAGCCGCGCTACGTCCTGGACATCTCCCCGGTGGACAACACCGTCACCGTCGGCCCCGCCTCCTCCCTGGACGTGGTCGCCCTCACCGGCATCCGCCCCCGCTGGTGCGGCACCCCGCCCACCGGACCGGGCACCTACACCGCCCAGCTCCGCGCCCACGGCGGCGAGACCGAGGTGACGGCGGAGCTGGTGGGCGACGAACTGCGCGTCACGTTCACCGAGCCGGTCCGCGGCGTCGCCCCGGGCCAGGCGATCGTCCTCTACGACGGCACCCGCGTCGTCGGCTCGGCCACCATCGCCACCACCGTGCGCCGGGGCAAGACCGCCGCCACCGCCTGACGGCGGCCCGGCGGCGGGCCCGGTCCCCCGGGGCCGCGGCGGAGGGTCAGACCCGCTCCAGGGGCCGGTGCGGTCCGTCCGGCAGTTCGACCTCGATCGGGTCGCCGGGGCGCACCACGCCGCCGGTCCTCACGACGCTCATCACCCCGGCCTTGCGGACGACGTTGCCGTCCCCGTCGCGGCCGACGACCTGCTTCAGCAGGCCCGGCCGGAAGTTCTCGATCTGCAGGCAGGGGTTGCGCAGCCCGGTGAGTTCCACGACCGCCTCGTCGCCGATGCGCAGCAGCGTGCCCGTGGGCAGGCCGAGCAGGTCGATGCCGCGGGTGGTGATGTTCTCGCCGAGCTGCCCCGGCCGCACGTCGAACCCCGCCTCGCCGACCTCGTCGAACAACTCCTGGTGCATCAGGTGCACCTGACGCAGGTTCGGCTGGGTGGGGTCCTTGGCGACGCGCGAGCGGTGCCTGACCGTCACCCCGGCGTGGACGTCCCCTTCCACCCCGAGCCCGGCGAGCAGCGTGATGCCGTCCCGGTTCGGCTTGGTGAACGAGTACGTGCCGTTGCTGCTGACTGCCGTGACCGTTGCGCCCATCGGGCGGCCCCCTCGTCCGTGGCGCCGATGCCGTCGAATGCCGCCGGCGCCGTCCTGCCAGGAGCCTAGCCCCGCCTCCCGCCGCCGCGAAGGGGCCGGACGGCGGGGGCACGGGGCTCAGTACAGGGGGAACGCCCAGCCCCCGGGGTAGAAGGGCTCCCGGTCGCCGCGGAAGGCGCGCGTGGCGCGGGCCAGCGCGCCCGGCCGCAGCTCCCGGACCAGGCCCGCGGCCGCCAGGGACGCCAGCGTCGTACCGCCCAGGAAGGCCGCGCCCAGCTCGGCCGGGGTCAGCCGCAGGTCGGCGGGCGCCGTGGTGCGCTCGCAGGTCACCGCGTCGCCGTCGGCCCGGAGGCGGTGGCGCCCGGTGTTCCACGGGCAGAAGTCGTCCTCGACCTCCAGGACCAGGTCCAGTGGGGCCGGGTAGCGGCGCCCCGCCAGGGCCCGGCCGACGTCGACCGGCCGCACCCACAGCCGGTCGACCACGGTCGAGCGCACCGCCCGCGCCTCCACCAGCAGGTGCGGCAGCGGCTCGTCCACCGCGCCCTCGTACTCGATCCACGGCACCAGGTCGATCCCCGCCAGGAAGCGCCACAGCGCGGCGTACGCCGGGAGCGAGAGCGCCGCCAGCTCCTCGACCCGAACGGCGCTGGCGCTGCCGCCCGCCGCGTCCCATGCCGCCTTGTGCCGGTAGAGGACGTAGCCGGTGGCCCGGCCGTCCGGCTCCCGGTGCACGGCGAAACGCAGCGAGGTCGCGCCCTCGCGCGCGTGCGGCTCGTCGAACAGGCGGACGGTCCAGTGGCTGTCGTCCCGGTCGGGCCAGCCGACCGAGCCGCTCCGGACCCGGTCGTAGACCTCCTCTATCAGGGGGCGGGCCCGGGCGCGGTCCACCAGGCGGACGGTCCCGTCGCCGAAGTCCGTTCCGGGGCGGAAGCGCAGGGCACTCCGCTCGCAGCGGAGCAGGCTCCCCCGCGTGGCGGGGCCGAAGCCGAAGCGGCCGTAGATCGCGGCCTCGGTGGGACGCAGCGCGGCGACCGGCTCGTCGCCGCGCTCGTACACCTCGGTCAGCAGCCGGCGCATCATCGAGGTGAGGATGCCGCGGCGCCGGTGGGTGGGGGCCACCCCGACGGAGGCGACGCCCGCGACCGGCATGACGGCCCCCGGGACCGTCAGCAGGCGGGCGTAGACGGACGCGCCGCCCACGGGCGTGTCCCCGTCGAAGGCGGCGACGGTGCGGTCCAGTGCGGTGGCGGCGCGCTGGTTGGCGATCTCCTCGGCGGTCCGGTCGGCGCCGTAGGTGTCGGCGATCATGCGGGCCCAGGCACCGAACTCGCCGTCGGTGACGGGACGGAGCGGATAGGGATCGGTCATCTTGCCCGTTCTAGCCGGTGCGCGGTGGCCGTGCGACCGGTTTTCGGGGTCCGCGGGGCGGTTACGCGCCGCCGTCGAGCGGCAGGACCGCGCCGGTCAGGTAGGCCGCGTGCGGACTGGCCAGGAACGCCACGAGGTCGGCGCACTCGCGGGGGCGGCCGAGGCGGCCGACGTCGTTGGAGCCGAAGGCGGCGACGGCCTTCGGTTCGATCTCCTCCAGGGTGTCCCCCCAGCCGTACCGCCTGCCCGCGTCGAGCAGCATGTTCTCCACGGGCGGGGTGATGAAGCCGCCCGCCGCCACCGCGTTCGAGGTCACGCCGGAGTGCCGCAGCTCGCGTGCGAGGGATCTGGTGAGGTTGTTCCGGGCCGCGTTGGTCGCGGCGTAGTGGGGATAGTCCGCTGCGGGCAGCTCGCCGACGACGCTGCTGATCTGGATCACCCGTCCCCAGCCGCGCTCGCGCATGCCGGGGACGAAGCGCCGGATCATGCGCACGGCGGAGATGACGTTGACGTTGTAGACCTCGGCCCACGCCTCGGGCGGGGCGGTGTCCCACCCCACCGTCACGTCGTAGGTGCCGGCGTTGTTGACGAGGATGTCGACGGGGGCCCCGCTCCCGGCGACCGCGGCCCGGACCGCGTCGGCGCCGGCGTCCGTGGCCAGGTCGCCGATCGCGGTGGTGGCGTCGCCGCCGCTGTCGCGGATGGACCCGGCCACCGCCTCGGTCCTGGCCTCGTCGCGCCCGTGGACGACGACGGAGGCGCCCTCGGCGGCCAGCACCCTGGCGATCTCCGCACCGAGCCCGCTGCTGGCTCCGGTCACCAGGGCCCGTCTGCCGCCGAGTCGCAGATCCATGCGCCGCTTCCTTCCGGGGGTCGGAGGTGGAGTACCGCATCCGATGGTGGGGCGGCGGCAGGGGGCCGCCAAGTGCGGAAACCGGCCACGGACGGCCCCGGCCCGCCACCGGGCACCCCGGTGGCGGGCCGGGACGGGCCACGTCCGTCTCGCCCGCCCCGTCGGCGGCCCCTCCCGTTCCGCCGCCCTCAGCCGCTCCAGGAGGGCGGGCGGGCCCCGGGGGCCGGGCCGCGGACGGGCCGCGACGGCCCCCGTGCGGGGGGCGGGACTCGGGACGTGCGGGGCGGGCCGCCCCCGGACGGCCCAACGCCCGTCACCCGTTCGGAGCGGTGGACGTGCGCCGCGCGGCGGGCCCGCCCATACTTGGCGCCACCGGCCGTCACCCGGAAGACCACGTGAACGGCCATGCGAACGACCATTCGAGCACTGCGGAGATGCCCATGGGGGCCGAGACCTCTTCCGACACCAGGCGCTCCGAGTCCAGGCTCTCCCGGAACCGGGCCAGCCTCGCCCACAAGGTGCGCTACGCGATCGGACACCCCGAGAAGGTGCCCGCCCACCTGCGCCGGGCCGCCCGGGACGCCTGGCTGCGGGCGAGGCACCGCGACCACATCGCGTACTACCGGGCCGTGATGGCCTCCGACGCCGCCCGCAGCCCGGAGGCGGCCGTCGGCGGCAGGCCGTCGACCGAGCGCTGGCTGGCGATCGGGCAGCTCCAGTTCGACTACCTGGTCGGGCACGGGCTGCGGCCGGAGGACCGGATGCTGGAGATCGGCTGCGGCAACCTGCGGGCGGGCCGGCTGTTCATCGACCACCTGGAGCCCGGCCACTACTACGGCATCGACATCTCGCCCGACATCCTCATCGAGGCCAAGCGGACCGTCGTGCGCTACGGCCTCCAGCACAAGCTGCCGTACCTGACCATCGCCGACAACCTGACCTTCGACTTCCTGCCCGAGGGGTACTTCACGGTCGTCCACGCGCACAGCGTCTTCTCCCACTCGCCGCTGCACGTCATCGACCAGTGCCTGGAGAACGTGGGGCGCATCCTCGCGCCGGGCGGCTTCTTCGACTTCACCTTCGACCGCACCGAGGGCCGCGAGCACCACGTGCTGCGCGAGGACTTCTACTACCGCACCGAGACGCTGACCGGTCTCGCGGCCCGCCACGGTCTCGAAGCGCGCTTCATGGACGACTGGGAGCGTCTCCCGCACGGCCAGTCCAAGATCCGCGTCACCCACCCGGCGCGGGACCGGGCGGAGGAGCGCGACCCCGCCTGACGGTCCCTCAGGACGCGGGGGAGGGGACGCCCGCGGCCGCGCCGCGCGGGTCGCCGCCCGCCAGCAGGACGCCCAGGCCCTCGCGGGTGGCGGCGACCACCACGCGGTCGCCCGCCGTCATCAGGTAGCCGTCGTGCAGCCGCCAGGCGAGGTCGCCGGTGACGGTGTACGTGGAGAAGGAGCGCAGGTCGGCCCGGCGGCGGTCGGGCGGAGCGGTGTCCAGGGCGAGGATCCGCCAGGCGCCGGGGCGGAACGCCTCCCCGACGGTGCGGCCCTCCAGCAGCCGGTTGCCCGCCACCGACACCGCGGCGAAGACCAGCACCCGGCGGCCGACCGGTATGGCGCCCAGTACCTGACGGCCCATCATGGCGCCGGCGAAGGCCGGGGCCGCCAGCGCCGAGACGCTGCGGCTGCGGGTCTGCGCCCCGGGGTGGGTGTCGCGCAGCGTGCGGTAGACCGTGGCGGCGAACTCGTCGTCGAACAGCCGCATCACCACCCGCAGGCCGGGGTGGACCTGGCGGGCGTAGAGCACGGCCTCCAGATTGGTGCCGCTGTCGCTGGTGAGGGCCAGCAGCGCGCGGCTGCGCGCGATCCCGGCCTCCTCCAGCACGCCGTCCTCGGTGACGTCCGCGACCAGGGTCGGCACCCGTCGCGCCCGGGCCGCGGCGATGCCCCGGGCCTCGGGGTCGCGCTCGATGCACACCACCGGGATGCCCAGCTCCAGCAGCCGGTCCAGCACCCTGGTGCCGACCTTGCCCAGGCCGAGCAGGACGACGTGCCGCTCGATCCCGCGCGGCGGGGGCGGCAGGGCGGCCGCCTGGCGGAAGGTGCCGTAGCTCTCCAGGACGACGGCGAACAGCAGGGGCAGCAGCGCCGTCCCGGCCAGCGCGCCCAGCAGTTGCAGGACCTGCTCCCCGGTGGAGCCCTCCAACGCCGGCTCGTTGATCGACAGGACGTTGAGCAGCGTGACGTACGCGGCGTGCAGGGGCAGTTCGCGGGTGACGTACCAGTTGGCCGCGGCCAGCAGCACCACCACGGCGGTGAGCCCGGCCAGCGAGGCCCGCAGCCGCCGGGAGAAGAAGGTGCCCACGGGCAGCCGCGGCACGCGGGCGGCGGGGGCGCCCGGCCGGTCGGGACGGCGGGTTATCGCCTCCAGCACGACCGTGCCGCGCTCGGGCGGCAGGCCCTCCAGGTCGCGCGGGTCGGGCAGCAGGACGGGGCCGTCGCGGTCGCCGGGGGCGCCGTAGACGTCGCCCTCGCCGGCGTCGGGCGCGTCGGGCAGCAGCGCCAGGGTGCACAGCGGGTCGCTGCGGTCGGCGGTGCCGATGGTGCGGTCCTTGGCGCGCAGCAGCAGCCCGTCCGCCTGGATGATCTTGTCGCTGCCGACCACCGCCGCCGCCACCAGGGAGGGGGCCGCGGTGTCGGCGTCGGAGAGCACGGTGGTGGAGGCGTCCACGGCCACCTGGTCCAGGCCGGGGACGCGGGCGGCGATCGTACGGTCGAGCAGGTCCTCCAGGTAGCGGCCGAGGGTGCGGTTGAACATCCGGATGACCAGGCGCAGTTCGGGGTTGATGCGCCGGGCGCGCAGCGCGGCGTGGATGTTGAGCTGGTCGTCGCCGGAGGTCAGCGCCAGCGCGGCGGCCGTCTCGACGCCCGCCGCGCGCAGGGCGGCGTCGTCCGGCACCTGCGCCTCCACCGCCCGCACCTCCAGCCGCGGATCGCCGACCAGCGCGGCGATCTGCGGGCCCTGGTCGCCGCCGCGCAGCGAGGGCAGCACGACGGTGACCCGCTGGCCGTAGACGGAGGCCAGTTCCCGCACCAGCCGCAGGGCCAGGGAGTTGTCGCCGCAGACGACCATGTGGCCGGACCGGTCCGCGCCCGGCCCGTCGCCCGGCGGTGCGGGCGCCGGGACGCGGCCGAGGGAGCGGGCGGGCTCGGGGATCGCGGGGGTGGAGGCGGCCATGGACGGCATTGGACCACGTCGGGCGGCGCCGCGCCCGCCGCCGCGGAGAGCGGATGGGACGATGGAGTCCATGGGAACGCATGTGATCACCGGGGCGGGCTCCGGCATCGGAGCCGCGGTCGCCGAGCGGCTGAGCGAGCGCGGCGAGGAGTTGTGGCTGCTGGCGCGGAACGCGGGGCGCGCGAAGGAACTGGCCGAGCGCTTCCCCGGCGCCCGCACCCTCGTCGGCGACCTGGCCGAGCCCGAACGCCTGTCGTGGGCGCTGTCCCACCAGGAGCTGCCGCAGCGGGTGGACTCCCTGCTGCACGTCGCCGGGGTCGTGGAACTCGGCGGGATCGGGGAGCTGACCCCGAAGATCTGGAACGCCACCCTGGCGGTCAACCTGGTCGGCCCGGCCGAGCTGACCCGGCTGCTGCTGCCCCAGCTCCGCCTGGCGCGCGGCCACGTGGTCTTCGTCAACTCCGGCGCGGGCCTGGACGCCCACGCCGACTGGGGCGCGTACGCGGCCAGTAAGCACGGCCTGAAGGCGCTCGCCGACTCGCTGCGCGCGGAGGAGAAGGCCAACGGGGTGCGCGTCACCTCCGTCTACCCCGGCCGCACCGCCACGCCGATGCAGGCCAAGGTGCACCGGCAGGAGGGCAGGGCGTACGACCCGGAGCGCTGGATCGCCCCCGGGTCGGTGGCCACCACCATCCTGACGGCCCTCGACCTGCCCGCGGACGCGGAGATCACCGACCTGAGGGTGAGGCCGTCGGCGTGACCGGGCACGTGTGGGGAACGGGCGCCGCCACCGGGATCGGATCGATGCCCGGCACGGACGCCCGGGAGGCGGCCAGGATCGTCACCGGCACCCTGGAACAGCTCCCGTACCTGCCGGAGCTGCCCGCGCGCGGCCCCGGCGCGGACATGATCGGGCGGACGGCCGGGCTGCTGGTGGAGCTGTACGCGCGCCTGGAGCCCAGCGGCTGGCGGGTCGGCGACGCGCCCGGACGCGACACGCGGCGCGCCCGGTCCTGGCTGGGCGAGGACCTGGACGCGCTGGAGGAGTTCGCCCAGGGCTACTCCGGGGCGCTGAAGGTCTCCGCCGTCGGGCCGTGGACGCTGGCGGCGTCGCTGGAGCGCCGCAACGGCGAGGCCATGCTCGGCGACGCCGGCGCCTGCCGCTACCTGGCCGGATCCCTGGCCGAGGGGCTGCGCGGCCACCTCGCCGAGGTGCGGCGGCGGGTGCCGGGCGCGACGGTGGTCCTCCAGCTCGACGAGCCGTCGCTGACCGCGGTGCTGACCGGGCGGGTGCCCACCGCCAGCGGGTACCGCACCCACCCGGCGGTGGACCGGGCCGTCGTGGAGCAGGCGCTGCGCGAGGTGATCGGGGCGGCCGGGGAGGCGACCGGGGGCGGCCCCGTGGTGGTGCACTCCTGCGCGCCCGGGGTGCCCATCGCGCTGCTGCGGCGGGCGGGCGCCGCCGGGATCTCCCTCGACCTCTCCCTGCTCACCGAGCGTGACGACGAGGCGGTCGGCGAGGCGGTCGAGGGCGGCACGGCGCTCTTCGCGGGGGTCGTGCCCGGCGCGGGGACCGACCCGGCGGCACTGTCAGACCCCGGCGGTAGCGTCATGGGGGTCAGGACGCTGTGGCGCAGGCTGGGGCTGTCCCCGGAGCTGCTGGCGCGGTCGGTGACGGTCACCCCCGCCTGCGGGCTGGCGGGCGCCTCACCGGCGTACGCGCGGGCCGCGCTCGCGCACTGCGTCCGGGCCGCACGGTCCCTCGAGAACGACCCTGAGTAACGGAGGCAGGTTTCGTGGAGATGAAGAGCCCGGACAGCGCGGCGCGCGAGAGGCACGCCCGGCTGGCTCAGGAGATCGAGGAGCACCGCTTCCGGTACTACGTGACCTCCCCCGTCATCAGCGACGCCGAGTTCGACGCCCTGATGCGCGAGCTGCAGGAGCTGGAGGCCGAGTACCCGGAGCTGGCCACGCCCGACTCGCCCACCCAGAAGGTCTCCGGCTCCTACGAGACGGAGTTCACCGCCGTGGAGCACCGCGAGCGGATGCTCTCCCTGGACAACGCCTTCGACGACGCCGAGCTGGACGCCTGGGCCGACCGGATCGCGCGCGAGCTGGGCGACGTGCCGCACCACTTCCTGTGCGAGCTGAAGGTGGACGGCCTCGCGGTGAACCTGACGTACGAGCACGGCAGGCTGACGCGCGCCGCGACCCGGGGCGACGGGCGCACCGGCGAGGACGTCACGCCCAACATCCGCACCATCGCCGACGTCCCCGAGCGGCTGAGCGGCGAGCGGGTCCCGGAGCTGGTGGAGATCCGCGGCGAGGTGTTCATCCCCATGGAGCGCTTCGAGGAGCTGAACGCGCGGCTGGTCGAGGCGGGCAAGCCGGCGTTCGCCAACCCGCGCAACGCGGCGGCCGGTTCGCTGCGCCAGAAGGACCCCAGGGTCACCGCGGAGCGCCCGCTGCACATGGTGGTGCACGGCATCGGCGCCCGGAAGGGCTTCGACATCGACCGGCTCTCGCACGCGTACGAGCTGCTGCGCGAGTGGGGGCTGCCGACCTCAACGCACGCCAGGGTGGTCGACTCGATCGAGGGCGTGCGGGAGTTCATCGCGCACTACGGCGAGCACCGCCACTCGGTGGAGCACGAGATCGACGGGGTCGTCGTCAAGCTGGACGAGATCCCCCTCCAGGGACGCCTGGGCTCCACCTCGCGGGCGCCGCGCTGGGCCATCGCCTGGAAGTACCCGCCGGAGGAGGTCAACACCAGGCTGCTGGACATCAAGGTGAGCATCGGCCGCACCGGGCGGGCCACGCCGTTCGCCGTGGTGGAGCCGGTGACGGTGGCGGGCTCGGAGGTGGAGTTCGCCACCCTCCACAACCAGGACGTGGTGAAGGCCAAGGGCGTGCTGATCGGGGACACGGTCGCGCTGCGCAAGGCGGGCGACGTCATCCCCGAGATCCTGGGTCCGGTGGCCGACCTGCGGGACGGCACCGAGCGGGAGTTCGTGATGCCCGCCGACTGCCCCGAGTGCGGCACCCCGCTCAAGCCCGCCAAGGAGGGCGACGTCGACCTGCGTTGCCCCAACGCCCGTTCCTGTCCGGGGCAGTTGCGGGAGCGGCTGTTCTACCTCGCGGGCCGCAAGTGCCTGGACATCGAGCACTTCGGGTACGTGGTGGCCACCGCGCTCACCCAGCCGCTGGAGCCGGCCGAGCCGCCGCTGAAGGACGAGGGCGACCTGTTCGACCTCACCCTGGAGCGGTTGCTGCCCATCAAGACCCACGTCCTGGACCCGGACAGCGGCCTGCCCAAGCGGGATCCCAAGACCGGCGAGGAGAAGGTCGTCACCCTCTTCGCCAACCGCGAGGGCAAGCCGAAGAAGAACACCCTGGCCATGCTGGAGAACATCGAGGCGGCCAAGGAGCGCCCGCTGGCCAGGATCATCACCGGGCTGTCGATCCGCCATGTCGGCCCGGTGGCGGCCGAGGCCCTGGCCCGGGAGTTCCGCTCGCTGGACCGGATCGCCGCGGCGTCCGAGGAGGAGCTGGCGGCCACCGAGGGGGTGGGCCCGACCATCGCCGCGTCGCTCAAGGCGTGGTTCGCCGAGGACTGGCACCGCGAGATCGTGGAGAAGTGGCGGGCCGCCGGGGTCCGGATGGAGGAGGAGGCCGGCGAGGAGCAGGGGCCCCGCCCGCTGGAGGGCGTCACCGTCGTCGTCACCGGCACCCTCCGGTCGTACACGCGAGATGGCGCAAAAGAGGCGCTGCAGAGCCGAGGAGCGAAAGTGACCGGTTCTGTTTCAAAAAAGACCGGATTTGTTGTGGCGGGAGAGAGTCCTGGATCGAAATATGACAAGGCCGTGCAGTTGAAGGTGCCCATCCTGGACGACGACGGTTTCGCCGTCCTGCTCGAACAGGGCCCCGACGCGGCACGGCGGGTCGCCGTCGCCCCGGCCGAGGCCCCCGCGGAGTAGCGGCTGCGGTTACCGGCGGTCAACTGCCCCTTCACGGAGTGCCGTTGGTGAGTGATGACGCGGATCCGCGCGGCGCTTATCAGACGGACGCGATCGACCGGTCGGCATTCGGGCAACCCCGATCGATCACTGCCCCCGGCGGCTGTCCGCACCCTACTGTTGAGGGGGTGCGCCTGCCGTGGCGTGGGCACCGACGGCTGTGAGAGGGACGCGCATGCAGCAGACACCCCGGGACCGGGGACGGCAGTGGCTCCGCCACGGGCACCCGCAGACCCCACCGGGCGACTCCTCCGACCCCGCGCCGTGGCTGCAGCGCCTCCTCTCCCTGAAGGTGCCCGGCCTGACCCGCGCCGTCGTGGCGGTCGCCGCCGTGGCGCTGGGCATCGGCGCCCACCGGGTGGTCTCGGAGGGGCGCGCGCTCTTCCCCAGCGGCGTGGCGGGCTGGTCCTTCGCCGTCCTCACCGGCATCGTCGTCGCACACCTGGTGGCGCTCGGCCGCGACCGCTGGTGGGGCGGCACCGGCTCCGGTGCCGCCCTCACCCTGGCCATCCTGCTGCTGTACGGCTGGATACCCGCCACCCTGGTCAGCCTCGCCGTGGTGGTGCTGGTCGGCGCGGCCCGGCGGCACCGCTGGCGCCAGGCGCTGCGGAACGGGGCGGTGGACATGCTCGGCACCGGCACCGCCGCCCTCTGCCTCGCCGCCTTCGGCACCCACCCCTCGGTGGAGCGGCCCTGGGGCCCCGCCGCCTGGGGCCCCGGCACCCTCGCGGAGATCCTCCTCGCCGCCTGCGCCTACCTGCTGGTCACCCGGGGCCTGCTGTGGTACGGCACGCTCCCGCGCCAGGGCGGGCTGCCCACCGTCGCCCGCACCGCCCTGCTGCGGCAGGGCCTGGTCGCCGTCGCCCTGCTCGGCATCTCCCCGCTGATCGTCGTGGTGGCCACCCACATGCCGCTGCTGCTGCCGCTGTTCGCCGTGCCGCTGATCTCGCTCGACTTCGCCCTGTGGATCGCCCGCGCCCGCGCCGAGGAGCAGCTCCGCGACCCGCTCACCGGGCTCGCCAACCGCCAGTGGCTGCTGGAGCGCACCTGGTCCGCCCTGGACGAGGCCGACCGGCAGGGCGCGCGCTCCGCCCTCGTCCTCATCGACCTCGACCGGTTCCGCTCGGTCAACGACACGCTCGGCCACCTGGCGGGCGACCGGCTGCTGCTCCAGATAGCGGAGCGGCTGAGGACGGCCCTGCCGCGCGGCGCCGAGGTGGCCCGGCTCGGCGGCGACGAGTTCGCCGTCCTGCTCCCGCTCGCCGACTCGCCCACCAGCGCCCAGCGCGTCGCCCGCATGCTCGTCTCCGCGCTCGGCTCGCCGCTCGACCTGGACGGCCTGACCCTGGAGTTGGAGGCCAGCGCGGGGGTCGCGGTCTTCCCGGACCACGCCGGCGAGGCCGAGGGCCTGCTGCGCCGCGCCGACGTCGCGATGTACCAGGCCAAACGCGACCGCAGCGGCGTCGAGGTGTACGAGGCGACCCGCGACGGCAACACCCCCGACCGGCTGGGCCTGCTGGGCGACCTGCGCCGCGCCCTGGACGCGGGCGAGGTCGAGCTGCACTACCAGCCCAAGGTGAGCTTCGACGGTTCCGTCTCCGGTCTGGAGGCCCTGGTCCGCTGGGTGCACCCGGACCGGGGCAAGGTGCCCCCGGACGAGTTCATCGCCATCGCCGAGACCTCCGGCCTGATGCCGCGCCTGACCGACTACGTGCTGGAGACCGCCCTCGCCCAGGTCGCCCGCTGGCGCTCCCAGGGTCTGACCGTGCCGGTCGCCGTCAACGTCTCGCCCCGCGACGTCCACAGCCCCGGCTTCGCCGGCTCCGTCGCCGCCCGGCTGGCCCGGCACGGCGTCCCCGCCGGGGCGCTGCAACTGGAGATCACCGAGCACGTCCTCCTGGAGGACCCGCAGCAGGCCGCCGACACCCTGGCCGCGCTCACCGGCCACGGCGTGCGGATGTCCCTGGACGACTTCGGCACCGGCTACTCCTCGCTGGTGCACCTGCGGCGGCTGCCGGTCAGCGAGCTGAAGATCGACCGGTCCTTCGTGGCCCGGCTGGCGGTGGACGCCGAGGACGCCGAGATCGTGCGCTGCACGGTCGACCTCGCCCACTCCCTGGGCCTGCTCGTCGTCGCCGAGGGAGTGGAGGACGACGAGACCTGGGAGCGCCTGCGCGACCTGGGCTGCGACGCCGTACAGGGCTGGCTGGTGTCCGCCGCGATGCCCCCGGCCGAGGCCACCTCCTGGCTGCGGGCGCGCGACGGGGCGCCGCCGGCGGTGGAGAGGACGGCGCCCGCGCTGCCGGGCCCCCGGGGGCGGGGAGCACGCCGCTCCCACGGGCAGCCCGCGCGGTAGGACGTCCCGGTTCCGGCCGGGCCTGCGGACCCGGGCGGTCCGGGGCCCGGCCGCGGCGGGCCCGGGCGGCGGCGGCAGCGCTGTGCGCCCACGGCTCGGGGCGCCATAGGATTGGGGCGGACCGAAGGAAGAGTCCGAGAAGCCCCGAAAGATCCACCACTCACCCCGAGGAATCGCTGCATGCCTGGCATCACGCGCGAGGAGGTCGCCCACCTCGCCCGGCTGGCGCGTCTGGAGCTGAAGGACGAAGAGCTCGACCACTTCGCCGGACAGCTCGACGACATCATCGGCGCGGTCGCCCGCGTCTCCGATGTCGCCGACGAGGACGTACCGCCGACCTCCCACCCGCTGCCGCTGACCAACGTCATGCGCTCGGACGAGGTCCGTCCGTCACTGACCCCCGAGCAAGCGCTCTCCGGTGCCCCGGCCCAGGAGCAGCAGCGTTTCAAGGTGCCGCAGATCCTGGGGGAGGAGTGACCGACGTGACCCACACGAGCGATCTGACCAGGCTCACCGCGGCCGAGCTCGCCGCGAAGATCGCCTCCGGCGAGACCAGCGCCGTGGAGGTGACCGAGGCCCACCTCGCCCGGATCGAGGCCGTGGACGAGAAGGTGCACGCCTTCCTCCACGTGGACCGGGAGGGGGCCCTGGCGCGCGCCCGCGCCGTGGACGCCAAGCGCTCGCGCGGCGAGGAGCTGGGCCCGCTGGCCGGCGTCCCGCTCGCGCTCAAGGACATCTTCACCACCGAGGGCGTCCCCACCACGGTCGGCTCCAGGATCCTGGAGGGCTGGATCCCGCCGTACGACGCCACGGTCACCAGGCGGCTCAAGGACGCGGACGTGGTGGTCCTGGGCAAGACCAACATGGACGAGTTCGCCATGGGCTCCTCCACCGAGAACAGCGCCTACGGCCCGACCGGCAACCCCTGGGACCTCACCCGCGTCCCGGGCGGCTCCGGCGGCGGCTCCTCCGCGGCGCTGGCCTCGTACCAGGCCCCGCTGGCCATCGGCACCGACACCGGCGGCTCCATCCGCCAGCCCGCCGCCGTGACCGGCACCGTCGGCGTCAAGCCGACCTACGGCGGCGTCTCCCGGTACGGCATGGTCGCCTTCTCCTCCTCCCTCGACCAGGGCGGACCCTGCGCCCGCACGGTCCTGGACGCGGCCCTGCTGCACGAGGTGATCGCCGGCCACGACCCGCTGGACTCCACCTCCATCGACGCCCCGGTCCCGCCGGTGGTCGAGGCCGCCCGCAACGGCGACGTCAGGGGCCTGCGCGTCGGCGTGGTCAAGGAGTTCTCCGGCGAGGGCTACCAGGCCGGCGTCATGCAGCGCTTCACCGAGTCGGTGGAGCTGCTGCGCGAGCTGGGCGCCGAGGTCGTCGAGCTGTCCTGCCCGTCCTTCGACAAGGCGCTCGCGGCGTACTACCTGATCGCGCCGAGCGAGGCGTCCTCCAACCTGGCCCGCTTCGACGCCATGCGCTACGGGCTGCGGGCCGGCGACGACGGCACCCGCTCCGCCGAGGAGGTCACCTCCCTCACCCGCGAGGCGGGCTTCGGCCCGGAGGTCAAGCGCCGCATCATGCTCGGCACCTACGCGCTGTCCTCCGGCTACTACGACGCCTACTACGGCTCCGCCCAGAAGGTGCGCACGCTCATCAAGCGCGACTTCGACGCGGCCTTCGAGACGGTGGACGTGCTGGTCTCGCCGACCACCCCCACCACCGCGTTCCCCATCGGGGAGCGGACGGACGACCCGATGGCCATGTACCTGGCCGACCTGTGCACCATCCCGGTCAACCTGGCGGGCAACGCGGCCATGTCGCTGCCGTGCGGCCTGGCCCCCGAGGACGGCCTCCCGGTGGGCCTGCAGATCATCGCCCCCGCCATGGCCGACGACCGGCTCTACCGTGTCGGAGCCGCGGTCGAGGCCGCGTTCCACGCACGATGGGGCCACCCGCTGCTGGAGGAGGCACCCGCGCTGTGAGCACGCTGAAGAAGGCCAAGGGGTTCAAGAAGAGCAAGCCCGGTCTCTACCTGTCCATCGGCACCTCGCTCTTCGGCGCCGTGGGCATCGTCAAGCAGGTCCAGCTCGCCCGCCGGGAGAGCGACAGGCTGCAGCTCCTGGACGCGATCGTCTCCGGCGCCGCGATCGTCACCAGCGTCGCGATCCTCGTCCGCGAGCTGCGCCGCCTGGACATCGACGACGTCCTCGCCGACGACTGACCGCAGCGCCTGAAAGGTTTGACTTTCCGTGACTGTCACTGAACTGGTGTCGTACGAGGACGCGCTGGCCTCCTATGACCCCGTCATGGGCCTGGAGGTCCATGTCGAACTGGGCACCAAGACCAAGATGTTCTGCGGCTGCTCCACCGCGCTGGGCGCCGAGCCCAACACGCAGACCTGCCCCGTCTGCCTCGGCCTCCCCGGCTCGCTGCCGGTCGTCAACGCGACCGCGGTGGAGTCCACCATCAGGATCGGCCTCGCGCTGAACTGCGAGATCGCCGAGTGGTGCCGGTTCGCCCGGAAGAACTACTTCTATCCGGACATGCCGAAGAACTTCCAGATCTCCCAGTACGACGAGCCGATCGCCTTCAACGGCCACCTGGACGTCCAACTGGAGGACGGCGAGGTCTTCCGGGTGGAGATCGAGCGCGCCCACATGGAGGAGGACACCGGCAAGTCCACCCACATCGGCGGTGCCACCGGCCGCATCCACGGCGCCTCGCACTCGCTGCTGGACTACAACCGGGCCGGCATCCCCCTGGTCGAGATCGTCACCAAGCCCATCGTCGGCGCCGGGGAGCGTGCTCCGGAGGTGGCCCGGGCGTACGTCGCCGAGCTGCGCGAGCTGATCCGGGCCCTCGGGGTGTCCGAGGCACGGATGGAGATGGGCCAGATGCGCTGCGACGTCAACCTGTCGCTGCGCCCGAAGGGGACCGAGGCGTTCGGCACCCGCTCGGAGACCAAGAACGTCAACTCGTTGCGCAGCGTCGAGCGGGCCACCCGCTTCGAGATCCAGCGCCACGCCGCCGTGCTGGAGGCGGGCGAGAAGGTCGTCCAGGAGACCCGCCACTTCCACGAGGACACCGGCACCACCACCTCCGGCCGCGTCAAGGAGGAGGCGGAGGACTACCGCTACTTCCCCGAGCCGGACCTGGTGCCCGTCGCGCCCTCGCGGGAGTGGGTGGAGAAGCTGCGGGCCGAGCTGCCCGAGCTGCCGCGCGTGCGCCGCAACCGGCTGCGCGAGGAGTGGGGCATCTCCCAGCACGAGATGCAGTCCGTCCTCAACGCGGGCGCCATCGACCTGATCGTCGCCACCATCGACGCGGGCGCCCCGGCCGACCAGGCCCGCAAGTGGTGGATGGGCGAGCTGGCCCGCCGGGCGAACGAGCAGGGCACCGAGCTGTCCGCCCTGCCCATCACCCCGGCCCAGGTCGCCCGGGTGTGCGCGCTGGTCGCGGAGGGCTCCCTCAACGACAAGCTGGCCCGCCAGACCATCGAGGGCGTCCTCGCCGGCGAGGGCGAGCCGGACGAGGTGGTGGAGAAGCGCGGCCTGAAGGTCGTCTCGGACACCGGCGCGCTGAGCAAGGCCGTGGACGAGGCGATCGCCGCCAACGAGGCGATCGCCGAGAAGATCCGCGGCGGCAAGGTGCAGGCGGCGGGCGCGCTCGTGGGCGCCGTGATGAAGGCCACCCGCGGCCAGGCGGACGCCGCCCGGGTGCGCGAACTCATCCTGGAGAAGCTGGGCGTCCAGGGCTGACGCCCGTCCGGCCCGCCGCCGCGGCCCCCGCACCCTCCGCCGGTGCGGGGGCCGCGGCGCGTCCGGACCCGCCTGACCGTACGGACGTCCCGGGCGCCTCAGGAACCCCCGGAAACCCTGAGGGGTCTTACGCGGCCGGGCCGGGACTCCGCCCCGGCCTCAGGCGGTACGGCGGCCCCGCGGCCCCGTGGCCTGAGGCGTCCCGCGGCCCGGAGATCGGGCAGGCTCCCGATGTGGCGGCCCCGCCTGGGAGACGAGGATCGAGGCATCCGCCGGCAGGCGGACCCGACCACCGAGGACCAGGAGGGACCAGGATGTTCGACCACCGGACGCCCGAGCTGCGCGCCGCCGAACTGCGCCGCGAGGCCGAACGGGAACGCCTGGCGCGCGAGGCCGCCACCGCCCGCCGCCGGCAGCGCGCCGAGGAACGGGAGAGGGGAGACCGGGGGAAGCAGGAGGGAAAGGAGGAGAAGGAGGGGGAGGAGGAGAAGAGGACGGGCAGGGGACCGGGCCGGTGGCTCCGGCTCGCCTGAGCGCCGCTCCGGCGGCCCCGGCCCCGGTCCTGGTTCCGGCTCCGGTGCAACCCCCTCCGGAGGGCGCCTCCCCGGCCACCGCCGCCGCGGTGAAACACGGTGCCGCGCGGCCCGCCCCCTGTGCGATGCTCGGCGCCGTGGACACAACCAGGGTCAGCCCGGTGTTCGTCGGCCGCAGGGACGAACTGACCGCCCTCGGCGACGCGCTCGCCCGTGCCGCCACGGGCGAGCCGCAGGCGGTCGTGGTGGCGGGAGAGGCCGGGGTCGGCAAGACGCGGCTGCTGGAGGAGTTCCTGTCCGCCGCCCGCGCGGCCGGCGCGGTCGCGGCCGTCGGCGGATGCGTCGAGATCGGCGCCGAGGGCCTGCCGTTCGCACCGGTCTCCACCGTGCTGCGCTCCCTCCACCGCCAATTGGGGGAGGAGCTGACGGCCGCCGCCGCGGGCCAGGAGGGCGAACTGGCCCGCCTGCTGCCCGAACTGGGCGAGACCACCCGCGAGTGGCACGAGGAGGACGGCCGGGCCCGGCTGTTCGAGCTGACCGCCCGGCTGCTGGAGTCGCTCTCCCGGGAGCGCACGCTCGTCCTGGCCGTCGAGGACCTGCACTGGGCCGACCGCTCCACCCGCGAGCTGCTGGCCTACCTCTTCCGCTCGCTCGACCGCGCCCGGCTGGTCATCGTCGCCACCTACCGTTCCGACGACATCCACCGCCGCCACCCGCTGCGCCCCTTCCTCGCCGAGCTGGACCGGCTGCGGACCGTCCGCCGGATCGAGCTGCCCCGGCTCAGCCGGGACGAGGTGCGGGCGCAGATGGCCGGCATCCAGGGCGTCGAGACCCCCGAACGGGACCTGGTGGAGCAGGTCTTCGAGCGCTCCGAGGGCAACCCCTTCTTCGTGGAGGAGCTGACGGTCAGCGGCTCCGCCTGCGGCATCAGCGACTCGCTGCGCGACCTGCTGCTGGTGCGGGTCGAGGCGCTGCCGGAGACCGCCCAGCAGGTGGTGCGGATCGCCGCCGAGGGCGGCTCCGCGGTGGAGCACCCCCTGCTCGCCGCGGTGGCGCGGCTGCCCGAGGAGGAGCTGATCGAGGCGCTGCGGGCCGCGGTGGGCGCCAACATCCTCGCCCCCACCCAGGACGGCGACGGCTACCGCTTCCGGCACGCGCTGGTGCGCGAGGCCGTCTCGGACGACCTGCTGCCCGGCGAGCGCGTCGGCCTCAACCGCCGCTACGCCCAGGCCCTGGAGGAGGACCCGTCCCTGGTCCGCACCGACGAGCGGGCCGCGCGCCTGGCCAGCCACTGGTACGCCGCGCACGACGTGACCAAGGCGCTGCCCGCCGTGCTGGACGCCGCGGTCGCCGCCCGGCGGCGCTACGCCTACGCCGAGCAACTGCGGCTGCTGGACCGGGCGCTGGAGCTGTGGGAGGACGCCGCCCCGGACACCCGCCGCGCCCTGCGGCCCCTCGGCCACGCCGAGACGTACCCGGCCCACGGCTGCGGGGACGAGGCGCCGCGCCACCTCGACCTGCTGGCCGAGACGGTGACCGCCGCCCAGCTCTCGGGCGAGCGCAAGCGGGCGCTGGCCGTCGTCAGGCGCGCCCTGCGGATGCTGGACGAGAACAAGGAGCCGCTGCGGGCGGCCTGGTTCTGGACCCAGCGCTCCAGGCTCGCGCAGAGCACCGGCCAGGGCGACGGCTGGGCGGAACTGGGCCGGGCGCAGGAGCTGGTGCGCGGACTGCCGCCCTCTCCGGTGCACGCCGAGGTGCTGGCCAACGCCGCGGCCTGGGGCGCCGTCCACGACCCCGGGCCGGAGTCCTTCGCCACCGCGCAGCGCGCGGTGGAGCTGGCCTCCCTGGTGGGTGCCGGGAGCATCGAGCTGCACGCCAGGCTCACCCTGGGCAGCCTGCGGGTCTTCTCGGGCGGCGTGGACGCCGGGCTCGCCGAGATGGCGGAGGTCGCCCGGCGCGTCGTCGAGCGGGGCGAGGTCGGCGTCATGGGGCGCTGCCACGTCAACCTGTCCTCCGCGCTGGAGGGGGTGGGCCGCTCCGGGCAGGCCGTGGAGGTGGCCGAGGAGGGGCTGCGGGTCGCCCACCGCTTCGGGCTCCAGGACACCCGGGCATGGCTCCGGGGCAACATGGCCGAGTCGCTGGTCGCCCTGGGGCGCTGGGAGGAGGCCGACGCCGCACTGGCCGCCACGCGCAAACTGGCGAGCAGCCCCCGGCCGCGCGGTTCGGCCGCGCTCAAGAGCGCCCACCTCGCCCTCCGCCGGGGCGATGTCGACCTGGCCGCCCGGGAACTGGCCGAGGCGCGCAAGCACCACGGCGCGCACGATCCGCAGCCGCAGTACACCATTCCGCTCGCCCGCCTGGAGCTGGAGATCGAGGCGGCGCGCGGCCGCCCGCTTGAGGCCCGACGCGTGGCGGAGGAGGCCCTCGACCGCGGCTTCCCGCTGTCCACCGAGCGGTACGCCTGGCCGCTGCTGTACTCCGCGCTGGCGGCCGAGGCGGACGCGCGCGGGCTGCCCGCCGCGGAGCCGGGCCGGGCCGCCTTCCTGGAACGGGTCCGCCGGGCGGCCGGGCGGCTGCCGCGGCTGGTGCCGGTGTGGGCGGCGTACGGGCTGATGGTGGACGCCGAACTGCGGCGGGCCCAGGGGTGCGACGACCCGGACCGCTGGGCCGAGGCGGTGGCCGCGCTGGAGAGACCGGAGCAGCGGCCCTTCCGGCTGGCGCAGGCGCGGTACCGCTGGGCGGAGGCCCTGCTCGGGGCGGGCGGGGACCGCGAGCGCGCCGCCGGCCTGCTGGTCCGGGCGCACGCCACGGCCGTGCGGCTGGGCGCCGTACCGCTGCGCGAGGGCGTCGAGCGGCTCGCCGGGCGGGCCCGCATCGCCCTCGGGGACCCGCGCGGCGGCCGTGGCGGTGCGGGGAGCCGCGCTCCGGCGCCGCCGACCGACCCGGTGGAGGCCTTCGGCCTCACCCCCCGCGAACGCGACGTCCTGCGCCTGGTCGCGGCGGGCCGCAGCAACCGCCAGATAGCCGAGGAGCTGTTCATCTCCCCCAAGACGGCCAGCGTCCACGTCTCCAACATCCTGGCGAAGCTGGGGGTTTCGGGGCGCGGCGAGGCGGCGGCGATGGCGCACCGGCTGCGGCTGGTGGAGCCGGCGGACGGGGGCAGCCGCGCGGCGGTGGGGTGAGCGGGGCGCGGGCGCCCCGTGGGGGGAGGCCGGTCGCGCACCGGCCTCCCGTCAGGCCGACTTCGGGGCCCGCGCCGGTACGGCGGCCCGGATCAGGACGTGGCCCGAGGCGAGGTCGATCGGGCCGCGCCCCGGATCGTGGCTGCCCTCCTCCACCCGGGTGTGCTCCAGCCGCCTGCGCTCGTCGTCGGCGTGGCGGCGCCCGGGGCTGAACAACTCCTCGATCAGGTTGAACATCAGCGGACCTCCAGCTTCAGGATGCGGTCGTCGTCCTTGCCGGGCGTACCGCGCGAGTCGGTCTCGCTGGTCACCAGCCACAGCCCGTCGCCGCCGTCGGAGACGACCGTCCGCAACCGCCCGTACTCACCCTCCAGGAACGCCTGCGGCTCGGCCACCGTTTTCGCGCCATCCAGTGGGATCCGCCACAGCCGCTCCCCGCGCAGGCCCGCCATCCACACCGAGCCCCGCGCGACGGCGATGCCGCTGGGCGACGCCTCGGCGGGCCGCCACTGCGCGACCGGGTCGACGAAGCCCTCCTCGCCGGCCCTGCCCTCCACCTCGGGCCAGCCGTAGTTGCCGCCGGGGCGGATCAGGTTCAGTTCGTCCCAGGTGTCCTGGCCGAACTCCGCGGCCCACAGCCGCTTCTCCGCGTCCCAGGCCAGTCCCTGGACGTTGCGGTGGCCCGAGGAGTAGACGACCGAGTCCGCCTCGGGATTGCCGTGGCCGGGGGGTTCGCCGTCCGGCGTCATGCGCAGGATCTTGCCGCCGAGGGAGTCCTCGTCCTGGGACAGGCCGCGGTCGCCGGCCTCGCCCGTGCCCGCGTAGAGCATCCGGTCCGGGCCGAAGGCGATCCGGCCGCCGTTGTGGATCATCCCCTTGGGGATGCCCTTGAAGACCGTGCTGGGCGCGCCGAGCTGGTTGCCCTCCTCCCGGTCGGCGTCGTAGAGCATCCGCACGATGCGGTTGTCGGAGGCGCTGGTGAAGTACGCGTAGACGTAGCGGTCCTCGGCGAAGTCGGGCGAGACGGCGATGTCCAGCAGGCCGCCCTCCCCGCCCGCGTCCACCCCGGGCACCGAGCCCAGCTCGGTCACCCTCCCGCTGTCGCCGTCGATCCGCGAGACCGTGCCCTCGTCCCGGGAGGAGACCAGCAGGTCGCCGTCGGGCAGGGGCGCGAGTCCCCAGGGGGAGTCCAGCCCCGTCGCGACGGTGTCCACGACCTTCACCGAACCCCTGGCGGGGGCGGGGGAGGAGCCGGGGGAGCGGGGGGACTCCCCGGAGGGGCCGGCGGACCGGCCGGACGCGGTGCTCGTACGGTCCTGCGGTTCCTCCCCGCCGGAGGAGCAGCCCGCCGCGAGCAGGGCGAGGGAGGCGAGGGAGGCGACGGCCGCTCGCAGGGGCAGGGCAGGGCTTCGCACCATCAGCGCGCCTTTCGACAGCTCTCGGTCACGGTGTCCGGTCGGCGGTGTCCTCGGAGGGGTCCGGCACCCGGCGTGCGCGGTGCCCGGCGGCACCCCCACACCCGACCGTACGCCGGGAAGGCGCCGGGGGTTCCCGGTTCACTCCCACGATCCCCGGGCGGGAGGCAGCGCGGCGATCTCCGCCAGGTCCTCCCCGGTGAGCTCCAGCCGCGCCGCCGCGGCGTTCTCCACCACCCAGCGCTCCTTCTTCGTGCCCGGCACCGGCACCACGTGCCGCCCCTGCGCCAGCACCCACGCCAGCGCCACCTGCGCCGGGGTGGCGTCGCCGTGCCGCCGGGCGACGCGCCGCAGCCCGGCGACGATCGGCTGGTTGGCGGCCATCATCTCGGCCGTGAACCGCGGGTGCCTGGCCCGTATGTCGTCGGGTTCGAAGCCGCCGCCGGGGGTCAGCGTGCCGGTCAGGAAGCCGTTGCCCAGCGGCATCGCGGCCAGGAAGCCGATCCCGCGCGCCTCGCACCACGGCAGCAGCGACACCAGCGCCTCCGGGGACCACACTGACAGCTCCGCCTGCACGCAGCTCACCGGGAAGACCTGCTGCACCCGCTCCAACTGCCGGATCGTCTCCGCGTACAGCGGCGCGTCCGGCGTCCGCCGCTGCGCCCGCGCGCCCACCGCGCACAGCCCCAGCGAACGCACCTTGCCCGCCGCGACCAGCTCGGCCATCGCGCCCCAGGTCTCCTCGACGGGCACCTCGGGGTCGGCCCGGTGGAGCTGGTAGAGGTCGATCACGTCGGTCTGCAGCCGCCGCAGCGAGGCGTCGCAGGCCCGCTTCACATAGGAGGGGCGCCCGTCGGCCACGATGTGCTGCTCGCCGACCAGGAGTCCGCACTTGGTCGAGACGAACGCCTCCGCACGGCGCCGTCCGAGCACACGGCCGAGCAGCAGCTCGTTGGTGAACGGCCCGTACATGTCGGCGGTGTCCAGCAGCGTCATCCCGTGGTCGAGCGCCGCGTGCACCGCGCGCAGCGAGGACTCGCCGTGCTGCTCGGAGGCGGTGTAGGCCCAGCTCATCGGCATGCAGCCGAGCCCGATCGCACCCACCTCCAGCGCCGCCGCGCCGATAGTCCTGCGCTCCACCTGGACGTGCTCCCTCCTCGCCCCCGCAGGGCCCGTCCCAACCTAACGGGTGCCTCCCGGGGCCCTCGCACAGCCTCCGGATAGCCTTTCGGCCATGGCTTCCGCAGACGTCTGGCTGCCCATCCCACCCGCCGAGATAGGCGGCCTGCCGGAATCGTTCCGCTATGTCCACTGGGACGGCGAGGAGGAGTTCCCCGCGGACCCCGCACGCTGCGTCTTCTACGCCGTTCCCTACATGAAGGGTCAGGCCGTCTCCGTACGCCCGCTGGCGCACATGCCGAACCTGCGGGTGGTGCAGACGCTCACCGCGGGCGTGGACCACGTGGAGCCCGCCGTACCGAAACTGCCCCGGGGCACCCTGCTGTGCAACGCGCGCGGCGTCCACGACGCCAGCACCGCCGAACTCGCCCTCACCCTCGCCCTCGCCTCGCTGCGCCGCGTCCCCGAGGCCGTCCGCGCCCAGGACGCCGGGCGGTGGGAGCCGGGCGTCCACCCGGCCCTCGCCGACAAGACCGCGCTGATCATCGGCTACGGGTCGATCGGCAGCGCCATCGAGGACCGGCTCGTCCCCTTCGAGGTGGAGGCCGTCCACCGCGTCGCCCGCACCGCGCGCACCGCCCCGCACGGTCCGGTGCACGCCCTGTCCGACCTGCCCCGGCTGCTGCCCGAGGCCGACGTGGTGTTCCTGGTCACCCCCCTCACCGACGCCACCCGCGGCCTGGTCGACGCCGGCTTCCTGGCCCGGATGAAGGACGGCGCGCTGCTGGTGAACGTCGCCAGGGGCGCCGTCGTGGACACCGCCGCGCTCCTGGCCGAGCTGGAGTCGGGGCGGCTGCGGGCCGCGCTCGACGTCACCGACCCCGAACCGCTGTCGCCCGGGCATCCGCTGTGGCGGGCGCCGGGGGTGCTGATCACGCCCCACGTCGGGGGAGCCAGCTCCGCGTTCCTGCCGCGGGCCCGGCGCCTGCTCCGCGCCCAACTGCGGCGTTTCGCGGCCGGGGAGGAACCGGAGCACGTCGTCGCCGTGGCGGGCTAGCGGGACGGGAGGCGCCACGGGGGAGGCCGGGACGGTTCCCCCGCCCCCGTTGCACGCTCCGGATACGAGCAACTGCGCATTGTATCGGCAATCTTTTCATCCGTCACGCTGAGTAGAGGGCCTATGTCCCTGAGTGACTGACCTGGTGTATCGTCCGGTCGGGGGTGTACCAGACCACGAGGGGGGACGGGCGACATGCACGGCCACCGGACGAACTACCCGACACACGACCGGTCCCGGCCGGGGCGCCGGCCCGCGGGCCCCGGCGCACGGGCGGGCCGCCCGCCGCGCCCGGAGGTGGCGCGGTGAACGCCCGGGAGGCCGAGTTCCCCCGACTGCCCCGCGCGGCGCACCGACCCGGCGGGGCAGGAGCGGAAGGTCGCGCGGGAGCGCTCCCGCGGCTCGCCCTGGCCGCCGTGTGCGGCGCGTACGCGGTGGGCGCGGCGGTCGGCTGGGGATCGGCGAAGGTGGCTTTGTTCATGGGCGACTTCGGGCTGAGCATCGCGGCCTTCGTCGCCACGCTCTCCTGCCTCCACTACGCCCGCACCCACCCCGGCAGCCCGTTCCGGCCGGCCTGGGTGCTGTTCGCGGTCTCCTCGGCGATGGCCGGGCTCGGCAACGCGGTCTGGGGCTGGTACGAGGTCGTGCTGGGCCGGCCCGTGCCCAGCCCCTCCGTCGCGGACTTCTGCTTCCTGCTCTTCGCGCCCCCGTCCATCATCGGGCTGCTGGTGCTCGCCAAACGCCCGGTCAACCGGGCGGGCTGGATCTGCCTCGCCCTCGACGCCTGGCTGATCGGCGGCTCGCTGCTCACCCTCTCGTGGAGCCTGGCGCTCGACCACCCCTCGTACTGGCAGGGCGAGTCCGTCTCCCTGGTCGCGCTCTCCCTCGCCTACCCCCTGCTGGACATCGTGCTGATCAGCATGGTCCTCGCCCTGCACTTCCGCCGCGCCTCCGCCCACCGGTCCGCCGTCAACACCGTCATCGGCGCCCTCGCCCTCACCGTGCTCTGCGACGCCCTGTTCACCTCCCCCCTGCTGCGGGAGAACTACTCCTCCGGGCAACTGCTCGACGCGGGCTGGTTCGCCGGCTCCCTGCTGCTCGCGTACGCCCCCTGGGTCGGCAGCCGGGAGGGGGCCGAGCGGCAGCGCACCCCCGCCCGTCCCCCCGTCCCGGCGAACGGCGCCATGGCCGGGTCGCTGGCCGCCCTCACGCCGTACCTGGCCGCCGCCGTCTGCACCCTGGGCATCCTCTACAACGTCCGCGAGGGCGGGACCATCGACCGGGTGGTGCTGCTGACCGGCTGCACCGTCGTGCTGGCCCTGGTGGTGCGGCAGGGCATCATGCTGCTGGACAACATCCACCTCACCCACGAACTGGCCCAGAAGGAGAACCACTTCAGGTCCCTGGTGCAGGGGTCCAGCGACGTCATCATGATCGCCTCCCCGGCCGGGATGCTGCGCTACGTCTCCCCGGCCGCCGCCGGCGTCTACGGCCGCGAGCCGGACAAGCTGGTCGGCTCCGAACTGGCCTCCCTCATCCACCCCGAGGACCTCGGCCGGGTCCTGCACGAGATCCGCCGCTTCCTGGCCACCCCGTCCGACGAGGAGCCCTCCACCCGCATCGAGTGCCGCATCCGGCACGCCTCGGGCCGCTGGCTCAACGTCGAGTCCACCGTCAACCGCTACCAGGGCGGCCTGATCTTCAACAGCCGCGACGTGACCGAGCGGGTGCGGCTCCAGGCCCAGCTCCAGCACAACGCCTCCCACGACCCGCTGACCGACCTGCCCAACCGCGCGCTGTTCACCGAGCGCGTGCGGCAGGCGCTCGGCGGCCGGCGCCGGAGCGACGCCGAGGCGGGGCACACGGCGGTGCTCTACATCGACCTCGACGGCTTCAAGGCGGTGAACGACACCATCGGCCACCAGGCGGGCGACGAACTGCTGGTCCTCGCGGCCCGCCGGCTGCGGGAGGCCGTCCGGGCCGGTGACACCGCCGCCCGGCTCGGCGGCGACGAGTTCGCCGCGCTGATCCTCGGGGACGGCCGGTGCGACCGTGCCGAGCGCGAGTACCGCGTCCTGGAGATCGCCGAACGGCTGCGCACGACCCTCTCCCGGCCCTACCGCGTCGAGGGCGGGGAGGTGCGGGTCGCCGCCTCCATCGGCGTGGCCTTCGCCGAGCCGGGCATGACCCCGGCCGTACTGCTGCGCCACGCGGACCTGGCGATGTACCGGGCCAAGCAGGCCGGGAAGAACCGGGTCGAGCTGTACGCGCCGCAGCCGCAGGCCGAGGCCGTCCGCCGTGCGGAGCTGACCACCGACCGGCTGCGCGGCGCGCTGGCCGAGAGCGAGTTCGCGCTGCTCCACCAGCCCGTGGTCGAACTCTCCAGCGGCCGGATCACCTCGGTGGCCGCCCGGGCCCGCAGGCGCTCCGCCCGGGGCGTCCTGTTCCCGTCGGCCGAGTCCCCGCACGGCCCGGCCGCCGCGGGGGAGGAGGCCGCCGAGATGGGGCAGTGGCTGCTGCGGAGAGCCGTCGAGCAGGCCGCCGAGCGCCACCGCGCGGGCTTCCGCGTACCGGTGTCCGTACGGCTCGACGCGCGCCGCCTCACCGACCGCTCCACCACCCCGGCCACCGTCGAGGCGCTGCTGTCCCGGCACGGGCTGCCCCCCGAGGCCCTCGTCATCGAACTCTCGGACAGCGATCCGCGCGTCTCCCTGGACGAGCTGGAGCTGTGGGTCACGGGGCTGCGGCGGCTCGGCGTCGGCATCGCCCTGGACGGCTTCGGAGGCGGCCACGGCGCCCTGGCCGCGCTGCGCAGGCTCCCCGCCGACGTGCTGAGACTGGACCGCGCCCTGGTCGACGGCGTCGTGGAGTCCTCCCGGGTACGCAAGATCACCTCCGGGCTGCTGCGGATCGCCGGCGACCTCGGCATGACCTCCGTCGCGGACGGCGTGGACCTCCCCGAGCAGGCCGCCGCGCTGCGCTCGATGGGCTGTACCCACGCCCAGGGGGCGGCCTTCTCCAAGCCCCTGGACGAGCACCGGCTGCGCCGTGCCCTGTCCCGGGGCGGCTACCAGCTCTCCGGAGGGGAGCAGCACGGAGCGGGCACCGGCCGCTCGGTGGTGGTCGCGGGTTCGCTGCCCGTACGCAGGGGCGGAGCGGCCGGATCCGACCCGGTGACGCACTCCCCGTTGCGCTCAAATAGTGAGACGTCCGTCCCGCCCGCTTGACACCCCACACGTCACCGGAGGATTGTCAGTGTCATGCGCACCCGAATTCTCGTACTTGGACAGCGCGTCGACTGACCCGAGGCCCGCCCGCCCCGTGGACGACAGCGACGCGCTCCCCTCGCTTGCCTGACGGCACGAGGGGTTTTTTGTTGCACCGACACCCGTACAGACACCTGCACCGACACCCGCACAGCACCCCAGCACAGCCCGGTCGGCCCGGGCCGCGAGGAGCGGCGCACGGCCGATCCCAGCCGACCGACAGCCACCCCACACAGAGCGTCAAACCCTCACTCTCCGAGAAGAGATTGCGATGACCGAGCAGGCCACCGGGGCCCCCCGCCCGCAGCCGCGGGCCCGTACCGGCGGAGCGCAGCCCCAGCCCGTCACCGTCGAACACGTCACGGGTGCCCAGTCCCTCATCCGTTCTCTCGAGGAAGTCGGCGCCGACACGGTATTCGGCATTCCGGGGGGCGCCATCCTGCCCGCGTACGACCCGATGATGGACTCCTCCAGGGTGCGCCACGTCCTCGTCCGCCACGAGCAGGGAGCGGGCCACGCGGCCACCGGCTACGCCCAGGCCACCGGCAAGGTCGGCGTCTGCATGGCCACTTCCGGCCCCGGCGCCACCAACCTCGTCACCCCCATCGCCGACGCCCACATGGACTCCGTCCCGCTGGTCGCGATCACCGGTCAGGTGGCCTCCAAGGCGATCGGCACCGACGCCTTCCAGGAAGCCGACATCTGCGGCATCACCATGCCGATCACCAAGCACAACTACCTGGTGACCGACCCGGCCGAGATCCCGCGCGTGATCGCCGAGGCGTTCCACATCGCCTCCACCGGCCGTCCCGGCCCGGTCCTGGTGGACATCGCCAAGGACGCGCTCCAGGCCCGGACGACCTTCTCCTGGCCCCCCACCACCGACCTGCCCGGCTACCGCCCGGTGACCAAGCCGCACGCCAAGCAGATCCGCGAGGCGGCCAGACTGATCACCGAGGCCGCCCGCCCGGTGCTGTACGTCGGCGGCGGTGTCCTCAAGGCGGGGGCCACCACCGAGCTGAAGGTGCTCGCCGAGCTGACCGGCGCCCCCGTCACCACCACCCTGATGGCGCTCGGCGCCTTCCCCGACAGCCACCCGCAGCACCTGGGCATGCCCGGCATGCACGGCACGGTCGCGGCCGTGACCGCCCTGCAGAAGTCGGACCTGCTGATCTGCCTGGGCGCCCGCTTCGACGACCGGGTCACCGGCAAGCTGGACACCTTCGCCCCGCACGCGCTGATCGTGCACGCCGACATCGACCCGGCCGAGATCGGCAAGAACCGCACGGCCGACGTCCCGATCGTCGGCGACTGCCGCGAGACCATCGCCGACCTCGTCGTCGCGGTGCAGGAGGTGTACGCGACCGGGACGCGCGCCGACCTCACCGGCTGGTGGCGCTCGCTGGACAGCTGGCGCACGACCTAC
>NZ_DASQNP010000072.1:0-4822 GCF_035644915.1 Streptomyces sp.
AGGTGATGCGCGAGGTGGTGGACACCGTCACCGCCGAGCGCGAGCGGGTGCGCGTCGCGGACGCCGTACGGGACCCCGGGTGGCGCCACCGGCTGATGTCGCTGGGGCACGATCCCGGCAAGGCCCGGTAAAGCCCGGTAGAGCCGCGTCCTGACGCCACCCGCCCGCCGCTGGCGGAGGTCACTGGCCGGCCGCCACCGGCATCGCGTCCCCCAGGCGTTCCGGGGGACCGGGCCGGGCGTAGTACCAGCCCTGGGCGGAGTCGCAGCCCAGCGTCCGCAACTGCTCCGCCTGGGCCGCGGTCTCCACGCCCTCGACCGTCACGGCCAGGTCGAGGGCGTGGGCCAGCGAGACGATGCCCTCGACGACCTTGAGGTCGACCGGATCGGCCGGTTCCTGCTGGAGGCCCTGGGTGAAGGAGCGGTCCAGCTTCAGCGTGGTCGCGGGCAGCCTGCGCAGGCTCGCCAGGTTGGAGTAGCCCGTCCCGAAGTCGTCCAGGGCGATCCGCACGCCCAGGTCGGCGAGTTGGCGTAAAGGCTTCAGCTCGTCGTCGTCGGCGCGGATCAGGGCGCTCTCGGTGACCTCCAGGCAGAGCGAGGAGGGGTCCAGGCCGGCCTCCTCCAGGATCGCCACGGTCTCCGCGACCAGCTCCGGGTGGCGGAGCTGCCGCGGCGAGAGGTTGACGTTCACCCGCAGCGGCCGGGCTCCGCCGATGCCGCGCACCTGCCACTCGCACGCCTGCCGCACGGCCTGCTCCAGCACCCAGCGGCCCAGCGGCACGATCAGCCCGGTGTGCTCGGCGAGCGGGATGAAGCGGTCCGGGCCCAGCACCCCGTGGCGCGGATGGGCCCAGCGCACCAGGGCCTCGGCGCCCTCCACGCTGCCGTCGTCCATCCGCACCAGCGGCTGGTACTCGATGAAGAACTCCTCGCCCTCCAGGGCGGCGGGCAGGTGGGTGGTGAGCATGTGGCGGCTGATGGTGCGGGCGTCGGAGTCGGGGTCGGCCAGCTCGTAGCGGTTGCCGCCGCGGGCCTTGGCCCGGTACATGGTGATGTCGGCGCTGCGCAGCACCTCCGCGGGGGTCAGCTCGGTGACCGGGCCCTCGACGATGCCGATGCTGGCGCGCACGCTCAGCTCCCGGCCGCCCAGCGGGATCGGGACGGACAGCGCGTCCAGCGCCCGCTGGGCCAGGTCGGTCACCTCCGAGCGCGTCACCGGGTCGTTGACCAGCGCCACGAACTCGTCGCCGCCGATCCGCGCCACCAGGTGGCGCTGGGAGGTGACGCAACTCTGCAGCCGTTCGGCCACGTTGACCAGGAGCTGGTCGCCCACGGCGTGGCCGAGGCTGTCGTTGACCGTCTTGAACCCGTCCAGGTCCAGGTAGCACAGCCCGATCCGGGTGGTGCCGGAGTCGGGGGAGAGGGCGTGCTCCAGGCGCTCGAAGAACATCGTGCGGTTGGGCAGGTCCGTCAGGGCGTCGTGGGTGGCCTCGTAGCGCAGCCGCAGGTTCAGCAGCCGCCGCTCGGTGATGTCCTCCATCAGCGCCAGCATGTAGCGCGGGGCGCCCTCGGGGTCGCGCAGCAGCGAGACGGTCAGGTTGGTCCACAGCACGGTGCCGTCGCTGCGCGTGTACGGCTTCTCCACCCGGTAGTGGTCGCGCTCGCCGCGCACCAGCTCGTCGTGGACCCGCCAGACGCCCGGGGCGTCGTCGGGGTGCACCCAGTCGGAGACCCGGCGGCTGCGCACGTGGTGCTCCGACCCGCCGAACATCCGGGCCAGCGCGCCGTTGATGTCGAGGACGCGGCCCTCCATGTCCGCGATCCCGATGCCGATCGCGGCGCCCTCGAAGACCGCCCGGAAGCGGGTCTCGCTCTCGTGGAGGGCCTTCTCCACGGTCTCGCGCGCGGCGAGCGCGGCCCGGGAGAGCGCCTCCTGCTCGGAGCGGGTGCGCTCCTGCAGGGCCCGGGCGAACCCGGCCGAGATGGCGTGCTGGAGCCGGGCGCAGCGGGCCCGTCCCTCCTCGGTGGGCAGCACCGCCGGATCGCTGCAGTACAGCAGCAGGTAGGCGTCGACCACGCCGAGCACCTGCGGCAGCGCGTCGGGGGACGTGCAGTGCGCCTCGACGAGCGCCGCCCCCACCTCGCGCCCCGGCGACGGGTCGAAGGGGCGGGCGTGCAGGGCGTCGCCGAGCAGGTGCGCCAGGGGGAGGAGGTAGTCCTCGAACTCGGCGCGGGTCATCGACGTGGCCGTGGCGGGGTAGACCGCGCGGCTCCAGATCCTGGCGAAGCGGCGGTGGCCGTCGTTCGGGTCGTCGGGACCGTCCGGCGCGGGAGGGCGGTCAGACCCGGAGATAGGGATCACGCCTTGCGTCCCACGCCGCCGAAACCGGTGAAGACCACGGGATCCTCGTGGTCCACCGGGCCCTCCGGGCGCCAGTTCGGCATGGACACCAGGCCGGGCTCGACCATCTCGAAGCCGTCGAAGAACCGCTGCACCTCGGAGCGGGAGCGCAGGATCAGCGGCGAGCCGATGTTGCGGTAGACGCTCTCCACCTCGTCCCCCTGCTCCGGCCTGCGCGGGCCGCCCTCGATCGAGGCGTGGGTGAGGACCAGCAGGCTGCCGGGGGCGAGCGCGTCGCGCACCTCGGCCACCTTCCCCCACGGGTCGTCGGCGTCCTCCAGGAAGTGCAGCAGCGCCACCAGCAGCAGGGCCACCGGCCGGTTCAGGTCCAGCAGGCGGCCGACCTCGGCGCTGCCGAGGATGTCCTTGGGGGTGCGGAAGTCGGCGGCGACCACACCGGTGCGGTGCTCGTCGCCCTCCAGGACGGCCCGGCTGTGGGCGACGGCCACGGGGTCGTTGTCGACGTAGACCACCCGGGCCCGGGGGTCGGCGGCCTGGGCGACCTCGTGGACGTTGCCGAAGGTCGGTATGCCCGAGCCGATGTCGAGGAACTGGGTCACGCCCTCGGCCACGGCGAAGCGGACGGCCCGGCGCATGAACGCCCGGTTCGCCTGCATGATCTTCGGGAGACCCGGGAACGCCTCGATGGCCCGCCGCGCCGCTTCCCGGTCGGCCTCGAAGTTGTGCGAACCGCCCAGGTAGTAGTCGTAGATGCGGGAAACGCTCGGCACGGACAGGTCGATGCCCTGCGGAGCCCAGGCGGGACGCTCCATCAAAGTCTCCAACTGGTCGCTGAATATGACATTGGGACTCCTGAGGCTACTGATCCCAGGCGAACAAATACACGGATCCGGAGCGCCGACGTTCCGGTCGCAAGCCGCTACGTATAGCTTGCCCCGGTTCCTCCGTCGGGTTAATCACGGCAACGGTGGTGTTTTACCCGGCTGCGGCCGGACACCCGGGGCGGATGAGCACCACCGACCACAGTGAACTCCCGCTGCCCGACTACGACCACCTGTCCGCGGGCGAACTGGAGCACCGCATCCGGCCCCTGTCGCCGGAGGCTCTGGAGGAGCTGCTCCGTTACGAACGCGAACACGCCGGCCGCCCCCAGGTGATCGCGCTGCTGACGGCCCGTCTGCGCCAGCTCGAGGCGGGCAGCCCCCGCTCGGCCGGCAGCACCGAGCCCCCCTCCGCGCCGCGCGGCGAGCCCGGTGGCTCCCGGGTCTCCCCCGCGACCTCCCCGCAGCCCCACCACCCGCCGCCGCACGGCACCCCCGACCAGCCCGCCCGGCCCAAGGGCGACCGCTTCTAGGGTCCGGGCAGGGGGAGGGCCCGCCCCGCACGGGGCGGGCCCTCCCCCTGCCCGGGTCAGCCCTCCGCGGCGCGGGCGGACGGCAGCAGCTCCCGGATGTCCGGCGGCAGGACGTGGCCGACCTTGAGCATCAGCTCGGGGGAGACCGCCGCGTCCAGGACCTCCAGCACCGCCGTGGCCTCCCGCACCGCGCTCTCCTCCGACGTCCGGGACCGCCAGGCCACCCGCCCGGCGAAGGCGGTCAGGTCGAACGGTTCCCCGCGGGAGCGGGCGTCGGCCCGGCGCGCCGGCGAGGTCTCGTCCCCGGCCACCACCCGGCGCAGGGACTCCGCCGCCTCTCCGGGGAGCTGGGCGGCCAGGTGGTCGGCCACCCCGTCCGGTATCCGCTCGGCCAGCGTCTCCAGGGTGGCCCGTACGGCCCGCTCCGCCGCCTGCCGGTCGGGCAGGGCCGCGTGCGCCTGTACCTGGCCGGTGAGTTCCTCGTAGCGCATGGCCGGCCTCCCTCCTGGGTCCTCCTCCGGTCCCCGTCGGACCGGTTCGTGCTCTCCCGGGGCGGGTGACCGCCCGGCGCGCGCCGACACCTGCCGTTTCCGGGGTGAACGACGGGGAACCCGTTACAAATCCGGACAATCGGAGGTGAGACACGTGCCGGGACGGAAGGAGCTTCCTTCGACCCTGGAGCGCTCTCCCGAGGAGGCGCAGCGCACCTGGATCAAGGCGCACGACTCGGCCGTCGAGGAGTACGGCGAGGGCCGCCGCGCCCACCAGACGGCCTACGCCGCCCTCAAGCACAAGTTCGAGAAGGTGGGCGACCACTGGGAACGCAAGGAGGGCGGCCGCAAGGGCCCCTCGGACGAGCGGGCGGCCCGCCCGCGCGGCCGGGGCGGACGCAGCGGTGAGGGCGTCGACGAGAACGCCAGCAAGGAGCACCTGTACTCGATCGCCCAGCGGCTCGGCGTCAACGGCCGCTCCCGGATGACCAAGGACGAGCTGCTCCGGGCCATCCGCAAGGCCAACCGCTCCCGGACCCGCGCGGCCCGCTCCTAACCGGAGCGTCCGGCCCGGACCGTCTCCGGGCCGGACGCGCCCGGTCCCCGGCGCCGCTCC
>NZ_DASQNP010000073.1:0-6356 GCF_035644915.1 Streptomyces sp.
GATGCGCAGCAGCTTCAACTGCCGTCCGAACGCCGCGACCAGGCTGGTGCCCGGTTCGTCCGGACGCTGTCCGTCGGCGGTGTCGTGGATGCCGTCCTGCATGCTTCGTTCCCCTGCCCCATGGGTGGCCCTTTCCCGGAACAACGCATGTGTTCGAGCCGCCGTAACGCCGCGTACCGCGTACAACGCCCCGCCGTACGCGTGGCGGACCGGGCGGGAAGCGCGGTGCCCCCTCGGCCGCACAGCCGACCGAGGGGGCACCGACTTCGGGACCTGACAGGGGGGCGGCGGATGGACCGGTGGCCCAACAGGACGCTATGAAGCGGGAGTTGGACCGTAACCGTGGTGCGGTGTGACCGGACGGGGCGCGGAGTGGGGTGGCGGGCCAGGGGGGTTCGCGGTGACGGCCGCGCTCGTGGTGGGCGGTGCCGGATACGGGGCCACGGAAGTCCTCGACCACAACGCCCGGTACGTTCCTCCGCCGGAGCCGACCCCCACCGGGGGAACGCGGAACGTGAGGCGGTGTGCGAGGGGAGAGTGATCCCGACTCCGGCTCCGCCGGCCCCGAGCCCGTTCATCCCGACTCGGAACGGGGAGGAAGGGGCGGACGCCACGCTCTCGGTGGTGGCGTGTCCCCGGTGGCCTTCCCCGTGGCCGCCGACCGGACCGGAGGGCCGGCGGGCGGAACGGTGACCGCCGCGGCGCACGGCGCGCGTACAACACCGCCCGCCGACGCGCACAGCGGCATCGTGACCGCACGTGACGGCTTGTGACCTGTGGTGAGGGAGGTCACGGTGGAGGGCGTGACGAACGCTCTTGGATTCCCGCCCTGTCCCGGCCGTCCCGCCGGTCCCGCACGCGGCTTCTCGTGGCGCGGCGCGCGCCCGGTCGTGCTCGACTCCGTGCGGAGGACGGGCCGTTGGAGCCGGGAGAACCCGGCGGACGAGGGGAACGGGCGGGCCCGCGTCCACCGGTACCGGGCCGAGGCCGTCGCCGTGGGGGCGGTGAACGGCGGCACGGTCGCCGTGCAGCTCGGCAGCCACGAGGCGGCCAGCCGCCGCCTCGTGCTGCGCTGGCTGCGGGAGCAGGCCCGCCGGATCGCCGACGGACTCGACCCCGACCCGCGGACGGCCGACTGGGCGGCGGGCGGCGCCCTCGTCCCCCTGCCGGAGCTGACCGCCGACGTCCCGGCGGAGCTGCGGCGGTGGTGCGCGGACGAGGAGCGGCAGCGGGCCGCGGCCGACCGGCTCGCCGAGGGCCTGCCGTTCCGCCTCACCGTCGCCGACCACACCGGCCGTTACGCGCTGCACGCCTGGCCGGTCGGCGTGGCCGCCCCCCATCCCGGCACCTCTCCGCTCGCCCGTGCCCGATGACTCCCGCCCCGGTGAACCCCGGGGGCGGCGGACCCACCGGCCCGGAGGTCAGCTTGAGGCGGGCTCGTCGCTCCAGTACTCCAGCGAGTCCCGTCCGGCCATCACCGCCGTCCCGTAGTGCTCGTTGACGCTGTATCCGTCGGGACGCTCGTGCCAGACGCGGGTCCCGCGCAGTCCGGTGGTGCGCAGGAAGTGCTTTCCCGACCGCAGCGTCATGGTCCTCCTCACCCCGGCCGCCACGAAGTCGATCTCCAGGTCCCAGGTGACCGTCGACCGGTTCGCGGTGGCGACGAGATCGACCACCACGTTCTCGTCCGGGGCGATGGTGATGACCCGGTCCGCGAAGAACCCGGCGACGGGATGGTCCTCGTCGAGGTCGATGTCCACCCGGAGGGGAGGCTCGTCCCCGCCGAGACCGACTCCGACGTAGGTGCCGCTCAGCACGGCGGTGCGGTCCAGGACCCTGGCGCGCATACCCGCGATGGTGACCGGCCGGTCCACGCCCTGGAAAGTGAGGCGGCGGACGCTCTGCGCGATGTCCGCGCCTCCGCGCTCGTAGACCCAGCGAGTGAGCCTGTGATCCCACTCCGCGCCGCCGGCCGGGCCCGCGGTGCGGTTGGCCTCGTCGAGTTCCGCGGGGCGCAGCGGCACCGGAAGGGCCCACCAGGAAGCGCCCCGGTCGGCCGACAGGAGGTGGGGCAGGGCGACGTGGAGGTCGACCGGGCTCCTGCGGAACAGGAGGCGGTGGACTCCCGGAGCGGCCACGACGCCGATGACCAGCGTCGATCCGACGGCCGCGGCCGCCCACCACCAGCGGTGAGGGGTGTCCTCCGAAGCGGCGTTGGTGAAGAGGCCGGCCGCGACCGTGGCAAGCGCTCCCAGCAGGAGCTGCGGTCCTGTGCTTCGCACCTTGTTCCCTTCGCCGGCGGGGGCGCCAGGATAGAAGCGGGGAGCGGCCGGCCGCTGGCGTTCCGCGCGACCCGCCGTTCCCGGACCGCCTCCCCGGGCGGCGTGAGGGCGCAATTCCGTTCCGCGGACGGATGGCGCCGAGCGGCGCGGACAGCGGCCGGACCGGACGCGTACAGCGGACGCTTGGGGGTGCATCGTCGCTGGTCACGGCGGGGCGGAGACGGAATGGTCGGGAGGCATGACGAGTGAGACCGGTCCGCGCGCGGTGTCCGTCCCGCCCTTGTTCACGGGGGACTTCACGATGCGCTTCAGCTCCACGCCGCGCGGGGCGCGGCTGGCCCGGCGGCTCGCCGCCCAGTGGCTCGACGAGCGGGGGCTGCCCCACGGCGACACCGCCCACGACGAACTGGTCCTGATCACGGCCGAGCTGGCCGCCAACGCCGTGCGCCACGGGCGCGTGGCCGGACGGGACTTCCGGCTGCGGCTGGCGGCGGGGGAGGGGACCGTACGGGTGGAGGTCACCGACGTCCGGGGCGAGCGGACACCCGTCCCCGCCCGGGACGCCGACGGGGAGGCCGAGTCGGGGCGGGGGCTGCTGCTGGTGGAGCGGCTGGCCGCCCGCTGGGGATGGGCGCCCCGCGGCGACGGGCCGGGCAAGACCGTCTGGGCCGAGTACCGCCTGCCCGGCGGCAGGGACCTGTGACCCGCCGGTTCGCCGGGGAGCCGGCCCTCAGGACGCCAGGACGGCCACGCTGCCCAGGTAGATGCCGAACAGCAGGACCCCGTCGAAGCCCAGCCCCAGCCAGCCCCGCCGCTGCCGGACGAGCAGGCCGCCCAGCAGCACGGTGGTCATCACCAGGGAGGCGCTGGTGAGGAAGAGTTCGTCCGGGCCGGCCGCGTGGTAGAGGGAGCCGCCGCGGAAGGCCACGTCGCCGACCACCAGGTTGAGCACGTCCAGGCAGTTCCCGCCGACGATGGCGGCGACGGCCAGCGTCACCGCCCCGCGCCGGACGGCCGCGACGGCCGCGACCGTCTCGGGCAGGGCGTTGACGACGCCCATCAGGACGGCGCCGACGAAGCCCGCGTTCAGCCCGGTGTGGCCCAGGATGTGCGCCGCCGCCCGCGCGACGGCCCAGCCCCCCGCCAGGACCAGGGCGGCTATCACCAGGAACTCGGCCCACAGCCGGCCGGCACCGTGCCCGGCGTCCGGCCCCTCCTCGGGCACGTCGGGGAGGGTGTCCCGGGTGCGCACCGCCCGCCACATCGGTTCGTCGTGGTCCCGGATGAGCCGGATGCCGCCCCAGTAGAAGGCGACCATCGCCGCCGACGCCGGATGCACGCCCAGCAGCGTCACCCCGGGGCTGAAGGAGGCCGCCAGCGCCATCCCGAGCAGCCCCGCGAGGAGACAGCCGAACAGCAGGTTGGACATGGAGGCGGCGGAGTGTTCGAGGTTGGCGCGCCGGTGGAAGGCGTCCGCGATCACCACGGCCAGGGTCTGCGCCGCGATCCCGCCCACCGCGTTGCTGTACGCCAGCGTGGGCTGGCCGGACAGCGCGCTGACCGCCGTCATGGCGATGCCCGACAACGAGGTGATCAGGCCGAAGAACACGGCGCCGAACAGCGCCTCGCCCCACCCCGTCCGGTCGGCCAGGACGTCCCCCAGCGTGGCGAGCCGGACGCTGCACACCACCGTGACGGCCGCGGCCGTCAGGAAGATCCCGACACTCCACCCCAGGCTCCACGTCCCGGTCAGCACCGAGAACACCTGCTTCTTCCTCCCGGAGAACCGATCCAGCAACGACAGTTGACCGGGAGCCCGCATACCCGGTCGCGGAGCCGTCAGACAGTGGGGAGCGCGACCCGGCGAATCCGCCGCCGAGCGAGCGGACATGACGCTGCGTCAAGCGAACTGGAGGAGTGAGGATTTGCCGCCGGTGGCGTTCCGGGATCTCCCCCGTCCCCTGATCGTAGGAACGTCGGACCGCCGTAACGGTTCGGCTCCCGGGGCACCGGTACGGTCCGGCCATGGTCGGAAACGGGGCCGGGCGGCGGCCCGCCGTCATCGAGCTGCGGCTGTCCGCCTTCCGGAGGCACCGCGGGCTGCGCGTTCCCCTGGGGCCACTGACCCTGGTCACCGGGGCCAGCGGCAGCGGCAAGTCCACGGTGCTGGAGGCGTACGAGGCGCTGGCGCGGCTCGGCGGCGGGGAGAGCCTGGGCGAGGTGTTCGGCCGGGCGCGCGGCGGGCCGTCGGCGTACGTGCCGCGCGGGGCGCCACGGGACCGGGAGGGCCGGCGCGGCTTCCGGCTGGGGTGCACGGTGGACGGGCCGGCCGGGCCGGTCCGCCTCGACCTCGCCGTCCAGACCGAACCGGAGCTGCGCGTCGCGGGCGAGCGACTGACCGGCGCGGACGGCCGGACGCTGCTGTCCACGGCGCTGCGCCACCCGGCACGGCGCGCGGTTCGGGCGGAGTGGCGCACCGCGGGCGCCGGCCGGACGACCCGGGCCGCGCTGCCGGACGACCGGCTCGGCACCGCGCTGCTGCCGCTGCGGGTGGCGGGCGCCACCACGGAGCAGCGGCAGGTGCTCGCGGCCGCCGAACAGGTCGTGGTGGCGCTGCGCTCGTCCTTCGCCTGCGACCCGCGGCCGGAGGCCATGCGCGAACCGGTGGCCGCCGCGGACGGCCTGCTGCGGGGCGGCTGCGACAACCTCGCGGCGGTGCTGCGGCGTACCCGCGGGGAGTGCCGCACCCGGTACGCGGCGCTGGTGGAGGCGGTGCGCGCGGGGCTGGCCGGGCCGGTCGCGGGACTGCTGGCGCGGTCCCGGCCGGAGGGGGATGCCCCGGGGCTGGTCGAGGCGCTGGTGGAGCACGGTGACGGCCTGGAGCCCACCCCGGCGGACCGGCTCGGGGACGGGGAACTGCGCTACCTGGCGCTCGCGCTGGTGCTGCTGACCGGGCCCGGGGTGCTCCAGGTCGACCCGGTGCGGGAGGTGCCCGCCGCCCACCAGGCACTGACGGTGCTGGCCGACGGCCTCGACCGCGCCCTGGACGGGCGGCAGCGGCGGGAGCTGGTGGGCCTCGCGGCGCGGATGTGCGAGCGCGGGCACATCCGGCTGCTGGGAACGGTGCACGACGGCGCCTCCGCGCGGGCGGCCGGCGCCCGGCTGGTAGACCTGGACGGATGAACACCGCACGGGAACGGGACGACGCGCACGGGAGCGGCCGGCCGGCCGGACGGGTGGGTGAACTCCAGCGCAGGCTGGCCGAGTTCGCCGCGGCGCGGCACTGGGAGCCGTACCACACCCCGAAGAACCTGGCGACGGCGCTGAGCGTGGAGGCCGCGGAGCTGGTCGAGATCTTCCAGTGGCTGACGCCGGAGCAGTCGGCGCGGGTGATGGACGACCCGGCCACGGCGGCCCGGGTGGCGGACGAGGTCGCCGACGTCCTCGCCTACCTGCTGCAGTTCTGCGAGGTGCTGGGGATCGACGTGCTGGAGGCGCTGGCCGCGAAGATCGAACGGAACGAGCGGCGCTTTCCGATTACGGAGAGTGGCGAACCGGCCGGTAGGGGCGTCGGTGAGACGGACGGCTCCGAAGGTGCGCACGAACGGGCCAATCGTCACTCTTCGGAGTGACGACGTTCTCCACAGTGTCGATATTCTCCACAGTTTTCCCAAAACCCCTAGGCAAAACCGGCGGCGGGTATCACTCTGGGTAGTGAGCCATTACGGAGGGAAAAGGTGGATGGATGCGGTACCACTCATTGAGGACACGCGGAAGGCGTTGGCGCACAGTAAGGAAGCCCCTGAGATCGTTACCGAGGCGTGGCAGGCGCAGGCGCTTGCCGAAGCGGTCGGAATCCATCTGGTCATGACCGGCCCGGTGGAGGTGCGGGTCCAGGCCGGCGCCCTGCGCGAGACGAGTGGCCGCGCCTGCCACTCGCTGCGCGGGTCCGGGCAGCGGGCCGACGGGGCGCGTGCCGCGCGGCTGACGGGGATCCGCGATCCGCTCTCCGCGCTGCACGGTCTCGGCGGTCTGCTGAACGAGGCGTGGGGCGCGCTGGTGAGGGTGGCGGTC
>NZ_DASQNP010000074.1:0-15903 GCF_035644915.1 Streptomyces sp.
TCCGGCCGACGGTGCCCCGATCCCGCCGCAGGACCCGGCTCCGGAGCCGGAAGCGGAACCGCGGTGCGTCGCCTGTGGCACGGGCGCCGTCGGCCGGGACGGCCACTGCGAGCACTGCGGCCACCTCCAGCCGCGCGAACGCGACCACATGGAGCGCGCGGTGGAGGGGGTGGCGGCGGTCAGCGACCGCGGACTGCGCCACCACCGCAACGAGGACTCCTTCGCGGTCGCGACCGCCACGCTGCCGGACGGCTCGCCGGCCGCGATCGCCGTCGTCTGCGACGGGGTGTCCTCGGCGACCCGCCCCGACGAGGCGTCGGCCGCCGCCGCCGAGGCGGCCTGCGCGTCGCTGCTCGCCTCGCTGCCGCACGGCACCGACCCCCGGCAGGCGATGCACGACGCCCTGGTCGCCGCCTCCGAAGCCGTCAACGCCCTGGCCGCGGAGGAGGAGCCCGACCCGGTCCGGAACGCCCCGGCCTGCACCATCGTCGGCGCGGTGACCGCGGGCGACCTCCTCACCGTCGGCTGGATCGGCGACAGCCGCGCCTACTGGGTGCCCGAGGACCGCTCGGCCCCGGCCGCCCGGCTCACCGAGGACGACTCCTGGGCGGCCCAGATGGTGGCGGCGGGCCTGATGGGCGAGGCCGAGGCGTACGCGGACGCCCGGGCCCACGCCATCACCGGATGGCTGGGCGCGGACGCCTATGAACTCGACCCGCACACCGCCTCGTTCGCCCCGGACCGGCCGGGCGTGGTGGTGGTGTGCACCGACGGGCTGTGGAACTACGCCGAGTCCGCCGAGGAGATGGCCGCCGTGGTCACGTCCGACGCCCGCACCGAACCGCTGCGGTGCGCCCGGCACCTGGTGGGGCACGCGCTGGACGGCGGGGGGCACGACAACGTGACGGTGGCGGTGGTCCCGTTCCCCGCGCCGCCCGGCCGCCCGGCGTCCGGCTGAGCCGCCGCGCCGGGACCGGCCGCGCCCGGAGGCACCCGAACCGCCGGGGGCCTCCGGGCGTCCTGGGGGACGACGCACGCGGAACGCGAGCGCTCGCCGGGTGGTGGACGTGTTCGGCGCGGTGACCGGTACTGTTCCGCTGGAGGCGACGGCCCGCAGCCGGCGGGGCGGCGCCGGGGACGCGGTCCACAGGGCGGTCCGCGTGCCCGGACGACCAACCGAACACCACCGACCGAACGACACGGACGAGCGATACGGAACCGCACGGAGGGGGAAGGACCGACATGCCCACTTGCCCGAACGGCCACCAGTCGGCGGCCGACGACTGGTGCGAGGTGTGCGGCCACCGCATGGCCTCCGCTCCGGGTGCGTCCACCGGTGCCGTCCCGCTCCCCCCTCCGATGTCCGGCCAGGGCGGCGGCTACGGTTACCCCGCTCCGGGAGGCGACTCCACGATGCAGGCGGAGCTGTGTCCGCAGTGCCGCACGCCGCGCGAGGGCCAGGCACCGTTCTGCGAGGAGTGCCGGTACAACTTCCTCACCCGCTCCCCCGGCGGCTTCGCCCCGCCGCCTCCGCCGACCCCGCCGTCCCAGGCGCCCGGCGGCAGCATGGGGCTGCCGCTGCCGCCCGGCTTCCAGCAGCCGGGCCCGCCCGGTCCGCCCCCGCCCGCCCCGCCGCAGCCGGGCCAGCCGCTGGACTACGAGCGCTCCCGGCCGTCGCAGGTGAACCGGCCGGCCGAGCCGCTCGGCCCCGAGCCCCAGGGCCCGCAGCAGCACCACACCCCGCCCCCGCACGGGCAGCAGCCGGACTACGCCCGGTCCGACTACGGCCGGCAGCCCGGCTACGGCTACCCTCCGCCCCCGGCTCCCCAGGCCCCGCAGCCCCCGCAGCCGCAGACCGGCGGGGGCGACGACTGGACGCTGCCGCCGCCGAACCCCGGCCAGCACGGCCAGCACGGCCAGCACAGCCAGCCGGGTTACGGTCAGCAGCCCGGCTACGGCTACCCCCCGCCCCCGCACCAGCAGGGACACCAGCAGTCCCCGCACCAGCAGCAGGGGCAGCCGTACCAGCAGCCCTCGACCTGGATGGTGACGGTCGGGCCGGACCGCGAGTACTTCACGGCGATGATGCGGCGCAGCGGCCCGGAGGCCGCCGGCCTCAGCCTCCCCGCGTACTCGCCCGAGCAGCGGATCCAGCTCACCGGGCCCCAGGTCACCATCGGCCGCCGCCGCCAGTCCACCGGCGAGTCGCCCGACATCGACCTGGCCCGCCCGCCGGAGGACCCGGGGGTCTCGCACCAGCACGCGGTGCTGGTGCAGCAGCCCGACGGGAGCTGGTCCGTGGTCGATCAGGACTCCACCAACGGCACCACCATCAACGGCGCCGAGGAGCCGATCCAGCCGTTCGTGCCGGTCCCGCTCAAGGAGGGCGACCGGGTGCACGTCGGCGCGTGGACCACGATCACCATCTACCGGGGCTGACGCCCGCCCCGGCGCCCGGCGCCCGGCCCGCGGGTCAGCCCGGCGCCGACGGCCAGCGGTCCGGTCCCCGGGGATCGTCCAGCCAGGTCCACTGGCTCCCGCCGTGTACGGTCACGCCGTACCGGGTGCGGTCCGGCCGTCCCGCGCGCCGCCACACCTCGTAGGCCGCCGCCGGGGCCAGGCGGTCCGCGGTCAGCGCCAGCAGGAAACCGAACGACTCGTTGCGCAGCGCGTCGCGCGGCAGGCCCTCCGGGTCGATCCGCGGGCGCGGCGGGGCGGCGCCGCGCAGGGGGACGAAGTAGGCGGGGGTGGCCAGGAAGCGGCCCTCCGCCCGCCCGTCGTCCAGCACGCGCAGGGCGACCAGCCCGGTGGCCATCGGCGCCAGGACGCGCGCCCCGGGCCGGCACTGGGCCGGCCACCCGGGCGGGACGGTGCGCAGCGCGCAGGTGGCGATGATCCGGTCGTACGGCCCCCGCTCCGGGCAGCCGCGGGTCCCGTCCCCGGTGACCACCGCGGGCCGGTGGCCCGCCGCCGCCAGCCGGTCCCGGGCCTCCCGGGTGATCTCCGGGTCCAGGTCCACGGTGGTCACGTGCGCGTCGCCCAGGCGGTGGGCCAGGAGGGCGGCGTTCCAGCCGGTGCCGGTGCCGATCTCCAGGACGTCCATCCCGTCCCGGACCTCCAGGTCCTGGAGCATCATCGCCATCAGCGAGGGCTGGCTGGAGGAGGAGACCGGCTCGCCGTCGTCCAGCCGGGTCGTCAGCGGCGCGTCCTCGTACACGCCCGTCAGCCAGCGCTCCCGCCCCAGCGGGTCGGGGTCGTCGTGGCGGCGGCGCACGTATCCGCCCACCCGCGGCACGTAGTACTGCGGCACGAACAGGTGCCGTGGGGTGGCCTCGAACGCCGCCCGCCAGGCCGGGTCGGTCAGGGCGCCCTCCGCCGCGAGGGTCCGCACCAGCGCCCGCGCCAGTGTCCGGGCCCGTTCCGGGAGGTCCGCGCGCCGGCTCTCCTCCGCGCCCCCGGCACCTCCGGTGTCCTCGATGCCTGCGATGCCGCCTTCGTCCCTCATGCCTCCACTGTGCTTCTCCGGAAGAGATCACGCGAGATCGCTCCGGACTGTTCGGAAGGTGATATTCCGCCATTACGCTCCGCCCCATGACCACTGCCGCGATCACAGTCGAAGGGCTGCGCAAGCGGTACGGGGACGTGCAGGCCGTCGACGGGGTGTCCTTCGCTGTCGAACGCGGCGAGTTCTACGGCATCCTCGGACCGAACGGCGCGGGCAAGACGACCACCCTGGAGATCACCGAGGGCCTGCGCAGGCCCGACGAGGGCGAGGTACGGCTGCTCGGCGAGTCCCCCTTCCCGCGCAACCCGGCACTGCTGCGCCGGATGGGAGTCCAGCTCCAGGCGTCGGCGTTCTTCGAGAAGCTGACCGCCCGCGAGCAGATCCGCACCTTCGCCTCCCTCTACGGCGTCCCCGCCGAGCGCGCCGACGCGATGCTGGAGACCGTCGGCCTGGCGGACAAGGCGGACACCCGCGAGAACCGGCTCTCCGGCGGCCAGGCCCAGCGGCTGTCCATCGCCTGCGCCCTGGTCCACGACCCGGAGCTGGTCTTCCTCGACGAGCCGACCACCGGCCTGGACCCGCAGGCCCGCCGCAACCTGTGGGACCTGCTGCGGGCCATCAACGGCGAGGGCCGCACGGTGGTGCTCACGACGCACTACATGGACGAGGCCGAGACGCTGTGCGACCGGGTCGCGGTGATGGACCACGGCCGCGTCCTGCGCGTGGGCGCCCCCGCCGAGCTGATCGCGGAGCTGGGCGCGGACTCGCTGGAGGACGTCTTCCTCCAGTTGACCGGACGGGAGTACCGCGAGTGACACGAGTGAACACCGAGGCCTTCGTCAGCCTCTCCAGGGCGATGACCCTGGGGATGCTCCGGGACCGGACCGCCGTGTTCTTCATCCTGCTCTTCCCGCTGATGTTCCTGGTCCTCTTCGGCGCGCTCTTCAAGGACGAGTCGACGCCGCGCGCGGAGATCGTCCAGATCGGCCGGGTCGAGGTGCTGGACTCCCTGCCGCCCGGGGCCCGCCGGGAGCTGGGGGACGCCTTGAGCGTGCGGAAGTCCGGCGACCGCGCACGGGCGCTCGAAGAGGTGCGCGCGGGCGACGTGGACGCGGTGGTCTGGCAGGACGGCGACCGGGTGCGGATGCGCTACTCGGCGGCCGACCCGGCACGGGCCGGCACCGTGCGGGCGATCGTCGACTCGCTCGTCCAGCAGGCCAACATCGCGGCCACCGGGCGGCCGCCGGCGTACGAACTGACCGCCGGCCGGGTGGAGGACGAGTCCCTGAAGCCGATCCAGTTCTTCACCCCCGGCATGCTCGGCTGGGCGGTGGCGATGAGCGCGGTCACCGGATCGGCGCTCACCCTGGTCGGCTGGCGCAGGAAGCGCATCCTGCGCAGGCTGTGGCTCGCACCCGTCGGCGCGGGCCCGGTCATCGCCGCCCGCGTCGGGGTGAACGTCGCCCTCGCCCTCGTCCAGACCCTGGTCTTCGTCGGGGTGGCGTCGATCCCGTTCTACGGCCTGGAGCTGACCGGCCACTGGTGGCTGTCCCTGCCGCTGGTCGTCTGCGGCACGCTGGCCTTCATGTCCATCGGCCTGGTCATCGGCGCCTGGGCGAAGACCGAGGAGGCGGCGAACGGGATGGCCCAGACCGTCATCCTGCCGATGGCCTTCCTCTCCGGCTCCTTCTTCCCCCTGGACGGGGCACCCGCCTGGCTGCGGACGGTCTCCGAGGTCTTCCCGCTCAAACACCTCACCGAGGCGGTGCAGGACGTCCTCTCCCGCGGTCAGGGCTGGGACGCCGCCCTGCCCGTCATGGGCGGGCTGCTGCTGTTCGCCGCGGTCATGACGGCGATCGCCGCCCGGCTCTTCCGCTGGGACGACGCGTGAGGCGGGTCACCGCCGGGGCGCCGCCGGGCCACCGTGCCGGGCGGCGCGGCGCCGGGCGGCCTTCCCACGGCCGGGACCGTACGCCGGGGCATCTGCGACCATGGGGTGCGTGATGGAGATTCCGCGCGGCAACGTGCAGACGCAGAGCTTCTTCGAACAGGTCGGGGGCGAGGAGACGTTCCGGCGGCTGGTGCGCCGGTTCTACGAGGGCGTCGCGGAGGACCCGCTGCTGCGGCCGATGTACCCGGAGGAGGACCTCGGCCCGGCCGAGGAGCGGCTGGCGCTGTTCCTGATGCAGTACTGGGGCGGGCCGAAGACGTACAGCGAGCGGCGGGGGCACCCCCGGCTGCGGATGCGGCACATGCCCTTCACCATCGACCGCGCCGCCCACGACGCCTGGCTGCGGCACATGCGGGACGCCGTGGACAGCCTCGGCCTGGAGCCCGAGCACGAACGGCAGTTGTGGGACTACCTGGTCTACGCGGCCGGTTCGATGGTCAACTCACCGGGCTGAGCGCGGTGCCGGTGCCGGTCCCGGCGCCGGCGCCCGCGCTCCTGGATCTCACAGCGGAGTGACGCTCAGGCCCGTGCCGCCGCCCCGGCGCACGGCGATCGAGCCGTACGGGGTGCGCAGCCGCAGCCACGTGCCGGCGGTGAGCACGGCCACCGCGGGCGCCGGGCCGGCCGGCGCCGGTCCGTGCGGTCCGGCCGCGGGGGCCGGGCCGGCCGGCCGCAGCATGCCGAGGGCCTGCGCGGCGTGGACGGCGCGCAGCGGCAGGCCGGTGCCGCCGCCCAGGGGGCGGGACCAGATCTCCTCGGCCAGCGCGTCCAGCGCCTCACGGGTGCGCCCGGCGGGTGGCAGCGCCTCGCTGCGCCGCCGGAACTCGGCGACCACGGCCGCGGCCGTGGCGCGGACCGCCTCGTACGGCAGCTCGCCGACCGTGCGCCAGCCGCCGCGCGGCGGCAGCACCCCGGCCCAGGGCGGGCCGGTCACGGGCCCGGGGACGGACACCGACTCGCCCGCCTCGTCGATCCCCTCCAGCAGTTCCCCGGCCGAGACCGTCGCGTCCAGCGCCACCGGCTCCGGCAGCCGGGCGGTCCGCACGGCCAGCACCTCGAAGCGGGCCGGGCGGGCGAAGACGCCCAGGACGCCGTCGCCGGTCCCCCGCAGCCGTACCGCCGCGTTCTTCTCCCAGCGCAGCAGCCGCCCCAGGAAGACGGCGAGTTCCGCCGCCTCCCCGGGGTCGGCGAACACCAGGCGCGGGTGCCGGGCGGTCGTGCCGCCGCTCGGAGCGCTCATGCGGCGACGGTCCCCGTCGCGCTGTCGTCCAGGTACTCCTTGAGGAACGCCTTCTCCTCGTCGGTGAGCCGGCGGGGCCGCTCCCGCTCCAGGTCGTAGGGGACCACGACCGTCGAGGCCCGGACGTAGACGGTGTCCTCCTCCCCGGCCCGCCGCGCGGGGTCCTTGACCTCGCAGGCGATCGTCAGCGAGGCCGCCCCGATCTTCTCCGCCCACAGCTCGACCGTGACCGGCTCGTGCCGGTGCTTCAGCGGCCGCAGGTAGGCGATCTCGTGCCGGGCCACCACCGAGCCGCCGGTGAAGGCGTCGGAGGCCGCCTGCCGCGCCAGCCGGAACATGAAGTCGATCCGCGCCTCCTCCAGGTAGCGCAGGAAGACGACGTTGTTGACGTGCCCGAAGGCGTCCATGTCCGACCAGCGCAGCGGGCAGGGGAATACGTGCCGCACGTCTCCCTCAGCCCCGGGTCAGCTTCTTGTAGGTGGCGCGGTGCGGACGGGCCGCGTCCGGGCCGAGCCGCTCGATCTTGTTCTTCTCGTACGCCTCGAAGTTGCCCTCGAACCAGAACCACTTGGAGTTGCCCTCGTAGGCGAGGATGTGCGTGGCGATGCGGTCCAGGAACCAGCGGTCGTGGGAGACCACCACGGCGCAGCCGGGGAAGTCCAGCAGCGCGTTCTCCAGCGAGGACAGGGTCTCCACGTCGAGGTCGTTGGTCGGCTCGTCCAGCAGCAGCAGGTTGCCGCCCTGCTTGAGGGTGAGCGCCAGGTTGAGGCGGTTGCGCTCGCCGCCGGAGAGCACCCCGGCCGGCTTCTGCTGGTCCGGGCCCTTGAAGCCGAAGGCGGAGACGTAGGCGCGCGAGGGCATCTCGACCTGGCCGACGTTGATGTAGTCCAGGCCGTCGGAGACGACCTCCCACAGCGTCTTCTTGGGGTCGATGTTCTCGCGGGCCTGGTCGACGTAGGAGATCTTGACCGTGTCGCCGATCCTGATGCTGCCGGAGTCCGGCTGCTCCAGGCCCTGGATCATCTTGAACAGCGTGGTCTTGCCCGCGCCGTTGGGGCCGATGACGCCGACGATGCCGTTGCGCGGCAGGGTGAAGGACAGGTCGTCGATGAGGACCTTGTCGCCGAACGCCTTGGAGAGGTTCTCCACCTCCACCACGACGTTGCCCAGGCGCGGCCCCGGCGGGATCTGGATCTCCTCGAAGTCCAGCTTCCGGGTCTTCTCGGCCTCGGCGGCCATCTCCTCGTAACGCTGCAGTCGCGCCTTGGACTTCGCCTGGCGGCCCTTGGCGTTGGAGCGGACCCACTCCAGCTCCTCCTTGAGGCGCTTCTGGCGCTTGGCGTCCTTCTGGCCCTCGACCTTCAGGCGGGCGGCCTTCTTCTCCAGGTAGGTGGAGTAGTTGCCCTCGTAGGGGTGGGCGCGGCCGCGGTCGAGCTCCAGGATCCACTCGGCGACGTTGTCCAGGAAGTACCGGTCGTGGGTGATGGCCACCACGGTGCCCGGGTACTTCGCCAGGTGCTGCTCCAGCCACTGCACGGACTCGGCGTCCAGGTGGTTGGTGGGCTCGTCCAGCAGCAGCAGGTCGGGCTGCTCCAGCAGCAGCTTGCACAGGGCGACGCGGCGCTTCTCACCGCCGGAGAGGTTGGTGACGGGCCAGTCGCCGGGCGGGCAGCCCAGGGCGTCCATGGCCTGCTCGAGCTGGGCGTCGAGGTCCCACGCGTTCGCGTGGTCGAGCTGCTCCTGGAGCTTGCCCATCTCCTCCATCAGCTCGTCGGTGTACTCGGTCGCCATCTGCTCGGCGATCTCGTTGAACCGGTCGAGCTTCCCCTTGATCTCCGCGACGCCGTCCTGGACGTTCTCCAGCACGGTCTTCGACTCGTCCAGCGGGGGCTCCTGGAGGAGGATGCCGACGCTGTAGCCGGGGCTGAGGAAGGCGTCGCCGTTGGACGGCTGCTCAAGACCGGCCATGATCTTCAGCACCGTGGACTTGCCCGCGCCGTTGGGGCCCACGACACCGATCTTCGCGCCAGGCAGGAAGCTCAGCGTGACGTCGTCGAGAATCACCTTGTCGCCGTGCGCCTTACGCGCCTTGCGCATGGTGTAGATGTACTCAGCCAAGAGAAACCGTCCGGCAATCAGGGAGTGGGCAGATACACCCCATCTTGCCGCACCCGGTCCCGGGGACGAAAACGAGTTGCCGGTCGGCCCGCGTCACGCCCTTGACCTGCGTCTTCGGCGGCCCGGCCGGGTCGGGGGCCGGCGCGGAAGCCCATGAAGCCGACACGGAAAGACCGCGTGCCGCCGCACGGAGTGCGGCGGCACGCGGCCGGGTGGTCAGGGCATCAGGGGATCATGCCCGGACCGGTGGATCAGTCGTCGGCGCCGTTCGCGGCGGGCTTGCGCTTCCGCAGGAAGAAGACCGCCGCACCGCCGACGAGCACCAGGGCCACGGCAACGCCCGCGATGATCGGGGTGTTGCTGCTGGAGCCGGTCTCGGCGAGGTTGCCGTCGGTGTCGCCGCTGTCACCGGTGTCGCCGGTGTCACCGCCGACGGTGGCCGGGCTGGGCTCGGAGGAGGGCTCGGGGCTCTGCCCGCCGCCACCGGTGGTGGTGGCCGCGGTCTCGCAGTCCAGGGTCCCGGTGAAGGTCTCCTTGAAGCCGTTCGGACCGGTGATCGTGATCTCGTACGGCTGGTCCTCCTTGACCGGGACGGTCACGGTCTCGGACCCGCCGGCCGGGATCTCGTAGTCCTTGCCCGCGAGGGAGAAGGAGAACGGCTCGTCACCCTCGTTGGTCGCGGTGACGTCCACGCCGCCCTTGACGCAGTTCTTCTCGGCGGACACGGCCGGGATCGCGCCCTTGGTGGCCCAGTTCGCGGTCGCGGTCGCGGTGACGCTGGAGCCGCTGGAGCCGGCCAGGATCTGGGTCTGGCTCGGGTTGTTCGGGTCGACGCTGGTGAAGGCGCGGCCCACGGAGACCTCGGTGTTGGCCTGCACGGTCAGCGAGGCGCTGCCGTCCGCGGTGCCCTTGGGCACGTCGAAGAAGAGCTGGTCGCCCTCCTTGGCGGTGGTCACCGGGCTGCCGTCCTTGCCGACGATCTTCACGCCCGCGTTCTCGGCCTCCGGGCCGGGCGCGACGGTCACGCTCTGCGCGTTGGTGTGGACGGTGATCGGGCCGAGCTTCTCACCGGCCTTGCCGGAGACGGCGGGCGGGTCGAGCGTGAGCGACGCCTTGGGCTCGGCGAGGTTCTGGGCGCTCTTCTCCAGGTAGTCGGCGAGCTTCTCGGCGTTCGGGTCGGTCGCCTCGACGTTCGCCTTGTCGGAGAAGCGCCAGATCGCGACCTGGGTGCCCGCGGCGGCGGTCTTCTCGGTGAGCTGGTCCGCACCGGCCTTGCCCGCGAGCGCGGCGAGGTCGTTCACCTGCGGGTAGGAGTTCTTCAGGATCCAGAGGATCTTGCCCGCGTCCGCGTTGTCGTGGAGCGAGGACGCGTCCCAGGAGGCTTCCTTGTACCTGGCGTCCTTGCGGGTGCCGGTGTGGATGTCGATGCAGTACGTCTGCAGGGTGCCGCCACCGTCGACGGCCATCTCGAAGAGTCCGGCACCGATCTTCTTGTCCCCGCGGTCGCCGTGGATGACCGCGTAGTCGGAGATCTTCAGGCCGCCCAGGGTGGCGAGCGCGCCACCCGGCTGGGGGATGGCCTCATCGGCGGCGGCAGTCCCCGCGCCGGCTATTGCTCCTGCCGCCAGCAGGCCCGTGGCCACTGCTGCGGCGGCGAAACGGGCAGTACCCCGTCCGCGTACAGAAATCATCGTGTGGTCGTCCCCTCGTCAACCCCCGTGTTCTCAGAGGGGATCGTAAGGAGCAACCGGAACGCGGTCCCCAGAAAAATCAGACGTTACACACTCCGAGTCTGAATCGTTATCAAGGAATGCCCAGGAGTCGGACTTTCTCCGGCATGGCGGTTGTTACCGATCGGCCGCAAGTGGACCGGTCACGGCCCCGCCGCCCGCTCCCGTGCGGCCGGGACGCGGCAGACGCGGACGAACGCCGAGGTGCCGCGCGCCAGGTCGTGGCCGATCGCCGTCGCCTCGATGTCCGCCGACGCCCAGCGCTGCCCCTCCCGTTCGCCCTGGCGCACCCTCAGCCGCCCCCGGACGATGAGCGGTTCGCCGACGGTGACGGACGCCGCCACGTTCTCCGCGAGCGTCCGGAACGCCCACACCGTGTAGAAGCTGGTGTGCGCGTCCGTCCAGCCGCCCCGCTCCCCGTCGTAGCGCCGCACCGTCGTGGCCAGCCGCAGCCGGGCCACCGGATGGCCGGCCGCCGTCGTCCTCGTCTCCACCGCCGACGCGGCGTTGCCCACCACCGTCACCTCGGTCTCGTTCATGCGCCGATCCCCCGTTCGCACCCGTTCGCACCCGTCCGTGCCGCTTCCGTGGCCCCATGCTGCCCGTCCGGGCCGGTCGCCGCCGCGCGCTGTGGAGTACCGCCGGGTTGTGGACGACGCGGCCACCCGCGCGGGTGATGCGGGCGGTCCCGGGCACGCCGGTGCGCCGCCGCGACGGCACACCGGTACGACGGCGTGTCAGGTCCGGTCGGTGCCGCCCGCCGCGATGACGTACTGCTCGCGCACTTCGCGGTACCGCAGCAGTTCGGCCGCCACCGGTTCCAGCACCCACGCCTGGCCCCAGCCGGTGGCCAGCCGCCGCAGCCTGCGCTCCTCCTCCAGTCCGTACGCCCGGGCCGGTCCCCGCGCCGCCAGCCGGCAGCACCAGGCGAGCAGCGGGCCGCCCAGCGCGCCGCCCGCCAGCAGCCCCACCGGCAGCCAGACACCGCCCCTGCCCGGTCCCCCGGCGAACAGGTCCACCAGCAGGTACAGCCCCAGCAACTGGAAGGCCAGCAGCAGCACCTGGCCGAGCGCCACGGCCGTCCACCAGCGCGGGCGCGGCGGCCGGGTCTCCCGTCCCGCGGGCCGCGCGCCGCTCCCGGCGTCCTCCCCCGTCTCCTCCCCGGCCCCGGCGATCGCCTCCTCCAGCGCCTCCGGAAGGCCCTCGGCGCCGCGCCAGGCCGCGTCCCGCACGGACTTCGCCCACGGGCGCGGAAGCCCGGCCGACGCCTCCTCGGCCAGCATCCGCACCGCCTGCGCCAGGACGGGCCGGGCCACCACGGGCGTGTCCGCCGCCTCCTCGTCCGCCTTCGCCGGGTCCACGGCCGCCTCCCCGTGCCCGCGCCGCGCGTCGTACCAGCGCAGCAGCCGGGCCCAGGGGGTGCCGCAGGCGTGCTCGGCGTGCCGCAGCCAGAGGCGTTCGGCGGTCTGTCCGGCCGCCGAGGCGCCCACCGCCGCCGCCAGCCGGTCCTCGAACTCCTCGCGCGCCCGCTCGGTCAGCCCGGCCGGACCGCGAGGGGTGTCGACCATGTAGACCGGGCGCAGCCGGGCGACCGCGCCGTCCACGTCGGCGGACATCCGCAGCTCCGCCGCCCGCCGCCGGGCGGCCAGCGCGCCCAGCGAGCGGCGGAGTTCGTCGATCCCCTCGCCGGTGAGGGCGGACACCGCCAGGACGGTCGCGCCGGGCTCGCCGTGCTCGCCGAGCGCCATGCCGTCCTCGTCCAGTCGCCGCCGCAGGTCGTCCATCACCGTGTCGACGGCGTCGCCGGGCAGCCGGTCGACCTGGTTGAGCACCACGAACGTCACCTCGGCGTGGCCGGCCAGCGGCCGCAGGTAGCGCTCGTGCAGCACGGCGTCCGCGTACTTCTCCGGATCGGTCACCCAGACCACCGCGTCCACCAGCTTCAGCAGCCGGTCGACCTGTTCGCGGTGGCCCGGCGCGGCGGAGTCGTGGTCGGGCAGGTCGATGAGGACGAGCCCGCGCGTCCCGGGGTCGCGCGGCTGCACCCGGCGCCGCGCCCGGGGCGGCACCCCCAGCCGCTCCAGCAGACCGTCGGCGCCCCCGTCCCACTCGGCCTCCCAGACGCAGGCGACCGGCACCGCCGTCGTGGGGCGGCGCACCCCGGTCTCGGAGAGCTGGACGCCGGCGAGCGTGTTGAACAGCGTCGACTTCCCGCTTCCGGTGGACCCGGCGACGGCCACCACGGTGTACGCCCGCGACAGCCGCCGCCTCGCCGCGACCTCCTCCAGGATCCGGCCCGCCTCCCCGAGCACCTCGCCGTCCAGCCGGGTCCGGGAGAGCCCGACCAGCTCCCGCAGCGCGCGCAGCCGCCTGCGCAGCGGGTCCTCCCTCCCGTCGGCGCGGGCCGCCGCCCCGTCCTCCGTCCAGTCCTCCCAGCCGCTCCCCCGCCGGCCGTTCGCGGGCGGCCGGACGTCCGCCCGGACGTCCGCGAACGGCCGGGCGGGGGGCCGTCCGAGCTCCGCGTCCTCCCGCACCCCCGCAGCCGGGAGGATTCCCGCGCCGCCGTCCGTCCGGGCCCGCCGGGCGATCAGCCCGTCGTCCCAGGCCCGGTCACCCGTATGGACCTCCGCGGCCACCGCGGTCACCTCTCCTTCTGCAGTACGGACAGTGCGGCGATCAGGGACACCTGCTGGTCGGGGGTGGCGTCGAGGTCCTCCAGGGGCGCCAGGCGGTAGGCGCGCTCCCCCTTCAGCACCCCCTCCAGGCAGTCCTCCAGCAGCCGCTCGCCCCGCTCGCGCAGGTGGCCGGCGGTGGTCGCCCCCAGCGATTCGGCCAGGGCGTCGCCCGCCCGCCAGGCCCGGCGTCCACCCAGCAGGACGGCCGCGATCAGGGCCGCGACCTCCTCGGCGGACAGCGGGCAGCCGTCGGCGGCGCGCAGCCCCTCCTCGGCCAGTTCCTCGACACGGTGCCGCCAGCGGCGCACGAAGACCCCGACCCGCTCCGTCACCAGCTCGTCGGCGCAGCCGCACTCGGGGGCCCCGGGCTCCCGGCGCCAGGCCTCGGCCGTCTGCTCGTCGGCGTCGCCGACGGCTCCGCGCAGCAGGGCCGACAGGCCGTCGGCGAAGGCGTCGAGCAGTTCGCCGCCGCCGCTGTCCTGCGGGAAGCCGCGCCAGCGGGCGAGGGCCTGGCCCGCCAGCAGCTCCCCGTCCGCGAGCTGCCGACGGACCCGGGCGCCCGCCGCCTCGTACGCGCCGTCGATGTGCCGCATCAGCCGCAGCACGGTGGCGTGCTGGGCCGCGGCGGCGCTCGCCAGGGCGGAGACGCGGGACCGCAGCGAGCTGATGGTGCCGGTGACCGTCCGGCCCGCGGCGACCGTGCGGGCGGCGGGGTCGCGGACCTGGTGGAGCAGCCACTCCCGCAGCTCGGCCACGGCCGTCGCGGGCAGCAGTCCGGAGCCGCCGCGGGCGGATTCGGGCAGCTCGGGGATGGTGAAGTACGGCACGTCGCCGAGCCCGGCGCGCTCCAGCAGGGCGGCGTACTGGCGGGAGACCTCGGCGGTGATCTGGTGGGGCACCCGGTCCAGCACGGTGGCCAGCGTGACGTCGTACTCCCGGGCGGTGCGCAGCAGGTGCCAGGGGACGGCGTCGGCGTACCGGGAGGCGGTGGTGACCAGCAGCCAGATGTCGGCGGCGCAGATCAGTTCGGCGGCCAGTTCGCGGTTGCCGGTCACCAGGGAGTCGATGTCGGGCGAGTCCAGGAGGGCGAGTCCGACGGGTACGGACTCGGCGGTCTCCACGGCGAGCGCGGGCGGGGTCTCCTCGTCGTCCGGACCGTGGTCGTCCTCGGGGGCGCCGGCCGGCTCCTCCCCGACGACGAAGGAGGCGTCCCGCCGGGGCGTCCACACCCGTCTCAGCCGGGGCAGGACGCGTGGTCCGGCGAACCAGTGCTGGTCGGCGGGGTGGCAGACCAGTACGGGCGTGCGGGTCGTGGGCCGCAGCACTCCCGCGTCGCTGACCCGGTGTCCGACGAGGGAATTGACCAGGGTGGACTTCCCGGCACCGGTGGAGCCTCCGACGACGGCGAGCAGCGGCGCCTCGGGGGCGCGCAGCCGCGGCACCAGGTAGTCGTCGAGCTGTGCGAGCAGCTCGGCACGGGAGCGGCGGGCGTGCTCGGCCCCGGGAAGCGGCAGGGGAAAGCGCGCTGCGGCGACACGGTCACGCAGCGTGGTGAGCGCATCGAGCAGTTCGGTCCTGGTTCCCAAGATTCCCACATGCGAAGAATGCCCAATTTCTAATGATTTTTGAAGGGCTTTCGGCCCGGAACAGGCTGTTTTGACCCCTGTGGCCCGCGCAACAACCGTCCCTTAGGGCATAACGAGTGCACAACACCCGCCCTCCAGGGCGCCCAAACCGATGCATGATTCGCACTCGCCTGCGATTATCGGGACCGCTTCACTGAACCTCCACAGGGTGTCGTGGACGTGAAGCAACGGGGAGGAACCACCCGGGCAACTATCCTTGTCGCGGCAAGGTCATTCCGGGGGCGCTCGCCCGTCCGTCCGCGACCGCATCGGCCCCCGTAGCTCAGTGGATAGAGCAGGCGCCTTCTAAGCGCTTGGCCGCAGGTTCGAGTCCTGCCGGGGGCGCAAAACCAGCCTCACCAGCGGAAATGCCGGTGAGGCCTTTCCATGGCCAATCCGTGCGGTGCACAGGGACCGAGCGCCTTCGTCGCGCTTGGCCGCCGGTTCGAGCCCTGCCGGGGGCGGCGGTGGCGCGGGCCGGTGACCGGCCCGCGCCACCGCCGCTCCCCGTTCCCCCGGGCGAGTGAGGGCAGAGGTGGTGGCCGTCACGGTCGAGACGCGCGCCCGGCCTCGAAGGAGAACCGCGCCGGCTCGGGAGAACGGTGGCCGCCGAGTCCGCGTCGGCCGAACGGGCGGACAGGGTCGCCCCGGCCCAACGGAACGGGGGCGTCCCCGAACGTCAGGCCGCGTACCACCCGCTCGCCGACGGCGGGCAGGCACAGGCGCTCGGGCGCGTCGGCCGTCGCCTCCTTCCGCACCGGCGTCAGATCCTCCCGGAGCCGGATCCAGTGGTCGTTGACGCGCTGTCCGGGGACGGCCACGCCGCCGGGAGTGGCGGCCGGTGCGGCGTTGGCCCGGTGTCCCGCCCACGTCCGCCACCGCGGGTGACCGTCCGCATCACGGGTGGTCAGGCGCCTTCCGGGTGCACTCCCGCCAGGAAGTGCTCACGGATTTCCGCGAGAGCCCCGCGTGCCCTGCGGACCGGGCCGACGGGGGATCAGTGCCCACCGGGGCGCCGCGCACCGTGCGGGTCACCTCGAAGGAGGCGCCCCGGCCGAA
>NZ_DASQNP010000075.1:0-2191 GCF_035644915.1 Streptomyces sp.
TCGGTCCCTGGGACCGCCCGGACACCCCGCCGCGCGTTCCGTGCGCACGGCGGGGTTCTGTTCCTCCGCCCCGACCGGTTAGCGTCACGCGGCACGAGACGACAACCGACCCCCCGAAAGGCCCGCGTCCCATGAGAAGAAGATCGCCCTTAGCCGGCCTGGTCGCCGCGGCGGCCCTCGCCGCGACCGTCCTCACGGCGTCCGCCGTGACCGGCGCCCTGGACCCGGCGGCGGACCGCGGCGAGTCCGGCCCGGCCGGCGCCCCGGCACCGGCGGCCGGGCGGAGCGCGCACTGGGTGCACACCTGGACGTCGATGCCGCAGCTCACCGAGCCGCACAACATGCCGCCCGCCCCCTTCACCCAGGACGGCCTGGTCCTGGACGACACCACGCTGCGGCAGACCGTCCGCGTCTCGGTCGGCGGGGACAGGATGCGGCTGCGCTTCTCCAACGCCTTCGGGGGTGCGGCGCTGCCCATCACCGCCGTCTCCGTGGCGCTCCCGCTCGACGGGCGTGCCGGCGCCCGCGCGGTGGAGCCGGGGACCTCCCGGCCGGTGACCTTCAACGGCAGGCCCTCGACGGTGATCCCGGTCGGGGCGCAGATGGTCTCCGATCCGCTGGACTTCGACGTGGCGCCCCGGTCCGACCTCACCGTGACCGTCTACCTGGCCGAGGGGCAGGCCTCGAACGACATCACCTCGCACCCCGGCTCCAGGACCACCTCCCACCTGCTGCGCGGCAATCACGTCGCGGAGCAGGACCTGCCGGGGGCGACCCCGGTGGACCACTGGTACTTCCTGAGCGGCGTCGAGGTGTGGTCCAAGCGGCCCACCAGGGCGGTCGCCGTCCTGGGCGACTCGCTGACCGACGGCCGGGGCTCCACCACCAACGGCAACGACCGCTGGCCGGACCAGTGGTCGGACCGGCTCCGGTCCCGCCCGGGCACCTCCGGCATCGCCGTCCTGAACCAGGCGGCCGGCGGCAACCGGGTGCTGAACGACGGCCTGGGCCCCAACGTCCTGGCGCGGCTGGACCGCGACGTGCTGGCGCAGAGCGGCGTCACCTGGCTGATCGTCTTCGAGGGGATCAACGACATCGGCACCGCCGAGGCGACGGAGGCCGCCCAGAAGCAGGTCGCGGCCGATCTGGTGGCGGCCTACGAGCAGATCGTCACCCGGGCCCACGCGCAGGGCATCACGGTGTACGGCGCGACGCTGCTCCCCTTCGGGGGCAACGAGATGTACGACGACGCGGCGGGGCACCGCGAGGCGGCCCGGCAGGCGGTCAACCGGTGGATCCGCACCAGCGGCCGGTTCGACGGCGTGATCGACTTCGACCGGGCGGCGCGCGACCCGGAGAACCCCCGGCGGCTCAGGCCGTCGATCGACACCGGCGACCACCTGCACCTGAACCCGGCGGGCTACCGGCTGCTGGCCGACTCCGTCCCTGACCGGCTGTTCCGCTAGGCGCGTTCCGCCGTCGGGTTCCGGTACCGGGTGCCGGTGGTGTCCGGCCGCCCCGGCGCCCGGCGGCGCTCAGGGCACCACGCTCAGGGCACCAGGGGCCCGTCCAGTACGCGCTGCCCGGCGGCCCGGTCGCCCTCCCACGCGAGCGCCTCCCCGTCGGCGGGGAGACGGCGCCACAGCATCAGCAGGAGGTTCTCCGCGGTGGCGGAGACCGCGGCGACCGGGACGCCCGGGCCGTACGTCCACGACGCCCCGGTGTCCGTGGCCGTCAGGCGCAGGGCGTGGCCGGGCGGAGCGGTGCGGCCCCGCGCGACCATGCGCGGGGCCGGCACCTCGAAGACCTCGGCCACCCCGTCGCCGGCCAGTTCCGCGTCGATCGGGCGGACCGTCCCCAGGTGTGCTCGGCGTCCCAGCGGTGCACCACCGTCTCCAGACAGCGGCACCGCTGCCAGAAGCCCACCGTGTTCGGGGGGGTGGAACGTCCAGGCGGGGGCGGACGGATCGGTGTCCAGGGCGTCCAGCAGCGTCGCGGAGGTCACCTGGAACCACCGCACCGCCTCCGGTTCCTCCGGCACCGCCGCGTACCCGCCGTGGCCGTGTCCCTCGGTCACGGCCGTCGCCGCCCACAGGTTGCCCCTGCCCAGGTGCTCCGCCAGGTCGCGCAGCGTCCAGTCGCCGCAGTGCTCCACCGGGACGGACAGGTCACCGCCCAGGCAGGCCCGGAA
>NZ_DASQNP010000076.1:0-22795 GCF_035644915.1 Streptomyces sp.
GGACCTGGCCCACGCAGCCGGCGGGACGCCCCACGAGTTCGCCGGATACGGCGGTCCCCCCGTGGCCGCCGCCCCGGCGGCGTACGCTCCCGAAGCCGCGCCCCTCTCCCCGGAGCCGCCGCGGCCGCCGGGGCCGGACGGGGAGCTGCTCGACTACGCCCGCCTGACCCTGGCCGGGCCCGACGAGCCCGGCCGGCGCGGCAGGCTGCGGCCCGCGCCGGACGGCGGACCGGACGCGGGCGCCGCCGGGCAGCGGCGGCTGGCCGAGGCCGTGGCGCGGCAGCGGCGGCCGTCCCACACCGTCGACGTGCGGCACTCCGCGGGCTCCTTCCACCACCGCTACGACACGGCCGCGCCGGTCGATGTGGCGGCCGACGGCGCCTGGCACACGGTGCCCGTGTGCGAGGTGCCGGTGGAGACGGTGGCGGAGTACGTGTGCGTCCCCTCGGTGGACCAGACCGTGTACGGCACGGTGCTGCTGACCAACACCTCCCCCCACGCGCTGCTGGCCGGGCCGGCCGACGTCACCGTGAACGGCGACTTCGTCCTCACCGCGCCGCTGCCCACCCTCGCCCCCGGCGAGTGCCGGCGGGTCGGCGTCGGGGCCGTGGAGAGCGTGCGGGTGGCGCGGCGCACGCACCTGCGCGAGTCCACCGCCGGGCTGCGCGGGGGGACGACGGTGCTCGACCACACCGTCGAGGTGGAGCTCGCCAACCGCCTCCCGCACCCGGTGACGGTCGAGGTCCGCGAACGCGTGCCGGTGAGCGACGACAAGGACGTGCGGATCGAGGAGCGTCCGGCCGCCCCGCCCTGGCAGGTCCGCGACGAGCCGCTCGACGGCGGCGACGGCGACGGCGGGCACCACGTCCGCGGGGCGCGGGTGTGGCGGGTGGAGCTGGAGCCCGGCCGGACGGCCGTGCTCCAGGGCGGGTACGAGATCCGCATCCCGGCGGGCAAGGCGCTGGTCGGCGGGAACCGGAGGGACTGAACCACACCATGACCGACACCACTTCCCCGTCCCCCGCCTCCGCACCGCATCCCCCGGGGGAGCCGGTCCCCCTGCCGATCACCGCCGTGACGTGCATGGAGGACCGCGCCCAGGTCGAGCGGCGCGGGCCCGTCGAGCTGGCCGCGGGAGCGCAGCGGCTGCGCATCGGGCCGGTGACGCCGCTGGCCGTGGACAGCTCCCTGCGCGCGGAAGTCGTCCGCGGCGCCCCCGACGGCACCGACGCCTCGGGCGGCACCGACGGCACCGGCGGCGAGGGGCCCGGGACGCAGCCGGCCGGCGTCCGGGTCGTCGACGCCCGGGTGATCCGCACGTACGCGCCCGCGCCGCCGGACGAGCCGGGCGAGGACGCCTCCGAACTGCGCCGCAGAACCCACGCGCTGGAGGCGGAGATCCGCGACGCGACCCGGCAGCGGCAGCGGCTGGAGAGCCGGATCGCGGTCACCGCCCAGGCCAGGGCGGACCTCTACCGCGACGTCACCGAGAGCGCCGGGGCGGGCAGCGCCGACCCGGAGCGCTGGACGGACCGGCTGGCGCGGATCGACGAGGAGGCCGAGGCCCGCGCCGGTGAACTGCACCGCCTGCGCAGCCTGCTGCACGACCTGGAGGAGGAACTGCGCGAGGCGCGCCGGGCCCTGGCGCGCACCGAGACCGGGCCGGAGGAGCTGACGGCCGTCATCGAGGTGGTCGTCGAGGCCGACCGCGCCGGGCCGGCCGTGCTGCGCGTGGCCCATCTGGTCCCCTGCGCCCTGTGGCGGCCCGCCTACCGGGCGACGCTGGCCGGGGACGAGCGGTCGGTGCGCCTGGAGACCGACGCGATGGTGTGGCAGCGCACCGGCGAGGACTGGAACGGGGTCCGCCTGTCGCTGTCCACCGCCCGGCCCACCCTGGCCGCGAGCCCCCCGGCGCTGTACGAGGACGTGCTCGTCCTGCGCGACCGCTCGGCCGAGGAGCGGCGCACGGTCGAGATCGACCTGCGCGAGGAGGAGGTGCGCACCGTCGGCGCCGACTCGGCCGGGGGCGGGGGCGGTGGTACGGCGGAGCTGCCCGGTCTCGCCGACGGCGGCGAGGTGCGGACGATGACCGCCCCGGCCCCGGTCGTCGTGCGGTCCGACGGGCGGCCCCACCGGGTGCGCCTGTCGTCGTTCACCGCGCCGTGCCGCACCGAACTGACCTGCGCCCCCGAGGTGTCGCCGCTGGTGACGCGGGTCGCCCGGCTGTCCAACGACAGCGGGCACGTCCTGCTGGCCGGGCCGGTGGACCTGGTGCGCGGCAGCGGTTTCACCGGCCGGGGCGAACTGCCGTTCACCGGGCTCGGCGAGGAGGTCCTGCTGGCCTTCGGCAGCGAGGACACCCACCGGGTGGTGCGCCACGTCGAGGAGAGGCGCGACACCGCGGGCCTGACCGGGATCAACCAGCGCACGGTGATCACGCGCAGGGTACGGCTGTTCGTGTCCCGGCTCGACGCGGCGCCCGGCGGCGGGACGCCCGGCGACGGGGCGACGGAGCTGGTGGTGCGCGAGCGCGTCCCGGTCTCCGAGGTCTCCGCGGTCGAGGTGCGGCTGCGGAAGGGGGCGTGCCGTCCGGAGCCCGACGAGGGCGTCGACGCGGACGGCATGGTCCGGTACGGCCTGCGGCTGGCTCCCGGCGAGAAGCGCGAGATCATCCTGGAGTACGAGGTGACGGCGGCGGGCGGCGTGGTGGGCCTGTGACGCCCGCGTACGGCCGCGCCCTCCTCGCCGCGTCCCCGCTGTCGGACGGTCCCGGTAGGGTCGGCCGCCATGGGCTTCGACACCAGCTACCACCCCGTTGACCTGCGCCTCGTGGAGGACCGCCTGCTGCCCTACATCGCCGGGTACGGCGACGACGGAGCACTGGACGACCTGATCGCCCGTGCGGTGGGGATACGCAGGACCCGGTTCGCCGCCAAGCAGTGGGCACTGGGCGCGCTGAAGGCGGACTGCGGGCTCGTCCCCGCCCTGCACGTCTGGGGCCGCCCGTTCTTCAGCACCGCCGACACCGCCGAGCAGGTCGCCGAGGACGTCCGGCGGTACCTCGCCACACCCCACCACGAGGTGGCGGCGCTGGCGCGGGAGATGCTGGGCCGGATCGACCCCGCTCTCGCCGGCCGGGTGGAACCCGACGACAGCGGCAGGCTGCCCGGTGACAGGGCGCTGGGCGAGCACCTGTCCTGGCGCATGCGGGTGCTGCGGGCCTCGGCCGCCGCGCTGCGGGCCGGGCGGGTGGTGGTGCGGGACCCGGACACCGGCCGGGAGCACGACCCCCGCGCCCTGCTGGCCCGTGAAGTCCCCTTCAGCGTGGTGGAGTTGGCGGCGGCCCTGGTGCCGGGCTGGATGTCGCGGGGCCACACCTGGCCGACGAGGCTCTGTGCCGAGGCCGGGGTGCCCGCTGCGGGCTTCTCCCCGCCGACGCCGCTGTACGCGCCGCTGCGGGAGCTGTTCCCGGACCTGGACTGGTTCGGCCACGCGACGATCACCGAGAACTACGCGGTGGGCGGTTTCGTGTCCGCCGCGGACGTCGGGGCGGTCCGGGCGGGGCTCGCCGGCGCCCGCGGCGCCCTGCTGGCTCCGGCGGAGCGCGACGGCCGGGCGGAGGGATGCGCTGTCGACCTGGCGAAGATCGACGAGGCGATGGCCCTCGCGGAGCGTCTCGGTCTCGGTTTCTGCGAGGCCACCGAGATCTACAGCGGCTTCGAGGGCAACCTCAACTGAGCAACCGCCCACCGGTCCCGGGGCGTCCGGACGAGTGGTGGCGCCCGCTCCTCCCGGGCGGTGGCCCGCCCCGCCACGGGGCACGGGGACGGCACGGCAAGAGCGGCACGGCGGTGGCGCGGAGGTGGAGAAGTGCCCGTGATGGCGGCGCTCGTCCTGCTGGCACGGGCGTGCGGTCCGGTGGTGACGAGGAGGCACAGGAAGCGTGCCGGGGAGCTGGCCGAGGCGCTGTACCCGGGGAGGCTGCGGGTCATCGGCGCCCGGCCGCTGTTCCCCCAGGCGGGCGGCTCGGAGATCGCCTTCGCCGTCACCGGCGATCCGGACGCCGTGGTACGGCTGCGGGTGGACGCCGGAGCGGGCTCCTGCGGCGGGCAGCCCTGCGACCGGGCCCTGGCCCGGGCCCTGCGGGAGGCCCGGACGGCGGCGGAGGACCTGCGGGCCCTGTCCGCCGCGCTCGGGCGGTGCGGGTACGAGGTGTACGCGGTCGGGTCCGCCCGGTCGGCGGTGGGCGAGCCCTGGATCGCCGCGGCCCTCACCGATGACACGGTCACGGACGTGCTCGGGGAGATCGGCGCGTGTCTGAGGCGGTGGTCGCTCGACCGGCCCGCCCCGGAGGGCTCCCCCGTGCCCCGCGGCACCACGGTCAACGTCGTCGCGCCCGAGGCCGTCCGCGACCTGCCGGCCGGCCCGTCGCGGTGGCCCACGCTGATGCGGCTGACGCACCCCCGGCTGCCGGCCGCGCTCTCCCGGCGGCCGTACCACGCGGTGCACTACGCCTGGCGGGACGGTGCGGTGGACCCGGCGTCCGCCACCGTCAGGATCGTGCGGCCGTTCGCACAGCGGCAGCGGTTCGACGCGGCCGTCCGGGCGAACGTCGCGTCCTGGCTGGGGTCCGCCGTCCCCGGGGCCGTGGTGGTGGAGGGGTACGGCGGTGTCTGGCGGCTGGTCCCCGGCAGGGTGGACCGCCTGAGCGGCCACGTCCTGTTCTGCGCCCCGGAGGATCCGCACGCCCGGGGCCGCCGCTGTCCGGGCTGCCACGCGGTGGCCGTGACCGTCGGTCCGGACGGCGCGCTCGCCGGGGAGCCGGTGGTGGTCCGCGGCGTGCGGGAGGGCGACGGGTCGCTCCGGCTGCCGCCGCCGTAGGCGATCCGGCCCGCCCGGCCGGTTCCCCGCCCGTGGGACCGGGGGCACGGCCCCATTAGCACATCCGCCATTGGGTCCTCAAGACCCGTCCGGGCGGCCCACTACGCTCGCCGTCATGGACTTCTCCGCAGCGTTGGAGCTGCTGAAGGACGGCCGCCGCATGGCGCGCCGGAGTTGGATCCAGCCCGGCAAGTACCTCTACCTGGAGCCGGAGTCGGTCTGCGTCTCCCCCGACGGGCAGACCCGGAGGCTGGCGGCCCACCTGCGGTTCGTCACCGCGGACGGCACGGTGCAGGTGGGGGTGCAGCCTTCGCACGCCGGTCTGCTGGCCGACGACTGGTACGACGTCGAGGCCGAGACCGAGGTCGGGGCGGGCACCGTCACCGGTGCCGGCATCGGGGGCGGCGGCTGAGGGGGGCGCCGCCCCCGCTCCTCCGGGCCCCGCGAGAGAGCCCCGTGAGGACCGCTCCGCGGTCTTCCCCCGGTGCCCGGCACCGGGGGAAGACCGCGGGGAGCGGCGGGCGGCCGTGGAGGCGGCCCCGCCTCAGCGCTCCTCGACCACCTTGAACAGCAGGGTGTCGGTGAACGTACGGCCGTGGGCGTCGGTCGCGGTCACCTTGGCGCGGTGGGTTCCCACGGCGAGGCCGGCGGGCAGTTCCAGCCGCCACAGGTGCATCGTCCGGTCCGCCACGCTGCCGCCGTTGACCAGTTGCTGGGCGACCGCGTGCGGGTCGGACCACTCCGGGCCGACCAACTGGCCCTCGCCCCTGGCCCGCTGGGTGCGCACGGCCTCGCGGGCCGGGCCGCCGTCGATGCTCACCTTCACCGTCGAACCGGTGGAGCCCATCCAGAAGTTGGTGGTCAGCCAGGTGGTGCCGGCCAGGTCGGCCCTGCTGACCACGCGGCCGTCACCCAGTTCGGGGGCCTCGCCCTCCTTGGTCTCGTTCCACTTCCGGCGGTCGGCGTACCACTGGCGGTAGGTCGGCGAGTTGATGCCGAGCTGCATCTGGACGTCGTCGTCCTCGCCCGTGACGGTGAAGCGCTCCCTGAAGGAGGTGCCGTCGATCTCCAGCGTCAGGACGCCGGGGCGGGCGCCGTCGCGGCCGACGGCGACCGGGTAGCCCTTCCCGGTCAGCGCGCCGGAGTACCAGTCGCCGGAGATGGCGCCCGCGGTGATGTGCGGGAAGGGCAGTCCCTCGACGCCGAAGAGGTCGCGCCAGCCCTTGAACAGGTCACCGGCCTTCATGTTCTCGATCGAGTGGGTGTGACCGGCCACGGCGACGGCCTTGCGGCCCTCCAGCAGCTCGTAGACCTCCCGGACCTGGTCGACCTGGTGGCGGGCGCTGCCCTCGTCGGCGAAGGTCAGCAGCGGGATGTGGCCGGCCACGACGACCAGCCGGTCCGAGGGCACCTCGGCCAGGTCGCGCTCCAGCCACGCGAGCTGCTTCTCGTCCAGCCGGCCGTTGTACGAGGGGCTGTTCTCGGGGTCGTTGCAGTTGGGGTGCCTGCCGTCGGCGTTGTCGACGTCCGGGGTGCACGGGTAGCGCACGGTGTTGAGGGCGATGACGTGGGTCCGGCCGACGTCGTAGGAGTAGTAGGCCGGGGCCAGTTGTGCCCGGAAGGTGTCGAAGGAGTGCTCGGCGGTCTTCGCGTCGTAGTCCAGGTCGTGGTTGCCGGGCAGGAAGCGCACCGGGCCGTTGAGCCGCCTGACCAGGTCCTTGACGTCCGGGTAGAGGGAGAGGTCGTCGCCCACCACGTCGCCGATGAACAGGGCGCCGCAGCCGGCGTGGTCGGTGCGCCTGGCCAGGTCCGCGATGGCTCCGGCGCGGGCGTAGCCGACCTCGGTCCTGTTGTAGGTCTGCAGGTCGCCGGCGATGACGCAGTTCTGCTCGCGGGACTGGGTGAGCCTGCTCTTGACCAGCGGGAAGTTCACGGCCTCCGGGAGCGGGCCGGTGGGCTCGATGCCGCCGTAGCGCAGCTCGGGCGATCCCTCGGGCAGGTGGTTGTAGTGGAACTGCGCGATGTTGTGCTCGTCGACGGGCACCTGGTAGCCGGACGGCTGGGTGACGAAGACGGTCATGTTGTCGAAGGCGGGCAGCCGGTAGCGGCCGTGGCGGTCGGTGGTCACCACGTCGCGGCCGTTGGAGACCGTCACCCCCGCCACGCCGCGCTCGCGCCGGTCGCTGCTGCTGTCGCGGTCGCTGTCGAGGAAGACCCGGCCGGTGAGCACCCGCCGGTCCCCGCCGGTGCCGTCGGCCGGCACGACCTCGACCTTGCCCCGGTAGGCACCGGTGTCCCAGTCGCTCCCGTCGGCCGGGACGGCGGCCGCGGGCGCGGCGGCCGTGGTCTGCACGGCCAGGGCGGTGAGCGCGGAACCCGCGATCGCCACCGCACTGAGCACCGCGATTCCGGCGCGTACGGGTCTGGGCGTGGGGCGAGACAGTGACACTGCTCCTGACACCTCCGTTGGTCCTCCGCTGGCCTTCCGTCAGCTTCCCCGCGGGGAAGGCCGGTCCATGTCCCACCGGCGGCAGTGACACTGGCGCGCGGAGCTGAACGGCGGGCGAGGAGAAGGCGACGTGCGGGAGGACCGTGGTCCTCGATCGTGTCCGGTAGCCGCAGGAGGGGACAGAAGGGACGCCCGGGCCGTTCCCACCGGTGTTCCGCCGGGCGCGCGGCCACGGTGTCGGCGATGCGCCGGTCGCCGGGGTGGCGGACGTCCACGGCGGGCGGCGGTGGCCCCCCTCGTTCCGGGGACGGAGGGCGGACGACAGGCGGCGGGCCGCCGTACAGGTGCGGGCCCCACCGCACCGTACGCGGGCCCCGTACCGCCCCCGGGGGCGGGTCCGCCCGCCGAACGGGTGCCTTCCCCCGGCCGCACCGCCGGCGGCGGAAACGCCGCCCGCCGGCTGCGGCATGATCGCCTCACGGTCGCCGGACGGCCGGTCGGCCGGGGCGGGCCGGGAGGAGGAGTCCATGGAGACGGGGACAGCGGAGCGCGGGCCGGCGCAGCAGCGCGCCCGGCAGGAGGCCGCCCGGCTGGGGGCCGAGGGCGTCCGCGGCACCGCCCTCACCTGGGTCGACAACGCGGGCATCACCCGGGTCAAGACCGTGCCGGTCGCCCGGCTGGCGCACACCGCGCGCTGGGGGGTGGGCATGTCGCCCGTCTTCGACGTCTACGCCGTGGACGACTCGGTCACCACCAGCCGCCACATCGGCGGCCCGGACGGGGACCTGCGCCTGTTCCCCGACCTGGACCGGCTGACGGTGCTGGCCGGGCAGCCCGGCTGGGCCTGGGCCCCGGTCGACCGGTACACCCAGCAGGGCGCGCCGCACCCCGGCTGCCAGCGGCTCTTCGCCCGCCGCCAGGCCGGACGCGCCCTGGCGCTGGGCCTGGAGGCGCGGATGGGCTTCGAGACCGAGTGGACCGCCGTCCGGGCCGGCGTCCCCGGCGCGGAGCCCGGTGCGGCGGGGGAGGTCCGCTACGCGAGTACCGGTCCCGCGTACGGGATGGTCCGCATGGTGGAGCTGTCCGACTACCTCGGTGACGTTCTCGGCGCCCTCCTCGACCAGCACGTCGAGGTCCTCCAGCTCCATCCGGAGTACTCACCGGGGCAGTTCGAGGTGTCCGTCGCGCCCTCGGACCCGGTCGGCGCCGCCGATCTGGCCGTGCTGGTGCGCGAGACGGTCCGGGCGGTGTCCGTACGGCACGGGCTGACCGCCTCCTTCGCCCCCGTCGTCGAGGCCGGACGGGTCGGCAACGGCGGGCACCTGCACCTGAGCCTGTGGCGGGAGGGCCGGAACCTGTGCGGGGGCGGCGAGGGCCCGTTCGGCATGACCGCGGAGTGCGAGTCCTTCCTCGCCGGGGTGCTGCGGGAACTGCCCGCGCTGCTGGCCGTCGGCGCGCCCTCCCCCGCCAGCCACCTGCGGCTGGAGCCCTCCCGGTGGGCGGGGGTGTTCCAGTGCTGGGGACTGGAGAACCGGGAGGCCGCCATCCGCTTCATCACCGGGGCGCCGGACGATCCCGGCGGCGCGAACGCGGAGGTGAAGTGCTTCGACGCGTCGGCCAACCCCTATCTGGTGACCGGCTGCGTCATCGCCGCCGGCCTGGCCGGGACGGAGGCGCGCCTGACGCTGCCCCCGCCGGTCACCGGCGACCCCGCCCGCGTCGGCGGCCGGCCCCGGCTGCCCGTCTCCGCGGCCGAGGCGCTGGAGCACTTCGAGGGCTCCGCCGTGCTCCGCGAAGCCATGGGGGACCCGTTGTTCGAGGCCTTCGCCGCGGTGCGCCGGGCGGAGGTCGAGCTGTTCGGGGAGACCGCGCCGGGGGACCTCGCGGCCGCCGTCCGGAACAGGTACTGACGGGCACCGGGCCGGGCGCGGGGAAAGGCACGGAGAGGAACGGGAATGGACGCACCAAAGGACGCGCCCGAGGACGCGCCGTACCTGCCGCCGCTGGTGGACCACCACTGCCACGGCGTGGTCCGCGGCGACCTGGACGACGAGTCGTTCGCCTCGTACCTGGTGGAGTCGGACGCCCCCGCCGCACCCGGCACCAGCTTCTTCGACACCCAACTGGGGTTCGCGGTGCGCCGCTGGTGTCCGCCGCTGCTGGACCTGGAGGCGCACTGCCCGCCCGGGCGGTACCTGGAGCGGCGCCGGGAACTGGGCGCGCGCGAGGTCATGCGCCGGCTGCTGGGCGCCGACGGCATCGGCGACTACCTGGTGGACACCGGGCCGGCCGCCGACCTGACCGGACCGGAGGAGCTCGCGGCGGCGGGCGGCGCGCGGGCCCACGAGGTCGTCCGGCTGGAGCGGCTGGCCGAACTGGCCGCCGACGCCGCGGACACCACCTCCTCCTTCCTCGCCGCCCTGGACGGTGCCGTGGAGCGGGCCGCACGCACCGCGGTGGGCTTCAAGTCGGTGGCCGCCTACCGGCACGGACTCGATCTCGCGCCCGGACCGCCCACCGCCTCAGAGGTGCGGGCCGCGGCCGGACGCTGGCTCGCCGGGCGCGCGGCCGGCGGCCGGGTGGCCGACCCCGTCCTGCTGCGTCACCTGCTGTGGTCCGCCGCGCGGACCGGCCTGCCGCTGCAACTGCACACCGGGTTCGGCGACCCCGACCTGCGGCTGGACCGCTGCGACCCGCTGCTGCTCACCGACTTCGTGCGCGCGGTGCGTCCCACCGGCTGCGCGGTGGTCCTGCTGCACGGCTACCCGTACCACCGGCACGCCGCCTATCTGGCGCACGCCTATCCGCACGTCTACGCCGACGTCGGCCTGGCGCTGAACCACACGGGCGCGCGGGCCGGGGAGGTCCTCGCCGAGGCGCTGGAGCTGACCCCGTTCGGCAAGCTGCTGTTCTCCACCGACGCCTACGGCCTGCCCGAGCTGTACGTGGTGGGGGCCGCGCTCTTCCGCGGCGCCCTGGCCCGGCTGCTGTCCCGCTGGACCGGTGAGGGCGCCTGGTCGCGGGCGGACGCCGAGCGGGTCGCGGCCCTGGTCGGCGCCGGCAACGCCCGCCGCGTGTACGGGCTCGACCGGGCCCCGGCCGGGACCTCGGCCGGGGCTGAGCCCGGCCCGGACCCGGACTCCCGTACGTCATCGCGGTGTTGACGCCGCCGGGGGATCTTCCTACTGTGCGGAGCGCCCGTCCACGGTGACGGGCGCCGCCCGTACGGGTGGGCGCGTTCCCCCATCGGGGTCCGCGCCCGGCAGCACGGCCCCGCCCGCCCGGTCCGCGGGGAGAACAAGCACGGCTCCAGCTCATTCGACGCTCGGTCCACGCACGGCACCAGCCGAACGAGAGGAACGCTCGTGAGACCTTCACCGGGAGGCGGCCGTCTCCGTGCCCGCGCGGGCACGTGGCTGGCCCCGCTCGTCCTGCTGCTCGTCTCGGCGGTGGCCGCGCCCGCCGCCGCCCTGCCCGCCACCACCGGCGCCGGGCCCGCCGCCGGGCCGGCTCCCGCCGGGTCCGTCCCGCCGCCCGGCCGCAGCGCCGTGTGGAGCGCGAGCCTGCAGGGGATGCACGGCACCTCCCCCGATCTGACCGTGCGGAACATCGCCCGGGCCTCCGTGTCGGCCACCTCGCTGCGGGTGCGCATCGGCAACCCGTACGGCGACCGTCCGGCAACGTTCCGCTCGGCGACGATCGGGCTGCAGCACAGGGTCGGCGAGGCCGACCTGGTCCCCGGCTCCCTGCGCACCCTCACCTTCCAGGGACGCCCGCGGGTCACCGTGCCCCCGGGCGGCCACGTCTACAGCGACCCGGTCGCGCTGCGCGTGTCCGCCCAGCGGAACCTGGCGATCAGCCTGTACGCGCCCGATGCGCCGGTCAACGACCAGACCTTCCCGCCGCCCACCCCGAACCCGCCCGCCAGCTTCCTCTCGCTCGGCGGCGACCACACCCGCGACACGGGCGACGCCGCCTACCCGGAGGAGGACAAGGGGCTGTCCGCCGAACCGGGTTACCACCCGGGCCAGTTGTGGTGGGTGGAGGTCGTCGACGGCCGTACGCCCGCGGCGGGCACCATCGTCGCCCTGGGCGACTCCAACACCGCGGGGCACGACGCGGTGGGCGGCGGCGACCGGTGGACCGACCTGCTGGCACAGCGCATCAACGCCCTGCCGCCGCACCGGCAGTTGGCCGTCGCCAACGCCGGGATCTCCGGGAACACCGTGAGCCGGCAGCCCAACCCGTACGACCCGACGGGCCACTGCTGCGGCCCCCCGGCCCCGGACCGGCTGGAGTACGACGTCTTCGACCTCGCCGGGGCACGCCATGTGATCCTCCTGGAGGGCACCAACGACCTCGGAGGCGGCGAGTTCGCACCGCCCGCCCCGGCGTCGCAGGTCATCGACGCGATGAGGGAGATCGTCCAGCGCGCCCACGCCCGCGGACTGAAGGTCGTCGGCGCCACCCTGATGCCCATGTGCAACCCCGCGGGCAGTGCCAAGGAGACCAACCGGCTGGCGGTGAACGAGTTCGTCCGCACCGGCGGACTGTTCGACGGCGTCGTCGACTTCGACGCCGCGGTCAGGGACCCGGACGATCCGACGCGGTTCCGCGACGTCTACCACTCGGACTGCTACCACCCGAACGCGGCGGGCCACGCGGCGCTGGCGGACGCCATCGACCTCGGGCTCTTCGGCCTCGACGACCGGAAGAGCCGGGAGGGCCGGGCCGCCTGAGACCTCGTCGGTCCCCGCCCGCGGTCCGGTCGACCTCCCCGGCCGGCTCCCCGGATGCCGCCGCCGTGCTCGCTACGGGACTCACCGGGCAGGTCCGGCGGGTCTCCGGCGGCCACTCCCTGGGGCGCCCGGGGCCGGGCACGGGCCCGCGGCCCCGGGCGGCCGGCAATCCCCGGGGCCGTGGGGGTCAGGGGGCCCTCACGCGACGGCCGCGGCCCGCGGCCCCTCGGCGCCCTCCCGCCCGGGGCGCATCACCTGGACGCGCTCCAGCAGCGCCTCGACGGTGCGTTCCACGTCGAGCCTGCCCTCCAGCCGGGCGAACTGCCCGGGGGTGGTCCCGGTGGCGACCCGCGGCGGGGCGAGCAGCCGGCAGCAGTCCTCGTCGGGGAGCCTGGAGATGTCGGCGGTGCCGATCCTGACCGCCTCCTCCATGATCTCCGTCTTGTCCCAGCCGAGCAGGGGCCGCAGCACCGGCAGCGGGCTGGCCTCGTCGACGGTGGCGAGGTTCGACAGCGTCTGGCTGGCCACCTGGCCGAGGCTGTCGCCGGTGACCAGCGCCCTGGCGCCGACCCTGCGGGCCAGTTCGGCGGCCACCCGGACCATCAGCCGCCGCTGTGCCACCACTTGGAGCCGGCCCGCCCCGGCGGTGGCCAGGGACCGCTGCGCGGTGCCCAGGGGCACGACGTACAGCCGGGCGTCCGGCTGGTAGCGGGTGAGCTGCCGCACCAGGGCGTAGGCCTTGTACGCCGAGGACGGCCCCGTGTAAGGGGCGCCGGTGAAGTGGACGAAGTGGCACCGCAGTCCGCGCCGCATGGCGCGGTGGGCGGCCACGGGCGAGTCGTAGCCGCCCGACAGCAGGGCCACGGCACGGCCGCTGGCCCCGACCGGCAGCCCGCCCTGGCCGGGAATCCGCTCGGTGGACAGGTAGACCTCCTTCCGGTCGACCTCGACCGTCACCTCCACGGCGGGGGAGGTCAGGTCCACCGTCAGGCCCAGTTCCCGCTGGATCCGGGCGCCGACGAAGCCGGCGAGCTCCGCCGAGCGCATCGGGAAGTCCTTGTCCCGGCGCCGGGCCCGCACCGCGAAGCTCTCCGTGCCGGGGGCACGGTCCCGCAGCAGGCCGACGGCGGCCTCCGCCACGGTCTCGGCGTCCTTGGGCACCGCGATCGCGGGCTGCACCACGTTGAACCCCGGCACGCGGCGCACCCGTTCCACCACCTGCTCCACCGGGACGGGGCCGGAGAGCACCGTGACGCTGCGGCCGGTCCGTATGCGCACCGCATCGCCGATCCCGTCGAGCGCCGTCCGCAGGTTGCGCTGCAGCAACTCCTCGAAGCGCCCGCGGTTGCGGCCTTTGAGGACGACCTCACCGTGCTTGAGCAGAACACAGGGCTGGGCCATGGCCACCTCCAGACGGCTCCGGGCGGCACCCGCCCTCGGTCCCTCCCGGGCCGTTCACCTTCCGTATCCGGCCGTGCGTCACACCAGGGCGCGCGGAACCGCCCGGCGTCCGCGCCGTCCCACCGGGCGGGCGACTCCGGGCGCCGGGTCCGCGCGACCTCTTCCTCCTCTTCCCCCTTAATCCTTGAGCCCGATTTTGTCAATTTCCCTGCTGTGGCGCATGTGAAAGACACCGCAGGCGGTCTCGGGCGGTCTCCGCCTACCGTTCCGGAACGGAGATCGCGCCGGCCCCGGGTGCGGGCCCGCCCGCTCCCCGCTCGTGCCCGCGCGCCCCTTCCCCACACCCCCTACCCGTGCGGACGGGTGTGGATCGCCCGTCGCCGGGAACCTGACGGTCGCACACCGGGGCGCGGGTCCCCGGTCGCGTGCCGAAGGGAGTGGGTGATGGCGAAGAGTGACCCGCTGGACGCGGAGGTCGGCACGGGTGCGGTGACGACGGCCGTACCGGCCCGGCTCGACCGCCTCCCGTGGTCGCGCTGGCACTGGATGATCGTGATCGGCCTCGGCACGGTGTGGATCCTCGACGGCCTGGAGGTCACGGTCGTCGGCAACATCGCGGGACGGCTGGCGGAGGAGGGCAGTGGTCTGCCCATCACCTCCGCCCAGGTCACGGGCGTCGCGGCGGCCCTGTACGTGGCGGGGGCGTGTTCGGGCGCGCTGTTCTTCGGCTGGCTGACCGACCGCTACGGCCGCAAGAAGCTCTTCATCATCACGCTGGCCGTCTACCTGGCCGCCACCGCGCTGACCGCCGTCTCCTTCTCGAGCTGGTGGTTCTTCATCTTCCGGTTCCTGACCGGATTCGGCATCGGCGGCGAGTACGCGGCCATCAACTCCGCGATCGACGAACTGATCCCGTCCAAGTACCGCGGTCGCATCGACCTGATCATCAACGGCAGTTTCTGGCTGGGCGCGGTGGGCGGCTCGCTGCTGTCCATCGTCATGCTGGACACCGACGTCTTCGCCGCCGACGTCGGCTGGCGGCTGACCTTCGCCCTGGGCGTCGTCTTCGGTCTGGCCATCCTGCTGGTGCGCCGTCATGTGCCCGAGAGTCCGCGCTGGCAGTTCATCCACGGGCAGGGGGACGAGGCCGAGAAGCTGGTGAGCGAGGTGGAGGAGGAGATCCGGGCGGAGAAGGGCACCGAACTGCCGCCGCCCGCCGGTGAGATCACCATCCACACGCGCAGGAGCATCGGCTTCGGCACGATCGCGCGCACCGTCTTCTCCCACTACCGCAGGCGCGCCGTGCTGGGGCTGGCGCTCTTCATCGGCCAGGCGTTCCTCTACAACGCCATCACCTTCGGCTTCGGCGCGATCCTCACCACGTTCTTCGACATCCCCACCGGCTCGACCGGCTACTACTTCGCCGTCATCGCCCTCGGCAACTTCTTCGGTCCCCTGCTGCTGGGGCGGTTCTTCGACACCGTCGGCCGCCGTGTCATGATCTCCGGCACGTACATCCTGTCCGGCCTGCTGCTCTTCGGCACAGCCTGGCTGTTCGACAACGGGCACCTGACCGCCACCACGCTCACGGCCTGCTGGTGCGTGGTCCTCTTCTTCGCCTCGGCCGGGGCCAGTTCCGCCTATCTGACGGTCAGCGAGGTCTTCCCCATGGAGACCCGGGCGATGGCGATCGCCTTCTTCTACGCGATCGGCACGGCCGCGGGCGGCATCAGCGGGCCTCTGATCTTCGCCAAGCTCACCGAGTCCGGTGTCGTCGGGGACACCGTGCTCGCCTTCCAGCTCGGCGCGGGCCTGATGACCCTGGCCGGCCTGGTGGCCGTCTTCCTGGCCGTACCGGCCGAGCGGCGGTCCCTGGAGGACATCGCCACCCCGCTGTCGGCGCGGGCGGCGCAGACGGCCCGGGCGGCGGGAGCGGCGCGGGCCGCGCGACCCGCGGGCTGAGCGCGGACGGTTCCGGTACGCCGGCGGGGAGGCCCGGGCACTTCCGCCCGGGCCTCCCCGCCGGTGCGTCCGTCAGGCCGCGGCACCGCCCGGGGTCAGCCCCCGCAGCCGCTCGTCCAGTTCGCTGCTGTAGAAGTCCATGAAGCCGTCGGGGTCCGGACCGGCGTTCATCAGCACCAGCCGGTCGAAGCCCGCGTCGACGAACCGCTGCGCCATCCCGACGAACCGGGCCGGGTCGGGGCCGCAGGCGAACGCCTCCCTGATGTCCTCCTCGCGGACGGTGGCACTGGCGGCCTCGAAGTTCACCGGGTTGGGCAGCTCGCTCATGACCTTCCACCCGGTCACGGCCCACCGCGACGTCTTCAGGACGGCCTGGACGGCGGTGTGCTCGTCGGACGCCCAGGCCACCGGCACCTCGGCGTAGCCGGGCCCGGTGCCGCCGGCCTCGCGGTAGTGCCGGACGACCTCCGGCTTGGCCTCGTTGGCGAACAGACCGTCGCCGAGTTCGGCGGCGATCCGCGCCGAGGACGCACCGCTGGCGGCCACCGCGATCAGCGGCGGCTCCTCGGGGAGGTCGAACACCCGCGCGTCCTCCAGCCGCAGGTGCTTGCCGTCGTAGGAGTGGTACCCCCCGCGCCACAGCAGCCGGATGATCTCCAGCGCCTCGCGGAGCATCTCGTGGCGGATCCGGACGTCGGGGAAGCCGCGTCCGACGACGTGCTCGTTGAGCCGCTCCCCCGCGCCGACGCCGAGGACGAACCGGCCCTCGGACACCAGGGCGAGCGTCGCGGCGGCCTGGGCGATGATCGCCGGGTGGTAGCGCACGGTCGGGCAGGTCACTCCGGTGGCCAGGCCGAGGCGTTCGGTCTTCGCCGCGATGGTGCCCAGGACCGTCCAGGCGAACGGCGAGTGGCCCTGGTCGTCCAGCCACGGGTGGTAGTGGTCGCTGATCTCCACGAAGTCGAATCCGGCCCGCTCCGCGCGGACCGCCTGCCGGACGAGTTCGGCGGGTCCGAAGGCCTCGGCCGCCAGCTTGTAACCGATCTCCATCTGTTCCTCACTGCCTGTTCTGCCGTGGGCCCGTTCCGCCGTCCGCCGTGGAGTGCCCGGCGCACGCGGCGCGAAACGGTGTCATGGGCCGTGCGGGGGACGCGTACCTCGGCCGTGGCCGGCCCAATCACCGCGGAGGCGGAACGGGTTCGCCGCGGCCCGCGCGCTCCCTCGCGGAAGGGCGTGAGGACCGTCGGTGCGGGGGCACCCGGCGCCCCCGCACCGTCACCGGCTCACAGGTCGAACTCGTGGGGCGGCAGGTCGAGGGTGTGGCAGGCCTCGCGGATCACGGCCCGCTCGATGAGGTCGAAGTGGCCGTCCGCGCCGCCGATGACGATCCCTATCTGGACGACGGCGCGGGCCTCGACGGGTTTCCTCCTGGCCTTGGCGACCTCCTGGAGCGCGCTCACCTTGCCGAGGTCGAAGTCGTCGGCGAGCTTGTCCAGCCAGCTCTCGAAGCGGCTGTGCAACTCGTCGGCGGGGAAGTTCTTCAGCACCTCGTTGTGCTCGATGAGGTAGGCGACGCGGCGGCGCTCCGCCGGGTCGACCGTGCCGTCGGCCGCCGCGACGAGCGCGCACATCGCCATGCTCGCGTCGCGGAAGGCGCCGCCCTTGAGCTCGTTCTTCCTCGCCTCCAGTTGGGCCTGCATCGTCTGGGCCGATTCCTTGAGACGGTCCCACAGGGCCATGAACACACTCCGTACGTCACTGGGTCCGGGCCGCGGGGCACGGCCCGGAACGTCCACCGGCTGCAAGGGAGGAACCGGCGGTGGGAGCGGGGCACCGCCGCGCCGCGTCGTCCCCGTCCTCCTCGCCCCTCGTCATCCCGGCAGCCGCGCCGGGTCCGGGGGCCCGCCGTGCGGTGGCCGCGGACGTGGGACTCCGGGGGCGCCCGACGCCGTCGGCCCGGCCCCACCGTCCATCGTGCCCTGCCACTTCCCGGCGGACGTCCGCCCCGTCGGGGCGGCGCGGAACACGGCCGCCTCCCCCTCCTCTCCATGTCCGTAGAAGGATATGGGGTGTCCCGTGAAGGCCCGTAGGGTGCCTTGCGGCAGGTGAACGGTCGTCACGTCCCGGTGCTTCCACGGTCTCTTCACGGTGGGTGCGCCCGGTCCCGGCACGGCGGTGGGCCCACAAGGCAGGGAAGAGGCGTCCGGATCGAAATTCACGGCCCGGCCGAGTGTGGCCGGCCGATTCCCGGGCATGCGCACGGTACGGCCGCGCCACGATGTTCCCCCTCCCCCTCGTCGTAGGCGCGGCCGCGTGACGTTCCGGCCCGGAAGCGGCGAGCCGCCGCCCGCCACGCCTCCCCCTCGCGGCGACGGGGCAGGGCCTCCCCCGGCCGCTTCCCGCCCCGGAGGACCCGCCGGCCCCGAATCCCGACCACGGCAGCGGCGACCACCTGCATCCGAGCGACGCGGGCACCCACGCCCTGGCCGAGGCCGTCGACCCGGGGATGCCGCTCGGCGGAGGAGGGCGCGGAACCCCGGAAAGGTGACGGCGTGAGCGCGGCGAGCCGGGCCGGCGGAGCCCGGGCGCCGGCGTACCCGCACTCCGTCGGGAGCGGAGCGATGAGTTTCGGCGGCGCGGGCGGTCTACCCCTCGAAACCGTTCGGCATCCGCCCGACAGGAGAACGCGCCATGCAGAAGATCACGACCAACCTGTGGTTCGACGGCCGGGCCGAGGAGGCCGCCCGCTTCTACACCTCCCTCTTCGACGACTCCCGGATCACGGACATCCAGCGCTACGGCGAGGCCGGACCGGGCGAACCGGGGACGGTCATGACGGTCGCGTTCGAACTCGCCGGGCAGGAGTTCCTCGCGATCAACGGCGGCCCGGAGTTCTCGTTCACCGAGGCCGTCTCGCTCTCCGTGGACTGCGCCGACCAGACGGAGGTGGACGAGCTGTGGGCCAGGCTCACCGACGGCGGCGAGGAGGGCCCGTGCGGCTGGCTGAAGGACAGGTACGGCCTGTCCTGGCAGATCGTCCCCCGGAAGCTGACCGAGCTGCTGGGCGACCCCGACCCGGCGACGTCGCAGAAGGCGATGAAGGCCATGCTCGGGATGAAGAAGATCGACGTCCAGGGCCTGCTGGACGCCGTCGGCCGGTGACGCGTGCCCGCGCGTACGGGGGCGCGGCGTCACCGGCCGACGACGCCGCGCCACCACCGCTCGGCCGTGCGGAGGCCACGGGGGAAGCCGGTACCCGTCACTCCCGGGCGGCGGTCCAGGCGCGGCGGAGCTGTTCGAAGCGGGTGGGCAGCGGGGGCCGCCGCCCGGCGTGGGCGGCGTTGACGCGGTGGACGAAGCGGCGCCAGGAGAGCACCAGCCCCTGCCGGGTGATGGGCAGCCCGGCCGCGACCGTGACCCCGTTGTCATGGGTGTGGTGCACCGTCAGCAGCAGCGCCTCGGGCGGCGAACCCTCCAGCTCCGCGCACAGCTCGGCGCGGACGTCCAGCCAGCGGCGCAGCACCAGCACCGTGCCCGCGTCCAGGCCGTGGCCGCGTGCGACGCGGTGCTTGCCGTGCTCGACGTCCACCCGGCCCGCCCCCAGGTCCAGCGACCGTACGGTGCACCGCAGCAGGTCCCCGTAACGGGCGCCGGTGGCGCGGGCCAGTCCCACCACCGCGGCCAGCCGCACCGTCTCCGGTTTCGCGCCCTCCTCCATGGCCTGCGTCGCCAGCGTCCGCCACACCCACTCGGCCTCCTCCAGGGACACCGTCGGCCGCGGATACCGTCCCCTGTCCGTCGTGCCGCTCGCACCGGCCGCGTTCGCCGCCATCGCTCCGCCCGCCTCCGCCCGTCTCCGGCTTTGTCCGCTTGGCACATTATTTTTACCCGCTCCGGACGCCGCACGGAACCGGAGGGGACGGAGCCTGTCCGGTTCAGCCGGTGTGGATGCGGCGGCCGGTGATGCGCTCGGGCCGGACGATCACCCACTGGTCGCGCTCGCCGCCCGCCCAGGGTTCGCTGGGGGCGCGGGCGGTCAGCCGCGCGGCCTCCGCCTCGCCGGCGGCCCGGGCGGGACCGACGACGAGGACGCTCCAGCCGCGCTTCACGATCTCGTCCAGGTGGTCGACCTCGAACGCCACCTCCTGGCCCACGGCCGCCGCCGGTGTGGAGCCGGGTGCGGTCCGGAAGGCGATCTCGTCGCCGGCGACCAGGTAGTTCACCGGCACGATGGCGGGCCCGTCGGGGGTGGAGACCGCGACGCGCCCCACGCCGTGGGTGGCGAGCCGGGCCCGGCACTGCTCCTCGTCGAGCTCGTACAGCTCGGGGTGGTACGCCGCCCGGCCCCGGCCGGGGGGCAGGTCGGCGCCGCCGCCGCGGAGCCAGTCGACGGTGGTCTCCAGGGCGGCGGCCAGCCTGAGGAGTCCCGGGCCGCTCGGGGAGGCGGGGTTCTCCTCCAGGTAGGCCAGGTATCCCGGCGCCATCGCGGCCCGCGCGGCCACCTCCTCGCGGGTGAGACCCAGCCGCTCGCGCTGGAGGGCCACGCGCCGGCCGATGTCACCGGGGTCGGACGGTCGGCGGGATGTCCTGGGGGACACGGTCACCGCCTCCTTCGGTCGAGTGGGGTCTGCGCGCCGCGGGCGGTCCGTGCCGGGGTGGCGGCCCGCCCCGCGCGGGTCATCCTTCCGGCACCAGCACCGCCCGGCCCTCGATCCGGCCGTCGCGCAGGAGCCGGTAGACCTCGGCGGCCTCGCCGAGGGGGAAGGTCTTCACGTGCGGGCGGATGCGGCCGGCCCCGGCGAGGGCGACGACCTCGGCGAGTTCCGGCCGGGTGCCCCAGTACGGGATCGTCACCGACGCCTCCCACGGCAGGGTTCCGTAGCGCACCGGCAGGGTGCCGCCCGCCAGGCCGACCACGGTGACGTCGGACTCCACGGCGGCGGCCCCGGCGGCGGTCTTCAAGGTGGCGTCCGCGCCGACGCAGTCCAGCACCAGGGAGGCGCCCAGTCCGCCGGTCAGCCGCCGGATCCGCTCGGCGGCGCCCTCGCCGGCGGGCACCAGGTGGTCGGCGCCCGCCTCGGCGGCCAGGTCCAGTTTGTCCGGGGCGGTGTCGACGGCGACGACGTCGGCCGCGCTCAGTGCCTTCAGGAGCTGGACGGCCAGGTGCCCCAGGCCGCCGACGCCGATCACCACCGCCGTCGAGCCGGGGACCAGCCGGTGCAGGGAGCGCTTGATCGCGTGGTAGGGCGTGAGGGCGGCGTCGGTCAGCGGGGCGGCGGTGCGCGGGTCGAGGTCGCCGAGCGGGACGAGCAGCCGGGGCGAGGGGACGATCATGTACTCGGCCATTCCGCCGTCCGTGCCCAGCCCTCCCCCGGCGGCCGGCAGCTCGCCGGCGCGGCGGCAGTAGTTCTCCGCGCCCCGGGCGCAGGAGGGGCAGACTCCGCATCCCCAGGGGCCGTAGACCAGCACCGCGTCGCCCTCGTTCAGCCCCGTGGTGCGGGTGCCCGGTCCCAGGGTGTGCACCCAGCCGGAGGTCTCGTGTCCCAGGGTGAAGGGCAGCCCGTAGGGAAGGGTTCCGGCGGGCCACTCCATGACGTGCAGGTCGGAGTGGCACACCCCGGCTCCGGCCACCTTGATCAGGACCTCCCCGGGGCCCGGTTCCGGCACCGGTATCCGGGTCACCTGCGGGGGCTCCTGCCAGGCCGCCATCCGTACCGCCGTCATCGCCGACATCCACGTCCTCCTGTTCGTCGCCTGTGTCGTCGTTCGATTGCCGTTCCCCCGCTGCCGCGGGGCCGTGGCCCCCGCGGTACCCCGGCGGCGGCGGTGCGACACTCCGTCCCGCGCGGCGCGGGACGGTCTCAGGGCCGGACGACGGTCAGTCCGGCCCGGTCGGCGGCGTCGAAGGAGTCGTCGACCGCGACCACCTCCCGGCCGGCCGCGTCCAGCAGCGAGGCGGCGATCGCCGCGCGCATCCCCGCGGCGCAGTGCACCCACACCACCCCGTCGGGGATCTCGCCGGTGCGCTCGCGGAGCCGGTGGACGGGGACGTGGACCGAGCCGTCGATCCAGCCGTCCGCCCGCTCCGAGTCCCGGCGCACGTCGAGCACCACCACGCGGTCGCCCCGTTCGCGCGCTCCCGCGAGGTCGGCGAAGGTCCGGCGGGGGAAGGAGCGGGGTTTCCCACCGTCGGGGAGCCAGTCGGCCGGGCCGCCGGTGGCGGCCGCGGCGGGGCGGTCGATGCCGACCCGGGCCAGTTCCCGCTGGGCGTCGGCGAGTTGCTCCGGGGTCCCGGCCAGCAGCGTGACCGGCTTGCCCCACGGGATCAGCCAGGCCAGGTAGGTGGCGAGCTTCCCGTCGGCCTCGAAGTTGAACGATCCGGCCACGTGCCCCTCGGCGAACGCCACCCGGCTGCGCAGGTCCACCACCCACTCCCCCGCCGCGAGCCGGGCGGCGATCTCGGGGGCGTCCGCGCGCCGGGCGGGGGTGAGGTCCACCGGGGCGGGTCCGGCGGCGTTGACCGGGCCCATGTGGGCGTAGTAGGCGGGGATGTCCTCCAGGCCGGCGAGCAGGTCGGCGACGAAGGTGTCCGCGTCCTTGACCAGCGCCTCGTTGCCGGTGCGCTCCTTGCCGATGGTGGTGGCGTCGCCCCGGGCCTGGCCGGAGGCGCAGAAGCTGCCGAACCCGTGGGTGGGCAGTACGGGCACCTCGTCGGGCAGTTCGCCGGCGAGCCGGTGGGCGGAGGCGTGCTGGGCCCGGGCCAGGGCGGGGGTCAGCCGCGGTTCGACCAGGTCCGGCCGCCCCACGGTGCCGATCAGCAGGGAGCCGCCGGTGAAGGCGGCCACCGGGCGTCCGTCCTCCGTCAGCACGTAGGAGGTGTGGTGCGGGGTGTGCCCGGGAGTGGCCAGCGCCCGCAGCGTCAGTTCCCCCTCGACCGCCACGGTGTCGCCGTCGGCCACCGGCCTCCGGGGGACCGACACCCGGGCGTCGGCCGGCACCAGGTACTCCGCGCCGGTCACCCGGGCCAGTTCCGGGCCGCCGGTGACGTAGTCGTTGTGCACGTGGGTCTCGGCCACCAGGGCGATCCGCACCCCCCGCCGCGCCGCCGGGACGAGCATCCGGTCGATGTCGCGCGGCGGGTCCACCGCCACCGCCGCCGACCGGCCGCCCGCCAGGTAGCTGCGGTTGCCCAGGCCCGGGGTCTCCACGGTGTCGACGAAGAACACGATGCCGCTCCTTTCGGAAGGGAGCGCCCCGGGAGCACCGCGGCGGGGCGTCCCGGGGACGCCACCGGGTGGCGGGGCGCCGGCGCGGCCCCTCCTTCCGGCGGGTACCCGCGGGGCGGTACGGAAACGGGGCCCGG